>DASZDG010000044.1:0-153482 GCA_035942255.1 Actinomycetota bacterium | reverse complement strand
GTCGAGGACCGTGTCGCCGGCCTGCTCCGGTCGACGCCGCGCGGCGCCGCCTTCGGGAACGCTCGCTACGTGAGGACCCTCTTCGAGCGAGCCATGGGCCGCCAGGCGCTCCGTATCACCCGCGGTGACCCCAAGCTCGATCCCGACGCGGTGCGCACGCTTCTTGCCGAGGACCTCCCGGAGCCGGAGAGGGCGGCGGGGGATCTCGAGCCCAGCGTCGGGGCCTACATGTAAACGCGACTCCTAGGCCGGCCGATCTTCGTCGTCGGGCTTCTCCGACTCGATGACTCCCGTGACCAGGGGGGCATTGATCACAAAGGAGCTCGGCACCGGACCGCCGGAGAGAAGGCCGGCCGCTTCGAGCTCCTCGATCAGGACTCGATTCCGCTGATCCTGCTGCTCGCGCTGTTGGGCATCCTTCACGGGATCACCCGTCACCGCGAGCATGGTCTCCAACACGGCGAGACGTTCGACCTCGCCAGAGGCGTAGATGCGAGCATGCGAATCGCCCCAGATCCGGTGGAACGAGTAGAACTCGAGATAGGGGTTCACCTCGTCGGACGAGAACGTATAGCGGATAAGACCAGACCCCCCAGCCTGGCGAACAGTCCCCGACATAGGCCCTGAGGGCGGTGGTTGTATGTCGAGCTCGCAGCCGGGATGCATCTCCTCGAGCTTTTGAGCCATAAGGCGGTAACGCGATTCCATGCTCGCTCCCGACCGGGTCATCGCTTCGACGTGAGCGAGCCTCGCGCAACGCGCTGCGCTCGTCCATACTGGCGCGCACGGGGGGTGGGATGTCAGAGCAACGGCGCGATCCGATCGTCGTCGAGCAGAGCAACTTGAACGTCAACATCATCTGGGGCTTTCTAACGATTGCGTTTAGCTTCGCGCTCTGGCGAGGGCATCAGGGTGCAGAGACGGGTGCAGGTCGCTTGGCGCTGGACATCCTGTTGAGCGCGGCGCTCATCTTGTCGGTCGCCGGATGGATCTCGTTTCACAGGCACCCTTCGAGGCTCGAGATCTCACCGGACGCGATCTCGTTGTGGCATCGCGGGAAGCCGAACTCGGTAGAGCTTCGCCGAACGGGAGACCTCTACGTCTATACGAGGATCACCCCGCGGGGTGGCGTGCACCGCTATCTGAAGGTCGCCGGGTCCGACGATGCGATTCCCTTGGCCCACTTCAACTGGAAGCAGGTAAAGGAAGTGTGTCTTGCGGCCGGGTGGCACATTGCGCGTCGAAGCTAGGCGCCCCATGCGTCAACCCCCCACGCGCTGCCGCAATTGCTCGACGACACTCACCGCGTTCGGCGTCGTCGCTCGTATGGTGATCTCGCCTGAGACGTCCGGCACGTCGAAACGGTCGTAGTCGATCCGGATCGACACCACGTCGTCGCCCTGCAGAGATACGTCCAGAAGACTCAGGCGAGGATCCGAAAAGGGTGAGTCGATCAGCTCGGCGGTCCCGGAACGGCAGTACACGACGAAACGCTTCTCGCTGATCGCGAGGCCGAGCCGCTCCCCCGTCTTCTTGCCGTGATGGCGCCTGCCGGGGGCCTTGAAGCGCCGGTAGTGAACGCTGCCCCGAAGCCCCTCCTCGATGAGTACAAGCCCCTCCGACTCCAGCGCGGCGCGCAGCTCAGGGCGGAGCTTGCCGTTGCCAAGGAAGAGCTTAGTCAGGAATCCCACGCGAGCCAGACTAGAGGGGTAGCGCCGGTTCGCCTCGTCAACACGCACCAGCCGGCGGGCATTCGCGTCAGCGCAGCGGGGCGTCGTGCACAGATGCGTTTGGTGCCCCCGGCGGGGGTGGTAGCACATCTGTGCAGGCACGACCTGCGGTTTCGCGCCGCCGATTGGTTATGCCGGCAGCCTGGAGGTTCCGCGGTCCGCCTGGTCACGCCGACAACAGCAAACTATCTGATTTCTATCTGCCGAGGAGGGCTGCGAGCCCGGTCTCGTCCCCTTCTCGACCTGGACCTCCGCCTGTAGCGACGTCCGCATCGAGCCTTTGAAATTCCAAGGATTCTGGGACCCGCGTGCCACTATGAGTTCATGAGTAGGAGTCCCATTTCAGTCCGTCAGGACCGACAGATTGCTGAATCGATTTTTGTCTATGGCGGAGGCAAGCTCGCCGTCGAGACTGCGGAGCGGCTTGCCCGCGTGGCCGATGGAGTGATCGTTCGGGGGAAAAGCGGCGCCAAGGTCGCTCATGCTCTACGGCAATCCGGCTCGGACATCGATTTGATCTTTGATCCGGCCTGGTACGAGCGTGAACCTTCCACACAGCTCAGCCTTATAGGAGCCGACAATGTTGAGATTTCCCGCCAAGCCGGCCTTCACGTCGCTGCTTTTCTCAGCCCCTCTCATTTTGTCCCCGACGGTGATCAAGCCGCGCTTGAGAAGGTTCTCGAGGAAGGTCATGATTTCTGCGAAGCGGTGACCAGAAACGGTCACCGAACGCCGTCATTGATAGTGCTGCCAGTCTCGAAGTACTGGCTAACCGACGGATTGGATTCGCTTGCCTCCTCTGTTGCGTCCGTTTCTGATCGGATCGCGTTGGTCTGTGGAGACCGAAATGATCCGCTCGACAGTCATCAAGCCGTTCGCGGCCTGGTGCACCTGATCGACGCCCACCCACTATTGTCTCTCCTGCGCTCCGACCTCGCTGCCCTTGGAGCAATGGCGTGCGGTGCGGAGGCTGGTGCCATAGGCACGGGCACATCGGTTCGACACTTCGTCCAACCCGGGTTGAAAGGTGGCGGAGTTCCCGACGACAAGACACCCAGCGTCTTTGTGCCGGCGCTATGGACGTACGTCAAGGGTTCGAAGCTAGGGCAGGCGGCGAGCGACAACGGTCTCCTACGGTGTCTTTGTTCAGTCTGCGGGGGGAAATCGCTAACAAGATTCGCCGATGAGCGGTTGGTTTCAGAGGCACATGACCACTCGGTCGAGTCTTGGTATCGCCTGGGTCAGTGGATGCTCGGTATGCCAGTCAGGAAACGTAGGAACGCGTGGCGCGCAGGTTGCCAGGAGGCGGTCGTGGCACACGATGAGCTCGCAGCCCGAAGCGGTGTGTTATTCGAGGCGCCGGGTCAGCTGAAGGCTTGGGCGGACTGTTTGTAGCGATCCAACCATTGGCAGTAGACGGCTTCGCTGAATAGCCATTGGGCGGAGCCGGAACGGACGTACCGTGCGCTCGGGTGTGTGAGGAGTGTTGTTTGGGCTCCTCGAGCCTTGTGCGCGATCCCGACTCCGATTCGCTGGGCTTTCGAGAGCGTCTCGCTGAGGCTCCCGTCGCCCATGACGATTAGGCCCCGGAGTGCATGTGGAGCGAAGAGACTGATTGCTTCCAACCCCTGCATCCAGGAACGAGTTCGCTTGAGAACTCCGACTACGCGGAGAGGAGGAACGTAAAGGCGCTCGACGTGAGTCGCGTTCCTGCGCAAGACGACCTCTGGCGCTTGATCGAGGAATGGATGAACAACAGGATTTATTGAGCGCCAAGGCACAGCAATTCCATGAGGCAGCGAGGCCACGGCTTCCATGAGGTCTCTATCCAGCAAGGCTCCGATGCCGGCGCTGCTTCGGCGATCGATCTCAGCACTGTGAAGCCTGAAGACAATGTCAACTTGCCTGCCGTAAAGACGAGCCGAGGTCAGTACCATCCCTTCGAAACCGAAGATTGTGGCGTCGTTCATCGCGTCTTCCGCTGACCGCGTTCGAGCTTCGCTAGATCGAGTTTGAGGGCCTTCGCAAGATCAGCGACCGTGAAGAAACCTGGGTGCGCGGTCTCATAGCGCTCAAGCTTCCGGATTGCCTCGAGAGAAACGCCTGAAGCGGCAGCCAGATCCTGAGCGCTCTTTCCGTGCTTCTCTCGTTGCTTCCTCAGCATGTCGGCTAGCTGTCGACCGCGTTCCCGAGTTTCGGCGCTGTGCGGTTTGCGACCTGGGATCATAAAAAAATACTAGTATAAAAATACTTTGAAATCAGGAGCTGAATCCACTTCTTTCAAGGCTGAGTCGGGGTGTCTTAGTCGGTAGATCATCGAGGCGGGGAAAAGCGAGCGATAGCCCCTAACCGCGTCCTGGCGACCCGTGGCATGTCCGGTCGCAGGTTCAGCAGATCGGACACATGATTGGGACGAAGCGGCGATCCTGCACATCGGGAGCAGCGCGCCGCAAACTAGCCGACGCCACCGTGCCGGTCAGTGTCGGTACTGCATGGTACGGATTGCTATTCCTCTCGAGCCTCGCGGAACGTCCTTACTCGATGGGCCACATGAGATGGACTCCACTTCGATCCTCCTCGGTTATCACGCGCCCACCGAGGTTGCGCCGCCCGGCAGAATCAAACCAGCGGTCATGCACTCCGCGAAAGACAGGGTAGAAATGGCGAAACACAAAGTCGATGAATCGGTAAGGGTGAACGGGTGCCACACAAGCGACCCGGCACTCAGGACTGTTGATGCTGAAGTGTGCGGCTGGGTGGTCCACATGCGCGGCAGACTGGTCGTAGTCGAACCGTACCGGTGAGCGGAGCGTCAGTTCCTCCCCGTTACCGTCATCGAGGTGAAGCAACACGACCTCCTCAACTGGTTCTCCTTCGGCAAGCAACGTCTCGTCCACAACAACGGGACACGGCACGTACGCGAGTCTGTGCCCCACCACTAGATCCTCATCCACATCGAAGCTGAGTTGCAGAAGACTTGCGTCTCGGAGAACCGCCGAATACGCGCCCTCGCGCACCCACGTCAGATATTGACCTACCGTTGTGAACCCATAGTCGCCAAGAAGCGGCCCGGCGGACGGAAGGGCGTGCCAGCTCACGTGCGTGGGTCGCAGAAGTACGGGATTGGTGTAGAGCGCTAGCTCGGCTTCCTGCAGGAAGTCAAGGGCATTTTGGACATCGTCACGAATCGCTCTGGCTCTCATCCTCGATGGACTCTTCATGGATTCGGGCCGCGAGTCGAGTCCGGATTGCCGGAGGCAAATCGGCCATGTCGACGTCACCGCGTTCGAGCGCCTCAAAGAATGTCGTCAGGCTGTCTGCGGTTCTCTTGATCACTACCTCTGCCTCGGCGGGCTTTTCCCTGTGCAAGTGCCGGAGTGTCGCAAGCTGTTCGGGAGTGGGGATCGTGAAATCCAGCTTGTATTGAAGTTCCTTGACCTTCCTTATCTCGGCCCCGATGACCGATGCCTGGTCCCCCCAGCCAGTCACGCGTACCCACGCGCGGCTCCGAGTGATCGCAGTGAATAGCGTATTACGACGAGTGACTGCGTTGAAGCCGCGCGCGCAATACTGTGCATCCATGGCATAGACGATCGGCGCCTCGTTTCCTTTTGCCCTATGGATGTGCGCGATGGCGATAGAGCCAGGTATGAAGATCTCGTCAACGCTCGAGTTCACTCCGGCGAGGTGCGCTTGGATTCCGTGCTGCGACAGGAGGCGGATGAGTCGAGGTGCACGCTCTCTCGCCCGCCGGACGTCCGGAAGCACGATGAGGATGTCATCCGGATCGAGTTCGTCGGCACCGATGTTGCGGACTATCTCGTCTGCAACCCATTCGTCCTGGCGTTGCTCATCTTCGAAGACCTGCAAAATGACCGCGTCATCCCGGTCGATCAAGTTCGTGAAGTAGGCGGGGTAGCTGTCACCCGCTCGCTCGAGTACAACGTGTTCTCCGGTTTCCAACCTTCCGTGGACAACGCTGTAGCCGATGTCCTTCCAGACCTTCGGATCATCGGGGTGCTGCAGCGGCCCATTCTCCCTATAGATGCCCAGCCCGACGGCGTGCGCCGCCGCGAGGGCCCAGGGAGTGTTGCGATAACACACGGGGAGAACAATATCTCTACGCGGCCCGTCTGGCGGTGCCTCAAGGCTAACGAGAGGTTCATCGTTAGGACCCGTTCCGAATAATTCCGCGGTGTCGGGCATTGCAGCCTCCGACAGGCGCTGAAGTTCGTCGTATGCCCAGACGATCCGCTTCGGATTCTTCGTGAACCGATAGACGAGCTGAAAGAACTCGGATGGAAGGTCTTGGGCCTCATCGATGAGGACCGCGTCGAAAATCGGCGCAGTATCCCGCGCGTTGGCGATTCTCAGCAATTCTTGACAAACGCCTTGGAAGGCATTGTCGAAGCCATATGTATTGCGGGCATACGCCCAGTCCCTGGGTGTCGAGTCAAGAGCAGCAGCAATCATGCTGTAGACACCGGGACGATTCCTCGATCCCCATGCATGAATGATTCGAAGCCGGCTTGGATCGGGTTTATCGCTGCTGTGCTCGAACGTGAAGCGGGTGACAAGGTCGTCAAGCTGCTGATACAGCGCACGCGTGTGGAATGTCAGGGCGATCTTCCATTCCGGATGCTGCGTGTGCCAGTAAGCTGCCTTTAGTGCAAGGACAACAGTCTTCCCCGAGCCTGCCAACCCTCGAATCCGCTGTGGGCCTTCCGGACTCTCAATTGCCGCCGCCTTCTGCCATTGGTCGAGATTGGCGATACTTCTCTCGATCTCCCTAAGAACCGCTCCGCGAGAATCGGTCCGTTGCACGGACTGGCGCGTCTTGCGCGGTTTGATCGTCGTTACTCGCTGCAGAGCCGCTTGGAGCGCGCGCTCTCGTTCTGGGTCGATCGGGGGGAGGGATGCGATCCAGTCAACAACCTGTTCCAAGGAACCGTAGAAGCCTTCCACATCCTGAGGCTTCCCCGTGGGCTGACTACCGAAGACGGTCCCCGTCTGAGGATCTATGGCGAGATATCGGCCCCGCCTGAGAGTGTCGTGTCGACGAAGGCTGCTCTCAAGAACCGCGAAGAGGCGGTCCTGCGCTTCAACAATCTCGTCCCACTCGTTCTCGCCGACTGGAAGGGCGTCGGCTATCAGGAAAGCCACCAGCCCGTGGTCAGGGCTCACCAAAAGGGCGTCCACTACTACCTTCTCATCGGCAGTGGCAAGCACCGGATACCCGAGATAGAGGGTGCCGCGTGTGAGGGTCCCTGCGAGCGTCCGAGCGAGCGATGTCGCCGCCAGCCGATCGCGACTCTGTCCCTGGACAACCTCCAAAGCCATCAGGTCTCCTCTCGATCGGGACCGTCCTGTTCGGCTTCGTCCGAACTCTAGTAGAGAGGCGCCAACGCGAATGTAGGGGGTCTTCGAGAGAGGAGTGTCTCATCATCGGCAACGATCCGATGCAGCTCTCGATTGAGTCCACCCGGGGTCCTCCTCCGGGCTCCAGCCAGTTGGGACTCCGTTGCCGTCCTCGGGTCGAATCCGACAAACACGCCGTTTAACCTGGACGGTGCACAGATGTGTTTGGTGCCCCCGGCAGGATTCGAACCTGCGCACCGCGCTCCGGAGGCGCGTGCTCTATCCCCTGAGCTACGGGGGCCCTGGTGCGGCCACCTTAGAACATCACGAGCAGGGCCCCCGCGGCCCCCACGATAGGCTCAGCCCTCCCATGCCTAATGCGACGAAACGCGTCCTCATCTGCGACGACGATCCCGTCATCCTGCGCCTGCTCGAGGTCAACCTGGAGCTGGAGGGATACGAGGTCCTGACGGCGCACCACGGGGAGGAGGCGTTCGAGATCGCGACCCGGGAGCTCCCCGACCTCGTGATCCTCGACATCATGATGCCGCGCCTCGACGGGTACCAGACGTGCCAGAAGCTGAAGGCCCAGCCCTCGACCGAGCCGATCCCGGTCGTGTTCCTCTCGGCGAAGGCCCAGCAGTCCGACATCGAGAAGGGCAAGAGCTTCGGCGTGTCCGAGTACCTCACGAAGCCGTTCGATCCCAACGACCTCCTGGACGTCGTCGAGCGGCTCGTCGGGTGAGCTGGGCGTGATCGCCGACCACCTGGCCGAGCTCTTGTCGGCGGCGCTGGCCGCGGACGGGGCCCCCGACGAGACGTGGAAGGACAGGATCCACTTCGAACGCCCGCGCCGGCGCGAGCACGGTGACTGGTCCACGAACGTCGCCCTGGCAGCGGCAAAAGAGCGAAACGCGAACCCGCGTGAGCTCGCGCAATCGATCGTCGAACGCATCCCGGCCTCGGAGTTCGTGACGAAGGTCGAGGTGGCCGGCCCCGGCTTCCTTAACTTCCACCTCTCACCGGAGTGGCTCCACGACGTCGTGCGGCGCGCCGCCGATCCCGCGGCGCGGTACGGGCGCAGCGACGCGGCCGGCGGCAAGAAGGTCAACGTCGAGTTCGTCTCCGCGAACCCGACCGGCCCGGTCAACGTCGTGAGCGGCCGGCACGCTGCCGTCGGCGACGCGATCGCGCGCCTGCTCGAGGCGACGGGGCATCAGGTCACGCGCGAGTTCTACCTGAACGACCACGGACGGCAGCTTCTGCTCTTCGGCGAGTCGATCGCGACCCACTACCTCCGGCACTTCGGGGTCTCCGCGGAGATCCCCGAGGAGGGCTACAGGGGCGACTACGTCGCGGACCTCGCGAGCGAGTTCGCCGCCGAGCTCGGCGATCGCCTGGTGGAGGCGGACCCGGAGGAGCGGGCGGCGGTTCTCCGCGACATGGGCCTGCTGCGGATGCAACAGGAGATGCGGGTGTCCCTCGAGAACTTCGGCACCCACTACGACGTGTGGTTCTCGGAGAGGACCCTGCACGAGTCGGGCCGGGTCTCATCGACGCTCGACGAGCTGCAGGAGAAGGGCCTCGCGGAGGAGCGGGACGGCGCGCTGTGGTTCCTCTCTACGAAGTTCGGCGACGACAAGGACCGCGTGCTCGTGCGCGCGAACGGCATCACGACTTATCTGGCCGCGGATGCCGCGTACCTGAGGGACAAGTTCGGCCGCGGGTTCGAGCACCTGATCTACCTCTGGGGCGCCGACCACCACGGCACGGTCACGCGTCTGAAAGGTATGGCGGAGGCCCTCGGGCACGACCGCGGGAACGTCGAGGTCAGGCTCGTGCAGGTCGTGACGATCTCGGCCGAGGGCCAGGCCGTGAAGGGCTCGAAGCGGGCGGGGGTCTTCGTCACGCTCGACGACCTGGTCGCGCAGGTGGGGGTGGACGCGGCCCGGTACACCTTCCTCACCCGCGGGATCGACGCACCGCTTCACTTCGACATCGAGGCGGCGCGGGAGCAGGCTCCGGAGAACCCCGTCTACTACGTGCAGTACGCGCACGCGCGGATCTGCTCGATCCTGCGCAGGGCCGCGGAAGGCGGGCAGACGGCGGACGTGCCGTCCGCCCCGCTCGCGCGGCTCGAGCATCCGAGCGAGGACACGCTGATGCGCAAGCTCGCGTCGTTCGAGGAGGTGGTCGCGGAGGCGGCCGCGCAGCGCGCTCCTCAGAAGGTCACGCGCTACGTCGAGGAGCTCGCGTCGGACTTCTCGTCCTTCTACCGGGACTGCAAGGTCATGACCGACGACGGGGAGCTCACCGCGGCCCGCCTTGCGCTGTGCGTCGCTACGAGGTGCGTGATCGCAGACGCGCTGGACCTCGTGGGCGTCTCGGCCCCCGAACGCATGTAGGGCCCCCGGGTCGGCCAGCGCGCAGACCGGCGACGTCGGCATCGTCCGGACAAGAGGGGGAAGTACCGCGTCCGCGCGCCGGAGGTGCGCGCGGATGACTCCGGTGATACCTGAGCGATCGCCGCGCCGGCCGCGCTAGCCCTCGCTCTCACACCCCTCGACCTCTTCACCGTCCAGGCACTCGTCGGTTCCCTCGCCGCCGTCGAGCCTGTCCTGGCCCACGCCTCCCTTGAGCGTGTCGTCGCCGGCGTCGCCGGCCGCGCGGTCGTCGCCCTCGCCGACGCGGACGATGTCGTGGCCGTCGCCACCGCGCACGCGGTCGGGGCCGGCCATCCCGCGCAGAAGGTCGTCGCCCGGCCCCCCGTCGATCGTGTCGCGGTCGGCTCCGCCCTGGATCTCGTCGTTCCCCTCTCCGCCGAAGATCGTGTCGAGGCCGAAGCGGACGTCCATCTTGAAGAAGTCGTCTCCCGGGCCGCCGTACATCGTGTCGTCGCCCCGGCGCCCGCGGAACTCGTCGTTCCCGGGCCCGCCGAACATCGTGTCGTCGCTGTACCAGCCGATGAGCAGGTCGTCGTCGTCCCCGCCGCGCAGGACGTCGAGCTCACCTCCTCGAAGCCCGTCCTTCCCGGGGCCTCCGTAGAGAAGGTCCGCACCGTTGTCGGCGTCGAGGAAGTCGTTGCCGCCGTCGCCGCTCAGCACGTCGTCGCCCACACCGCCGGAGATCAGGTCCTCTCCTGCGCCACCACACACGAGGTCGTCGCCGCTCAGGCCGTCGATCTCGTCGTGGCCGGCGAGACCCGCGATCACGTCCCGCCCGTGCGTCCCCTCGATCGTGTCGTCGCCGGAGGTGCCGGTGATCGTGGCGGCCTCGCCTCTGCATGCAGGAGCCGCCGGCGCGCTCCCTGCCGGAGCCGCGGCGACCAGCAACGCCGGGATCGCCATCAGAGCCGTACGTCTCATCGATCGGACCTCCTCACGGCGCGACTACCCGCGCGGCGCGCGGCTAAACGCGTGCGTCCCCCCGGCGCGTGATACTGGCTTCCATGGAGCTCGTGATGGTCTCGGTCTTCGCCGGTGAGGACCCTTTCCGCGGCGGGAACCCTCTTGCCGTCTTCCCCGACGCGGGCGAGCTCGACCCCGTGCAGATGCAGGCGATCGCGCAGACGCTGAACCTCTCGGAGTCGACGTTCGTGACGGGTGGTGACGGCGACTCCTACGACGTCCGCATCTTCACGCCGCGCGAGGAGCTCGGGTTCGCGGGGCATCCGACGATCGGGACCGCGTGGGCACTGCGCCACCTCGGACGCCTGCAGGGCGATTCGTTCGTGCAGCGTTCGCCGGCCGGAGAGACGCCGGTGACGCTAACGGGCGACACATTGCAGTTCGAGAGGAGCGGGGCGGCGGCGGCAGACATGGCGAGCAGGGACGAGCGCGCCCATCACAAGATCGCGCGCGCCCTGCGGCTGGACGAGCGGGACGTGACGCTGGAGGCGTACGAGCTCGGGCGCCCCGGCGTCCTGCGTCCGGCCCTGGCGGACGCAGGTCTCGAGCACTTCATCGTCCCGGTGCGCGACGTCGACGCGCTCGCGCGCGTGCAGGTCGACGCGTCGGCGCTCGCCGAGCTGAGCCCGTTCGGCGTCTATTGCTTCACCGCGGTGGGGGCCGGGCGCGTCCGGGCCCGCGGGCTGTTCCCGTCGACCGGCATCGACGAGGACCCGGCGACCGGTTCGGCCGCCGCGTGTCTCGGCGTCTACCTCGCCGACCGCGTCGGCCCCATCGAGCTGCACGTCGACCAGGGCGTCGAGATGGGCCGCCCGTCGCGGATGAACGTGTCGGCCGGAGAGACGTCGGTGCGCGTCGGCGGCCGCTGCGAGCTGATCCTGTCGGGCAAGCTCGAACGCCTCCCCTGATGACGCTCAGCATCTTCCCGGACACCGCCGAGGTCTCGACCGACGGCCACCTCGTGGTCGGCGGGTGCGACGTCTCGGACCTTGCCGAGCGCTTCGGGACACCGGTCGTCGTCCTCGACCGCGCGACGCTGGAGGGCCGCGCCGCGGCGTTCTCCTCCGTCGTCGGGCCCGCCAACGTCATCTACGCGGGGAAGGCCTTGTGCTGCGTCGCCGTGTGCGAGGTCCTGCGGGACCTCGGCCTCGGCCTCGACGTCTGCTCCGGCGGAGAGATGGCGACCGCGTGGGCGGCCGGGTTCTCGCCGGAACGCGTGGTGTTCCACGGGAACAACAAGTCCGAGGCCGAGCTCGCCATGGCTGCCGAGGCGGGAGTGGGACGCGTGGTCGCGGACTCCCTCGAGGAGCTGGGCCGGCTCGAGCATCTCGGCTGGGCGAAGAAGGTCCTCCTGCGAGTGACGCCCGGCGTCGAGGCGCACACGCACGAGTACGTGCAGACGGGACACGAGGACTCGAAGTTCGGGTTCACGCTCGCGGACGGGATCGCGCTCGACGGCCTGCGCCGGGCGGTGGAGGCGGGCCTCGACGTGGCCGGGCTGCACGCTCACATCGGGTCGCAGATCTTCGAGATGGAGGCGTTCGAGCTCGCGGCCGCGCGGCTCGCGGCCCTCGCCGCGGACGCTCGGGTCGGGCTCGGGCTCGAGGTCCGCGAGCTCGATCTCGGCGGGGGCCTCGGCATCGCGTACACACGGGCCGACGAGGCCCCCGACCCAGGAGCGCTCGTCACCGCCATCGCGGGCGTGGCACGGGAAGCATTCGACGGCCGCGGCCTCGCCGTCCCCGAGATCCTCTTCGAGCCGGGGCGCGCGATATCGGGCCCGGCCGGCGTCACCGTCTACCGGGTCGGGACGGTGAAGCGGATCCCGCGCGCTCGCGGCGGCGAGGACCAGCACGACCGCGTCTACGTCTCGGTGGACGGCGGGATGAGCGACAACCCGCGCTACGCGCTGTACGGCGCGACGTACGAGGCCGCGCTCGCGAACCGCATGAACGACCCCGCCGACCTGTGGTGCTCGGTAGCGGGAAAGCTCTGCGAGTCCGGCGACGTCCTCGTAAAGGACGTGCGGCTCCCGTCGGACGTCGCGGCGGGAGACCTCCTGTGCCTGCCGGCGACCGGCGCGTACACGTACTCGATGGCGTCCAACTACAACCGCCTCCCGCGGCCCCCGATAGTGCTCGTCGATCGAGGACGGGCGCGCGAGATCGTCCGGCGCGAGACGTACGACGACCTGCTGCGCCTCGACCGCAGCCTCGGCTCGGCGTCTACTTGAGGAACTGAGACAGCACCCTGTCTGCGAGGAGCTTCCCACCGGTCTGGCAGCGGGGGCAGTAGACGACCTCGCGCGACTCGTAGACGACGTGCTGGAGCGCGTCGCCGCAACGCGGGCACGGCTTCCCGAAACCGTTGTGGATCGTGAAGCGGTCGCCCATCTTCGTCGGAAGGCCGCCGCTCCGGCTGCGCTCGCGTTCGGTGGCCTCTGTGAGGACCGTCCGGACCGACTCCAGCAGCACCGCACGCTCGCCGGCGTCGAGCGTCGCGACCTTCCGCAACGGCGAGAGGCGCGCCGTGTGCAGGATGTCGTCGGCGAAGCCCCGTCCGATCCCCGCGACGACCTTCTGGTCGCGCAGCCAGGTGTGGAGCTGCCGGCGGTCGGCGGCCTCGGCGACCACCGCGGCGAAGGCCTCGTCGAACGGTTCCGGCCCCAGCCCTTCGGTCGGCCCGCGATCTCCCGCCCCCAGCACCCACCACGCGGCCTTCCGCTCGGTGCCGAACTCCTTGACGAGCAGCGAGGGCCCGTCCTCGAAGACGAACCGGGCGACGGCGCCGCGCGGTTTCGTCGCCTTCGGCGGGTCCTCGAAGTCGAGCCGACCACCCTGCGACAGGTGGACGAGCACGCGCCGCGGCCCGAAGTCGAACACGAGGTACTTCCCGCGGCGGCCGACGCCCTCGAGCGTCTCTCCGGCGAGCTCGGCGGGGGAGGGGTCGACGGTCTTCAGCGCCGAGAACTGGAACGCGTCGACCCGCCTGAGGGCTCTCCCGCCGAAGGCGCTCGTCAGGCGCTCGGCCACCGCTTGGAGCTCGGGCAGCTCGGGCATATGACGACTCTAGGAGATCGCGAGATGATCGCGGGATGGAGCTGGCGAGGCGGCTGGGGATCAAGGAGGGCCACGCGATCGCGGTCGTCAACGAGCCCCCCGACTTCTGGGACGTCGTCAAGCCGCTGCCGCGGGGGGTGGAGGTCCTCGAGCGTGCGTCTCGCCCGCTCGACGTGATCGTCTACTTCTCGGACGAGCTCGAGAACATCGAGCGGCGCGTCCCCGCGTTTGCAGGGATGGTCGCGCCGGGCGGCGCGCTGTGGGTCGGCCACCCGCGCGGCAAGGTCCCGACGGCCCACGTCGACCGCACCGGCGCCCGCGCCGGGCTCGCTACCGCGGAGCTGATCGAAGCCGGCGGCGGCTGGCTGCTGAGGCGCCTCGCGAAGCGCTAGCGCAGCCGGGGACCGCCGACGAGGCGCCCGGCGACCGCGAGGCTCCCGTCGTTCGTGCCCGCCGACTTGCACACCAGCCCGCACGGGTCGACGAACGCGCCCCACGGCGTGCCGTCCGGCGCGATCTCCACGTCGATGAAGTCGAGGATCGGGCTGCAGCGGTTCGAGAAGTCACATCGTCCGATGTAGAGCGGGTCCGACTTCGCGTTGACGGTGCCGCTGTAGAAGAGCGGGTCGCCGGACAACGCGTTCGTCGTCATCGTGATGTACCCGTTCCACTTCACGCCGTTGTAGTCGGAGTCCTCGCAGTCCGGCTTGCACTGCGCGAACTTCGAGTTCTCGCTACCCATGTACGCGATCGCGATCTTGCCGGGATCGCCGGCGTCGACCGTCGGCAGCGTGACCTCCTTGACGCCGGGGGCGCCCACCATCTTCGGCTTGCTCCACCGCTCGCCGTCCTTCGACGTCACGAGGAAGAGCTTCTGGTTCTGCGTCTCGTACACGTAGTAGAGATTGCCCTTGGCGTCGACGGCGACGGACGTGTCCGAGCCGAGCCGCTCGGTGGTGTTGTCGGCGACCTGCACGCGCGTCCACGTAGCGCCTTCGTCCTTGCTGATCCCCAGCCACGGCTGCCCGCAGTACTCCTTCGGGAGGTAGACGGTGCCGTCCGGCCCGACCACACCGTGCCCGTGGAACCCGCCGCAGTCGTCGAGCGGCTGCTCCTCGTTGTTCGTGTCGTAGCCGGCGAACGCGGGCGACCCGGTCGGCGTCCACGAGATGCCTCCGTCGAGCGACTTCGAGCACGAGGACCCGGCCCCGAAGTCGTTCCAGCAGTAGTAGACGATCTCGGGGAACACGGTCGTGGGGCTGACTGCCGGGGGGCCGGAGAACAGCGTCTGGTGGTCGTTCACCGGACGGCCGCACGCGAGCGGGTTCGTCGTCCAGGTCTCGCCGTTGTCGTCGCTGAACGAGAGGTTCGAGCACGCGACGTAGAGGTCGATGTTGAAGATGCGCCCGGTCGACTCGTCCACGTAGATGTACGGGTCGAGCGTGAGCGGGTGGGTCTTCTGCCCGGCCGGCGTCGTCGGCGACGTGTTCTCCCACGTGGCGCCGTTGTCGGAGGACCGGAGGACGTCGACGCCGGTGACCCCCGAGGAGGCCGTGTAGAAGACGTCGCCCTTCTTCGTGATGCCGATCGTCGGCTCGATCGCCTGCTCGGCGACCTTATAGATCCGGCCGTCGGGCGCGTTCGGCGCAGTGACGACCTTGCCGCCGGCACGGTGCGCGACCGCGGCCCCCCCGGAGCCCTTCTGCCCGTCTTGGGGGGCGGCCGCCTCGGCCGCCAGCTGAAAGAGTGCTGCCGCAAGAAGGGCGGGCACCGCCATCACCGCAATGAGCCGCCGCTTGCCAGTGGTGATCCGCATGGTGTGCACCCTCCAGAAGGTCGCGTCCCGGCCGCCCGGCCCTGCCGAGGGGGTTCGACCCGAATGTCCGTTTACCTGCCCGGACGCGGGCCTACGGGCGCGGGTTGGTAACTTCCCCTCATGACGCGGCCACCCCTGGAAGGCCCGATCCGGATCGGCCTCCTCGGGCTCGGGGTGGTCGGAGGCGCCACCGCGTCGATCCTCGTCCAGGACGCCGCGGAGCTGGCGCGGCGTGCGGGGGCCGAGCTCCACCTCGCGAAGGTCGCGGTGCGGTCGCCGTCGAAGGCGCGCTCCGTGGACCTCCCCGACGACGCCCTCACGACCGACCCGTGGGAGGTCGTGAAGGACCCGTCGATCCACCTCGTGATCGAGACCATCGGCGGGATCGACCCCGCACGCGACCTCGTCCTCGAGGCGCTCGCCTCCGGCAAGCACGTCGTGACCGCGAACAAGGAGCTGGTCGCGGCGCACGGGCGCGAGCTGCTTCGAACGGCGGCTGCGAACGGCGCCGAGCTCCTCTTCGAGGCGTCGGTGGGCGGCGGTATCCCGGTGGTGAGGCCGATCAAGGAGTCGCTCGCGGGCGACCGGCTCGTGCGCGTGATGGGGATCGTCAACGGCACGACGAACTTCATCCTCACGCGCATGAGCGAGGAGGGCATGTCGTTCGCCGACGCGCTCGCGGAGGCCACCGCGCTGGGCTACGCGGAGGCCGACCCGACGGCGGACGTGGAGGGGTACGACGCGGCCTCGAAGCTCGCGATCCTGGCGTCGCTCGCGTTCGGAGCGCGCGTCCGCGCCTCGGACGTCCAGAGACAGGGGATCACCGGCGTGACCGCCGACGACGTCGCCGCGGCCCACGACCTCGGCTACGAGGTGAAGCTGCTCGCGGTCGCCGAGATCGAAGACGGCCAGGTGGCGGCGCGGGTCCACCCCGCGATGCTCCCGAAGACGCACCCGCTCGCGTCGGTGCGCGACGTCTTCAACGCGGTGTTCGTCGAGGGCGAGCACGTGGGGGAGCTCATGCTGCTCGGGCGCGGCGCCGGCGGCGGGCCGACCGCGTCCGCGGTCGTCGGCGACGTCGTCGAGCTCGCCCGATCGCTCGCCGCCGGCGCGCCCGCGCACACGTGGACGTACTTCGAGAACGACGCCCGCGTCCGCCCCCCCGAGGAGGCCTCCGTCCGGTACTACCTCGTGCTGTCGGTCCTCGACCAGTCCGGCGTCCTCGCATCGGTCGCGGGCGTCTTCGCCCACCACGACGTGTCGATCGCGAGCGTGCGGCAGGAAGGGTCCGGTGACGAGGCGACGCTCGTCCTCATCACGCACACGTCTACCGAAGGCCGTCATCAGGCGACGTTCCGCGACCTGGCCGGGCTCGACGCGGTGAAGGACGTGCGGTCGACGATCCGCGTGGAAGGGGCCTACGAACGATGACGCGTTCGCTCGCGGTCGAGGGCCGGCGCGGGATCATCGCGCGCTGGCGGGAGCACCTGCCGGTGTCCGACGCGACGCCGGTCGTGACGCTCGGCGAGGGGGGGACCCCGCTCGTGCACTCCGAGCGCCTCTCGGAGGAGACGGGGGCGGAGGTGTGGCTGAAGTACGAGGGCCTGAACCCCACCGGCTCCTTCAAGGACCGCGGGATGACGCTCGCGATCTCGAAGGCGCTCGAGGAGGGCTCGTCCGCCGTCGTGTGCGCGTCGACCGGCAACACCAGCGCGTCCGCGGCGGCGTACGCGGGGCGAGCGGGGATGACGTGCGCGGTGTTGATCCCCAGCGGGAACGTCGCGCTCGGGAAGCTCGCGCAGGCACTGATCCACGGCGCGCGCGTCCTCGAGATCGACGGCAACTTCGACCAGGCGCTGACGCTGACGCGGGAGATGGCGGAACGGTGGCCGGTAACGCTCGTGAACTCGGTGAACCCGTTCCGGATAGAGGGTCAGAAGACCGGCGCGTTCGAGATCGTCGAGGCCCTCGGCCGTGCGCCCGACCTCCACGTGATGCCGGTCGGCAACGCCGGCAACATCACGGCGTACTGGAGGGGCTATCGCGAGGCGGCCGCGGCCGGATGGTGCGAGGCCCTGCCGCGCATGCACGGGTTCCAGGCGGAGGGCGCGAGCCCGATCGTGAAGGGACATGCGGTCGAGGACCCGGTGACGATCGCGACCGCGATCAGGATCGGCAATCCGGCGTCGTGGGAGGGGGCCGAGGAGGCCGCCGGCGCGTCCGGCGGGGCGATCCGGTCGGTGAGGGACAAGGAGATCCTCGAGACGTACCGCGACCTCGCGCGCGAGGGCGTGTTCGTCGAGCTCGCGTCCGCGGCGTCGGTCGCGGGCCTGCGGCAGATGGCGGGGCGCGGCGAGGTCGACCGCGGGGCCGTGGTCGCGTGCGTGCTCACCGGCCACGGGCTGAAGGACCCCGACTGGGCGATCGCGGGGGCGCCGGTCCCGAAGAAGGTCGCACCTGCGATCGAGCCGATTCTCGCCGAGCTCGATCTGGCATGATGCGCGACCCGCGAGAGAGAAAGGGCTGAGCAGATGCCTGCTGCGGTAAAGGTCCGCGTTCCTGCCACCGTCGCGAACCTCGGCCCGGGGTACGACTCCCTGGGCGCGGCGATCCGCATGCACCTCGAGATCGAGATCGAGCCGCGCCGCGACTCCGTCGAGATCCTCGTCGAGGGGGAGGGGGCCGACACGCTCCCCGCGGACGAGTCGAACCTCGTGATCCGTTCGATGAACGCGTTCTTCGACCACGTCGGCCGGCGGCCGTCGGGCTTCTCGGTGCGCGTGCGCAACCCCATCCCGCTGGGGGCGGGGCTGGGATCGTCCGCCGCGGCGACGGTCGGCGGGCTCTTCGCCGCGCGCGCGGTCACCGGCCGCACCGTCCCGCAGATCGAGATGATCCAGCTCGCCACCGCGATCGAGGGGCATGCAGACAACGTCATGCCCGCGCTGATCGGGGGCCTGGTCGTCTGCTACCGCGGCGAGGCCGAGGGCGACATCCGCTACTTCCGCGTCGAGCCGAGCGACCGCTTGGTGCCGATCGTCGCGGTTCCCGCGGAAGGCTTCTCGACGGCGGAGGCCCGCAAGGCGTTGCCGAGCCAGGTCGACTTCGGGGACGCGCAGTTCACCGCATCGCGCGCGGCCCTCCTGGTCGCGGCGATGTCCGCGGGTGCGGGGGCGGACGTGCTCGCCGACGCGATGAACGACCGCCTCCACGAGCCGCACCGCCTCAAGCTGATGCCGGAGACGGCCGCGGTGTACGAGGAGATCCAGGCGGCGGGGCTCCCGGTCGCGCTCGCGGGGGCCGGCCCGTCGCTGCTCGTGGTCGTGCCGCGGCCCGAGTCGGCGACCCGCGCGGAGCAGGTCAGGCGCGTGTGCAGGGAGCGGCGTTCGGGGTGGCGGGTCTTCGTCAGCGACTGGGAGCCGGAGGGGGCGAAGTCACACCCCTGACGTCTACTCGGTGATCGAGAGCCGGCCCTGCATGCCGAAGTGGACCGTGCAGAAGTACTCGTAGACACCCGGCTTCAGGTGCGACGTCTTCATCAGCGTGCTGCCGGGCCCCGAGACGTTGTCGGACTGGAACAGGGGGGCCTGGCTCCGCTTCTTCGTGTCCTTCGAGACGATCCGGTGGCTGTTCGCGACGGCCGCGTGGTCGAGGTTGTAGAAGCGGATGTCGGTGCCGCGGGCGATCTCGTACGGCTCTCCGTAGCAGTCCTCGTCCGCGCACAGGGCCGTGCCCGGGAAGAAGATCCCGTTCGAGACCGGGGTGCCGCCGGCGGCGAACAGGGGAGCTTCGGCGGCGCCGATCGGAGGCAGCGCAGGCAGCGACGTTCCCGTCCCCGCGTGGGCGGACGGAAGGAGCGCCGTGGCGGCGGCTGCGACTAGGAGAGAGAGCTTGCGCACGAGACCTAGGTTATCCAGCCGGGGACGCAATCCTGCGGGGGCGGCCGGGAGCGGTCATTCGACGTCCGGGACGCCCGAATCGTCCGATCCGTTCCCAAAAAGAAGCCCAGACGCGCAGCGGGAGCGTCTCCTCTAACCGGGCCTCCCCCTCGGAGGACCGGCCGGCACAGACGCTCCCGGTGCGGGTTTGGATCCGCTCGCTACGTCTATTCCCTCCGGCCAGTGGTCGTAACCCTCTCGTCGTCTCTGTGGCGGAGGTCGATCGTCTCGGCCCCCGAGCCCTCCCGCCGGTCGGCACCGTCACGTGTCGCCGCGGGGGCCGCGGGCGCGGCCCCCTCGTGCTCCTGCACCGTTCGCCGCTCGAGCTTCGTGTGCCAGCGGGAGCCCATCGAGCCCCCGAGGATCCCGCCCAGGAACATCGCGGCAAGCGCTCCGACGGCGAGCCCGGCCCCCCACCGGAGGACCTCTCCGTCCGCGGGGAGCTGGCTCGAGTTGAACGGCGTCCTGACGTCTTCCGTCGCTCCGATCCCGGCCGCGATCGCGCCGACGGCCACGCCGACCACGAGCGCGAGCAGAGCGACCAGCGCGCCGTTGGCCGCGCCGGCACCGCGGCTCATGCGTCCGGCCGCGTACCCGCCCCACATGTAGGAGAGGAACTGGGCCGCGACCAGGCCGATCCCCGTCGCGATCCCGACGTCGGCCTGCTCTCCCGGCGTCAGGTTCTCGCTCAGGCCGAGGGCGACGAGGATCCCGGAGATCACCGCGGTGAGGACGAACATCGCGCCGAAGGCGACGACGACGCCGGTGAGGATCGCCCCGAATGACACGCCGCCGCGGGCGGCGAGCGGAGCGGACCTCCTGGTGTCGTGGCGGGTGGTGGCGGGGGACTCGGATCTGCTGCGACCGAACATGATTGACCTCCGAACGAGCGTTCTCTGGTCACATAGGGTTACCCCAGGGGGACGTTCCGTAAGCCTGTCGCGCCGGCCTACTCATCTATTTCCGGAGGTATCGCCATGCGTTATCTCGCCGTCGTGGACGGGGAGCACTATCCGCCCGTGGTGGAGTCCGCTCTCGAAGAGCTCGCCGCAGGCGGGGACGAGGTCGTGGCTGCACTGCTCGTCGGGGGCCGCGAGAAGCTCCCGGCGGAGGGCGTGCAGGCGTACGGCGACGTGGAGGTGGTCCTGGGCGAGGACGCGCGCGCCGAGCTCGACCGCTTCCTGAGCGCCCACCAGGTTGACGAGGTCGTGGACCTGTCGGACGAGCCCGTCCTCGACTACCGGAAGCGACACGCGCTCGCCAGCGTGGCGCTCTACCGCGGCGTGTCATACCGGGGGGCGGACTTCTCGTTCTCCCCGCCCCCCCGCCCGCGCCTGTGCACGAAGGCGTCGCTCGCATTGATCGGTACAGGCAAGCGCACCGGGAAGACCGCCGTCGCCGGGTTCACCGCCAGGACGCTGACCGAGCTCGGACGCCGTTCCGTCATCGTCGCGATGGGACGCGGCGGCCCCCCCGAGCCGGAGGTGCTGCGCGGCGACGAGGTCGCGCTCGAGCCCCGGGACCTCCTCGCCATGGCCGACTCCGGGAAGCACGCGGCCTCCGATTACGTTGAGGATGCATTGCTGGGGCGCGTCCCCACCGTGGGGTGCAGGCGCTGCGGTGGCGGCCTTGCCGGAGGCGTCGAGATCTCGAACGTCGCCCAGGGCATCGCCATCGCGAACGACCTCCCCGGCGACCTCCTCCTCCTCGAGGGGTCCGGCTCGTCGATCCCGCCGTGCCACGCGGACGCGAGCCTGCTCGTGGTCCCCGCGTCGATCCCGGAGGAGTACCTGAGCGGCTACATGGGGCCGTACAGGTTGTTGCTTGCGGACTTCGTCGTCGTTACTATGTGCGAAGAGCCGTTCGGTTCTCTCTCTCAGGTCTCCCGCACAACCTCCCTCATTCGAGACTCGTTCCGCTCGAACGGGAAGACCGCACAGGGGTCGGCGGGGCCCAAGCACGAGATCGAGCTGGTTCGAACCGTGTTCCGTCCTACTCCGACTCGCTCGGTCGAGGGAGCAGAGGTGGTCGTCGCGACTACGGCCCCTGAGGCAGCAGGGGAATCCATCGAGCGTCACCTCGAGCAGGAGCACGGTTGCAAGGTGGTCGGCATCAGCCACTCGTTGTCCGACCGGGGCAGGTTGAAAGAGGAGCTGCGTCAGGCCGGCAAGGCCGACGTCCTTCTGTGCGAGATCAAGGCCGCCGGGATCGACGTCGCTACCAGGGAAGCCCTCGCGTCGGGGATGGACGTGATCTACATGGACAACGTGCCGGTCCCCGTCGACGGCGGCGACCTCGAGGCAATGCTCGGCCGGGCAGCAGCTCTCGCCGAGGAGAGGTACCGAGAAGAGGCTCGTGAACGAGAAGAGACGTAAGCACATCTTCATCACCGAGAGCGAGCGGGGGCTCCCTTACTCGAAGGGCCTCACCGCGTCGTCGCTCATGGCGACGGGCCTCGGCCCCGGCCGCGCCTACGCGGTCGCCAACAAGGTCGAGGAGGAGCTGCGCGGCTCGGGCTCTCCGTACGTGACCGAAGAGGAGCTGCGGGACCTCACCGTGCAGGTGCTGCGCCGCGAGGCCGGCGAGACCTATGCGCAGGCGTTCGTGAAGTGGCAGTCGGTGGCCGAGCTCGACATCCCTTTGATCATCCTGCTCGGGGGCGCGACCGGCGTCGGCAAGTCGACGATCGCGACGCAGCTCGCGAGCCGGCTCGGCATCACCCGCGTCGTGTCGACCGACGCGGTGCGAGAGGTGCTCCGGAGCGCGTTCACGGAAGAGATGTTCCCGACGCTCTACGCGTCGTCGTTCGAGGCCGACAGTGCCGTGCGCCAGCCGATCCCGCACTCCGGCGACAAGCTCATCATCGGGTTCCGCGAGCAGGCGGCGGCGGTCGCCGTCGGCGCGCAGGCGCTGATCGACCGCGCCATCCAGGAAGGCACCGACATGATCCTCGAGGGCGCGCACCTCGTCCCGGGGTTCCTGCAGAGCGTCGAGAGCGACAAGGCCATCATCGTCCCCCTGCTGATCACGATCGACGACGAGGACCTGCACCGTAGCCACTTCTTCCGGCGGGGCCGCGACTCGAGCGGACGTGGTGGCCAGAGATATCTGAACGCTTTCAAGAAGATCCGCCGTCTGCAGAAGTACATGGCGTCGTCGTCGCTGATGCGAGGCGTCCCGATGATCTCGCACTACGACCTCGACGCTACGTTGTCGGAGGTCATCGACCACGTGATCAACAAGGCGCTCGACTCGGTCGAGAAAGGCGTCGCGGTCGGCGGGACCGACGAGAAGCTCATCGAGAAGGCGGTCGAGGCCGTGGGGCGGACGAAGCCGCAGGAGACCGTGGAAGTCGAAGGAGGAGGCACGCGTGAAGTTGTTTCTTGACACCGCGAACCTGGACGAGATCCGGGAGGGCGTGAGGTGGGGCGTGCTGCGCGGTGTGACGACGAACCCCAGCCTGATCGCGAAGGAGAAGAAGGGGTTCCTGCCGCTGGTGCGCGAGATCCTGTCGCTCGTCGACGGCGACGTCTCCATCGAGACCGCGTCCGACGACACCGACGTGCTCGTGCGCCAGGGCCACGAGATCGCCAAGATGGCCGACAACGCGGTGGTGAAGATCGCGCTGACCCCGAACGGGCTCGCCGCGACCCGGCAGCTCGCGAACGACGGCATCAAGGTGAACGTCACACTGGCGTTCTCTCCGGCACAGGCGATCCTGGCCGCGGAGGCAGGGGCTTACATCGTCAGCCCATTTGTGGGTAGGCTTGACGACGTCGCCACGGACGGCCTCCGGTTGATCTCCGACATCTGCGAGATATACGGCGTCCAGGGCTACGACACCCAGGTGCTAGCGGCGAGCTTGAGGCACCCAATCCACGTGACTGAGGCAGCGCGCCTGGGAGCTGACATAGCGACGATGCCTTTCAAGGTCTTCGAGTCACTCGTGAGGCATCCGTTGACCGACTCGGGATTCAAGCGATTCACCGACGACTGGGAGCAGGCGAAACCCCACCTGGGCGAGCTTCCTCCCTCGATGCAAGAGGGGTAGGACGAGAAAGTGGCAGACACAGTCGACCGTTCGGTCCTCGAGGCCAAAGCGGTCTCGGAGCTGAAGCAGATCGCGAAGTCGATGGACCTGAAGGTCACCGGCCTGAAGAAGGCCGAGATCGTCGACCGGATCGCAGGGGGGTCTCGTAACGGTGGCGGCGCGCCCGCTCCCGCGCCCCAGCGCAAGCCGCGCGAGAAGGCGCCCGTCTCGCCTCCTCCTGCGCCCGAGCAATCCGCGGCCCCCGCGGACGCGCCCGCCGCAAGCCAGCCCGCGCAGACCGGTGCTCCCTCGGGGGAGGGCGCGCCTTCGCCTACGGCCGTGCGCGACGACGGCGCGGTCGACGAGCGCGACCGGCGTCCCGACGACCAGAACCGGCGGCGCCGCCCGCAGGGACGCGAGAACCGGTCGCGCCCGCGCGAGAAGGCCGAGCCGCGCGACGGCCGCGACAACCGCGGTGGAGGCGGCGGTGGTGGTGGAGGCGGAGGCGACCGCGGTGACCGCGGTGAGCGCGGCCGCCGGAGGCGCCGCGGCCGCGGTGGCGG
Source organism: Actinomycetota bacterium (assembly GCA_035942255.1). Classification (GTDB taxonomy): domain Bacteria; phylum Actinomycetota; class CADDZG01; order CADDZG01; family WHSQ01; genus JALZEG01. The sequence continues at coordinate 129,581 of DASZDG010000044.1, read as the reverse complement.
AGGCCCCGTCCCGCACTACATGCGCGAAGAGCGCTGGGAGGACCTCGAGGCCGAGGACGACCCGAACGCGGAGGTCCGGACCGGCGTGCTGGACCTGCTCCCCGAGGGCTACGGCTTCCTGCGCACCAGCGGCTACCTGCCCGGCGACAAGGACGTGTATGTCTCGGTGTCGCAGGTGCGGCGTTTCCATCTGCGCAAGGGGGACGAGGTCCAGGGCTCCGTCCGCTCTCCGAAGGAGTCCGAGAAGTACCAGGCGCTGCTGAAGATACGCACGATCAACGGGCTGCCTCCGGAGGAGGTCCAGCACCGGGTCCGGTTCGCCGACCTCACGCCGCTGTATCCGGAGGACCGTCTGACGCTCGAGCAGCCCGACAACCCGCGGTCGATCACGCCGCGGGTCGTCGACCTGATCGCGCCTATCGGGAAGGGCCAGCGGGGGATGATCGTGAGCCCGCCGAAGGCCGGCAAGACGACGGTCATGAAGGAGATCGCGAACGCGGTCCGCAAGAACAACCCCGAGACCCATCTGATCGTGCTGCTCGTAGACGAGCGGCCCGAGGAGGTCACGGACATGCAGCGGTCGGTGGACGGCGAGGTCATCTACTCGACGTTCGACCGTCCCTCCGACGACCACATCCAGGTCACCGAGCTGACGCTCGAGCGGGCGAAGCGGCTGGTCGAGATGGGCCGGGACGTCCTGATCCTGCTCGACGGCATCACGCGCCTCTCCCGCGCGTACAACCTCGCGACGCCGGCCAGCGGCCGGATCCTCAGCGGTGGTGTCGACTCGACCGCCCTCTACCCGCCGAAGAAGTTCTTCGGCGCCGCACGGAACATCGAGCACGGCGGGTCGCTGACGATCCTCGCCACCGCGCTGGTCGAGACCGGCTCCCGGATGGACGAGGTCATCTTCGAGGAGTTCAAGGGGACCGGTAACTGGGAGCTGAAGCTCGACCGCCGGATGTCCGAGAAGCGGATCTTCCCGGCGATCGACATCCAGGCGTCGGGCACCCGCAAGGAGGAGCTGCTGCTGACGCCGGAGGAGCTGCAGCTCGTCTGGAGGCTCCGCCGCGTCCTGCACGCCCTGGCCGACGGGGGAGCGCTCGAGCTCCTGATCGACAAGATGAAGGCGACGCAGGGGAACGCACAGTTCCTGCGGGAGATAGCGAAGGCCCCGGTCAAGGGGGAATAGTTGCTGTTCGGCTTGGGTTTGCCGCAATGGCTGCTTATCATCGGCCTGGTCGGGGCGCTGTTGCTGACGTTCAAGGTGATGGCGCGGGCCTCGATCGCGTACGAGAAGGCACGCAAACGCCGTGAGGCATTAGAGGCAAGTACCGCTAGAGAGGACGAGGAATGAAGCAGGGCATCCATCCCGACTACATCGAGACGAAGGTCACCTGCTCGTGCGGGAACACCTTCACCACGCGCTCCGTCAAGGCCGAGCTGCACGTCGAGCTCTGCAACCAGTGCCACCCCTTCTACACGGGCAAGCAGAAGCTCGTGGACACCGGGGGCCGCGTCGAGCGCTTCCAGAAGAAGTACGCCAACCGCACGAAGCCGCGTGGGGCGGCCGCGGAGGGCGACGCCGGCGAGACGGCGACGGCGGACGCGGCGGCGGCTCCCGCCCCCGCCGAGCAGTAGTCACTACACTCACCGGATGAGCGAGCAGACACCGGCCCCGCGGCCGTCCATCGGCGGCCAGGCAGTTCTCGAAGGCGTGATGATGCGGGGGCCGGCGTCGTGGTCCGTCGCGTGCCGCAAGCCCGACGAGACGATCGCAGTCGAGAAGCACCCCCTCCCCAGCGTCGCCGAGCGCCATCCGTGGCTGAAGTGGCCGCTGGCGCGCGGCTGCCTCGTCCTCGGCGAGTCGCTGGCGATCGGCATCAAGGCGCTGATGATCTCGGCGAACCACGCGCTCGACGAGGAGGAAGAGGTCTCCGAGAAGACGCTCGGATGGACCCTCGGCACCGCGATGGTCCTGTTCTCGGCGATCTTCATCGCGCTGCCCGTCCTGGGAACGCGCGCCATCGAAGGCCTGGTCGGGAACCTCGCGGAGGACAGCCCTCTCGTCTCGAACCTCATCGAGGGCGGGATCCGGCTCTCGATGTTCGTCGGCTACCTGCTCTTGATCGGGCTGATGAAGGACGTCCGCCGGGTCTTCCAGTACCACGGCGCCGAGCACAAGACGATCTACGCCTACGAGAACGGCGACCCGCTCGACCCGAAGCTCATCGACGACAAGTACTCGACGCTGCACGTCCGGTGCGGGACGAACTTCCTGTTCATCGTCCTGTTCCTGACGATCCTCGCCCACTTCGTCATCGACGTGTTCTTCGCCGACCTCGGCCTCATCCCGCGCATCGCGATCCGCATCGCGGCGATCCCGGTGCTCGCGGGCATCTCGTACGAGGCGATAAAGCTAGCGTCGAAGAACGAGAAGTCGCTGTTCTTCCGGATCTCGATGCTCCCGGGCCTCGCGCTCCAGCGCATCACGACGAAGCCGCCGTCGCTCGACCAGATCGAGGTGGCGATCGCTGCGATGGAGGCCGTGGCCGCCGACGTGCCGGACCCGAAGGCCACGGACGTCCCGGACTCACCCGTAGCGTAGAGCCGTCCTCTAGCCGTTAGTAAGCCGCGTGACAGACGCGGCGTCGCCGAACGTCTTGCATCTCCTCCAGGGTGAGGTGGTCTCACCACGAGAGAGGAGGGACGCGCATGGCGACGACGTTCACGCGGGCACACGGGAACACGGCGGTGCCGGAGCGACTGGCGGGCGACGGACGGCTCGAGCAGGTCGGGGGCCGCCCCTGGACCGACGTGGTCGGCCTCGCGACGGGATACGGGAAGACATTCCGCGTCTCCGCGAGCCCGGACGAGTCGAGGCCGCTTCACTCCAACTGGTTCCACATCGCGATACCGACGATCACGCGGCTCGCCGACCGCGACATGTTCCTCGAGAACTTCTACTTCTTCTTCACGAGCGACAGCCGCTCGGGCGGCCAGCCCCACACCGTCTTCGTCAGCCAGATAGACGTGTGGGACGGGAGCACGCGGATCATCGACGGGGGTCCGATGCCGGACGCGTTCAGCGGCAACTGGGCCTCGCCGCGCGAGGAGTGGGTCGGGCCTACCCGGGTGACGAACACGTTCTCGCCGCGGAACCCCGCGGGGTCGAACACGAGGTGGCAGATCTTCACCGCGCTGTCGCTGTCGATCGGCGTCGCCGCCGTTGCGGGCAGCGGGAACATCACGTTCCACTCCGCCGGAGCGACCTGGACGGACCGGCAACAGGGGTAGGCGCGAAGAAGCCCCCTCTCCGGAGAGGGGGCTTCTTATTTCGCTATCGGATGTTGCAGGCCGCGAGGTAGATGTCCCGCCGCTCGAGCTGCGAGCAGACCGCCCGCATCACGGTGTAGGTGACGTCGTCGCAGAATGCCCTGCAGTAGACGGTATCTACGGCTGCGTCGACCCACCCGAAGATGTCAGTGCAGAAGCTGTAGCTCCATCCCGAGTACGGGTCCTGCATGTCCGGGATCGCGTCGCAGGCGATCTCGGTCGCGCCCGACGTCATCACGACGGTCCAGCCGACCGCGTCGTCGCAGAACTCGTAGCCGTAGCCGTACTGGTCGTAGGCGGTCGGGATCCGGTTGCAGGCGAGCGCGTACGCGTCTCCCGCGGTCTCGATCGCGTCCGCGTACGCGTCCAGCGCTGTGTCCACCGCGCCGTCGATCACCGGCTGCGCGTCGCCTACCGGGTTACCCAGCTCGGGACCGATCGCGATGAAGCAGTCCGGGTACGGGGCGTCAGGCGAGCCGACGCTCAGGAGGCAGGTCGTGGCCGGCCCGTCCACCGGCGGAGGGTTGACCGGGACCGTCCGCAGGACGCCGTCCTCGCGGTACGAGATCGAGACGCCCTCTGCGTCGACGTCGCCGCCGAGGAGGACCGACAGGCACGCGAACGTACAGGTGCCCCCGCTCGTCTGGACGCTGACGATCGGTGCCGTGGCCGTGCCGGCACAGACCTGGATGCCGGAGATCGCCGGCACGCGCGCCTTCTGGCCCGCGATCGAGACGTCGGTCCCGATCGTGGAGCCCGGAACCGTCACGCACGTCGCGGCGTGAGCCGCGGGAGCAGCCATCAACGCGACGGTTGCAAACATGGCGGCTGCCAACCCGGCCGCCGCCCCCTTGTGTCTTCCGAGGATCATCCCCATGGATCCGCCCTTCCGTCCGGTGGGCGCGCCGATGCGCCCCTCTCGGAGGAGGTACGGCCGAGGCGGCCATTTCCTTACGCGCCTGGGAAGGCTGATCGATGCGTTTCGAGGACGTTCGTCGTCCCGTCGCCTTCGCTCAGCGAGGGTTTTCGCACAAAGAACGCGCGCTCCTAGAGGATGACCGGGATGATCCCGACGCCCCGCACGACCAGGTAGCGCTGCGGGGCCCACAGCGGTGTCCCGTCCGAGCTCCGCAGCGGCGTGAGCGTCAGCGTCCGCGTCCGCTGCCCCGCCCTCGTCTCCTCCGGCCCCAGCTCCACGAGGCCGAACCCCGACCCCTTCGCCTGCCTCAGGAGGATCTCCGGGTCGACGTCGTCCGAGAACTTGTTCTGCTCGGTCCCCGACGAGACGAACTCGACGATCCTCGGGACGCTCGGGTCGAGGCTCTTCTGCGGGTACTCGTGGAGCCGGTGCCCGTGGGCGTCGCCGGACACGATGAGCACCGGCGTCCCGAGCGCGTCGAAGAAGTCCATGAGCTCCGCCCACTCCTGGGCGAAGCCCTTGCGCCACGACGCAGGGCTGTGGTCGGAGCCGAACGCCTGCGGCGAAGCGACGACGAGCAGGCCGGCGTCGTCGTCCGCCGCTCGCTGCATCTCGTCGAAGAGCCACCGCTTCTGCTGGGCCCCCAGCTTCGAGCGCCGCTCCGGCTCGACCTTCTTCCCCGTTGAGTAACGGCGTGTGTCGATCACGAACACGGCGACGTCGCCGTAGCGGAACGTGTAGTACGCGGAGCGCGGGTTCGCCGTCAGCTCGTCGTGCGCGCGGATCGTGAACCGCCTCAGCGTGTTGCGGTCGGCGAGGTTCGTCCCGTAGTCGGCGTCGTCCTGCGACATCGAGATCGCCGTCGAGCGCGTGAGCGCGCCGAAGCCGGGGTCCATCAGCATCCTGATCCAGTGGTCCTGGTACGTGTCCGGCGCGTGTGCGATCACGCGGTGCGGCACGTACCCGAAGTCCCCCTGGTGCAAGTAGAAGTCGGGGAGCTGGAGGCGAGCCTGCTCGAACGACCGACGCGGCGACGGCTGCCAGCGGGTGCACGACCCGAACGCGAACCGGACAGGGAGCCCCGCGGCCGGGGGCATGCGGAAGCTCGAGGTCGGCCCGTAGACGCGCACGTTCCGCCGCTCCGCCCACGCTCTCCAGTGCACGACCGCGGACGCGTCGAAGCCAGCGAGGTCGAGCTCGGCCGACGCGGTCTGCGCGCGGTCCGAGCTGTGGCCGGCCCAGACGCGGCGCACGCCGTGCGTGAACGTCGCGTCGGAGCCGTACTCGAAGCCGATCCGGGCGGGGACCGCCGACTTCGCCACGACCTTCGCCCGGCCCCGCTGGACCGGGCCCGCCATCGAGTACGTGATCGAGGGGGCCGTGTAGGAGCGCTTGTCCTGCGACCACGCGACGACGTCGCCGACCCTCATCGCGGCGCCGCGGCCGTCGATCGCGTGCTCGGCGAACACTCCGAAGGGACCGGCATCGGTCAGCGCGGCCGGGGACGCGTCGGCCGTGTCGACGTTCCACCCCGGCGGCTCGGGCTCGTTCACCGGCCACGCCTTCACCTTCAGCCGGACCGGACGGGTGCCCCGTACCTGGAACCTGATCCGGTACCTGCGGCTCGCCTCGACGTAGAAGGGCTTGCGCGCCAGGATCTTCTCGTCGTGGTGGCCGCAACGCACGAGCCGCAGGTGGTTGCCGGGCCCGATGTGGGCGGCGTAGTAGTCGGCGTATCCCGACGCCCGCGCGAGCAGGCCGAACCGCGCCGAGGGGTTCGACATCGAGATCGTCGCGCGCAGGTCGACGTTCGCCACGTCGTGGTCGAGGACCAGGATGGGGTTCGGCCGGTAATAGACGGTGTTCTCCGTCGGCGGGAGGCCGTAGACCCCCCGATGGCCCGACACGGCCCAGCGCCGCCCGTACCTCTGGTTGAACCACGGCCAGCCCCAGCCGGGAGTGTCGCGCCGCTGCAAGCGATCGCGGAACAGCCACTTCGGCTCCGGCTTCTTGCGCTTGCGCCGGCGGGCGAGGGCCGGGACGGCGCGCGCGGCGACGGCAGCCCCCGCGGCGGCCATCCCTCCGATGAAAGTCCTTCTCGTGGTGCCCATGTGCGCCCCTCAGTCGCTCGGGCTCATCACTACTACAGGTGGGCCCCAAAGGGCCAGGTGTATCCTTCGCGAACCGTCCCGGCACCCGGCCCCGGCCGCTCGCGGCCACTTTCCGGGCGCGTTCCGCCGGCGTGCCGGGAACGACGCCAGATCCGAGGAGCACACCCGCGATGCAGCTGCCCGAAGACAGACTGAACGAGATGGAGAGGCGCTTCGAGGAGGTCGAGCGCCTCCTGGCCGACCCTGTCCTGGCGAGCCGCCCCGACGAGCTGCGGTCGCTCGGCAAGGAGCACTCCGACCTCAGGCCGACGGTGGATGCGTGGCGCCGGTACCGGGCGGCCTCGGACGACATCGAGCAGGCGAAGGAGATGCTCTCGGGCTCGGCCCCCGACGAGCGCGACTACCTCGAGGAGGAGATCGCGACGCAGAGCGCCGCCCGCGACGCGCTCGCCGAGGAGATCGCCGCCGCTCTCGTCCCCAAGGACCCGAACGACGACAAGGACGTGATCGTCGAGATCCGCGCCGGCGCCGGAGGCGACGAGGCCGGCCTCTTCGCGGCGGACCTCTACCGGATGTACTCGCGCTTTGCCGAGCAGAACCGCTGGAAGACCGAGGTCCTCAACTCGAACGAGACCGGCGTGAACGGCTTCAAGGAGATCACGTTCGCGGTCAAGGGCAAGGGCGCGTACTCACGCCTCAAGCACGAGGCCGGCGTGCACCGCGTGCAGCGCGTCCCCGTGACGGAGTCGAGCGGGCGCATCCACACGTCTGCCGCGGGGGTGCTCGTGCTGCCGGAGGCCGAGGAGGTCGACGTCGAGATCGACCCGAGCGACCTGAAGATCGACGTGTACCGCTCGAGCGGACCCGGAGGACAGTCGGTCAACACCACGGACTCCGCCGTGAGGATCAAGCACCTCCCGACCGGAGTCGAGGTCGCGTGCCAGGACGAGAAGTCGCAGCTCCAGAACAAGGCGAAGGCCATGAGGATCCTGCGCGCCCGCCTGCTCCAGGCGAAACAGGAAGAGCAGCAGCGCGCCGCGGCCGAGGAACGCAAGTCGCAGGTACGGACCGGCGACCGGTCCGAGCGGATCAGGACGTACAACTTCCCGGACAACCGCGTGACCGACCACCGCATCGGGTACACGGCGCACCGGCTCGCAGAGATCCTCGAGGGCGACCTCGACGACCTCATCGAGGCGCTGGCGAACAGCGAGAAGGCCGAGTCGCTCGGAGACGACGGATCCTGACCTCGCGCGACATCCGCGACGAGCTCGCCGCCGGCGGCATCGAGTCGCCGGACGCGGAGGCAAGGTGGATCCGGCAGGCGGCGGGGGAGCGGGACGTCGCCGACCTCGTCCGCAGGCGCCTCGCGGGGGAGCCGCTCCAGTACGTGCTCGGGACGGCGGCGTTCCGGAGGCTGGAGCTCGCCGTAGGTCCGGGCGTCTTCATCCCGCGACCGGAGACGGAGCTGGTCGCGGAGAGGGCGATGGAGTTGCTGCCGCGCGGCGGCGTCCTCGCCGACCTGTGCACGGGGTCGGGCGCGATCGCGCTGTCGGTGGCGGACGAACGGCCGGACGCACGCGTCGTCGCGTCGGAGCTGTCGGCGACCGCGGTGCAGTGGGCGGCGCGCAACCGAGACTCGCTGGGGCTCCGTGTGGAGCTCTTCTCCGGCGACCTCTTCGAGCCGTTCCCGGCGGAGCTGCGCGGGGCGGTCGACGTCGTCGTATCGAACCCGCCCTACGTCGACGAGAACGAACGGGACCTGTTGCCGCACGACGTCGTGGAGCATGAGCCGAGTGGAGCCCTGTTCGCGCCGGGCCGTGCGACGTCGGTCATCGAGAGGATCGTCGCGGCGGCCCCCGAGTGGTTGCGCCCCGGCGGCTGGGTATTCCTCGAGATCGGCGAGACGCAGGGGGCCGCGGTCCGCCGCCTGCTCTCCGACCGCGGGTACGCTGACGTCGCGATCGGCCCGGACCTCAACGGCAGGGACAGGATCGCCGAGGGCCGGTGGACGTCTCAGACGTAGCGGCCGCGCTCCGTCGAGGCGAGCCCGCGATCCTCCCCACCGACACCGTCTACGGCGTCGGCGCGCTCCCCGAGCAGGCGCGCATCGTCTTCGAGCTCAAGAGGCGGCCGATCGAGAAGGCGTTGCCCGTGCTGGGGGCCGACGTGGTGCAGCTGGCTCAGATCGCCGAGCTCGGCGACGTCGCGCTGCACCTCGCGGAGCGGGCGTGGCCCGGCCCCCTCACGCTCGTCGTTCCCAGAGCTACGGGATTCACCGCCGACCTCGGCGGCACCGACGCGGGCACGGTCGCCGTCAGGGTCCCGAAGCACCCGCTGACTCTGGAGGTGCTCCGGCGCACCGGCCCCCTCGCGGTCACGAGCGCGAACCTCTCAGGCGAGCCTCCGGCCTCCACGTGCGACGCGGCGCGGACGCTGTGGCCCGGGGTGCCGTGCCTGGACGGAGGCGCCTGCGACGGGCTCCCCTCGACGATCGTGAGCCTCGCGGGCGAGCCGAAGGTGTTGCGGGAAGGTGCGCTGGCAGCGGCAGAGGTGCTCGGTTGGGTCAGGACCGCGCGTAGAGGTTCCTGAACTTGTCGCCGACGTAGTCGAGGAACGGCCGCGCGCTGAGCGGCTCGCCCAGGACGTCCTCGCCCAGCTCCTTCGCCGGCTTCAGGTAGGCCTGTGAATGGATCTTGTCGCGCATCCACTGCAACAGCCGCGACCCGTCGCCCCGGCGGAGGTCGGCGTCGAGGTCCGGCAGGTCCGCCCGCGCCCGCGCGTAGAGCGCCGCGGCGTACAGGTTGCCGAGCGTGTACGTCGGGAAGTACCCGAGGGCGCCGATCGACCAGTGCATGTCCTGCAGGACGCCGTCGGCGTGGCCGTCGGGCCGGATCCCCAGGTGCTTCTCCATCCCGGCGTCCCAGGCGTCCGGCAGGTCGGCGACCGCGAGCTCGTCGCGGAACAGCGCGATCTCGATCTCGAACCGCAAGGCGACGTGCAGGTTGTACGTGAGCTCGTCCGCCGTGACGCGGATGAGCGTCCGCCGCGGGTGGTTCGCGCCGGTGTAGAAGTCCTCCGGCGTGATCATCCCGAGCTCCTCGGGGAAGTGCTCCTTCAGGTGGGGGAGCATGAACTCGGTGAACGCGCGGCTGCGGCCGACCTGGTTCTCCCACATGCGCGACTGCGACTCGTGCAGCCCGAGCGAGGGCGCGTGTCCCGCGGGCAGGCCGGCGAGCCTCTCCGGTATGCCCTGCTCGTACAGCGCGTGGCCGGTCTCGTGGATCGTCGCGAAGATCGACATCATCAGGTCGCGCGGGTCGGCCTTCGTCGTCTGCCGGACGTCGCCGGGCGCGATCTGTGCCGTGAACGGGTGCGGCGACGTGTCGAGACGCCCGCCGTGCGTGTCGAAGCCGAGCCTCTCGACCAGCCACTGCGAGAACGCCTCCTGCTTCGCGGGGTCGTACGTCCGCGTGAGGAACTCCGGCGTCTCCGGCGCGGAGCCGAGGACCTCTTCGACGAGCGGGCGCAGCCCGTTCGTCAGCTCGGCGAACATCACCTCTACCTCGGCGGTCTTCATGTCCGGCTCGTAGGTGTCGAGCAAGGCGTCGTAGCGCTCGCCCTCCCACCCGAGCGCGTCGGCCTGCTCCTTCTTCAGCTGCACCATCCGCTCGAGATGGGGCAGGAGGATCGAGAAGTCCGACGCCGGCCGGGCCTTCGTCCACGCCTGGTACGCGAGGCCCTCGAGCTCGGCGAGCTCCTTCACGAGGTCGGGCGGGACCTTCGTCGCCTTCTCGTAGTCGCGGCTGAGCACGCGGACATGTGCACGGGTCTCGTCGTCGAGCGACTCGTCTCCCGTGAGCTCGCCGAGCGCGTCGCCCATCTCGGGGGCCGTCATGCGCTCGTGGAGCATGCCCTCGAGCGTGGCGATCGCGCGGGCGCGCGACGGCCCGCCGCCCGGCGGCATCATCACGGCCTGGTCCCAGTGGAGGAGCCGCAGCGCGGCGGCGAGATCGGCGATCTCGTGGAGGCGCGGCAGCAGCGATTCCCAGCGGTTGCTCACGGCCTCAACCGTATCCTGTCAATCTCTCGGCCTATGAAGATCGTGTTCGTGTGCACCGGCAACATCTGCCGGTCTCCGATGGGTGAGGCGATGCTGCGGCACGAGCTGTCGGCGCGCGGTTGCACGGACGTGGAGGTCTCGAGCTGCGGGACGTGGGGCCTCGCGCAGCAGCCGGCGACTCGCGACGCGGTGACGACCCTCGGGGGCCGCGGGATCGACCTCGCGGCGCATCGCTCGCGTGCGCTGGACGCGGCCGAGATCGCGGAGGCCGACCTCGTCATCGCGATGACGAGCGTCCACGTCAGGGAGATCGCGCAGGAGGTGCCCGAGGCGCTTCCCAGGGTCCGCCTGATGAAGGAGCTGGCCGAGCTCGAGCTGACGCCCGGCGGGGGCCTCGAAGGATTGCTCGCCGCGACCCGCCCCGCGTCCCGCCGGAGCCTCGACGTCGACGACCCGATGGGGCTCCCGCCTCGCGCCTACGCGCGTGCCGCGGCCGAGATAGAGGAGGGCGTGAAGGTGCTGGCCGACGTCCTGTGTCCGCGAAAACCCGGCTCCTAGCGGGCGGTCTTCTAGGATGCGGAGGTGAAGATCGCGCTGGGAGCCGACCACGCGGGCTACGCCCTGAAGTCGGCCGTCGCACACCGGCTGAAGGAGCTCGGCCACGAGGTGGCCGACCTCGGCACCGACTCCGAGGAACCGGCCGACTATCCGCGCTTCTGCGCCGCCGTGGGGCGCGCCGTAGCGTCGGGCCGGGCCGACCGGGGCGTCGTCATGGGCGGCAGCGGCCAGGGCGAGGCGATCTCCGCGAACAAGGTGCACGGCGTTCGGGCCGCCCTCTGCCTCGACGAGTACACCGCCCGCCTCGCGCGCGAGCACAACGACGCGAACGTCCTCGCCCTCGGCGCCCGCATCGTCGCGACCGAGATGGCGTTCCGGATTCTCGACCTGTTCCTGACGACGCCCTTCGAGGGCGGACGACACGTGCCGCGCGTCGAGCAGATCGCGGCCATCGAGCAAGAGGAGTGTGGCGCGTGAGCAACCCGGGCTGGGCGGACTGGGCCGCGGTCGAGAAGGTCGACCCCGAGGCGGCGGACGCGATCCTCGCGGAGGTCCATCGCGAGAACACGAAGATCGAGCTGATCGCGTCGGAGAACTTCTCGTCGACCGCGGTGCTCGCCGCGCTGGGGACGCCGTTGACGAACAAGTACGCCGAGGGCTATCCGGGCCGCCGCTACTACGGGGGCTGCGAGCACGTCGACGTCGTCGAGAACCTGGCGATCGAGCGGGCGAAGACGCTGTTCGGCGCCGAGCACGTGAACGTGCAGCCCCACGCGGGTGCGCAGGCGAACGTGGCCGGGTACTTCGCGTTCATGGAGCCGGGGGACACGCTGCTCGGGATGTCGCTGGCGCACGGCGGCCACCTCACGCACGGCTTCCCCGTGAGCTTCTCCGGCAAGCTGTTCCGCGCCGTCTCCTACGGCGTCGAGGAGGACACCGAGCTGATCGACTACGACAAGGTGCGCGCGATCGCGGTGAAGGAGAAGCCCAAGATGATCGTCGCGGGGGCCTCCGCGTACTCGCGGGTCTGGGACTTCGAAGCGTTCCGCTCGATCGCCGACGAGGTCGGAGCGATGTTCCTCGTCGATGCCGCGCACTTCATCGGCCTGGTCGCCGGCGGAGCGCACCCGAACCCCGTCCCGCACGCCGACATCGTCACGTGCACGACCCACAAGACGCTGCGGGGGCCGCGCGGGGCGATGATCATGTGCAAGTCCGACCTCGGCTCGGCCATCGACAAGTCGGTGTTCCCCGGATGGCAAGGGGGCCCCTTGATGCACTCGATCGCGGCGAAGGCCGTTGCGTTTGCCGAGGCGGCGACCGAGGAGTTCCGGGAGTACGCCCACCAGACCGTGCGGAACGCGCAAGCGATGGCGGCCACGCTTACCGAGGAGGGACTTCGCATCGTCTCCGGCGGGACCGACAACCACCTGATGCTCGTCGACCTCCGGCCGATCGGGATCACGGGCCGCGACGCGGAGACGCGTCTCGACGCCGTCGGGATCACGGTCAACAAGAACGCGATCCCGTACGACCCCGAGAAGCCGTTCGTCGCCTCGGGCATCAGGGTCGGGACGCCCGCCGCGACGACGACCGGGATGAAGGAGGACGAGATCGTCGAGGTCGCCCGGCTGATCGCACGGGTGCTGAAGTCCGACGAGGAGGACATCGCCCGCGATGTCGCCGGCCGCGTCCGCGAGCTCACCGCCCGCTTCCGCCCCTATCCGGACGTAGCCTGAGGGCATGACCCCCTACCTGCTGGTCGGGCTCGTCGCGTTCGCGGTCGCGTTCGCGACGACGCCGTTGGTGCGGATCGCCGCGGTGCGGTTCGGGGCGATCGACCAGCCGAACGACCGCAAGGTCCACGCGCATCCCACTCCGACGCTCGGGGGCTTCGCGTTGTTCGCCGGACTGGTTGCCGCGGGTGCGGTCGCCAGCCGGATGCCCGAGTTCGAGGGCGTGTTCACCTCGTCGCTCGAGGCCTGGGGGATCCTCGCCGGCGCCGTGATCATCTTCCTGCTCGGTGTCGTGGACGACCTCAGGGACCTCCCGGCCCCCGTGAAGCTCGCCGGTCAGGTCTTCGCCTCCGGCATCCTCTTCCTCTCCGGCGTCAAGATGCAGTACGTCCTGCTGCCCGGCGGCGAGGCCTACAACCTCTCGGACGACGTGTCCGTGCTGGTGACCGTGCTGTGGCTGGTCGCGATGATCAACGCCGTGAACCTCGTCGATGGTCTCGACGGGCTCGCGGCCGGCATCGTCGCGATCGCCGCCGCGTCGTTCTTCGTCTACACGTTCCAGATCGGGCAGCAGGGGCTGTACGGGACCGTGCCGACCGCGCCGCTCGTCGCGATCGTGATCGTCGGCATCGCGCTGGGCTTCCTGCGCCACAACTTCCATCCGGCGAGGATCTTCATGGGCGACTCGGGGAGCATGCTGCTCGGGCTCGTCCTCGGCGCGACGACCGTGGCGGGCGTCGGGAACCTGCCGCAGATCGACGTGACGCCGTCGAGCTCCGAGGTGTTCCTCGCGTACCTCCCGCTGGCCGTGCCGTTGATGGTGATCGCGCTCCCGATCCTCGACGCGCTGCTCGCGATCGCGCGCCGGGCGAGGCGCAGGCGCAGCGTGTTCCACGCCGACAAGGAGCACCTGCACCACCGCCTGATGGACCTCGGCCACGGCCACCGTCAGGCCGTCCTGGTCATGTACCTGTGGTCGGCGCTCGCCGCGGGGGCCGCGCTGGCCTTCCGCTACCTCGACAGGGGAGACGTGATCTTCGGCTTCCCGATCGCCGTAGGGGCGATCGTCCTCTACACGCTCTTCCCGGTGCTCACGAAGGCCTTCCAGGACCGCCTGGGCTGAGTCAGCTCCCCCAGCAGGCCTCCGAGAGGCGGCACTGCACGTCCTCGACGAGACGAGGGACGAGCCCGGGCTCCGTCAGGTATTCGTAGTAATAGTTCGAGACGTACTCCCAATCGTTCTGCACCCACTGCACGGGGTCATCGCAGAACGAGACGGGGTCGTTCCCCCAGTACACGACCCAGCACGCGCTCTGCCACGCCTGGGCCCCGAGTTGGTCCGACAAGGCGGTGGCGTCCGCCACCGCGTCATCGACGATCGGCTTGGCCTGAGTGATCGTCTGGTTCACGAGCGTAGTCACCTGCGAGATCGTCTGGTTCACGAGCGTCGTCACCTGCGAAACGAGCGCCGCCGCCTCGTTCGTGAGATCGCGGTCGCTGCCCAGGGAAAGCGCGCACCCGGGATCGGGCGCTTGCGGGGTTCCAATGCTCACGAGACACACACTCTCGGACGCCCCCACGGCTTCCGGGTCGACCGAGTGACGGGTCGTGACGCCGTCCTGCACGTAGGTCACGGAAACCGGTCCGGCGTCCACCGGAGACACCCGGAGGGTGACCGTCGTGCAGGACGCGACGCAAGCGCCTCCGACCGCGTTGCTCACGACCGGTGCCACGGGTGACCCGTCGGGAGTGGACGCGCAGACCGATATCCCCGAAAACGACGGGATCCGCTGCGGCGTCCCGCCGATCCCGACGGTGAAGCCGGGCGTCGCCGCCGGCACGTTCAGACACGACGTCGCCGCGGCCGCCGGAGCGACCGGCCCTACGACGAAGCTCCCGACAACGATCAGCGCCATGCCCGCGAGGGCGCGCAACTTCCTGCTCACTGCTCCCCACCTCCGATAGGTCCGCCAGGTCCGCCGCAGGCTTCGTCACCCAACGGCCGCGTCCCTGCCCCCGTCGGTTTCGGACGCCCAAAACCTCGGTTTTGGCGGGTTGCAACCATCAGCGATCTGGGATAGCTTGTGAAAAGTTTCACAAGCACCCGGACGAGGAGTTAGGATGCCGTTCCTCCCACGCCTGAACGCTCTCGCGGCACCTCCGTGCTGCGCGACGGACGGTCCGCGGGAGGCGAGCCGGGCAGGGCTCGCGGCGAGGGTCGTCCAGCACGGGGCGGGACCCGAATGAGCAAACGGCCGGACCGCCGTTACAGCGCGCAGTCCGGCGCCGCGATGGGCATGTCGCTGGCGTTCGAGTTCGCCGGCGCCGTCGCCCTGTTCCTGTTCCTCGGGTGGCTCGTGGACCGGTGGCTGGGCATCGACCCGTGGGGCCAGGTCACCGGCGGCGTGATCGGTTGGTTCGGGGGTGTGGCTCACGTGTACTACAGCTCACAGAACCGGGCCGCGATGGATCGCAGGAGGCGTTCGTGATCGAGCTGCAGATGGTAGGTCGGATGGCGCGCAGGGCGCTCGTCCTGACGCCGTTCCTCGTCGCGCTCCTGTGGGTGATCGACGGCCCGAAGTGGGGCCTCTCGGCCGCCGCCGGCGTCGCGATGACGCTGGGCAACCTGTGGCTGTCGGCCCGGATCCTCGGCGGCGTCGCCGAGCGCACGCCGCAGATGCTGCTCCCGGCCGGGCTCGCGACGTTCATGCTCGGTCTCTTCCTCCTGACGATGGTCGCCCTGGGGCTCCAGGCCGCAGACCTCGTGTACTTCCCCGTCACCGGCTTCACCCTCATCGGGTGCCACCTCGGCCTCGTGCTGTGGGAGGCTTCCGGCGCCTACAAGCACGCAGAAGAGACAAAGACGACGAACCCCCTGAGCGCGGCCGACACAAGGAGCTGATTGGATGGAGCTAGACGTCAATCACCTTTTCTTCTGGGACCCCATCTGGCTGGAGGGGACGCCCCTCGCGATCAACAGGGTCGTCCTGTTGATGATCGTCGCCGGCCTCGCGTGCCTCGCTTTCTTCTGGGCGGGCGCCAAGGGGCGGCTGGTCCCCAAGGGCTTCCTGCAGAACGCGGCGGAGCAGGGCTACACGTTCGTCCGCAACCAGATCGCGGTCGATGTGATCGGGCCGAAGGACGGGCCGAAGTACGCGCCGTTCCTTGCGTCGCTGTTCTTCTTCATCTTCTTCTGCAACCTGCTCGAGATCATCCCCGGGATCAACTTCCCGGTTACGTCGCGGATGGCGGTTCCCGCGGCCCTCTCGCTTCTGACGTACGTCACGTTCGTCTTCATCGGCTTCAAGAAGCAGGGCTTCCGTTTCCTGAAGGACACGCTGTTCCCGCCGGGCGTCCCGAAGCCGGTCTACATCCTGCTGACGCCGATCGAGCTCGCGTCGGTCTTCGTCATCCGGCCGCTGACGCTCGCAATCCGGCTCCTCGCGAACATGATGGCCGGCCACGTGCTGCTGACGATCTTCTTCCTGTTCACGCACGACTTCCTGCTCGACGAGGTCGGCATCTCGGCCCCCCTCGGCGTCGTCACGTTCATCGTCGCGGCGGGCCTGCTCGTCTTCGAGATGCTGGTCATCTCGATCCAGGCGTACATCTTCACGCTGCTGACCGCCTTCTACATCGCCGAGTCGATCCACGGTCACGGCGACCACGCGGACACGAGCGAGCACGAAGCCCACAAGGTCGAGACCCAGCGACCGCTGGAAGCACCCGCAACCGCAGCCTAGAGATCACCCACTAGAGAACCCAAGAAAGAGGAGGGACCAAGAGATGACCGACCTGATCACCCTGGCGCAGGAGACCGGCCTCACCGACGAGGGCGTGGCGACCATCGGCAAGGGCCTCGTATACGGCCTCGCCGCCATCGGCCCCGGCATCGGCGTCGGCCTGGTGTTCTCCAGCGCGATCGAGGCGATGGCGCGCCAGCCCGAGACCGCCGGCGAGACGCGGACGACGATGTTCCTCGGGTTCGCCCTCATCGAGGCCCTCGCCCTCATCGGTTTCGTCCTCTCGTTCATCATCTAAGGCAAGGGGCAGACGCATGATCGACAAAGTCCATTCGCTCCTGCTCTTTGCGCAGGAGCACGGTGAGGAGACGACCGAGCACGCGGACGAGCCGTCCGGCATCGACCTCGTGCTCCCCGCGACCGAGGAGCTCATCTGGGGCTTCATCGTCTTCGGCCTCGTCGCCTTCTTCCTCATGAAGAAGGTGTGGCCGAAGATCCAGCAAGGCATCGAGGCGCGCGAGCAGAAGATCCAGGGCGACCTCGAGGCGGCCGAGCAGTCGAAGGCCGCCGCCCAGACCGAGCTCGAGCAGTACCGGGCGCAGCTCGCCGACGCGCGCGGCGAGGCCAACCGCATCATCGAGGAGGCGCGGCAGCAGGCGGAGCAGGTCCGCAAGGACCTCACCGCCCGAGCCGAGAAGGACGCCGAGGCGATCGTCGCCCGCGCGCAGGAGACGATCCAGGCCGAGCGCACCCGCACGATCCAGGAGCTGCAGGGGACGATCGCGGCGATCTCGATCGACCTCGCGGAGAAGGTGGTCGGGCGCTCGCTCGACGACCGCACGCAGCGTGAGTTCGTCGACGCGTACATCCGTGACGTCGCCGGCATGACGGCGGACGGAGGCAGCAGGAACTGATGGCTACCGACGAGCTCATCCACGGATACGCAGAGGCGCTCTTCCGGATCGTCCAGGCCGAAGGCGAGCTCGACCGCGTCGAGGACGAGCTCTTCCGTTTCGGCAAGCTGCTCGAGTCGAGCCACGAGCTGAAGCAGGCGCTGTCCGACCGCAGCATCGAGAAGGACCAGCGGCAGAAGGTGCTGGAGGAGATCCTGAGCGGCAAGGTCAGCCCCCACACGCTCGGGCTCCTCGAGTTCATCGTTGCCCAGGGCCGGGCGCGCCAGCTTCCCCAGATCCTGGACGAGCTCAGCGACCTCGCGGCCGAAGCGCGCAACGCAGTCGTCGCGGAGGTCCGCTCTGCGGTCCCGCTCGACGGGCCGCAGAGGGAGCAGCTGGCGAGCGCGCTCTCGAAGGCGACCGGCAAGAAGGTCGAGGTGAAGGTCCTGGTGGACCCGTCGGTCATCGGCGGCGTCGTCGCCAAGGTCGGAGACACCGTCATCGACGGCACCGTGAGGCGCCGTCTCGAACAGTTGAAAGAGCAGGTGAGGGGATAGTGGCAAACGGAAATGGCGACGCCGCAACCGGTGGTGGCGGCACGCTGACGATCTCCCCCGAGGAGATCTCCTCCGCCCTCAAGCGCTACGTCACGGACTTCCGCCCGACGACCGAGCGCGAAGAGGTCGGCATCGTCACCGAGGTCGGTGACGGCATCGCCCGCATCAGCGGGCTCCCCGGCGTCATGGCGAACGAGATGCTCGAGTTCCCCGGCGGCGTCGTGGGACTCGCGATGAACCTGGACGAGGACGAGATCGGTTGCGTCATCCTCGGCGAAGCGAGCCACGTCGAGGAGGGCAACCCGGTCAAGCAGACCGGCAACATCCTCTCGGTCGGCGTCGGTGACGAGCTGCTCGGACGCGTGGTCGACGCGCTCGGCAACCCGGTCGACGGCAAGGGGCCGATCCGCACGTCGGCGAAGCGCCCGCTCGAGGTCCAGGCCCCCGGCGTGACCGCCCGCCAGCCGGTGACCGAGCCGCTCCAGACCGGCATCAAGGCGATCGACGCGATGACGCCGGTCGGCCGTGGCCAGCGCGAGCTGATCATCGGCGACCGCCAGACGGGCAAGACCGCGATCGCGATCGACACGATCATCAACCAGCGGCAGATGTGGGGCACCGACCAGCAGGTGAAGTGCATCTACGTCGCCGTCGGCCAGAAGGCCTCCACCGTCGCCGAGGTCGTCGGCGCGCTCGAGGAGAACGGAGCGATGGAGTACACGGTCGTCGTCAACGCGGCGGCGTCCGACCCCGCGCCGTTCCAGTTCCTCGCCCCGTACTCCGGCTGCGCCATGGGCCAGCACTGGATGGAGAACGGCGAGCACGCGCTGATCATCTACGACGACCTCAGCAAGCAGGCGATCGCCTACCGGCAGCTCTCGTTGCTGCTGCGCCGCCCGCCGGGCCGCGAGGCGTATCCGGGCGACGTCTTCTACCTGCACTCCCGTCTGCTGGAGCGTGCGGCGAAGCTCTCCGACGCCAACGGCGGCGGCTCGCTGACGGCGCTCCCGATCATCGAGACCAAGGGCGGAGACGTCTCCGCGTACATCCCGACGAACGTGATCTCGATCACGGACGGCCAGATCTTCCTCGAGTCGGACCTGTTCTTCTCGGGCGTGCGGCCGGCCATCAACGTCGGCATCTCGGTCTCCCGCGTGGGGGGCAACGCGCAGGTCAAGGCGATGAAGCAGGTCGCCGGACGTCTGCGCCTCGACCTCGCCCAGTACCGCGAGCTCGAGGCCTTCGCCGAGTTCGGCTCGGACCTCGACAAGGCGTCGCAGGCGCAGCTCGACCGCGGAGCTCGCATCGTCGAGATCCTGAAGCAGCCGCAGTACACGCCGTTCTCCGTCGAGGACCAGATCATCTCGATCTGGGCCGTCACGAACGGCTACGCCGACGACGTGCCGATCGAGAAGGTCTCCGCGTTCGAGGCGGCGCTGCTCGACCACGTCCGCAGCCGTCACTCGAGCATCGGGGACGCGATCCGTTCGACCGGCAAGCTCGACGAGCAGACGGAAGGAAGCCTGAAGTCGGCGGTCGACGAGTTCAAGGCGACCTGGGGCGACACGAGCGAGACCACCGCTTCGACCGAGGGCGTGCCCGACACGGGTGGCCAGGGCGCGGTGAACGCCGCGACGCCGGGCGACACGACGGCGAACCTCGACACCGCCGGCACCGACAGCGTGTCGGGGGAGTAGAGAGACATGGCACAGCTCCGGGACATCAAGCGCCGCATCGGGTCGGTCCAGTCGACCCAGAAGATCACGCGCGCCATGGAGCTCATCGCCTCGTCGCGCATCATCAAGGCGCAGCAGCGGGTCGACGCGGCCCGCCCGTACGCCGAGGAGATGCGCAGCCTCATGGCGTCCGTCGCGAAGAACGCGCGGAGCATCGACCACCCGCTGCTGAAGCAGCGTGACTCGGTCGGCACCGTCGGGACGATCATCATCACGGCCGACCGCGGCCTCGCCGGCGCCTACAACTCGAACGTCATCCGGGCGGCCGAGCGGGACATGCGGGACCACGAGCAGACCCGCTTGTTCGTGGCCGGCAAGAAGGGCGTGTCCTACTTCCGGTTCCGCGGCTACGACCTCACCGAGTCGTGGCAGGGGGTGTCCGACCAGCCTTCGATCGACGACGCCCGGATGGTTGCGAAGTCCGCGGCCGGCGCGTTCACGAACGGCGACGTCGACGAGGTCCGCCTCGTCTACACGAAGTACGAGTCGGCGCTGACGCAACGTCCGGTGGTGCTGAAGCTGCTGCCGGTGCCACGCGAGGACCTCGACGAGAGCCGCGGCGACGACGGTCCCGGGGCGAACTACGTGTTCGAGCCCGATCCCGAGGACATCCTGGGCTACCTGCTCCCTCGCTACGTCGAGGGCTCCGTCTACCAGGGGATGCTCGAGGCAGCCGCCTCGGAGCACGCGGCGCGGCGCCGTGCGATGAAGGCCGCGACGGACAACGCGGACGAGCTCATCGAGGGCCTCACCCGCGTCTACAACCAGGCACGCCAGGCAGAGATCACCACCGAGATCATGGAGGTCGTCGGCGGCGCGGAAGCGCTGCGCGCCGGCCGCGACAAAGGCTAAGGAGACGCGCATGGCAGTAACCGAAGAGAGGATGACCCAGCCCCGCACCAGCGAGGGCCGCGTCATGACGGTCACCGGCCCGGTCATCGAGGTCGAGTTCCCGCCGGACGCGCTTCCCGAGATCAACTACGCGCTCGAGGTCGAGCGGACGATCGAGGGCAAGACCGACACGATCACCGCCGAAGTCAGCCAGCACATCGGCGACTCGGTCGTCAAGGCGATCTGCATGAAGGCGACGGACGGCCTCGTGCGCGGGACCAAGGTCTTGAACACCGGCACGTCGATCACCGTGCCCGTCGGCCCCGCCACGCTGGGCCACGTCTACAACGTGCTCGGCGAGCCCGTCGACGACTCGACGCTGCCCGAGGGCGTCGAGCGCTGGCCGATCCACCGCAGCGCTCCTCCCTTCGAGGAGCTCGAGCCGAAGACCGAGATGTTCGAGACGGGCATCAAGGTCATCGACCTGCTCGAGCCCTACGTGCAGGGCGGGAAGATCGGGATGTTCGGCGGTGCCGGCGTCGGCAAGACCGTCGTCATCCAGGAGATGATCTACCGCGTCGCCGAGCAGCACGGTGGTGTGTCGGTGTTCGCCGGCGTCGGCGAGCGCACGCGCGAGGGCAACGAGCTCTGGCTCGAGATGAAGGAGTCGGGCGTCCTCGAGAAGACCGCGCTCGTCTACGGCCAGATGGACGAGCCCCCGGGTGTCCGCCTCCGCGTCGCTCTGAGCGCGCTGACGATGGCCGAGTACTTCCGGGACGTCGAGCACCAGGACGTGCTCCTGTTCGTCGACAACATCTTCCGCTTCGTGCAGGCCGGCTCCGAGGTGTCGACGCTGCTGGGCCGCATGCCCTCGGCCGTGGGCTACCAGCCGACGCTGTCGGAGGAGATGGGCGAGCTGCAGGAGCGCATCACGTCGACGAAGGGCCGTTCGATCACGTCGCTGCAGGCCATCTACGTGCCGGCCGACGACATCACCGACCCCGCGCCGCACACCGCGTTCGCGCACCTCGACGCGACGACGGTGCTCTCGAGGCAGATCGCCTCGCTGGGCATCTATCCGGCCGTCGACCCGCTCGACTCGACCTCGCGGATCCTCGACCCCCGGTACGTCGGTGACGAGCACTACAACGTCGCGCTGACCGTCCAGAGGATCCTGCAGCGCTACAAGGACCTCCAGGACATCATCGCGATCCTCGGGATCGACGAGCTCTCGGAAGAGGACAAGATCATCGTGCAGAGGGCCCGCAAGATCCAGCGGTTCCTCAGCCAGCCGTTCTTCGTCGCCGAGCAGTTCACCGGCCTTCCCGGCAAGTACGTCCCGGTCGACGAGACGATCGCCTCGTTCAAGGGCATCGCGCAGGGGGACTACGACCACCTTCCCGAGCAGGCGTTCTACCTCGTCGGCGGCATCGAGGAGGCCGAGGCGAAGGCGAAGGAGCTGTCGGAGTAGTGCAGGTCTCGATCGTCTCTCCCGAGGAGGAGGTCTGGCGCGGCGACGCGGACATGGTCGTGGCCCGCTCGCCCGAGGGCGAGTTCGGCATCATGCGGGGCCACGTCCCGTTCCTCGCCGCGCTGATCCCGGGGCGCGTCGCGGTCGTACGCGGGAGCAGCCGTGAGGAGTTCTTCGTCCCCGGAGGCTTCCTGGAGGCGTCCGGGCCGGCCGACGACTACCACGTGATCATCCTGGCCGACTCGGCGGAGAACCTCGCCGACATCGACGTCGCGGAGGCGCGCCGGATCGCCGAGGAGGCGAAGCGGCGGCGCGACGAGGACACGGACGAGCGCGCCGAGGCCGAGATGCGCATCGCGCTGGCGCGGGTGGAGATCGCGGAGAGCCGCGGCCACTAGGGTCGCTCGCAGACATGACCGACGAGGCGCAGGAGAACCTTCGCAACAGGGTCTTCTGCTCCTCGTGCGGGTCGTCGGCGGCTCGTCGCAACGGCCTGGTCCCACTGGGGTGGCAGGAGATGCCGGACGCGAACAACCGCCGTCTGGCGCTGTGCCCGGAGTGCGTGCGCCGCAACCTGTGGTTGATCGAGGCACGTCTCGACATCGACCCGGGCTCCGGCCTCTAGCACCTAAAGAGAAAGGCCCCGGCGAGAGCCGGGGCCTTTTCGTCTACGGGTGCGCTACCGCGGCGGGAACGGGTCCGCGATCAGCGACAGGACGAGGTACACGCAGTCGACGACCTCGGCGACGTAGTTGCCGCCGCCCATGATCTTGCAGTCGTGCGTCTGGGCCACCGCGGGCGTCGCGGGGAGGACCGGTACGGCGAGAGCGGCTGCTGCCGCCACCGTTGCTATGGAGCGTCGAAGCTTCGTCAACGTCTACTCCTTTTCGTGGCGGTCTAGATGCCCGGCGGGAGATCGGGGTCGCCGATCGCGGTGATCAGGATGAAGATGACGCAGTCGACGACCTCCCCCGGGATGTGCGACGGACCGATCGGCGAGATCTGGCAGTCGTAGTCCTGCGCCGCGGCGGGGGCCGCGGGCAGCAGCGGTACTGCGAGGGCCGCGGCCGTGCTGGCGGCGATGATGCCGTTGCGGATCCTCCTCATGGGATCTCCTTTCGCTCGGCCTGCCTAGCCCCACCAGTCGGCGGTGAGGTTCCTGATGATGTAGCGGGCGCAGCTCACGACCTCGCTTGCGGTCGGGCGGAAGAACTCGCAGTCGTCGGTCTGCGCGAGCGCGGGAGCGGGCATCGCCGGGACCGCGATCACCGCGGCCGCAGCGGCGACCAGGACGCTCGTACGGAGCTTGCTCAGCATGGATTCCCCTTCCTTTCGTCGGAGTCCTCCGAGCCTTCGCCATCGATGCGTCCCATTCCTCCCGGTATGTCCACGGGGCGCGAAACGGCCGTCTCCGTAGTCGCAGAGTGATTGGGTTCCTACAATCGACTGGTGAATCAGTCTCCCGGGCTCATCCGCACGCCCGACCAGCGCCTGCGCGTCTACGTCAGCGGTGACACAGCGCGGCTGTTCGAAGAGCGCCGCACGGCCCGCGCCGCGATCGAGTCGTTGCATCTGACGCCGGTGACGGTCGACGTGGAGGGGTCTGCGGGCCGCCGGGTGAGCGCCGCCTACCTGTCCCAGAGCAACGCCTTCGTGGGGGTGTACGAGGCGCTGGGCGAGGGCGCGATAGCGGACGCGACGCTGCAGGAGTTCGAGCTCGCGGAGGCGCGCGACCTGCCCAAGCTCCTCTACGTGCGCGCGACCGCCGGGGCGGTAACGTTGCCCCCGTACCTCGACGCCGCCGCGCAGGACGGGACGCCGGTCAAGCGCTTCATGCACGTGGACGAGCTGCACGACCTCGTAAGAGACGACCTCGCGGCCCTCTTGTCCCAGCGCTTCGCCGCGTCGGTCGCGCAGCCCGCGCCCGCTCCCGCCGTTGCCGCGGCGGCCCCCAAGGTCCGTCTCCCCGTCCAGCTCACGCCGTTCGTCGGGCGGTCGAAAGAGGTCGGCGAGGTCGCCGCGCTGCTCGTCGACGCCTCGACGCGGCTCGTGACGCTGTCGGGGCCGGGCGGGATCGGGAAGTCGCGTCTCGCGTACGAGGTCGCGTCCGCGGTCGCGGACCGGTTCGCCGACGGCGTCACCGTCGTCCCGCTGTCGGCCGTGGCCGACCCGCACCTAGTGATCCCCGCGATCGCCCGCGCCCTGGACGTGAAGGAGAGCGCGGAGCGCACGCTCGTCGAGAACCTGAAGGAGCTCCTCCGTACGAAGGAGATGCTGCTCGTCCTCGACAACTTCGAGCACGTGGTCTCGGCGGCGCACCACCTCGCCGGCGTCCTCGAGGCGTGCCGCGGGGTGAAGCTGCTCGTGACGAGCCGCGCGGTGCTGTTCATCCGGGGAGAGCTCGAGTACCGAGTGCCCCCGCTGCGCCTGCCGGCCGACACCGTCGAGTGCACCGCCGCGCAGGTCGAGCAGTTCGAGGCCGTGCGGCTGTTCGTCCAGCGCGCGCGGGCGGCCGATCCGTCGTTCGCCCTTACGGACGCCAACGCGGCGACGATCACGCAGATCTGCGCCCGTCTCGACGGACTGCCGTTAGCGATCGAGCTCGCGGCCGCACGGGCGCGGCTGCTCGGGCCGGACGCGATCCTGTCGCGGCTCGCGCATCGCCTGCAGCTCCTCACCGGCGGCCCGGTCGACCTGCCGGAGCGCCAGCAGACGCTGCGCGCGACGCTGGACTGGGACTACGACCTGCTCGAGGAGGAGGAGCAGGAGGTCTTCCGCAAGCTCGCGGTGTTCTCGGGAGGGTTCACGCTCGCCGCGGCGGAGCGCGTGATCGGCCCCGACGCCGACGTGTTCGAGATCGTCGAGTCGCTCACCTCGAAGAGCCTGCTCTCGCAGGGCGAGGCGGCGGGGGACGCGCGCTTCTTCATGCTCCGCACGTTGCGCGAGTACGCGTACGAGAAGCTCGACGCGGCGGGTGATACGGCCGAGGTGAGGAACGCGCACGCGGCGTTCTTCCTTCGCCTGGCCGAGGAGGCGGGGCCCGAGCTGAAGGGCCCGGACCAGATCAGGTGGCTCGACGTGCTCGACCACGAGGCCGACAACATGCGCGGGGCGCTGCGGTGGGCGGCCGAGTCCGGCGACCACGAGACCGAGCTGCGCCTCGCCGCGGCCCTCGGCGAGTACTGGGAGTTCCGGGCGCATCTGAGCGAGGGGCAGCGTGTGCTGGAGGACGCGCTGGCCCGCACCGACGCCGCACCGGCCCATCTCCGTGCGCCGTGCCTCGAGTGCGCGGCGGTGATGGCGCGCGGGCAGGGCGAGTACAAGCGCGCGGTGACGTTCGTCGAGCAGGCGATCGGCCTGTACGACGAGATCGGCGACGAGCACGCGCTGTCGCGCGCCCTGAAGCAGCGCGGGATCATCGCGTCGGAGCGCGGGGACCCCGAGACCGCCCGCTCCTTCTACCTGCGGAGCCTCGAGATCAAGCAGAAGATCGGCGACCGGCGCGGGATCGCGGAGGCGCAGAACAACCTCGGCGTCCTCGCGCGCCTCGCCGGCGACCTCGACGAGGCGATCGCGCAGTACGGTGCGGCGCTGGAGTACTTCCGCGACGCGGGAGACCAGAAGGCGATCGCGCGGATCCTCATGAACCTCGGCGAGGCCCGCATGGAGAAGGGCGAGCTGGGCGCGGCGGAGGATCTCATCGCCGAGAGCCTCAGGCTGTGCATCGCGATCGGATCGGAGTGGGACATCACGGATCTGCTCGAGCTCATGGGCACGGTCCAGAGCGGCTTCGGGAACGCCGCGGAGGCCGCGACGCTCTTCGGCGCGGGCCAGGCATTGCGTGACCTCCTGGGGGCGCCGCTCCCGGAGGCGGAGCTCGAGACGTACCGGGCGCGGCTCTCCGGCGTGAAGGCCGCGCTCGACCCCGACGAGTTCGATGCCGCGTGGGAGCGGGGGCGGGCGCTGTCGGGGGCCGCGGCCGTCGAGTACGCGCTGGGGCTCCAGCGGAGCGCGGCGTCGGGATGAGCTCCCTCGTCCCGACCCTCACCCCGGACCAGCGCGTCCGCGTGTTCATCAGCTCGACGCTGAAGGAGCTCGAGCCGGAGCGGCGCGCGGCCCGGGAGGCGGTCGAGAGCATCCGGATGACCCCCGTGATGTTCGAGCTGGGAGCGCGGCCGCACCCCCCGCGCGACCTGTACCGCTCCTACCTCGCGCAGAGCCACGTCTTCCTCGGAATCTATTGGGAGCGCTACGGGTGGATCGCGCCGGGCGAGACGATCTCCGGGCTCGAGGACGAGTACCGCCTCGCGGGAGCCATGCCGAAGCTCATCTACATCAAGGAGCCGGCGTCGCGCGAGGACCGGCTGCGCGAGCTGCTCGACACGATCCGCAACGACGACGGCGTCTCCTACAAGGGCTTCCGCACGCCCGACGAGCTGCGGGCGCTCGTACAGGACGACCTCGCGCTGATGCTGACCGAGCGGTTCGCCGCGCCCGTCCGCCCGGCGCGTGCACGTGCGCCGGAGCCCGTCGCCGACCCGTTCCCGATCCAGCCGACGCCGTTCGTGGGACGCGTCCAGGAGATGACCGCGGTCCAGAACCTGCTCGCGGAGGACGACGTGAGGCTGGTGACGCTCACGGGCCCCGGCGGCATCGGGAAGTCGCGGCTCGCTTTCGAGGTGGCGCGCACGCTGCACGACCGCTTCCCGGACGGGATCGTCCCCGTGCTGCTGGGGGCGCTCGCGGACTCGTCGCTGGTGGTTCCCGCGATCGCGCGAGCCCTCGGCGTCAGGGAGAGCGCCGACCGCTCGACGCTCGAAGCGGTCGCCGACCACGTGGGAGAGGACCGCCGGCTGCTGATCCTCGACAACTTCGAGCACGTCCTGCCGGCGGGGGCCGCGGTGCGCCACCTCCTGCTTGCGTGCCCGCATCTCAAGGTCCTCGTGACGAGCCGCGCGGCGCTGACGCTCATGGGTGAGCGTGTGTTCCGCGTCGAGCCGCTCGCGGTGCCGGCCGGGGGCCGCGTCGACACGGTGGAGGACGCGTGCGAGTCGGATGCCGTCGCACTGTTCGTCGACCGGGCGCGTGCGGCGAACCCGGCGTTCGAGCTCACCGATGCGAACGTCTCGCAGGTGGTGGAGGTGGTCGAACGGCTCGACGGGCTCCCACTGTCCATCGAGCTCGCAGCCGCCCGGGCGCGGCTGCTGTCGCCGCAGGGACTGCTCGAACGCCTCGACGACCGCTTCCGGCTGCTGTCCCGCGGCCCCCGCGACCTTCCGGAACGTCAGCAGACCCTGCGCGGCCTCCTCGACTGGGACTACGAGCTGCTCGGCGAGGAGGAGCGCACGACGTGGCGGCGCACGTCGGTGTTCTCCGGCGGCTTCACGCTCGACGCCGCCGAGCACGTCGTGTGCACCCCGGGCCGGGAGTACGAGCTGCTCGACTGGCTGGACTCGCTGATGCGGAAGAGCCTGCTGCTGCGCGACGACGTACCCGGGTCGGACCCCCGCTTCTCGATGCTGAACACGCTCAAGGAGTACGCGGAGGAGAAGCTGCGCGAGAACGCGGAGATGGACGACATCGCGCGCCGCCACATGGAGTACTTCCTCGACCTCGCGGAACGGGCCGCGGCGCGTCTCCGCAAGGAGGACCAGCTCTACTGGATGACCGTCCTGGAGCACGAGCACGACAACATGCGGGCGGCGTTGCGTACGGCGATCCGCCTGGGCGACTGCGCGACCGAGCTGCGGCTCGCGGCGAGGTTGACGCGCTTCTGGGAGTACCACGCGCACCTCACCGAGGGGCAGAGGTGGCTCGAGGAGGCTCTGTCGCGCGCCGAGGGGGCCGATCCCGAGCTGCGAGCGGACGCGCTCGAGGGGGCCGCGATCCTCGCGCTGGCGCAGGGTGAGGTGAAGCGCGCGACGATGCAGATGGAGGCGTGCGTGGAGATCCGGCGCGGGCTGGGGGACGCGTCCCGGCTCGGGAGCTCGCTCAGGTACCTCGCTCTGATCAGGCTCGACCGCGGCGACACCGAGGGCGCGCGGGAGCTGCTCGAGCGGAGCCTCGCGCTGCAGCGGGAGGCCGGGAACGAGGGCGAGACCGGGACCGTGCTAAGCAACCTCGGGATCCTCGCGATCCACGACGAGGAGTGGGAGCGCGCGGCCGAGCTCTACGGCGAGTCGCTCGACGTGTTCGCTCGGAGCGGGGACACGCTCGGCATGGCGAGGGCGATGCTGAACCTCTCCGACGTCCGCCTGCACACGCGCGACCTCGACGACGCCCGCCACCTCCTCGAGCAGTCGCTGAAGATGTTCGAGCAGCTCGGCATGAGGTGGGACATCGCCTACGTCATCGAGAACCTCGGCGGGGTCGCCGCCTACTCCGACCGGCCCGACCAGGCGACGCGGCTCTACGGCGCGGCCGACAAGCTGCGCGAGGACCTGAACGCGCCGCTGCCGCCGGGGGAGAAGGTCGCGTACGACCGCTACGTCAACGCCGCGCGGGAGGCGCTCGGCGACGAGACGTTCGCGGCGCTGTGGGACGAGGGACGTTCGATGTCGCTCGAGGAGGCCGTGGACTACGCGCTCGGCCGCTGAGGCTTCTTGGCGAGAGCGGCGAAGGAGGCCCGCCGCTCCGCCGCGAGAGCGGCCCTCGCCGCGTTGGCACCGGGCGCACCGTGCACGCCGCCCCCCGGATGGACCGAGGCCGAGCCGAGATAGAGGCCCTTGATCGGGGTCTTGCCGCGGGCGAGCCCCGGTGCGGGCCGGAAGAACAGCTGCTGGTGGAGCTTCGCGCTGCCGCCGTTGACCGCTCCGCCGACGAGGTTCGCGTTCGTCGCCTCCATCGTCTCCGGCGTGAACACGTGCCGCGCCTTGATGCGCGACCTGAAGCCCGACGCGAACCGCTCGATCTGCGCCTCCATGCCGTCCACGACGTCCTCCCACGACGCGACCGGCCGCGCCGGGCGTTGCGGGACGTGCGTGTACGCCCAGACGGTCTCCGTCCCGGCAGGGGACCGCGACGGGTCCGCGACGTTCATCTGCCCGAGGACGAGGAACGGCCTGTCGGGGACCATCCCGAGGTCGATCTGCGACGCGTACCGCACCATCTCGTCCATGCTCCCGCCGACGTGGACCGCCGCCGACCGGCGCACGTCCGGAGCGGCCCACGGTATCGCGGCATCCAGCGCCCAATCGACCTTCACCGTGGCGTGGTCGTACTCGAACCTCTCCATGCGGTCGCGCACGCGGGGTGGCACGTCTGCGGGGTCGAGGAGCTCGCCGAACAGTGCCGGCGCACCGGTGGTCGCGATGACTGCCTTCCGCGCCGCGTGGGCGTCGCCGTCCGCCGTCAGGGCCGCTACGGCGCGGCCCCCGCGTACCTCGATCCGCGTGACGCGCGTCCCGCAGACGACCTCACCGCCACGTGCGCGCAGGCGGCTGGCCATCGCCCCGGTGAGGCGACCGGCGCCGCCCGCGGGCACCGGCCAGCCGACGTGCTGCCCGAGCGACGCGAGCAGCCATCCGTAGAAGCCGCTCGGCGACATCGTCGGGGAGAGGTCCGTGTGCAGGGCGTTCCCCGCGACGATCTCGCCGCCGCCGGGCCCGCGGAAGTGCTCGTCGGCGAGGCGCGTGGCGGAGAGCAGCCCGAAGCGCACGAACGACGGGATGCCGGTGCGGAGGGCTCCTGCGAGGCGCAGGGCAGGGACGGCCGGCACGAGGGGTTGCGTGATGGCGGCGATCACCGCATCCCCCGTCCGCCGCCAGAGCGCGTACAGCTCCTTCCACGCGTTGCCGTCGCCGGGCGCGATCGCATCGAGGGAGGCGGCGGTCTCCTCGACGTCGGTCGAGAGCAACGCGGCCCGGCCGTCTTCGAGGGGGTGGGCGAGGACCGCAGGCGCGTGCCGCCATTCCAGTCCCCAGCGCTCGAGCTCGAGCCCCCGGATCACCGGCGACGCGGCCGCGAGTGGATAGAACGCGCTGAAGAGGTCGTGCGTGAATCCCGGAAGCGTGAGCTCTCCGCTGCGGACGGCTCCTCCGGGCTCGGGGGCCGCTTCGAGGACGACGACGTCCCACCCCCGGTCCGCGAGGAGGTTCGCCGCGACCAAGCCGTTCGGGCCGGCGCCGATCACTACCGCGTCTGCGATGTCCCCTCCCCGAGCGCACGGGCGATCGCCGCCGCGTGGTGCCGCGCGAGCTCCGACCGGCGGCGTTCGCACGCGTAGATCCGCTCCGAGAAGTCGCGGCCGGTGGCCGCGCCCAGTGCCCGCCAGGTCGCCGTCTCGACGGCGGCCCCGGCTTCGAGCCCCTCGAGCTCGAGGACGCGGCTCAACGGCGAGTACGTGAGCAGGTGGCCGTTCAGCTTCAACCGGCCGAGCTTCTCCGCGGCCCACGCCGCCGCGGCCTTGAAGGGATCACGGCGGATCCCGAGGCCGCCGGCGATCTCGCGGACCTCGTTCCGGGCTCCGTCGAGGTCCGACGCGACGCGCTGCAGGTACGCGCCCAGCTCGCTGCCGTCGTTCGACCGGGCCGAGCGGCGCGCGACGTCGCGCAGCGCCGTCAGAGCGGCCAGATGGTCGTTCACGTATATCGAGAGGTACTTCGAAACGGTCACTGCCCGATCCTTCCTGCGCGATGCTTCGTCCGTGAGCGTGCCCATATAGCGGCGGCTTACAACGCGTTGTTTGTTTTGGTATTGCTTTGTCAGGGAAACCACGGTACGGATTCATGGGTCCCATTACGAAAGGGGAGGGCATGGCAGAGGACAAAGGCATCGTGGGCCAGATCCGCGACGCCGCCGCCGGTGCGGTCGAGGCCGCAGCCGGTGTGCTCTCGACGGAGAGCTCGGGATCGAGCCCTACCGCGAGGGCACGTGACCTCGCTGCGGGTGGCGCGCGTGCGGCTGCGGATGCGGCCGGAACCGGCGACGGTGGTGGCTCTTCGGGTTCTTCGGGCGGTGCAGGCTCGTCCGGCGGCTCGAAGTCCACGAGCCGCAAGTCCAGCGGTGCCAAGAAGTCGACGGGCCGCAAGAAGTCGACGGCGAAGAAGTCCACGGGCCGGAAGAAGACGACGGCGAAGAAGTCGACCGGCCGGAAGAAGACGACCGCCAGGAAGTCCACCGGCTCGAAGAAGTCGACCGGACGCAAGAAGTCGACTGCACGGAAGTCGACGGGGTCCAAGAAGTCCACGGGCCGGAAGAAGTCGACCGCCAGGAAGTCCACCGGCTCGAAGAAGTCGACCGGACGCAAGAAGTCGACTGCTCGGAAGTCCACGGGGTCCAAGAAGGCCACTGGCCGGAAGAAGTCGACTGCGCGTAAGTCCACGGGCTCCAAGAAGTCGACCGGACGCAAGAAGTCGACCGCAAGGAAGTCCACGGGCTCCCGCAAGTCGACGGCCTCCAAGAAGTCGACCGGCCGGAAGAAGTCGACGGCGAAGAAGTCGACGTCCCGCAAGTCGACCGGCTCCCGGAAGTCGACCCGCAGAAGAAGCTGATCGCGCACTACTCCAAGAGGGCGGCCCCCGGGGCCGCCCTCTGCGCGTGCCGCCTAAGATGCCGCCGTGAGGAGATACGTGATCGACGGCCCCGCGGCCCTCGAAGGCGAAGTCCACATCAGCGGCGCCAAGAACGCCGCCCTGAAGATCATGGCCGCGGCGCTTCTCGTGCCCGCCGAGGTCGTGATCGAGCGCGTCCCCGACATCACCGACGTCCACCTGATGGCCGAGGTCCTGGAGCGCCTGGGCGCGAAGGTGGCCTTCGACCGCGGGACCGTCACGATCGACGCGTCCGGCGACCTCTCGGAGGAGACGCCCTACGACCTCGTCACGCGGATGAGGGCGTCGATCCAGGTGCTCGGCCCCCTCCTCGCCCGGCTCGGCCGCGCTCGTGTCTCGATGCCCGGAGGCGACGCGATCGGGTCACGGCCGATCGACCTCCACCTCCAGGGGCTCGAGCGCATGGGCGCGAAGTTCACGTCGCAGCATGGGTACATCGAGGGCGTCGCCCACCGCCTCCGCTCCGCCGACGTCCTGCTCGAGTTCCCCTCGGTCGGCGCGACCGAGAACCTGTTGATGGGCGCGGTCCTCGCCGAGGGACGAACGACGATCGAGAACGCGGCGCGCGAGCCGGAGATACAGGACCTCGCCGCGTTCCTCAACTCGTGCGGCGCACGGATCGAAGGCGCGGGGACCCCGTTCGTCTCGATCGAAGGAGTCCGCGAGCTCGGCGCCGTCCGCCACCGGATCATCCCCGACCGGGTGGAGTCCGGGACGTACGCGATCGCGGCCGCGGCGACGCGCGGCGACGTCCGGCTCGTCGAGACGCGTCCGGAGTTCTTCGAGCTCCCGCTGCAGAAGCTCGAAGCCGCGGGGGCCGAGGTGGAACGCGGCGACGGCGAGGTGCGCGTGCGGATGCGCGGGCGGCCGCAGGCCCTCGACCTCGCGACGCTCCCGTTCCCCGGCTTCCCGACCGATCTGCAGCCGCCGATGATGGTGCTCCTGGCCCAGGCGGACGGTTCCTCGATCCTCACCGAGAACGTCTTCGAGGCGCGGTTCCTGTTCGTGGACGAGCTGAACCGCATGGGCTGCCGCATCCGCGTGGAGGGGCACCACGCGGTGATACGCGGGATCGACAGGCTGTCCGGAGCGCCGGTGCGCGCTCCCGACATCCGCGCCGGAGCCGCTCTCGTCGTCGGCGGCCTCTGCGCCGAGGGGCGGACCGAGGTCTACGACACCGGCCACATAGAGCGCGGCTACGAGCGCTTCGTCGAGAAGCTGAACGGCTTGGGGGCGAGCGTCTCGCTGCTGGAGGCCCCGAACTAGACCCTCTGCCGTCCTATGTTGGCAGGCATGTCTTCCCGTCTCGTCGCCGTCGCGCTCGCGGTCGTGTGCGTGCTGGGGGCCGCGCCCGCCGCCGAGGCGCGGCGGACGCCCGGCGCGCTCGCCGGGCCCGTGCGCCTCGTCCCGCGCGCCGGCGAGACCCTCCACGTGTCGGAGCTGCACCGCTACTTCGGCACGGTCGAGCTGTCCGCCGCGTCGGACGGCCTGGTCGTCATGAACCGGCTGTCGCTCGAGCGCTATCTGCTCGGGCTGAACGAGGTGCCGCCGGGGTGGCCCGACGAGGCGCTGAAGGCACAAGCGGTCGCGGCGCGGACGTACGCGCTGTGGACGCTGTCGCGGCCTCGCGCGGGAGCGGCTGCGACGTACGGCTTCGACATCTGCGCCACCGTCGAGTGCCAGGTCTTCGCCGGCGCCGACGTCGTCGCGACGCCGGACGGGCGGAGGTGGGCCGCGGCCGTCGCCGCAACGGAGGACGAGGCCGTTCTGTACGAGGGGGAGCCGATCCTCGCCCGCTACCACTCCACCTCGGGCGGCCAGACGCTGGACAACTCGCAGGCGTTCCCCGGCGACCCGGACTACCTGTACCTGCAGGGCGTCCCGAGCAGGACCGAGCAGGGGTCGCCGCTCTACCGATGGCAGGTCCGCTTCCCGCTGCCTCACCTGCGCGCGATGCTCGCCGGCATTTGGACGCCCGCGCACGGCATGCTCCGGCGCGTGCACACGGTGCCGTCGTCGGAGGGGCTCCACTATCCCGACGTGATCCTGACCGGGAGCAAGAGGAACCTCCGCCTCGACGCGGAGACGTTGCGCGACATCGTGCGGACGAAGGGACCGGAGCTGTATCCCGGCTCGTATCCGTCGTTGTGGCCGACGACGAGCGGCCGGCTTCCCGAGACGCTGCCGGCGAACCGGATCACGATAAGGACGGTCAAGGACCTCGCGGTCGTCACCGGGCGCGGCTGGGGGCACGGCACGGGGATGTCGCAGTGGGGCGCGCACGGCCTGGCCGAGCGTGGCTCGACGTACGAGGAGATCCTCGCCCACTACTACCGAGGGACGGCCGTCGGCGCCGTTCCGGCGCGGCGCTCGATAACCGTCGGGGTCGACTGGGGCCGCTCTGCGGTGACCGTCACCGGAGCGTTCGACGTCGTGGACGGCAACGGCGACCTCGCGGTCCGAGACGCGCTGGGATCGTGGACGTTCACTCCCGCCGGCGACGGGGCCGTGGCCGTCCAGCCCCCGCCCGGCGACGCGCTTCCGCTACGGGTGGGCTTCGTCCGCACGCCGAAGAAGGTCTCCGCCGGCGAACGCGTCCCGATCGAGTTCGCGCTGTCGAAGGCCGCCCGGCTGTGGGTCCAGCATCCCGGAGCGACCGTCGGCGGCGCCCGCGTGCGGCGCCCGGGCAAGGGGACGGTCGTCTGGAAGGCCCCCGAGGAGCCGGGGCGGTACGAGGTGGCTCTGGTCGCGTCGGCCGGGCGCGGGGAGGCCGACAGGCGCAGCGTCGGGATCCGCGTCGTCGCCGACCGCAAGGTCGGGCCCCCGCTCGCGCCCGACGACGACGGCGGGACGGGCGCCGGCTTGGCCCGGCTCGCGGTAGGGGTGTTGCTGATGGGCCTCGTCGTCGTGGCCCTGGGAAGTAGAATCAGGTCATGAGCGGCGCGCTGACGGTCGAGGACCGTGTACGGGAAGCGCTCGAGCTGATCAGACCGGCCATCCAGATGGATGGCGGCGACATCGAGCTGATTGCCATCCACGGCGGAAAGGTCACCGTGCGCCTGTCGGGGACCTGCGAGGCGTGCCCGATCTCGCCCGTGACGCTCAAGCAGGGGGTCGAGCGCATCCTCCACGAGCGCGTCCCCGGCATCACCGAAGTCGTCGCGATCGAAGCCTGAAGCCGCGTCTTTGGACCTAGACGAGCTGATCCAGCGCGCCCTGAAGGGGGAGCGGCGCGCGATCGCGCGGCTGATCTCGCTGGTCGAGGACGGCGGGGCCGATCTCGGGCGCGCGATGCAGGCGCTGTACCCCCACACCGGATCGGCGTACTCGATCGGGATCACCGGAGCGCCCGGCGCCGGCAAGTCGACCCTGACGGAACGCCTCGTCGGCCGGGCGCGCGCCGACGCGCTCGAGGTCGGCGTGCTCGCGATCGACCCGTCGAGCCCGTTCAGCGGCGGGGCCCTGCTGGGCGACCGCGTGCGGATGCAGAGCCACGCGACCGACCCCGGTGTGTTCATCCGCTCGATGGCGACGCGGGGGCACCTCGGGGGCATCTCGCTCGCGACCCCGGAGGCGTTCCGGGTACTCGACGCCGCGGGCAAGGAGCTCGTCGTCATCGAGACCGTCGGGGTCGGACAGGCCGAGGTCGAGATCACCGACGCGTGCGACACGACGCTCGTCGTCGTGAACCCCGGGTGGGGCGACGCCGTGCAGGCGGCCAAGGCCGGGCTCATGGAGATCGCCGACGTCTTCGTCGTGAACAAGGCCGACCGCAACGGGACGCGCCAGGCCGTCCAGGAGCTGCGGCAGATGCTGGAGCTGTCCGAGGCGCCGTGGAAGCCCGAGATCGTCGAGACCGTCGCTACCAAGGGGGCCGGGATCGACGAGCTGTGGACGGCGGTCGAGAAGCACCGCGCCTACCAGGAGGAGCAGGGGCTGCTGGCAGCGCGCCGGAGACGCCGCGTGCAGCGGGAGATAAAGGAGATCGTCGCCGAGCGCTACCGGTCACGCGTCGAGCACGACGAGCGCACGCTGCTCGACGAGCTGACCGCCGAGGTCGCCGCACGCCGGCTCGACCCCTACGCCGCCGCGGACCGCCTGGTCGCCGCGCTTTCCTGAGCCCGGTCGCGAGCCACGCCCGGGTAGAATCCGCCCATGGCCGATGACATGACCGCGCGCTGGCGCGAGCGTTACGAGCAGGCGCGCCTGCGCGACGACGTCGACTTCGACACGCTCTCGAGCGTCGAGCTCGAGCCCCTCTACGGGCCCGCCGAGGGCGAGGTCCACGAGCGCATCGGCGTCCCGGGCGAGTATCCCTTCACGCGCGGGATCTACCCGAGCGGCTACCGCGGCCGCCTCTGGACCATGCGCCAGTTCGCAGGGTTCGGGACCGCCGACGAGACGAATCAGCGCTTCAAGTTCCTGACCGAGCAGGGCCAGACGGGGCTCTCGGTCGCGTTCGACATGCCGACGCTCATGGGACGCGACTCGGACGACCCCCACTCGATGGGAGAGGTCGGGCGTTGCGGCGTCGCAGTCGACTCGCTCGCCGACATGGAGGTCCTCTTCGACGGGATCGACCTCGAGGGCATCACGACGTCGATGACGATCTCCGGCCCGGCCCCCATGGTCTTCGCGATGTACATCGCCGCGGCCGAGAAGCAGGGCGCGACGGTCTCGAAGCTCGGCGGCACGTGCCAGACCGACATCCTCAAGGAGTACATCGCCCAGAAGGAGTGGCTGTTCCCGCCCGAGCCGCACCTCCGCCTGACCGCGGACATGATGGAGTTCTGCCTGAAAGAGGTGCCGAAGTACTACCCGCTCTCGATCAGCGGCTACCACATCAGGGAGGCCGGCTCGACGGCGGCGCAGGAGCTCGCGTTCACGATCGCGTCCGGGTTCGCCCACGCCGAGCTCGGCATGCGCCGCGGGATGGCCATCGACGACATCGCGCCGCGGCTCTCGTTCTTCTTCAACTCCCACATCGACTTCTTCGAGGAGATCGCCAAGTTCCGCGCGGCCCGGCGGATCTGGGCGCGGTGGATGAAGGAGCGCTACGGCGCCACCTCCGAGCGCGCGCAGATGCTGAAGTTCCACACGCAGACGGCGGGGTGCTCGCTAACGGCGCAGCAGCCGTACAACAACGTCGTCCGCACGGCGACCGAGGCGCTCGCCGCGGTCCTCGGGGGGACGCAGTCGCTGCACACGAACTCGCTCGACGAGGTCCTGGCGCTGCCGACCGACGAGGCCGTCGAGATCGCCCTGCGGACGCAGCAGGTCATCGCCTACGAGACCGGCGTCGCGAACGTCGCCGACCCGCTCGGCGGCTCGTGGTTCGTCGAGGCGCTCACCGACAAGATCGAGGAGGCGGCCGAGGACTACTTCGCCCGCATCGACGAGATGGGCGAGGGGTCGATCCTCGACGGCATGCTGCGCGGGATCGAACAGGGCTACTTCCAGAAGGAGATGGCCGACGCCGCCTTCAAGTACCAGCAGCTGCTCGAGCAGGACCGCAAGGTGATCGTCGGCATCAACCGCTTCACGAAGACGACGCAGGAGATGCCCGAGGTCCTGCTGATCGGCCTCGAGACCGAGGAGCGCCAGAAGAAGGCCGTGGCCGAGGTCCGGGCGAACCGCGACCAGGCCGCAGCCGACGACGCCATCCAGGCGTTGAAGGACATGGCACAGGACCCGACGGTGAACTCGGTGCCGGTGCTCGTCGAGGCGGCCAAGGCCTACGTGACGCTGGGCGAGATGGTCGAGGCGCTGAAGGACGTGTGGGGGGTCTACACCGAGCCCCCGATGTTCTAGCCGCGGCTAGCCGCTCTTTCGCACGGTCCTCTCCAGGAACGACCGGATCGACGCCTTCACCTCGTCCGACTGCCATCCCCGCACCGCGGCCGCGTCGTGCTCCCGCTCGTGGGCCGCTATCCGATCCAGGGCCGGCCGCCGCGCCGCCTCTTTGATCAGGGCGTAGGTGGTGGCCGGCACCCGTCCCAGCCGTTCCGCGACCTCCAGCGCCCGGTCCAGCAGCGCGTCGGGCGCGACGATCTCGGCGACGAACCCGACCGCCACCGCCTCGGCCGGTGAGTAGGTGCGGGCCGTGAACACCACCTCCTCGAACCGCTCCGGGGCGACCGCGTGGCGCACGATCTCCAGCGCCGCGAGGGGGAACGGGACGCCCACGGCGTGCTCCGTCACCCCGATGCGAGCGGGCCCGTCGGCGGCCACCGCGTGGTCGCAGCAGCAGGCGACGATCGCGCCGCCGGCGAGTGCATGGCCGTTGACGGCGCCGACCAGGGGGCGCGGGAAGGTGAACAGCGTGCCGAAGGCCCGCACGAGCCCTCCGACGAACGCCTCGGCATAGGCGTCGTCGCCTTCGAGGATCGCCCACAGGTCGGCACCGGCCGAGAACGAGCGACCCCGTCCGGTCAGGACGAGCGACCGGGTCGAAGCCGCCGCAACCTCCTCGACCTTGTCCGCGAGGGCGGTCAAGAGACCGAGGTCTGCCGCGTTCACCGGCGGGCGGTCGAGCCACAGCAGGTCGACGTCGCCGCGCCGTTCCAGCTCGAGCATCCCGCCACGCTAATCGACGGACCCCCTGGGCCGGGCGTTTTTCCCCCTCTCGCGCCGCTTAAGGGCACCTCGGCGACTGCCGATGACCTCGTGTAACGGCCGGTCTATCCGCTTTAAGACGGTCGCTGGGAGGGAGACCCTAAGGATGCGTAGGCTCAGAGCGAGGACAAGCCTGCTGGCGGAGTTCGCCGCCATCAGCTTCATCGCGCTTGCCGTCCTCGGCGTAGTCCTCGCCCAGACGTTCCTCCGTGCGATGCACACAGAGGAGCGGAGCCGCGCCACCGAGGTGGCGACGCTCACCGCGAAGGCGGACATACGCCCCCGCATCCCCGTCGAAGAGCTCGAGGACGTGCTCGGCAACGGCGAGGAGGCCGACCTCGACGCAAGGCTTCGCGCCGTCACCGCGAGGGACGGCGTGTCCCGCGTCACCGTCTGGAGCCGGAGCGGCGAGGTCCTCTACTCGACCGAAGCCGCCCTCGCCGGCACGTCCGCCGAGGAGCCGGGGGCCGTCGAGAAGGCCGCCGAGGGCCACACCTCGACCGCGGTGTCACGCCAGACCCCCGCCGGCACGACCGACGCGGCGGATCTTCTCCAGGTCTTCATGCCGCTGAAGTCCGCGTCGGGGCACACCGAGGGCGTGCTGGAGGTCGACTTCGACTACGCGACGATCGCGGCGACGACGAAGAAGGACCAGCGGACGGTCCTCTCGATCCTCGGCGGGTCACTCGTCCTCATTTACCTGTTCATGCTCGCGACCGTCGCCCGCTCCTCGCGCACGCACCACCGCCAGGCACGGGAGACCGAGCACCAGGCGGTGCACGACGCGCTCACCGGGCTCCACAACCGCGCCTACTTCCGCGAGCGTGTGGAGCAGGCGATCTCCGAGGGCAAGGTCAGCGGCGAGAGGGCGTGCCTCATGCTCATCGACCTCGACCGGTTCAAGGAGGTCAACGACACGCTGGGGCACCACAACGGCGACCAGCTCCTGCGTCAGATCGCGAAGCGCCTCCAGACCGAGCTGCGGGAGTCCGACACCGTCGCCCGCCTGGGCGGCGACGAGTTCGCCGTGCTGCTCACGAACGTCGCAGACGTCACGCAGGTCGTGCGCACGGCGGAGCGGATCCTGAGCTGCCTGAAGCAGCCGTTGTTCTTCATGGGCCTCACGCTGGACGTCGGCGCGAGCATCGGCGTCTCGATGTTCCCCGACCACGCCCGCGGCGTGGACGCGCTGCTGCAGAGGGCGGACGTCGCGATGTACGCGGCGAAGGAGACGCAGACCGGCTACGAGTTCTACAACCCGGACCGCGACCAGAACAGCCTCCGCAGGCTCGCGCTCGGCAGCGAGCTGAGCAACGCGATCCAGAACAAGGAGGTCGTCCTCTACTACCAGCCGAAGGCCGACATGAGGACCGGCAAGATCATCGGCGTCGAGGCGCTCGCGCGGTGGCAGCACGCGTACCGCGGCATCGTCGGCCCGGACGAGTTCATCCCGCTCGCCGAGCAGACGCAGCTGATCCGCCCCCTGACGATGAACCTCCTGGACGAGGCGATCCGCCAGATCGCGGTGTGGGACAAGCGGGGCTTCAATCTCAAGGTCGCGGTGAACCTGTCGTCGCGGAGCCTCCTCGACCTGCAGCTCCCGGACCAGGTCACTCGTCTCCTCCAGAAGCATCAGGTCGAGGCGACGTCGCTCGAGCTGGAGATCACCGAGAGCACGATCATGGCCGACGCACGCCGGGCCCTGGCCGTGCTCTCCACGCTGAACTCGATGGGCGTCGGGCTGGCGATCGACGACTTCGGCACCGGCTTCTCGTCGCTGTCGTACCTGAAGCGGCTCCCGGTGCGCGAGATGAAGATGGACAAGTCGTTCGTGATGAAGATGGCCGTGGACGAGAACGACGCCGCGATCGTCCGCTCGACGATCGAGCTGGGGCACAACCTCGGGCTGCGTGTCGTCGCCGAAGGCGTGGAGAACGAGGGCATTTGGCAGCAGCTGACGGCCCTCGGGTGCGACCTCGCGCAGGGCTACTACCTCACGCGGCCGGTCCCGGCGGACGAGCTCGAGGAGTGGCTGCGGGACTACAACGCCTCACGTTTCCCGACCATGCGCGAGCAGCCGGCGCCGCCCGACGAGTGGGGCCGCACGTTGCTGGAGGATCACCCCGCCGGGTACTTGGCCGGGCCCTCGTTGGGGACGTTGTCCAGCGAGTAGTGCGTCGTCCCCGCGAGGGACTTGAACCACGTCGACTGTGCGTACCACTGGAACGCCCGCGGCCCCCCGATCGCCGACCACGGCGTGATGAACACGATCGTGTCGCCCTGCAGCGACATCTGCCCGGGGTACCCGCCGCCCTCCTTGTCGCCGCCGTACGGCTTCCACCCGTCGGCGTCGGCCTGCGCGCCGAACGCGTAGCCGCTCTCGTTCTTCGAGCCCGTGAGGCCGAACCCCGCGACCATGTACGTCTTGTCGTCGGGCATCGCGTCGGGGAGGTCCGCGCGGAACGTGATCGTGACGCGGAAGCTCTTCGCCGACCCCTCGACGCGCGCCGACAGGATGTCGGGGTACTCGGGGGGCACGCCGGTCTTCTCCGCGTCTGCGTCGGGCTCGGTCACGACGACGCTCGCGCTCGTCACCGCGCTGCCGGTGGAGGTCACCTCGGTCTCGGTCTTCGCCGCGCCGCTGTTGGCGGCCGCGGACCTGCCGGGGCTGGGGACGGCGATCTCGGTCCCGGGCGGCGGCGTGACCTCACCCGGGCGGCCGCGCTCGGGGCGTTTCCCGCCGCCGTCCTGCTTCTTCCCGGGGGCCGCGGCCCCCTTGCCGTCCTTGTCTTTCCCGAGCAGCGAGTTCTCGGGCGATTCCGTCCCCTGCGGGCTCGAGCACGCGCCCGCGAGCAGCAACGCGACGAGCGCCGCCGCCGCCCGCCTTCTTCCTCGATCGACCCTCACAGCCCTCTGCCCCCTCTGATGATCCGGTAGCCCAGTATCGCCGCGGCCAGCGCCAAAGCGATGGCGAGGACGGCGCCGGCGGTCTCGGCCGGTCCGGCCGGGGGTGGCTCGACCACGAAGCTCGCCGACGGCGACGGCGTCTGTGCCATAAGCCAGGCCGTCACGCCGGCCAGCCGGTTCCTGGCCGCTCGCCGAGGCGACCGGTCGCCGTCCATGATTTCGTCTCGGAAGGAGCGGGGACCAGTCCCGACGCCGCGAGGACCCCGAGGAACAGCCGGATGAGCCGCGCCGTCACGCCCCAGATGACGTAGTCGCGCCAGATCCACGCCTCGGTGGGATAGGTGCGCCCGGCGTGGGCGAAGCCGGGCTCGGCGCGGATCTCGTCGTTGAGGTCGGCCAGCGGGACCTCGAGGACCTCCGCGACCTCGGCCGGGTTCGGCCGCAGCTGCGGCCGCCCGCGCAGGAGCCCCACGAAGGGGCTGATCACGAACCCGCTGACGAACGTCGGCGTCGTGTCGAGCTCGCCGAGCACGTCGACGGCCGATGGTTCGAGGCCGACCTCCTCGTGCGCCTCGCGCAGCGCGGCGGCCTCCGCCGACGGATCGCCGGCGTCGATAGACCCCCCGGGGAACGAGATCTGCCCCTTGTGGCTGCGGACCGTGTCGGTGCGCACGGTGAACAGGATGGCCGGCTCGGGCTGCTCGAGCACGGGGATCAGCACGGCGGCGTCGCGCGCCCCGCGCACCTTGACGCGCGCGGGGCGGTAGCCCGCGAGCGCGTCCCTCAACGACCGTTCGAAGTCCGACGCCACCGTTCTCCTCTCGGCTCGACGAATGATCGTAGCCTTGGCCGCCTGCAAACCGACTACTACGGCAGCGCGGGAGGCGACGGTGGGAGAGTTCGTGAACCTCGAGGTAGCGGCCTCGGGAGTGGCAACGTTGCGGCTGGACCGGCCGAAGATGAACGCTCTGAACCAGCAGGTCGCGCAGGAGATCGACGAGGCGGTGGACGCCGCGTCCCGCGACGACGACGTGCGAGCGCTCGTCGTTTGGGGCGGCGAGCGCATCTTCGCCGCCGGCGCCGACATCAAGGAGATGGCCGACCTCGACGCGGTGGCGATGTACCGCTACATCGGGCGGTTCCAGCAGGTGTTCACGCGCCTCGAGCAGCTTCCGGTCGTGACGATCGCGGCCGTCAACGGGTACGCGCTCGGAGGGGGGTGCGAGCTCGCGCTTGCGTGCGACCTGCGCGTGTGCGCCGAGGACGCGCGCCTCGGCCAGCCGGAGATCCAGCTCGGTGTCATCCCCGGCGCGGGCGGGACGCAGAGACTCCCGCGCCTCGTCGGGACGGGCCGTGCGAAGGAGCTCATCTACACGGGGCGGTTCGTCGAGGCCGCGGAGGCGCTGTCGATAGGGCTCGTCAACGAGGTCGTACCGCCCGGCGAGGTGTACGCGTCCGCGGTGGCGCGCGCCGAGCGCTTCGCGTCTGGCCCCACGGTCGCGCTGATGGCGGCGAAGCAGGCGATCCAGAACGGCATGGACGCGGGGATCGCGACCGGCCTGATGATCGAGCGTCAGGGGTTCGCGGGGCTCTTCGCCAGCGAGGACCAGAAGATCGGGATGGAGTCTTTCGTCGAGCAGGGGCCGGGCAAGGCCAAGTTCGTCGGACGCTGAGGAGGGCGGCCATGGGATGCAGCGTCTACACCGTCACGATCGACTGCGCCGATCCCGCCGCGCTCGCGCGCTTCTGGGCCGAGGTGCTCGACTACGAGGTGACGTTCGAGGAAGACGACGAGGTCGTGATCGAGCCGAAGGGGGGGCCGGGCAACGCGCTGCTCTTCGGGAAGGTGGCCGACGAGAAGGTCGTGAAGAACCGGATCCACCTCGACCTCAACCCGAGCGACCAGGCGGCGGAGGTCGAGAGGGTCAAGGGCGTCGGCGCGACGGAGGTCGACATCGGGCAGTCGGACGTCCCGTGGGTCGTGCTGGCGGACCCGGAGGGCAACGAGTTCTGCATCCTCACCGCCCGCTAGCGCGGCAGACGCACCCATTCCTCCCGCGACAACGCGTGGATCCGAACGATCACGCCGTGGCGTCCGACGGCGTCCGTCTCGAACGTCATCCCGAGCTTCCGCATGATGGTCGCGGACGCGCGGTTCTCGGGGCGGTGGCGGCCGATGATCCGCCGGAGCGCCGCGCGCCCGAACGCGTCGTCGCGCGCAGCGACCGCAGCTTCGGTCGCGAAGCCCTGCCCCCAAGCGGCGGGGTCCAGCCACCACCCGATCTCGACCTCGTGGTCTTCGACCTCGGTCGCCTCGGGCCCCACGTGGTTGAGGCCGGCGAAGCCGATCCACCTGTCGTCGACGGCGGTCGACACCGCGTACCACCCGAACCCGTGCTCGCCCCAGTGACGGAGCTGCCGGCCGAACACGTCGGCGATCCGCTCCGCGGACCACGCCGACCCGTCGCCGATGTAGCGGATCACGCGCTCGTCGCGCGCGAGCGTCTCGAACCCACCACGGTCGGTCTCGCGCCATGGACGTAGGACGAGGCGCTCCGTCGTCAGAGGCTCCACGGGCCGAAAGTACTTCGGGCGGGCTCGGGAAGCCGCGCTCGCTCGTTCTCGTGCACGGGGCCGGGAGCGGCCCCTGGGTCTTCGACTCGTGGGCTCCCCCCGAGGGCGTCGCCGTCACGGCCGTCGACCTCCAGGACGGGATCGACGTCGCGTCCGCGTCGATGGACGACTATGCCCGGGCCCTCGTCGCCGCGTGCGGCCCCCTCCCGCGGCCCCTCGCGCTCTGCGGCTGGAGCATGGGCGGCCTCGTCGCGATGATGGCTGCGCGGGACGTCGAGCCGGACGTCCTCGTCCTGATCGAGCCGAGCGCACCGGTGGAGACTCAGGGGGCCGCGGCCGCCGGCGACGCGACCGGCACGTTCGACCCCGAGATCGTCTACGGACGCTTCCCCGACCGCATCCCCTCGCGGCCCGAGTCCGAGCGCGCCCGCGCCGACCGCAAGCGCGGGATCTCGATACCGGCCCTGCCGCGGCGGTCGCTCGTGGTCTTCGGTGACGAGTTCGAGCACGAGCGGGGCCGCGCCCTCGCGGACCACTACGGGATCGACTCCGCCCACTTCCCCGGGCTGTCGCACTGGGACCTGGTGCTGAGCCCCGCGGTCCACCGGCGGATCTTCTCCTACGTCACCGGGGGCTGAGCGGCCCCGGACGCGAACGAGCGGCGACCTCCCCGCAGGAGACCGCCGCTCGTTCGGCTGAAGACGCTACGGGCTCTTTACCGTGACCTTCCCGGTCATGTCGTCGTGGACGAAGCAGAGGTACTCCATCGGCTGCTTCGGGGTCGCCTTGTTCATCCTCACCGTGAACGGGTCCTTGTACTGGAGCGGCGGCGTGAGGCCCTGGAGGTCCGCACCGCGCAGGCCGGAGTGCTCCACGTCCATCGCGCCGCTCCACGTGCCGTCGCCGGCACCCGTCAGGAACGGCCCGAACTCGAACTCGACCGTCGTTCCCTCGGGGCACTGCGGCGTCTCGCCACCTTCGGGCGTGAACGTCGCCGCGACGTCGGCCGCGGTGGGGGAGTCGCATTCGAACGGGCCGAAGAACTCTCCCGGGTCCCCCTGGAAGATCCCGGGCATCGGCATCGAGACCGTGTGGATCTCGTTCATGTTCTGGGAGAAGTGCCACCTGACCCTCTGGCCCTTCTTCACGACGAGCTTGCGCGGGTAGAACTGCGTGAGCGACGCGTGGTCGCTGTCGATCCCGGCGAACGCATCCCAGACGCGCGTGCCGTCGGCGCCGACGTGGCTCGTGCGCTTCGCGCGCATCTTGGCGTCCATCGCCGTCGCCCACTCCTGGTCGTGCGCGAACTGTGCCGCCTGCGCGGCGTCTATCTCCGCCTGCGTGGTGGCCGCCTCTCCGTTCGGGACGACCACGATCTTCATGCGCTCGCGCG
Source organism: Actinomycetota bacterium (assembly GCA_035942255.1). GTDB lineage: Bacteria > Actinomycetota > CADDZG01 > CADDZG01 > WHSQ01 > JALZEG01. The sequence goes on along the minus strand of DASZDG010000044.1, from coordinate 84,587 downwards.
GGAACACGAGGTTCACGACCCAGATGCGGTCGCCGGGCTGCGTGTCGATCGTCGCGCTGAAGGCCAGGTCCGGCAGCGGGCCCTCACTCGGTGGGGGCCCGGCGCCGAAGATCGTGCCTGAGTAGACGAACGTCCGCCCGTCGTAGTCGCACGCCGCCTCGCCGGCGTTCCCGCACGCGGGATCGGAAGGCGCGTCGATCTTCGGGAAGTTGTCGATGTATTCGCCGGCTTCGTCGTCGGCGATCACGGGCGAGTACGGCGCGTTCGGCCCGTACCAGTTCTCGTCGAGCCAGTCCTGCGCCGAGGTGTCGGTCGGGAGCAGCCCCGCGCTCATCCCGTTGACCAGGTTGAACGTGACGGTGTCCCCGCGGTGCACCCGGATCGTGTACGGCGCGAAGAACCTGAACGACATCCCGCTCACGTTCTCGAACGCCTGGCTCACGTCGATCGTGAGCGTTCCCGAGTGGTTGGCGTAGGCGGTCGTGGTCGGCATCGCCGCGGCCCCCGCGAGCACTCCCACGGCCGCGACGAGGGCGAGTCGTCTGCGCACGCTTGCTCCTTTCGAAAGTGGTCCGAGCGAGCCTGTCCGAATCCGCCGCAGATCACCAGAGGGTTTCCGTTATGTCCGCTATGCGAAGGGACGCGCCGGCTCGGGGGCCGGTCCAGTACGATCCGGCCCTTGGCGGCGGCGGAGAAGCGAAGGCTCCCCCTCGGCGCGCTCCTCGCGGCGGAGGGCGTGTCGGTTGCGGGCAATCAGATGGCGCTGGTCGCCATCCCCTTGTTCATCCTCCAGACGACCGGGAGCGCGTCGCGTACCGGCGTCACGATGTTCTTCACGTTCCTCCCGACGGTGCTCGCCGGCCTGTTCGGCGGCGCGCTCGTCGACCGCCTCGGGTTCCGGAGGACGAGCATCACCGCGGACCTCGCCAGCGCGCTCGCCGTCGCGGCGATCCCGCTGCTGCACCGGACGATCGGGATCGAGTTCTGGCAGGTGATCATCCTCGTCTTCCTCGGCGCGCTGCTCGACGCACCGGGTAACACCGCCCGTTCCGCGATCCTCCCGGACCTCGTCGAGGAGGCGGGCCTGTCGATCGACCGCGGCACGGCGCTGTTCAACGCCGTCGATCGCATCGCGACGCTTGCCGGACCGCCGGTCGCGGGGATCCTCATCGCGGTCACCGGCGTCGCGGACGTCCTCTGGGCCGACGCCCTGACGTTCGTGTTCTCCGCAGTGGTCGTGGGTGTCGCGATCCCGCGAGCGGCGCGCCGGCCGCCCGCGGAGACCTCGTATCTGACGGACCTCCGGGAGGGCTACTCGTTTGTCCGGGGAGACGTGACGCTGATGTCGATCATCGCCCTGGTCGCGACGATGAACGCGCTCGACTCCGGCCTGGCCTTCGTCGCCCTTCCGGTGTTCGTGGAGCGCGTCCTCGACAGCCCGCCGACGCTGGGTTTGATCCTCGGCGTGACCGGCGCGGGAGCGGCCGGGGGATCACTTGCGTTCGCGGCTTGGGGTGACCACCTCCCGCGCCGCTGGACGCTCGTCGTGTGCTTCGTCATCGTCAGCTCGTTCTTCCTCGGGATCGGCGCGTTCCCGCCCCTGCCGGTCATCCTCGTGCACGGCGCGATCGCCGGGGCCGCCGCCGGCCCCCTCAACGGCATCCTCGGCGCAGTCCTGTATCAGCGCATCCCCGAGCACATGCGGGGCCGCGCGCTCGGCATCGTGCGCGCCCTGTCGTTCATGGCGATCCCGCTCGGGGGCCTCGTCGGCGGCGCGCTGATCGGCTGGATCGGCCTCCGCGCGACGTTCCTGCTGCTCGGCGGCGGGTACGTGGTGACGGCGCTGTCGTCCGCGGTGAACCGGGGGCTGCGCGATCTGTAGGCGGCGCTACTTGGCGAAGGTGAACGCCACCGTCCCGCGGGTCGCGATGCTCATGTCGGAGCAACCCGGCCCGGAGTAGACGTGCACGTGCACCGGCTTGCGGCTCACGAGCCGGACCGGCTGCTCGGTCGCGCCGCAGAAGTTCGCCAGCTCGGAGTCCCCCTGGTGGAGCAGCCCCGCCACGGGACGCCCGGACTCGTCCTCGAGGACTATCGAGACGGTCTTCTCCCCGCGCGCCGGCACGGCTTCCGGTGCGCTGTTGACCTGGACGGTGAAGGCGTCGCCGATCAGCACCGCCGGGTTCTCGTAAGGGACGGTCTCGGTTCGCTCGCTCGTTCCGCCTGCCGCGGGCGCGATCGTCAGCACCAGAAGCGCCAGAGACGGAGCGAGTGACTTGGCCATACGGCGCATGATCTTCCTCCTCCTCGTGTTGTCTCTCCCTCCTTCGACTACGCCCGGCGCGGGAACGGGTAACACGAAACCCCTTGCACCTTCCGGGGGAGCGACCGGACGATGAGCCTCCGGGAGAGGAGGCCGTCATGCACGCTCGCAATCGCCGCACCGCCCGCGCCGTCGCTGCCGGCGCCCTGGTCGTCGCCGCCTGCGCGGCGCAGCTGTCACCCGCCGCCGGGGGAGAGCTGGGGCCGCCCGTCCTCGGCTACTGGACGAACGACGCGACGCTGCTAGCCGACGAGGACGGCGCGGAGGTCCGCCGGTTCCAGGGGTTCGAGCACTTCTCGTTCTCTTCGACGCTGCTGGCGGGGGAACGCGTGGGGCAGCGAGCGGACAGCAACCGCGTGATCGGCTTCGACGTCGCGACCGGAGAGCGCCGGTTCACGATCCCGGACGCGCGGCTCCCGGTGGTCGCCGCGGGGGCCGAGAAGGTGGCGTTCTTCCCGACGTTCGGGCGCGACGAGTACGGACGCTCGATTTGGATGAGGACGCCGGGGGGCCGGATCCGCGCCGTCGCGCAGTTCAAGGTCCGGGGGCGGCCCGGGATCCCGCACGGGTTGGGAGGCGACGGCGCGCCGCTCGACGTCGCGCTCGACCGGAGAGGGCGCTACATGGCGATCGCGTTCGGCCTCGAGCCGCTGCGGTCGTTCGACGTATGGGTCATCGACACCAAGACGAGGGAAGCGACGCGTATGACGCGCGGCGAGAGGTCGCACAACCCGTCGCTCTCGCCCGACGGCGGGCATCTCGCGGTCCGCGTCGAGCGGCGCGAGAGCTGCCCCGACCCCCTCTACGGCGAGATCCTCATCGGGAAGATCAGCGTCGTCGCGGTCTCGACCGGCGAGGCGAAGGGCCTCACCGGGCACGACTGCGACGTGTTCTACGACACGCCGCGGTGGATCGACGACGACACGGTCCTGGCGGTCCGGGTCACGAAGGACGCCGAGGAGGCTTACGGCTACGACCTCGACATCGTGAGCATCGACACGGTGTCCGGGACGATCTCGGACCTGCTCACCGCCGGGAACCCGTGCTGCATCACCACGTCGCCGGCCGCGGGCAAGGTCGCGTTCGGCTACAGCGACCGGCGCGGGCTGGGGATGCTCGACGTCGCGTCCGGCACGGTCCTGGACGTCGACGACGACGTCTTCGTCCCGCACCTCGCCGGTGAGGGCCGTCTCTGAAGCGGAGGGGCGCTCCTACCTCCGGTGGTAGACGACGGTCTCGCCGTCGCCGCTGACCGTTAGCCGGTCGCCGCTGACGGAGAAGGTGAACTGCTCGGGCGCGTAGGGCCCGTCGCCGCGGTTCGCGCAGTCCCTCTTCGTGTGTGCCGACGGGAAGAAGATCCATCCCGTCATCTCGACCCACTCGCCCATCGAGAGCCAGCACCCGTTGGTCTTCCGGAACGTCCCGTCGCTCGAGAGGCGCATCGTGAAACTCGCCCGCGCGCCAGGTGACGTCGACGAGCTCCGCGAGATCGGGCGCGGGGAGGCGCTCGTAGACCAGCTCGGCGTCCGGCCCGGTGAGCCGCAACGTGGTCTCGTCGGCGGAGACGTCCTGGACGACCACGAGCGCAGAGAGGTACCTCGTCTCCGCGGTGAGGCCTTGCCGGGTCGGGCACCCCGCCTGGTCGGCGGCGGGCGAGTACCGCCCCCAGCGGAACGACGCTCCGGTTATCCGGAAGCGCCCTCCGTAGCCGTTGCAGGTCGACTTGCCGTTCGCACGTCGGCTCCGCAGCTCCAGAGTGATCGGGTCGTCCTCGGGGATCGTGATGGGCCCCTCGATGCTCCTCCCCGAGGTGAGCGTCCAGTCGCCCTCGTAGGGGAGCCCGGGATCGGGAGCGTGCGGCCCCCGCGGGGCAGCCGTTGGCGACGCCGCGCTGGGTGCCGAGGTCGTCGTCGCGGCCGGGGGATCGGGGGCCGAGGCGCACGCGGCGAGGAAGCTCAGGAGCACGCCGGCGAGGGCCGAACGGAGCTTCGTGTGAGTCACGCCGATCCCTTACCCACCGGCGCGCCTTGCGCGTAGAGGAAGGGCCCCACGGCCCGAACGGTCATCTCCCATCCGAGCGTTCGAACGCGCTCGGCCAGCTCCGCGGGATCCCAGAAGACCTTCACGATGTCGAACGTAGTCCCGTCCCGGAGCGGCCTTCTGACGACGGCTTCCGCTTCGGCGACGTAGGTCTCGCTCAGGCGTTCGTGCCTCGGCGCGTCGTTGCTCTCGTCGACGAGGAACACGCGCCCCTCCGCGGATAGCGCGCGCCGGAGGGTGTCCCAGAAGCCGTCGAACAGCTTCGGGGGCACATGCGAGAGCCAGTTGGCGAAGAAGACGACGTCGTAGCAGCGGTCGGGCTCCCACGAGAGGACGTCGGCCTCGACGTAACGGAGGCGCGGGTCGTCGCCGAGCTTGCGCCGGGACTCGCGGTGCATCTCGGGTGCGGCGTCGAGCGCGGTGACCGAGGACGCGCACTCGAGCAACAAGCGCGTCCACGTCCCCGTCCCGCTGGCGACTTCGAGGACGTCACCCGTGGGGGCGAAGGCGCGCAGAGCGCGCTCGATCTCCCGAGTGAACACCTCGAGGGGGTCCCCGGGCGGGGACGCAGTCTCGTCGTACTCCGCAGCGCGCCGCCGGTAGTACTCGATCTGCTGCGCGACGAGCGCATCCGGCTCCGAGCTCATTCCACCATCCGGCCGTCAGCGGGCTTTACGACGCGACCGTGCGCGTGCCCGCTCACGCCGTGCGTGGTCTAGCTCCGGGTCGGAGATCCGGCGGCTCGACAGGAGCGCGTACACGCCGGCGGCGGCCAGCGCCATCGCCGGCACGAAGACGAGCTGCGCGAACCCGACGCCCGCGAGGAAGATCGGCATCGTCAATAGGATCGCGACGATAGCGAGCATCATGCTCGCACCCGCCCACCTAGCAGAAGCCCGGCGGGACCTGCGGCGGAACCAGAGCGCGAGCAGCGCGGCCGACCCGAGCGTCGTCCCGCCAGAGCTCGCTTTCAGCGCCGTGAGCCACGGCGGCTCGTCGAACGAGATCGGCCGGAACCGAGCTACCGGCCGCCGCTCCCAATCGCCTCCGACCTCTTTGTGCAGGACGCCCTGCGGGCCCATCGCAACGACCGCGTGGTCGACGCCGTCGACGCGAACGACCGTCACGGACGAGAACGCGTCCGTAAAGATCGTTCCGGCATCTCTGCAAGCGGAGAGCGCGGTGAGTGGGTTCGGAACGTCGAGGCCCTCGTGGTTCAGCAGTGCGTTGCGCGTCTGCGTCTCGGTGATCTCGAACGTGGGGGACCACGTCCCTCCCGGCGGACGCTCCTCGACGGCGGTGCCGTGCCCGACGCGGAAGCAATGCCCGTCGTCGGTGCACGCCTCTTCTGCCGGGGGTCCCGTGAGGGACGGCACCCTCGGCGCCGCGGGAACGTCGTCTCGCCACGTGCGCCCTCCGTCGAAGCTGACCGCCGCGGGAACCGATCCCGACCCCCGGGCGTAGAGCACCTGGTCCCCGACGGTCAGCACTCGATAGGGCGCGGGGTCGTCGCAGCTCGTCGCGGTGATCGTCATCGTGCAAACGAGGAGGGAGAGCACGGCGAGCGCTCGCCGGGTCCAGCGCGGCGCGGCAGACGGCGGAACTGATCCCGCGACCACGACCGCGGGCCACAGCGCGACGAGGGCCACGAGGTCCGTCGGATCCCACAGCGTCACGCCTCCGAGGAAGGGGGCCGCGCCGGCCCCCGCTTCGGGCACCGCCTTCAAGGCGGTGAAGAGGATCCCGACGGCGGCTGCTGCGATCCAGGGCCGCGGGACGAAGACACACGCGAGAAGCGTCACGAGGAACACCCCGGAGAAGTCGCTGAGCTTGCCCGTCAACGCGGACGGGCCGACCCCCTTGAAGACGTGGTCGTTGAGCCCGAGGACGAGCACCGCCCCGAGCAACGCGGGATGCAGCAACAACCCCCACCGCGCCATATCCAAGCCTAGACGGCGTCGCCGGTAGAGCAGGGTGACGGCGCCCTTGATACTTACCGGATGGACGCCGGCGGCCTGAGGAACGATTCGATCGAGCTGCCCGTACGGCCCGTCACGATGCCCACGCCGTATGCCGTCGGCCCCGTCAACGCATACCTCATCGAGGCCGAGCCCCTCACGCTCATCGACACCGGCATCAACACCCCCGAGGCCCAGAACGCGCTCGTGCTCGCGCTCACCGCAGCCGGCTACTTCCTCGAGTCCCTCGAGCGCATCCTCATCACGCACGCGCACCCCGACCACTACGGGCTCGTGCCGTTCCTCCAGGAGGTCTCCGGCGCGACCGTCTACTTCCCCGAGCGCGAGATCGCCCGGGTGCGCGACCGGCAGATGCTGTTCGAGGTCGGGCGGCTCCTGATGGAGGCCGGCATGCCTCTCGACCTCCTGTTCAAGATGGACCAGCAGCGCAAGAAAGACCCGGCCCCCAGGGTCCCTCACGAAGAGGTCGTGCCGGTCGTCGACGGCGACACGTTCTCGTTCACGGCGGGCGGCGGCTCCTTCGAGCTGCAGGCGCTGCTGATGCCCGGCCACACCGGCGGGCACGTCGTCTACTTCGAACCCGCCAGCCGGACGATGTTCGCGGGAGACCAACTGCTCCCGGACGTGTCGCCGAACCCGCTGCTCGAGCCCTCGCTCGACGAGCCCGGGCAACGCCGTCGCTCGCTCGAGGAGTACCTCCGCTCCCTCGAGCGGATGGCGGGGATGGAGATCGCCCTCGCGTATCCCGGCCACGGCGCCCCCGTCACCGACCCGCAGAGGCTGATCGAGTCGACGATCGAGCACCACCTCAAGCGCAAGGCGGCGGTCGCCCGGCTCCTCGGCCCCCGGGGCAAGACGCCCTACGAGCTCGCCGCCGAGGTCTACCCCCACGTCACCGGCTACGACACGTTCCTGGCGGTGTCCGAGATCGTCGCCCACCTGGACCTCGTGGTCCACGACGGCAACGCGGTGGTGGAGGAGCGGGACGGCGTCACCTACTACCTCGCGGCCCCCTGACGCCCTCGGGCCACGGTATGTTTGGTGCTTGCTATTGCAAGCACTCCCGGCCCCCGGCGGCCGCACGCACTCTTCGTAGGAGGTCCCGTTGGAGATAGTGGTGTGCGTAAAACACATCCCCGACCCGAACATCCCCCCCGAGATGGACGGGCACCGGCTGAAGCGCGAGGGCGTCCAGGGTGTCCTCGACCCCGGTGACGAGTTCGGCGTCGAGGCCGGCCTCCAGATGAAGGAGACGCACGGCGGCAACGTCACGGTCGTCTCGATGGGGCCTCCCGCCGCCATGGACGCGATCAAGCGGGCGCTCTCGATGGGCGCCGACAAGGGCGTTCTGGTCAGCGACGACTCGCTCCAGGGCGCGGACGCGCTCGTGACCGCCCGGGTGCTCGCCTCGGCGATCTCCCGCGAGCAGTTCGACATCGTCATCGGCGGCGTCGAATCGACCGACGGCTACACCGGCACGATGACGTCGACGCTGGCGGAGTTCCTCGGCGTCCCGCAGGTGACGTTCGCGAAGACGATCGACGCGGCCGAGGGCAGCGTCACGATCAACCGCCAGACCGCCGACGGCTACCACGTCGTCGAGTGCGACCTCCCGGCCCTCATCACGGTGACCGCCGGCGTCAACGAGCCCCGCTACGCGTCGTTCAAGGGCATCATGGCGGCGAAGAAGAAGCCGGTCGAGACGCTCTCCGTCGCGGACCTCGGCCTGTCCGGCGACGACGTCGCGGTCAAGCAGAACATCGTGGAGATCGCCGCCGCCGAGGAGCGCAAGGCGGGCGAGGTCGTCCAGGACGACGGCTCGGGCGCGGCGCGCATCGCCGATTTCCTCACGGAAGCGAAGGTGATCTGAGATGTCGACGGTGTGGGTTTACGCAGAGGTGACGCCCGACGGTGGCGTCGATACCGCCGCTCTCGAGCTGCTGACGAAGGCGCGCGAGATCGGCGACGAGGTAGCCGCCGTCGCGCTCGGCCCGGGCGCGACCGACGCGGCGGAGAAGCTGGGCGAGTACGGCGCGAGCACGGTCTACGCGAGCGACGACGACGACTACGCGGACTACGTCGCGCAGCCCGCGGCCCAGGCGCTGTACGAGCTGATCCAGGAGCACGAGCCCGACCTGATCCTGTTCGCCACCAACTACGACTCCCGCGACATCGCGGGGAGGCTGTCGGCGAAGACCGGCTCGACGCTCATGAGCAACGTGACCGGACTCCACTCCGTCGACAAGGCCCAGACCGCGATCTTCGGCGGCGCAACGCTCGTCGACGTCGAGCTCGAGGGCGAGCCGAAGCTCGCGCTCGTCCGGCCGAAGTCGTTCGTCGCGGAGCCGTCCGGCGGCGAGGCCGAGGTGGTCGAGGTGGACGTCGACATCGACGACGAGCTGAAGAAGGCGCGGCGCGTCGAGCGCCACGAGGAGGAGGCGAGCGGCCCGCGGCTCGAGGAGGCGCCGGTCGTGATCTCCGGGGGCCGCGGCCTCGGCGAGGCCGGCAACTTCAAGCTGCTCGACGAGCTCGCCGGCCTGATCGGGAACGCGGCCGTCGGCGCGACCCGCGCGGTCGTGGACTCCGGCTGGGTGCCGTACGCGTACCAGATCGGCCAGACGGGCAAGACCGTCAAGCCCGGCGTCTACATCGCGGTCGGCATCAGCGGCGCCACGCAGCACATCGTGGGTATGAAGGGAGCCAAGAGGATCATCGCGATCAACAAGGACGAGGAGGCCCCGATCTTCCAGATCGCGGACCTCGGGATCGTCGGCGACGCGTTGAAGATCCTGCCGCAGCTCATCGACGAGGTGAAGTCCCGCAAGGGGTGAGCGCGTGTCACTGGGGGACCGGATCAGGGCTTTCTTCTCGAAGAAGAACAATCCCGGGCTGAAGGAGCTCGACGTGTTCGTCGCCGAGCGGAAGGGCGTCGAGGGCTACATCGAGCCGCAGACCGCCACGAGCCCGACGACGCTGCTGCTCGTCGACCGGGACGGCGACCACCTGCGCGCCCCCGTGCGCGAGCCCGGTGACGCCGTCGCGTTCTGCGAGAGCCATGGGATCCCGGTCTACGACGCGCAGGTCATCGGCTACCCCAAGCGCATGCGGGACTTCGAGCGCCGCCGCCGGACCGTCGACGCGGGGGCGCTGGACGCCGAGATAGCGGAGCTGGAGAGGCGGCTCTCGGAAGAGGGCCCGGAGGAGGGGCCGAAGGCCTAGCTCGTCACACCCACGTCTTATCCTGGGCTCATGCACTACCTCGACCACGCCGCCACCACGCCGGTCCTCCCCGAGGTCGCCGACGCGATGGCCCGCGCCCTCGCCGAGGACTTCGGCAACCCGTCTTCCGTCCACGCGGCCGGGCGGCGCGCCCGCGCTGTGATCGAGGACGCCCGCGACCGCGTCGCCGCGGCGATCGGCGCGGGGCCGTCGGAGATCGTGTTCACCGGCGGCGGCACCGAGGCCGACAACCTCGCGATCAAGGGGGCCGCACACAAGCGGCGCGGCGACGGCGACCACGTCGTCGTGACGGCGTTCGAGCACCACGCGGTCCTCGACGCCGCGACCGCGCTGAAGCAGAGCGGTTTCGAGGTCACGAAGGTGCCGGTCGAGCCCGACGGCTCCGTCGATCCGCAGCGCGTCGCCGAGGCCGTCCGGCCCTCGACCGTGCTCGTGTCGGTCATGACCGTCAACAACGAGATCGGGACCGTCCAGCACATGAGCGCGATCACTGAGGCCGTGAAGGCTGCGAACCCGCGGGCGCTCGTGCACACCGACGCGGTCCAGGCGCTCGGCAACGTGCCCGTCGACGTGCACGCATGGGGAGTCGACCTAGCGGCGTTCGCCGCGCACAAGGCGGGCGGCCCGAAGGGCGTCGGCGCGCTGTTCGTCCGGTCGTCGGTCGCGGTCGAGCCGGTCCTGCACGGCGGCGGCCAGGAGCGGGGGCTGCGCTCCGGCACGCACAACGTCGCGGGCATCGCGGGGTTCGGCGTGGCGGCGGAGATCGCCGCGAAGGAGGTCTACGAGAAGTCGGACCGGCTGCTCGAGCTGCGCGGCGCGCTCCTCGACGGGATCCGCGCGCTCGTGCCCGACGTCGTCGTGAACGGGCGGCTGGACCACCGCGTCGCGGGGAACGTCAACGTGTGCATCCCGGGGACCGACGGCGAGACGATGCTGCTGCTCCTCGACGCGGCGGGCATCGCGTGCTCGTCGGGGTCCGCGTGCGCGTCCGGCGCGCTCGACCCGTCGCACGTCCTGCTCGCCATCGGCGTCCCGAAGGAGCTCGCGAAGGGGAGCCTGCGGTTCTCGCTCGGCCGGACCTCTACCCGTGCCGACGTCGACGCGGTCCTCGCGGCGCTGCCCGAGGTCGTCGAGCGCGCCCGGAAGGTCGCGTGAGCCGCCGCAAGGCCGTCGTCGCGATGTCGGGCGGCGTGGACTCGTCGGTCGCCGCGGCCCTCCTCGTCGAGGACGGATACGACGTGACCGGCGTGATGCTGAAGCTCTGGAAGGGCGAGGCGGCGAACTCCAACTCGGGGTGCTGCAACCTCGGTGCCGCCGAGGACGCGCGCCGCGTCGCCGACGTGCTCGGGATCCCGTTCTACGTGCTGAACTACGCCGAGCACTTCGAGACCACGGTGCGCCGTGACTTCCACGAGCAGTACCTGGCGGGCCGCACCCCGAACCCGTGCGTTCGGTGCAACCACTGGGTCAAGTTCGACGCGCTCCTCGAGAAGGCGACGGCGCTCGGTGCGGACGTGCTCGCGACCGGCCACTACGCGCGCGTCGTCGAGCGCGACGGCGTCTACCGGCTGCACCGCGGCGCGGACGCGGCCAAGGACCAGTCGTACGTGCTGTGGATGCTGACGCAGCGGCAGCTATCGCGCTGCCTGTTCCCCGTCGGGTCGCAGGACAAGAGCGTCACGCGCGAGATCGCGGCGCGGCTCGGCCTGCGCACGGCGCGCAAGCCCGACTCGCAGGAGATCTGCTTCGTGCGCGACGGCGACTTCGACGCGTACGTGGGCGAGAGCATGGCCGCCGCCGCGGTGCCGGGGCCGATCCTCGATGCCGCGGGGGCCGTGGTAGGGAAGCACCGCGGGATCGGCCGGTACACGGTCGGGCAGCGCAAGGGCCTCGGCATCGCGCTCGGCCGCCCCGTGTTCGTGACGTCCGTTGACGCCGCGACGAACTCGGTGCGGATAGGGGACCGGCGCGACCTGGCGGCCGCGGCCGTGACGCTGGCCGAGACCAGCTTCGTCGCGGCCCCCGCGCCGGACGGAAGCGAGGTCCTCGTCCAGTACCGCGCGCACGGCGACGCGTACCCCGCGACGATCGACGGTGATCGCATCTGCTTCGGGGCCCCCGTAGAGGCCGTCGCCCCCGGCCAGTCGGCCGCTCTTTACTCGGCAGACGATCCTTCCGAGCTGCTCGGCGGCGGCATCGTCGATTCCGTCGTCCCGGCCCGTCCCGCGCCCGTTGGCTGAGGGAGCAAACGCCTCGCACGACGAGGTGATCCGCCACGAGTTCGAACGCGCCGCCGGGCACTTCGTCGAGCGCACCGCCGGCCGGTTCGACGCGCTGGACGTCGTCGCCTTCTCCGGTGCCAGGCCCGGCGACACCGTGGTGGAGGTGGGGGCCGGGACCGGCAACTTCCTCGCACTGTTCGGCGAGGTCGCCGCGCGGCTGGTCGCGGTGGACCTCACGCGGGCGATGCTCGGCGAGGCCCGCCGCCACGGGATGCTCCACCTCGTCGCCGGCGACGGGCGGCGGCTGCCGCTGAAGTCGGCGTCGTCGGACCTCGTGACGAGCGCGCAGGCGCTCCACCACGTGCACGAGCCCGCCGCGGTGGTGAAGGAGATGAGGAGGGTGACGCGGCCCGGGGGCCGCGTGCTGATCGTGGACCAGGTCGCGACCGAGCGCTACGAAGAAGCGCTGATGATGACCGAGCTCGAGCTGGCGCGCGACCCGTCGCACGCGGTCTCGCGGCCCCCGTCCGCGTACCGGATGATCGCCCGCTCGGCGGGGCTCGAGATCCTGGACGAGCGGGTGGCCGAGTCGGAGCAGCGGCTGTCGACGTGGATGTGGCCCGGCGAGTTCCCCGAGGAGCGCATCGCGCGCGTCTCCGAGCTCATCGAGAAGATCGGCCCCGAGACGGGCATGGGGTTCGAACGCGACGGGGACGACTGGGTCTTCACGCGCCGGCGGCTCATGCTGCTGGCGGAGAGGTAGCGATGCCGCCGAGGAAGGACGCCGCCGCGGCGCGCGTCGCCGAGCTGCGCGAGGCGATCGACTACCACTCCTACCGCTACCACGTGCTCGACGCCCCGGAGATCGCCGACGTCGAGTACGACGCGCTCGTGCGCGAGCTCATAGAGCTCGAGGAGGCCCGGCCCGAGCTCGTGACGCCCGACTCCCCGACGCAGCGCGTGGGCGCTCCGCCGTCCGACCTCTTCGCGCCGGTCGAGCACCGGACGCCGATGATGTCGCTCGACAACTGCTTCTCGCTGGAGGAGCTCCAGGCGTGGGGCAAGCGCGTCGAGCGCGGCATCGGCAGTGCCGGCGGGTTCGTCGTCGAGCAGAAGATGGACGGCGTTGCCGTCAACCTGATCTACGAGGACGGCGTGCTGGTCAAGGGCGCGACGCGCGGTGACGGCCGCACCGGCGAGGACATCACCGCGAACCTCAAGACGATCCCCGCCGTCCCCCTGCGGCTGCGCGGCGACGCGCCGAAGATCCTCGAGGTGCGCGGCGAGGTCTACATGACGACGGACGACTTCGCCAAGCTCAACGAGCGTCTGGGCGAGAGTGAGGGGAAGGTCTTCGCCAACCCCCGGAACGCCGCGGCGGGGTCGCTGCGCCAGAAGGACCCTAAGGTCACGGCGCAGCGCAGCCTCTCGCTGATCTGCCACGGGATCGGTTATGCGGAGGGCCGCCGGTTCAAGGCGCACTGGGAGGCCCTCGAGACGTTGCGCGACCTCGGGCTCCGGACGAACTCCAACAACCGGCGTGTCGAGGACCTCGACGCGGTCTACGCGTTCTGCACGCACTGGCAGGAGCATCGGCACGACGTCCCGTACGAGATCGACGGGGTCGTCGTGAAGGTCGACTCGATCGACCAGCAGGAAGAGCTCGGGTACACCGCGAAGGCGCCGCGCTGGGCGATCGCGTACAAGTTCCCGCCGGAGGAGCGCACGACGAAGCTGCTCGACATCAACGTCCACGTCGGCCGCACCGGCGTCGCGACGCCGTGGGCGCAGCTCGACCCGGTCTTCGTCGGCGGCGTAACGATCTCGACCGCGACGCTGCACAACGAGGACGAGGTCAAGCGCAAGGACGTCCGCCGGGGTGACACCGTGATCGTCCGCCGCGCCGGCGACGTGATCCCCGAGGTCGTCGGCCCCGTGCTGTCGCTCCGCCCGAAGGGCTCGGTCCCGTTCGAGATGCCGAAGAAGTGCCCGTCGTGCGGCCAGCCGCTCGTGCGCCAGGAGGGCGAGGCCGCGACGAGGTGCGTGAACCTCGAGTGCCCCTCGCAGCTCGTGGAGAGCCTGTTCCACTTCGCGTCGCGCGGCGCGATGGACATCGAGGGCCTCGGCTACAAGACGATCATGTGGCTGATCGACCGCGGCCTCCTGAAGGACGTCGCCGACGTCTACAGCCTGAAGCCCTCGGACTTCGAGGGGCACGAGGGCTGGGGCGAGATCTCGATCCGGAACCTGATGAACGCGATCGAGGCGTCGAAGAAGCGGCCTCTCGGCAACCTGCTGATCGCGCTGGGCATCCCGCACGTCGGCGGGAGGGCGTTCGACATCGCGGCCGAGGCCGGGTCGCTCGACCGGCTGCGCGAGATGACCGAGGAGGACCTCCTCGCGATGCCCGGGATCGGCGAGGTCATCGCGCGCTCGATCACCGCGTTCTTCGCGCAGCCCCGGAACCTCGACGTCATCGACCGGCTGAAGGCCGCAGGCGTCGACCCGCGGCAGGCCCTCAGGAAGAAGGACGGGCCGCTCGAGGGGAAGACGTTCGTGATCACCGGCACCCTCGAGGGGTTCTCCCGCGCGGCCGCCGAAGAGGCCGTCGAGTCCCGCGGCGGCAAGGTCACCGGCAGCGTCTCGAAGAAGACCGACTACGTCGTCGTCGGCGAGAGCCCGGGTGCCTCGAAGTTCAACAAGGCGCAGGAGCTGGGCATCGCCACGCTGGACGAGAAGGCGTTCCGGGAGCTCCTCGGGACATAGCCGGCCCCTTGCGTCCGTCCCCGAGGGCAGGACACCACCGTCCGCCGGAGAAGCGCTTCGGTGTGAGGTTCAGGCCGGCACGCACGCTGATCCTGCTCGCGATCGCTGCGGGCCTGCTTCCGGCCGCCGGCGCGACACCCGTGCATGCGAGCCACGACGGCCAGGCACGCCGTTGCTTCGGCGCGAAGGCCACGATCGTAGGGACGAACGGGGACGACGTGATCCTGGGCGGCCCCGGGCGGGACGTCATCGTGGCCCTCGGCGGCGATGACGACGTCTACGGCCTGGAAGGACACGACGCGCTCTGCGCCGGCGCCGGGGACGACCGGCTAGACGGGGGCCCGGGGGTGGACTTCGTAGCGTCGGGTGACGGGGCCGACGAGGCGTCGGGCGGCGGCGGCTCCGACTTCGTGGCCGAGGACCATGCTCTCTCGAGCCTCGCCGACACGGGAGCCGACTCCTCTGCGGACTCGTTCTCCGGAGGGGGAGGGGACGACATCATCGCGGACGACCCGGGGGAGGACGTGCTCGACGGCGGCCCGGGGACCGACACCTTCTTCGGGCTCTTCTCCAACTACCCCCTGATGATCGACCTCCGGAACGGGCGCGTGGTCACGATCGCCGAGTCCAACGCCCTCAGCTCGATCGAGAACGCCATCGGGTCGGCGTCGGCCGACGTCGTGTTCGGCGACGAACGACCGAACGTCCTCACCGGGTTCCTGGGCTCGGATGTCGTCTTCGGGGCAGGGGGTGGTGACATCCTGTTTGCCACGGTCGACGGAGACGTTCTGGACGGGGGTGGCGGAAGAACCTCCGACGCCGTCTTTGCCCTCGTAAGCCAGGGCGTGCAGGCGAACCTCGACGAAGGCACCGTCACCAGCACGGGGCGCATCCCCGACCGGATGCTCGGGGTCGAGGACTTCCTGGGGACGGCCGGGGACGACGTCATCGTGGGAAGCGGAGCCGCCAACAGGCTCTACGGGGGAGGGGGGGACGACCTTCTCGACGGCGTTGCCGGCGACGATTCGATCACCGGGGACTCGCCGTTCACTCCGTGGGTGGACCTGGGGCCGTGGAAGAAGGAGTTCCTTCCCCGTGGGAGGGACACTCTGGACGGAGGGGACGGCAACGATCTCCTCGACGGCGGCCCCCTCGCCGACACGTGCACGACCGGCGAACGGCTGCGCCATTGCGAGTCCCGCAAAGGCGAAGACACGAGCACGGTGGCGCGCAGTGGGGTGCGGTGGCACGTGCCCGCCCCGCTGCGGGCATGGCTGTTGCGGATGATGAGCGCCGAGTCGCCGTCGGAGGTCGTGCCTCCGGTCTGGCGGTCGCATCCGGCCGGCTCCGGCCACTGACTTTCTGCCGCGACCGGCAGGAGAAGCTTCTTCTGCCCGAGAAGGCCTGCCTGTGGGCATTCGAGCAAGCGCGGCCCTCCGGGCCGTCGCGCTGATCTCTCTGGTCGCGGCCCTCGTGCCGGCGGGGCCAGCGGCATCACGCCGCCTCCAGCCCGAGGACAAGAAGTGCTTCGGCTTCGACCCGACGATCGTGGGCACACGCGGTGACGACGTCATCCGCGGGACGCGCGGGTTCGACATCATCTCGGCGCTCGAGGGCAACGACGAGGTCAGGGCCGGCGGGGGCCCCGACTTCGTCTGCGCCGGCGACGGTGACGATCTCGTACGCGGGGGCCCCAGCTTCGACCTGATCGAGGCCCTGACCGGCGCGGACCGGGTGTACGGCGAGGGCGCGGCCGACCTCTTCCTCGAGACGTCGTTGCCGGAGGATCCGCAGGGCCCGGCATACGTCCATGTCGGCGACGTCTCGGACGACGAGTGGTACGGGGGCCCGGGCGACGACCTGATGACCGACGACGGCGCGAACGACCTGCTCGACGGAGGCGAGGGCCGCGACACCTACCTCGGGCTCTTCAACTTCAGCCCGATGGTCGTGAACCTCGCGACCGGACACTCCTCCTCGGGCCGTGGTGACGTGAACACGCTGGTGCTGATCGAGAACGCGTACGGGGGCCTCTATGCCGACGTGCTCCTCGGCGGCGAGGGCCCGAACGTCCTCTCGGGCACGTTCGGGCCCGACCTCGTCCACGGCGAGGGCGGGTCCGACCTCCTCTTCTCGATGGTCGACGGCGACCTCCTCGACGGGGGAGGGGGCCACGTCCGCGACGCGGTGATGGTCGTGCTCGACGAGGGCATCGAGGCCGACCTCGCGGACGGCGTCGTCTCGGCCCCCGAGAGCGGACGCGTCCCCGACCGGCTCGTGGGGATCGACGACCTCATCGGCGGTGTGGCGGACGACGTGATCGTCGGGAGCGACGGCGCTAACCGCCTGTACGGCGGGGGAGGCGACGACATGCTCGATGGGACGACGGGCGCCGACACCATCATGGGCGACGGGCCGTTCTGGCCCTGGGTCGACCGCGCGCACTGGTGGCGCGGCGACGCGGACCGCAAGGGCGGCGCCGACGTGCTGATCGGTGGCGACGGAAAGGACCGGCTCGACGGCGGGCCGGCTCGCGACGAGTGCAGGTCCGGCGAGGTGATCAAGCGCTGCGAGGTCGTGCCGAGCGATGCGGCTGCGGCGAGACGCCGGCGCCCGTCCATCCCCCGCGGGCTCGACGCGTGGTGGTTCCCCCTCGTGCTGGACCACACGGCGCGGCCCTGGCTCGAGCTCGTGCCCCCGGAGCTACGCCGCTAGGGTGGAAAAGAAACCGGCGCAGGGAAGTCCCTGCGCCGGTTTGGTCTTTCGGCTCAGCACCGCCCGCTTCTCGTCCCGCACCCTGCTTGTGGGTACGTCGACGCCCAGAGGACCAAGCTGGGACGGGTGGCGTCGGTGAACCGGTGTGGATTCCGCCAGTGGCCGTAGCCGAGGTGGCCAGAACCCTACTTTGAGGCTTGGACCACTAGCAGCCGGTCACCTCGTGAGGTCCGTCGAAACTAGGTAACAAGTCTGGACCACCTCCTTTCTCACGTACCGAAATGAAAACACAGCGGTTTCTCTACTCGCGCACTTTTCGGGGCCGAAATCGGCGACGCGGCGAAGAATTTTCCGGAGCTTGCGTCGCCCCCCCCGCCGATATACTCGCCGTCGAATTGACCGCTCGGTCAAGAACCCGTTCGGACACGAAGCTCGACTAATCTCGTCTGTCCAAGGAGGAGCCCGGATGCCGTCACTCGATGGGAAGGTCGCCGTCGTAACAGGCGCAGGACGCGGGATCGGCCGCGAGCACGCGCTCGCGCTGGCCGCCGCCGGCGCCAGGGTGGTCGTGAACGACCTCGGTGGGTCCGCCGCCGGGGAGGGGCACGACCAGACGCCCGCGCAGCAGGTCGCGGACGAGATAAAGGCGGCCGGCGGCCAGGCGACGGCGAACTACGACAACGTCGCGGACTTCCAGGGCGCCGAGAACATGGTCAAGCAGGCCGTCGCGGACTTCGGCCGCCTCGACATCCTCGTGAACAACGCGGGCATCCTGCGCGACCGCATGCTCGTGAGCATGTCGGAGGCCGAGTGGGACGCGGTCATCGCGGTCCATCTCAAGGGCCATTTCGCGCCGACGCACCACGCCGCCGCGTACTGGCGGGCCCAGTCGAAAGAGGGGAACCAGGTCAACGCGCGCGTGGTCAACACGTCGAGCCCGTCGGGGGTGTTCGGCAACGTCGGCCAGACGAACTACGGCGCGGCGAAGGCCGGCATCGCCGCGTTCACGATCATCGCGGCGCAGGAGCTGGGCCGCTACGGCGTGACCGTGAACTGCCTGGCCCCCAACGCGCGCACTCGCATGACCGAGGACATCTTCGGGATGGAGGCGCCGGCCGAGGGCTTCGACCCGCTGGACCCGTCGAACATCTCCCCGGTCGTCGTCGCGCTCTGCACCGACGACGCGCAGGGCATCACCGGCCAGTGCTTCTTCATCTACGGGAGCACGATCAACGTGCTGAAACCGTGGGACCTCGGGACGGGGCTGAGCAAGGACGGGCCCTGGGACCCCGACGAGCTCGCGGCCGCGCTGAAGGAGAGGTTCCCGGGGGGCGCGGCCCCCGAGGGCATGATGACGATGCTGTCGAAGGCCATCGGAGGAGGAAGCCCCCTTGCCTAGCGACGTGGTGACCGAGATCGAGTTCGACCTGCCGGTCGAGCGCGGGAAGGTGCGGGAGTTCGCACTAGCGGTCGGCGAGGACAACCCGATCCACCTCGACCCCGAGGCGGCGCGGCTGCAGGGGTTCCCGGACGTCGTCGCACCACCGACGTTCACGGTGACGCAGATATGGCAGGTGTCGCGCGAGGAGCGCGAGGCGCGGCTCGGCGCGAACCTCGACTACGGCCGTGTCCTGCACGGCGAGCAGGAGTTCGTGTACAAGCGGCTGCCGTTCGCGGGCGAGGTATTGAAGGGCAGGATGAGGATCTCGAAGGACTTCACGAAGGAGGGCCGGCGCGGCGGGTCGATGCGGTTCGTGACGTACGAGTCGGTGTTCACCGACGCCGAGGGCGAAGAGGTCCTCAGCGCTTATTACACGCTGATCGAGACGGCAAAGGACCCGGGACGATGAGCGAGCCGCAGACGATCACGATGGACGGCGTCACGCCCGGGATGGAGTTCGGCGAGGTCGTGTTCGGCCCCCTCGCCCGCGTCGACATCGTCAAGTACGCGGGCGCCTCGGGTGACTTCAACCCGATCCACACCGACGAGGGCTACGCGCAGGCGACCGGCGCTCCCACGGTGTTCGCGATGGGGATGCTGCCCGCCGGCTACCTCGCGCACGCGGTGGCGGACTGGTTCGGGGGGCCGCAGAACCTGCGGCGCTTCAAGGTCAGGTTCACCACACGGGTGTGGCCGGGGGACGAGATCGTCTGCACCGGCCGCGTCGTGGCGATCGAGGACGGGCTCGTGAAGGCGACGGTCGAGGCGCGCCGCCGGGGGCCGGGACCGGACGGGCTCGACCTCGCCGAGGAGGAGACGGCGATCGTCGGCGAGGCCGACGTCGAGCTTCCGCATTAATCAGGACAAGGAGGGACGTCCATGGGTCTGAACACCGAGCTCGTAGGCAAGGAGTACCCGAGCGCGACGTTCGAGGTGACCGCGGACCACATCGAGCGGTACGCGCGCGCGACGAACGACGAGAACGAGCGCTACCTCGGCGGCACCGACGTCGTCGCGCCGCCGGTGTTCCCGGTCGTCCCCTCGTTCAACGCGTTCATGACGGCCGCGATGGACCCGGAGCTCGGCGCCGACCTCCTGCGGCTCGTCCATGCCGCGGAGGAGCACGTCTTCCACAAGCCGATCCGCGCCGGCGACGTGCTGACGGTCGCGTCGGTGCTCGAGTCCGTCGAGCAGAAGGAGACGGGCGAGACCTTCACCGTGAAGGGGACGCAGTCGAACCAGGACGGCGAGGTCGTCGCCGAGGTGCGCGGGACGATGTTCATCCGGGGGTCGGGCTCCGGCTCCCGCTCGCGCTCGGCCGCGGCCCCCACGGAGGGCGAGCGCGACGTCGTCTACGAGGAGACGACGAAGGTCGACGACGACCAGACGTTCCGCTACGCCGAGGCGTCGGGCGACCACAACCCGATCCACCTCGACGAGAACACGGCGAAGATGGCCGGCCTCCCGGGGATCATCCTCCACGGCATGTGCACGATGGCGATGGCGTCGAAGGCCGCGGTCAACGGCCTCGCGGGGGGAGACCCCACCCGGATCGCACGGGTCGGTGTGAGGCTCTCGAAGCCGGTGCTGCCGGGCCAGGAGCTGACGACGCGGCTATGGAAGGAGGCCGGCGGCGCGGGGTTCGCGACGTACGGCTTCGAGACCTACAACCCGGACGGCGTCGCCGTGATCAAGAACGGGATCGTGGAGGTCCGGCCCTAGCCGAAGCAGCGGGCGATCTCGAACGCCGCCGTCTTCTGCACGACCAGCGCCACCCCCACCGCCAGCACGCCCACCCCGGTCGCGATCTGCAACGCCGTCGGCGCCGACGCCTGGGCCAGGCGTCCGCGGTCGAAGCCCGCGCCGAGCGCTACGCCGGCCACGAGGCCCCCGATGTGCGCGATGTTGTCGATCCTCGAGATCGAGAAGCCGAGCAGCAGGTTGATCGCGACGAACATGCCGAGTGACCGCAGGTACGGGTCGGCGAACGTCGTGCTACGGCGGTTGTACAGGTAGACGATTAGGACGCCGACGATCCCGAAGACCGCGCCCGACGCTCCCAGCCCGTTCGAGCAGGCGTGGAGGGCGTACGACGACGCGCTGGCGAAGAAGCCGGTCGCCAGGTACAGGAACAGGTAGCGCGCGCTGCCGAACAGCTGCTCGACCTGCGCGCCGTAGATCGACAGGATGTACATGTTGAAGACGATGTGCAGCAACGCGAACAAGCGGCCGTCGAACGGCAGGTGGAGGAACACCGACGTGATGAGCCGGTAGACCTCGCCGTCGGCGATCGAGGGGGCGAACGACGTGAACCGGTTCACGAACGCGTTCCCCAGGACGAGCTCGAGCACGTAGACCGCGACCGTGAAGATCACGATCGCGCGCGTCACGGGTGCGTTGACCGCCATCGCGGAGCGCACCTTGGGGGCGCTCTTGCGCGCCTCCGCGACGCACTCCGGGCAGTGCTGCCCGACGGGCGCGGGTGACGCGCACTGGCCGCAGATGGGACGGTCGCAGCGCGAGCAGCGCAGCTTCGTCGGCCGCTTCGGATGGCCGTAGCAATACGTCTCCTCGCCCTGCTCGACGGGGACGGGTGTCTGGTCGGTCACGGGGGCAATGCTCGCATGTCTCGTCCTGACCGCTGGCCGAGGCGACCGGTCGTGCTCCCGATCTCTATCCTGCCGGTATGCGCGTCGCGACCTACAACGTCCACCACTGCGAGGGGGCCGACCGGAGGCTCGACGTTCAGCGGGTTGCGAGCGTGATCGCGCGCCTGCGCGCGGACGTCGTCGCGCTGCAGGAGCTGGACGTCGCGCTCGATCGCACGAGCGGCGTCGATCAGCCTGCTGAGCTGGCGCGGCTGACCGGGCTCACCGTCGAGTTCCACCCGGTGCTCGCCCGCGACCGCGGGCACTACGGGATAGCCCTCGCCGCGCCCGGCCCCCTGCGGAGCGAGAAGGTCGACCTCCCCCGTCTGGGCGAGGAGGAGCCGCGCGCCGCGGTGGTGGGGCGGTGGGACGGCGTGACGTTCGTGGGGACGCACCTGTCGCGGTCGCCGGCGGCGCGGGCGGCCCAGATGGAAGCGCTGGCAGCCCTCGTGGCGGAGGTGGATCCGCCGGTCGTGCTGCTCGGCGACCTGAACGAGCGCCGCGGCGGCCTGGCGCCGCTCTTCGCCGCCGGCCTCTCCGACGGGCCCCGCGGTCGGCCCCGGCTCCTGCGCGGCCGGATCGATCACATCCTGGTGGGACGCGGCCTCACCGTGACGTCGACCAGCACGTTCCGGAGCCGCGCCTCCGACCATCCCGCCCTCACGGCGGACCTCGAGCGGGTGGAGTGACGCAGGACCCTCTTGTTACTCCTGAGGTTTCTGTTAATTTCTGAGGTAGAAACGCATTCGAGATTGCCGCGGGGGCCGGGGAGGCTCATGTGAGCATTTCCATCATGAGGAAAGCTGCCGCTCTGGTGCTGGCGGCGGGGACGTTCGCGGGCTGCGCCCGCGCCCAGAGCCTCGACCCCGCCGCACAGGATCGCCTGGACGACGCCCGTGCGGCCGCGACCGACGCCATGGACGCCGTCGAGGACCTGGAGGCGCGGCTCGAAGGGCTCGAAGACGACCTCGCCGAGGCCGAGGAGGTCTCGGCGCAGGCGGACAAGGTCTCGGCTCGCGTCGAGAAGGTCTCCGAGCGGCTCTGGGGGTCGCTCGCGAAGCTGCGTGCGTCGCTCGAAGAGGTGCGGTCGGGCGCCGGCGAGGCCGCGGCGAACGCGGACGCGGCCCTGGCCCGGGCGGAGCAGGCGGCGCGGGACCTCGCCCTGCTCGACAACCGCTACGACTATCACCTGCGGCGATACCACGGAGGTGGATGATGCGCCTGATGAGGGACGTCGTCGGCGAGACGCTCTCGGGGCGTTACCGGCTCATCGCGCGCATCGCCGGCGGGGGCATGGGCGAGGTCTATCGCGGCCACGACGTACTGCTCGACCGCGCCGTCGCGGTGAAGATCCTGCAGCCGTCGCTGGCGGCGGACCCCGAGCTCGTGGAGCGGTTCAAGGACGAGGCGAGGGCCGCGGCGCGGCTGACCCACCCGAGCATCGTCGCGGTCCACGACTGGGGCGAGGCGGACCCGTACACGTACTACATGGTCATGGAGTTCGTGGCGGGGACGGACCTGCGCGACCTCCTGGTCGGGCGCGGCTCGCTGGCTCCCGCGCAGGCCGCGGAGATCATGGCGTCGGTGTGCGACGCGCTCGCCGCCGCGCATGCCGCCGGCGTCGTGCACCGCGACGTGAAGCCGGAGAACGTGCTGATCGCCCGCAACGGGAACGTCAAGGTCGCCGACTTCGGCATCGCGGCGGTGGCGGACGTCGACCGCACGATGCCCGGCGGCGGGATCCCGGGGACGCTCCGTTATCTGTCCCCCGAGCAGGCCGCCGGGCAAGAGGCGTCCCCCGCGTCGGACATATGGGCGGCAGGCGCGGTGCTGGCGGAGCTCCTCACCGGACGTCCGCCGCAGCAGGGATCGGGAGCCGACCTCTTGCGCCGGCGATCGATCGAGGCCGCACCGCCTCCGTCGGCGCTCGACCCGACGCTGCCGGCTGCGCTCGACGAGATAGTCCTGCGCGCCTGCGCGCTCGACCCCGCCGAACGCTTTGCCGACGCGACCGACATGGCGCAAGCGCTGCGACGCGTGGCGGTGCGCTCCCTGCCGGACGCGCCTCCGGTCGACACGCTGCTCGACGACGTGACCGGGGTCATCCGGCTCCCGGACCAGCAGCCGACGACGTTCTCGAAGCCGAAGAGGCGCCGTCGCCGGCGGCTTCCGCGCGTGAAGCTCGTGGCGATCCTCGTCCTGCTCGCGCTCGCCGTCGCCGGCGGTGCGAAGGCGGTGTCGTTGCTGGCGGCCCCGGCTCGTGTCGACGTGCCGGAGCTGGTCGGGCTGTCGAAGGGCGCCGCCCGCGACGAGGTGGAGGAAGCCGGGCTCAAGCTCGAGGTCGCGCGCCGCAAGCCCGCGAGCTTCGACGTCCCGCGCGGGGAGATCGTCTCGCAGGACCCCGCCGGGGGAGTCCTCCTCGAGGGCAGGACCGTCACCGTCGTCGTGTCGTCGGGCCTGCCGCGGTTCGACGTCGTCGCCCTCGCCGGGATGCAGCTCGAGACCGCCCGCACCCGCGCGCGCGTCCACGGGCACGAGCTGGTGGTGACGGCGGAGGAGTTCTCGACCGAGGAGGACGGGACGATCCTGTCGCAGACGCCCGCCGAGGGGAAGGTCGAGTTCGGGTCGAAGATCGAGGTCGTCGTGAGCAAGGGGCCGGAGTCGATCGGTATCCCTGACGTCGTGGGCGAGAAGGCGGAGAAGGCGTTGAAGGTGCTGCAGCGCGCCGGGTTCGAGGCGGTCGCCGTACCCGTCTACTCCAACGACGCCCCGCTGGGCGACGTCGTCTACACGACGCCGGCGGGCGGGACCAACGCGCCGGAGGGGAGCCGCGTCGACGTCGCGGTGTCGCAGGGGCCGAAGTACGACGAGCTCACGATGCCCGACGTGCGGGGGATGACGATCGACGACGCGACCGCGCGCCTGCAGCGTCTCGGGCTGCGCGTGAACGTCGTGCAGTCGTGCGGCGGCGGGGGGTCGATCGTCCACGAGACGCAGCCGCTCGGCGGCAGCAAGGTGCGCGAGAACGATCTCGTAGACGTCTTCACCTGCTAGCTCAATACCTTCCACGCGCGCAGGGTCTCGACGAAGCGCGGCGTGCACTCGAGGCTCGTGACCTCCTCCAGCGGGACCCAGCGCACGTCCGACACGTCGTCCGCCGCGACCGGTGTGCGGTCGCCGGTGACCTCGGCGAGGTAGTCCAGGATCACGTAGTGGGGGTCGCCGACGACCTCGAGTATGCCGACGAGGTCCCTCACCTCGACCGCCAGCCCCGTCTCCTCCGCGACCTCGCGCCGGAGCGCGTCGGCGAGGTACTCGCCGTGCTCGACGCGGCCCCCCGGCAGCGACCACAGCCCCGCGCCGGGCTCGTTCCTGCGCCTGATCATCAGGAGACGGCCCTCGTCCACGACGATCGCGCCCACTGCTATCTGCGGTGCCAGCTGGTCCTCCCCGGTCGGTGCCGGACCCTAGGGTAGGCGCCGTGGAAGCGTCCGGAACGCAGCCGTTGCTCGGCGAGCGCGCGTCGTGGCTCCCGTGGGCGCTGCTCTCGGTGGGCGTGGGGGCCGCGTCGGTCTCGGCGATCCTCGTCCGGTACGCCGACGGCGCCGACCCGCTGGCCCTGTCGTTCTGGCGCTGCGTCGCAGGCGCCGCCGCCCTGCTTCCGTTCGCGGCCGGGAAGATCAGGCGCGGGGGCCGCGCGCAGCTGAACGCTCCCGTGGTCGCGGGGGTCTTCCTCGCGCTGCACTTCGGGACCTGGATGTCCTCGGTGAACCTGACCACGGTCGCGGCCTCGGTCCTGCTCGTGTCGACCACACCGGTCTTCGTCGCGATCGCGGCGCTGCTGCTCTACAAGGAGCGGCTGCCGGCGCTCGCGTGGGCCGGGATCCTTCTCGCCACCGGCGGAGCGGCGGCGGTCGGCGGGGGATCGCTCAGCGGATCGAGCCTCGACGGGAACCTGCTCGCGGTCGCGGGGGCCGCGACCGCGGGCGGATACGTGATGGCGGGACAGGTCGCTCGCCGCACGCAGGGCATCCTCGAGTACGCCGTCGTCACGTATGCCGTCGCCGGAGCGCTGATGGCGGTCGTCTGCATCGTCGGCGACGTCCCTCTTACGGGCTACCCGGGACAGACGTGGCTCGCGATCGCGGGGCTGGTGATCGGGCCGCAGCTCCTGGGCCACACGGTCATCAACCTCACGCTGTCGGACATCGACGCGACGACGGTGTCCGTGACGATCATGGCGGAACCGGTGATCGCTACCGCGCTTGCGTTCTTCCTGTTCGACGAGGTGCCGTCGTGGCTGCTCTATCCGGGAGGTGTAGCGATCCTGGCGGGCATCTACATGGTGTCGAGCGCGCGGCGGGAGCCGGCGGTGATCGTGGAGTGACCCTTTCGGTCGAGCGATGCCTCGTCATGGGCATCGTCAACCGCACGCCGGACTCGTTCTACGACGGAGGTCGCATGGGCCTGGACGAGTCCGTCGCGCACGCGCAGCGCCTCGTCGCCGAGGGCGCCGACATCCTCGACCTCGGCGGCGTGCGGGCCGGTCCCGGCCCCCCCGTCGGAGAGGCCGAGGAGGCGGACCGGCTCCTGCCGCTCGTCGAGGCCCTCGCGGACGAGGTGGCGGTCCCGCTCTCGGTCGAGACCCACCGCGCGGCGGTCGCAGGGGCGGCGATCGCCGCGGGCGCGTCGATTGTCAACGACGTCACCGGGCTGTCGGACCCGGACCTGGCGGAGGTCGTCGCGGCGACGGGCGCGCAGCTCGTCGTAATGCACCACGGCGGCCAGATCAGGGGGCGGCCGCGCAACCCGCGCTACGACGACGTGGTCGTCGCGGTGCGCGATCAGCTGCTTGCGTACGCGGACGCAGCGCGGGCCGCGGGCGTGCCGCGCGACCGGATCATCGTCGACGCCGGGCTCGACTTCGGGAAGAACACGTGGCACTCCCTGGAGCTCGTCCGGCGCACGCACGAGCTGACGACGCTGGGGTACCCGCTGCTGGTCGCGCCGTCGCGCAAGGACGTCGTCGGTGAGACGCTCGGCCTGCCGCCGGACGAGCGGCTCGAAGGCACGCTCGCGCTGGTGGCGCTCTCGGTCCTCGGGGGGGCCGCGATCGTTCGCGTCCACGACGCGCGCTCGACGGTGCGGACGGTCCGGATGGTCGAGGCCGTGATGGGCCGGCGCCCGCCCGCGGCCCCCGTGAGGGGGCTGTGGGAATGACCGCTCCCTGCCGGGAATCGCCGCCGCGGCCCCCGCGGCTTGGTACCTTTCCCCCATGACAAAGCGCGTGCTGATCGTGGAGGACGAAGAGGCGGTCAGGGAGCTCGAGAAGTTCATCCTCGAGACCCAGGGCTACGAGGTGATGGAGGCCCGCGACGGCCTCGAGGGTCTCGCTAAGGCCGAGTTCCGGAAGCCGGACATCATCCTGCTCGACCTGATGATGCCGGACGTCTCCGGCGGACGGATGTACGACGAGATGATGCAGCACCCGGCGACCTCGGGCATCCCGATCATCGTCGTCACGGGCAAGCCCGACGCGCACGAGATCTTCGACGACCAGATCGGCCCCGACAACGTCATCATGAAGCCGTTCGAGGCCGACACCCTGCTGGGCCGCATCCGCCAGCACATAGGCGACCCCGAGTAACGCGCTTGACGGCGCTGCTCGTAACGTTCACCGGCGTCCTCGGGCTCATCTTCGGAAGCTTCGGCACCGTCGCCGCGTGGCGGATCCCGCGGCGCGAGAACATCGTCACCGGACGGAGCCACTGCCCGCGCTGCGGCGCGATGATCCGGGCGTTCGACAACGTCCCGGTCCTGAGCTGGCTGCTGTTGCGCGGGCGGTGCCGCAACTGCGGCAACCCGATCTCGATCCGGTACCCGCTCACCGAGCTCGCGACGGGCATCCTGTTCGCCCTCAGCGCGGCGAAGTTCGGGTGGTCGGTCGAGACGTTCGTCTACGCGGCGTTCTTCTGGGCCCTCGTGGTGCTGACGTCGATCGACATCGACCACAAGCTCCTCCCGAACCGGATCGTGTATCCGTCGTTCGTCCTCGGATGGATCGGCCTGGCGGCCGCGGCCCTCGTGGACGACGATCCGGGCCGCCTCGTCGACGCGGCCGTGGGGGCCGCGATCTTCGGCGGGCTCCTCTTCCTCGTCAGCTTCGTCGGCGAGATCGTCTACAAGAAGACCGCGATGGGCCTGGGCGACGTGAAGCTCGCGTTCGTGCTCGGGACGTTCCTCGGGTACGACCGGCTCGCGCTGGTGCCGATGGCGATGTTCATGTCGTTCCTGAGCGGCGCGGTCATCGGGCTGATCGTGATCAAGGTCGCCGGCGGCGACCGGAGGACCGAGGTGCCGTTCGGGCCGTTCCTCGTGCTGGGGACGGTGCTGGCGCTGTTCGTCGGTGAGCCGCTGGTGGACGCGTACGTGGGGCTGCTCTAGCCGGTCTCGCGGTCCGCTTCCCCGCCGAGGTCCCGGAAGTGCGTCCGCACGTACTCCGACAGCCGGATGTCCGGCGTGACGTGGAGCTTCCGGCGGATGCGCGCCTTGTGGCTGCGAACGGTGCCGGGCCGGATCCCGAGCCGCCGCGCGATGTCCTGCTCGGTGCGGCGGTGCGAGAGGTGGACGAGGATGTCCCACTCCCTCTCCGTCAGCTCCCGCGCCAGCGAGGAGGGGCCGAGGCCGTGGCGTCGCGGGTCGTCCGCGCGCCAGAGCTGGTTGCCTCCCGACTCCTTGGCGCGGTGGAGCGCGGTCTGCGCGCGGGCGAGGAGGTCCTCGGAGGCATGGCCGGACTGCAGCTCCGCGACCCCGATCGACACCGTGACGCGGCCCGCCATCCAGCGCATCCCCGCGACGGCCTCGCGGCACCGCTCCGCGACGACCGCGGCCGTCGGCAGGTCGGTGTCGGGCAGCACGATGGCGAACTCGTCGCTCGCGTAGCGGTAGAGCGAGTCCGACAGCCTCAGCGTCTCACCCAGTGACTTGCCGATCTCGGCGAGGACGGAGTCACCCGCGGCGAGGCCGTGCACGTCGTTGACCTGCCCCAGGTCGTCCACGTCTACGAGCAGCAGCGCGAGCGGTGACGAGCTCCGGGACGAGCGCGCGACCTCCTCCCGCAGCTTCGCGTCGAAGTCGTCGCGCCGGCCGACGCCGCTCACCGCCTCTTCCCGAGCTCGCCTGCGCGTGCGCGCGGCGACGCCGACGCGCGCGACGAACTCGCGCGTCTCCAGCGGCTTCGTGATGTAGTCCACCGCGCCGTTCTCGAGCCCCCGCACCTTGTCCTCCGGCGACGCGAGCGCCGACACGAACACGACGGGTATGTCCTTGGTCACGGGGTCTCCAGAGAGCGCGGTGAGGACCTCGCTCCCGTTCATGCCGGGCATCATGATGTCGAGCAGGATCACGTCGGGGGAGTGGGTCGACGCAAGCGCCAGGCACTCGCGGCCGTTCGCGGCCTGGATGACGTCGAAGCCGCCGTCGCCGAGCTGGATGTTCGCGAGCGCCCTCAGATCGGGGTCGTCGTCGACCACCAGGACGAGCGGCCTCGTCTTCGTCTGCGTTGCCTGGGCTGTCATCGCGCGCGGCTCCGGGAGGTCGAGTTGCTGGTTCCCACGCTCTCACGAGAAAGGGGCCGACGGAATGAACCGGAAGAGCTATTTGCCCCTAAGCAGAAACACGTAGTTGAGCCGGGTTAACTCGGATCGGGAGCCCGGGGCCTGACGGCCGCTGTCGCAACCCTGCCACCGGGGTGCGGAAGGGTCCGGCGGCCCCCGCGACGAAGTCTCAGCGCATGGCCTCGATTCGTGGTGCCCGCGCTCTCGTGGCCGGTTGCCTGCTCGCCGGCGCCCTCATCGCGCCCGGCGCGGCCCGGGCGCGCCCCACGGGACCGGTTCCCTCCGCGATCGAGCTCGCGGGCGTCAACGTGCTGAAGGGCACGCACACGTCCGTCGTGGACGTCCACGTCCCCACCCCCGCCGTGTTCTCCGGCGACGTCGACGACTTCGCGGTCGAGGGGGCCGGGAAGCTGCCCGGATTCGTCCTGACGACGATGCCGGTCTCCGACGTCGTAGACCACCCCCTGTTCGGCGAGATCAAGACCACGCCGGCGCAGGACGTCGTCGTCGCGGCGTCGCGGCTGCCGGGCGCGGGCGTCTTCGCCGGCCCCGATGCCCGGCGCGAGCTAATCCTGTTCCCGATGAAGACCGTGATCGAGCCGGGGTACTACCGGCTGTACCTGATCGCCGATGGCTCTCCGGTGACGGTGAGGTTCGAGCTCAAGGGCCTGCTCGGCACGAGGGTCATCGAGCCGGCCGAGCGCGTCCCGTTCGTGTCGAAGGAGCTGCCGGAGCGGACGAGCGCGGTGACGCCGGCGGGGGCCGTCTACGTCGGAGGCGACTACGCGCCCCTCCGCAAGCCCGGGATGGTGTTCCACGCGCTCGTGGTCGAGGTCGACGACTTCACCGCGGGTGAGTTCGGCCACTGCGTCTTCCGTGGCAAGCCGCCGTCTGAGGAGGAGCTCGGCGACGCGTCCTACACGCCTCGGTGCATCACGGCCTCGAGTGAGGGGTATTCGTCGTACTTCTCCGCAGTGCGTCCGGACCGTCCCAGCGGGAAGGCGATGCAGTACGGGCTCGTCTCGACGCTCGAGCCCGACTACTGGACGCAGCTCACCGAGTTCGAGGGGGCCGCGACCGTGGGCCGGGCGGGCTCGCTCGGCTACTGGCTCAGCTGGTAGCCGCGCCACTTCCTTCCGCTACCGGCGCGCTTACGATGAGCGCATGGAGAACGAGGAGTACTCCGGCGGCGAAGAAGGCGAGCCGATCAACGAGGAGGAGCGCGAGCTCCTCCAGCAGGACCTCACGGACGTCCAGGTCCTGAAGGAGCTGCTCGGCCCCCGCGGCCTCAAGGGCGCGGTGTTCTTCTGCCCCGACTGCGACGAGGACCACTTCCTCGGGTGGGACCTGCTCGCCGGCAACCTGAAGGAGCTCCTCGAAGAGGGCGAGTCGCCCGTCCACGAGCCGGCGTTCAATCCCGACCCGCACGAGTACGTGTCGTGGGACTACGCGCGCGGCTTCCTCGACGGCTACGAGTCGTTCGAGGAGGAGGAGATCGGCGACCTGACGAACCGCATCATCCTCGAGCTGCGCGACCGCGGCTGGAGGGTGGACGAGGTCAAGGGGATGCTCGCCGCCGTCGGGTTGCAGCTCCCCGGTGTCGACGACGACGGCACCGGCGACGGTGCCGCCCCGCCACCGCCACCGGACTGATGCGCGTCATCGCCTTCGCGAACCAGAAGGGCGGCGTCGCGAAGTCGACGTCGACGCTCTCGATCGCGGCCGCGCTCGCGGAGCGCGGCAGGGGCGTCCTCGCGGTCGACATGGACCCGCAAGCGGCGCTGACGTACTCGCTCGGGGTCGACCCCGACGAGCTCGACGAGACCGTGAACGACGTGCTCGTCCGGCGGCTCCCTCCGGAGAAGGTCGTGATCGCGCGCGAGGTCGACCTCGTGCCCGCGAACATCGACCTCGCGGGGGCCGAGGCCGTCCTGCTGGCGAAGACCGGGCGCGAGTACGCGCTGCAGCGCGCGCTGCGCGAGATCGAGGGCCGCTACGACTACGTGCTCATCGACTGTCCGCCGTCGCTCGGGATCCTCACGATCAACGCGCTGACGGCGGCGGGCGAGGTCGTGATCCCGCTCCAGTGCGAGGCACTCTCGCACCGCGGCGTGGGTCAGCTGCTCGAGACGATCGGGGACATCCGCCACTTCACGAACGACGGGCTGAAGGTCACGGGCGTTATTCCGACGCTGTACGACGGCCGTACGCGCCACGCGCAGCAGGTGCTGGCCGACGTCGGGACGCGCTACGGCGTGACGGTCCTGGAGCCGCCGGTGAAGAAGTCGATCCGGTTCGCGGAGGCATCGCAGGTCGGGCGGTCGATCATCTCGTTCGCGCCGTCGCACCCGGGGGCCGAGGCGTATCGCGCGCACGCGGCGTACCTGGAGGCGCAGGCCGCATGACCGGGCCGGGATCCTCGACGCCGGGGAAGTACGCGCTCTACAGCGGGGCGGAGGAGAGGTGGCCGCTGTCGTGCACGGTCGAATGCTCGTCGTGCCGCGAGGAGACGCGCGTCTCGTACCTGGAGCTCGCGGCGTTGATGTTCCCGGTCCACTTCCACGTGCCGCTGCTGCGTTACCACTTCTCGTGGTTCCGCTGCCCCTCGTGCGGCAAGCGCACGTGGCTGCGCGTGCACCTCGACCGCTAGTAGTCGAGCCGCCCCCGGAACAGCTCGGCCCCCGCGGCGTCGTAGCCCACCACGCGCAGCAGCTCGCGGACGGAGGGCGGGTCGGGCAGGTAGTAGACGTCGAAGCTGACGTAGTCGCTCTCGAACATCCTCGCCTCGAGGACGCCCGAGGTGGAGACGATGTCGACGCGGTCGATGCGCTCGGGGACGACGTCCGCGAGGACCCCGTGCCGATGAGTGGGGAACGGGAACCGGAGCAGCCCTTGCCGCTCCTGACACCCCTCGCCCGAGCCGTCCATGCTGACGATCGAGAGGCATACGTCGCGACCTTCGGGCTGGACGTAGAACGCCACCCTCTTCTCGGGATCGCCTCCAACGAAGACGCCGCTGTTGGCGATGAGCTCATCTGACGGCAACCACGACTCGATCCCGAGCGCCATCGTCGGGAACGACGCGAGCATCCCCACGGCCACGACCAGGCCCAGCGCGCTGCGAGAGGATCTGGGATCGTCACGGCAGTAGCGGCGTACCGGCGGCAGCAGCAGGAGGGCGCACGCGGACGCGAGGGCCGTCGCGAGGACCAGGAGCGTCGTCTCGTCGACGAACATCGCCGTCCCGTCGCCGGCGGCCACGACCCTGCCCCGCACGGTCACTGCCTGCATGCATGCGCCTGCCACCGCGATCAGCTGGACCCACCAGATGAGGCGCGAGCCCCTCATCAGCGGCCACAGGATGATCCCTACGATGATCGGCCCGGCCCACCACCCGCCTCGCTCCGCGTCGGCGACGGCGAAGGCCGTCGCGAGGACGAGCGCGGCGTGGACCTTGAGCGCGGTCGGAGGCGCGGTAAGCCGCGTGATGATCGTCCGCAGGAGCCGCTTCGCCATCCCCGCCTCGTCCGTCGTCGTTCGCCTTGCTAGATGGTAGCGCCCCGGGCCTGCGGCCGCCCGGGTAGCGGGTACCCTCCCCGAAGGGGACATACGGGCAGGGCACCGAGGACACGAGGGAGGTCGCGACAGATGGCGCGTAAACCGGCCAAGCAGGTTGCCGACGCACGCAAGCAGATCGGGAAGGCGGCCGAGAGCCTGAAGGCCGTCGGGTCGAAGGCGGTGGCGCAGGCCGGCAAGACCGCGAAGGAAGTCGCCAAGACGAAGGACGCCAAGCGCGCCAAGAAGCAGACGAAGGTCGCCAAGGAGGCCGTCAAGGCCGCGGCGGGGGCCGGAACTGCCCTGGTGAAGACCGCCGTGAAGACCGCCGGCAAGGGCGCCACGGCCGTGAAGAAGTCCAAAGAGGTCAAGAACCTGAAGTCGTCGACGAAGAAGGCCGCGGACGCGACGAAGAAGGCCGCCAAGGCCGCGACCTCTACGGCGAAGGCCTCGGGGGCCGCGGCCGCCAAGGGCGCGAAGGCAAAGGGCTCCTCCACCGCCAAGACGGCCAAGAAGAAGGCCTCGCGCTAGGCCGCGAAAACGCTTACTTAGCCCCCCGCTTTGTCCGATCATTAGAGGGTGACTTTTCCAGGCCGCTGTCAGCCCTCGCGCGCGCAGTGGCTGCGCCGTCTGGCCGCGCGCCGGCAGGACCGGGTCGCCTTCGTCCTCTCCGGAGGCGGGCCGCTCGGGGCCCTGCAGGTCGGTGCCCTGAAGGCGCTCTACGAGCACGAGGTGGTCCCCGACCTCCTCGTGGGGACGAGCGTGGGCGCGATCAACGCGACGTTCCTCGCCTTCAACCCGGGGCCGGAGGGCCCGCGCGACATGGAGAAGCTCTGGCTCTCGCTGACGGAGGCCGACCTCTTCCCGCCCGGTAGGTTCCGCGCCCCGTGGGCCCGCTTCCTCGCCCGCGGCGACCATGTCTTCGAGAACACGGGCCTGCGCCGCGTGGTCGAGCGCCGCATCGGTACCCCCCAGTTCGAGGATGCGCGCGTGCCGCTGGGGATCGTGGCGACGGAGCTGGACACGGGGGCCGAGAGGACGTTCACGTCGGGCCCGGTGATCGAGCCCCTGCTCGCGTCCACCGCGATGCCGAGCATCTACCCGCCGGTCGAGATCGGCGGCGTGAAGTACATCGACGGCGGCGTCGCCAACAACGTCCCGATCGCGCCGGCGATCGCGCTGGGGGCCAAGACGATCTACGTGATGAACTCGACGTCGCACAGCCACCAGCGCCGTCCGTTGATCCGTCCGATCGACTACCTCCTGCACGCGTTCTCGCTCGCGCGTTCGCAGCGCATGACGCTCGAGCAGACGTTCCTGGCGGACAAGGTCAAGCTCGTGATGGTCCCGACGCCGTCGCTCGACTACTACGTGCCGTTCCAGTCGATGCAGTTCACCGAGAAGCTCGTGCGCAACGGCTACGAGCACACGATGCGATTCCTCTCGGGCCGCCGCGACGCGGTCGTGCAGACGTACGCCGAGGGGGCCGTGGAGGCGATCTCCCCCGCAAAGTAGGGTCGTGGCCGACGGTCTACCGACCACGACGGGGGGCAGCGTGGCCCAGACGGAAGCGAAGGACACGAAGGTCAAGCAGGCGGCCGACCCGATCGCGGAGCCGAAGCGCGACGTCGAGGTCACCGACGCGATGACGCCGTTCGAGGCCGCGAGCTACTTCTTCCACCGATCCGCCGACCGCATCGAGCTGCCCGAGCACATGCGCGAGGTCCTCGCCAGCTCCTACCGGGAGCTCGCGGTGCAGATCCCGATCCGGATGGACGACGGGCGCGTGACTGTCTTCCGCGGCTTCCGTATCCAGCACAACGGCGCTCGCGGCCCCTACAAGGGCGGGATCCGCTTCCACGAGTCCGCGGACCTCGACGAGGTGCGCGCGCTCGCGGCGTTGATGACGTGGAAGAACGCGTTGATCGACGTGCCGTTCGGCGGCGCGAAGGGCGGCGTGCAGTGCGAGCCGGGCGTGATGTCGCAGTCGGAGCTGCAGCGCCTCACGCGGCGCTTCACCGGGATGATCTCGCACCTGATCGGCGTGAACCGCGACATCCCGGCCCCCGACATGGGCACGAACGCTCAGACGATGGCGTGGATGATGGACGAGTACGGCAAGAAGAACGGCTACACGCCCGGGATCGTCACCGGGAAGCCGGTCGAGCTCGGCGGGTCGCCGGGACGCGAGGAGGCCACGGGCCGCGGCGTGGTGATCTGCGCGCGCGAGTCGGCCAAGCGGATGGGCATCAACTTCCGCGACGCGCGCGTCGCGATCCAGGGCTTCGGCAACGTGGGGTACTGGACCGCGATGATCGCGGGGGAGGCCGGCGCGAAGGTCGTAGCCGTGTCGGACGTCGGCGGCGGGACGCACAACCCGGACGGTCTCGACCTCGAGAAGCTCTCCCGCCACCGCACGGAAGCCGTCTCGGTCGCCAGCTTCGCGGGCGGGACCGAGGTGTCGAACGAGGACCTGCTCGAGCTCGACTGCGACATCCTCATCCCCGCGGCGATCCACGGGGTGATCAACACGGCCAACGCCGGGGACGTGAAGGCGCGCCTCGTCGTCGAGGCGGCGAACGGCCCGACGACGCCAGCGGCGGACGAGATCCTGCACGACCGGGGGGTCACGGTGGTGCCGGACATCCTCGCGAACTCCGGCGGCGTGACGGTCTCGTACTTCGAGTGGGTCCAGAACATCCAGCAGTTCCGCTGGGAGGTCGACGACGTCAACTTCCAGCTCAAGAAGAAGATGACGAAGGCGACCACGCACGTCTTCACGAGGGCGTCGGAGGACGGCACGTCGCTGCGGGACGCCGCCTTCGACATCGCGGTCGAACGAGTCGCCGACGCAGACAAGCTGCGCGGGTTCGTTTAGCCCGGCGCCGGGCGGGAATTTATGAGACGAATTCGGGCATTCCTGACGTTAGGGCTGCTCAGAGGGTGTTTTTCTGACCGGGAAGGGCAGGAGTGGGCCACGGGATGACGAACTTCCCGGTCAGCGAATGCAGTGGACCCCCACGGAACATCGGAACCACCGAGACCGAAAGGTAAGGGACGATGAGTGAACGATCTTGCGCCTGGATGTCGGGCCCGAAGGATGCGTCGCTCAGCGTGCCGGCCGTGAAATGGTGGCTGGCGATCTCCCGGGACGTAATCGCCAAGGACTACCGGAGGATGACCTCCCGGACCCGTCCTTCGGTGATCTGCCACCGGACCCCTACCTTCGTCTCGCCGCTTCAGAAGGATTCATAGCTCCACCAGCACCACCCTCCCACGGCAACACCTGCACCTCCTCTGGCAGGACAAACAAAGCTCCCGAACTGGCCGGGAGCTTTGTTTTTTGTATAAAGACGCCTTCTCCCGTCCGCCGAAGTGCAGGAGGCCGCGCATGTCAGTCGAGAAGTCGATCGACCTCACCGCCACCGGCTCCACGATCGAGGAAGCCGTCGGGAGCGCGGTGCACCGGGCGAGCCTCACGTTGAAGGGCCTCACCTCGTTCGAGGTCGAACGGATCGAGGGCCTTGTCCAGGGCGGCGAGGTCGTCTACCGCGTGCTCGTGCGCGTGAGCTTCGAGATCAAAGAGCAAGTCCACGAGTAAGACGCGGCCCGTGGAGCATCGGCGGCGCGAGCCCGCGCCCGGCATCTTCCGCCTCGTCCTCCCCCTGCCGTTCCCGGGGCTCGACGCGGTCAACGCGTTCCTGCTGTCCGGAGACCGCGGGGCGACGCTCGTCGACTGCGGCATCCGCAACCCGGCCCCCGAAGGCGAGCACGGATGGGACGACCTCGTCGCCGCGTTCGCGGCCGCGGGGGCCGAGGTCTCCTCGGTCGAGCGGCTCGTCGTCACGCACACGCACATCGACCACTACGGCATGGCGGCGCGCATCGTCGAGGAGACCGGATGCGAGCTGTGGATGCACCGGTGCGCGCACGAGGACCTCGAGCTGTACCGGGACCCGGGGACCGCGACGGTGAACCTGCGGGAGCTGCTCGCGGACCACGGCGCGAGCCCGGACGAGCTCGACGAGCTGACGCAGTTCGAGGACTGGCGCCCGTTCGTCTCGGGAGTGGTGGACGCGACGCATCCGGTCACGGGCGGCGAGTCGTTCGACGCCGGCGGGCGGGCGTGGACGGTCATCGCGACGCCGGGCCACGCGCGCTCCCACATCTGCCTCTGGACCGATGACGACGGGCTGCTGGTCTCGGGAGACCACCTCCTGCCGACGATCACCCCCCACATCGACTTCGAGCGGGGTGGTGAGGAGGACCCGCTCGGCGAGTTCCTGGAGTCGCTGGAGAAGATCGAGGACCTCGACCCGAAGATGGTCCTCCCCGGGCACGGCCGCCCGTTCCTCGAGGGGGCCGACCGCGCCCGCGTGATCGCCCGGCACCACGACCGGAGGCTCGGCAACATCCTCCAGGTGATCAGGCACGAGCCGCGCAGCGCGAGCGACATCGTCGACGAGGTGTTCGGCTCGACGCTGCTCCACTTCGAGCGGAGGCTCGCCCTGGGGGAGGCGCTCGCCCACCTGGCCTATCTCCGGAAGCGGGGTGAGGTCGAGCGCATCGAGTCCGGCGACGGGACGTTCCTCTACAAGAAGGTGTCGCGCCGCCGGCAGCCGATCGAGGTGGACGAGTGACGCTCCTGGTCGAGGGCGGAACGCACGTCACGTGGTCGGGGGCCGGTCCGGTCCGGGACGACCTGCTGGAGCGGGCGGAGGTCACCGACGGGGGCCGCCTGCTCTGCAGGGGCGACTCGATCGTCGCGGCGGACGAGGCGGGGGGGCCGGACGTCGTGGTGGACGCGACGGGGTGCACCGTCGTTCCCGGCTTCGTCGACTGCCACACGCACCTGCCGTTCTACGGGTGGCGCGCCGACGAGGACGCGGCCCGTCTTTCGGGGACGTCCTACGAGGACCTCCACGGGAGAGAGGGCGGGATCTTCCGGTCGGCCCGGCTCCTCGCGGAGGCCTCCGACGATGAGGTGCTGTCGTTCTCCGGGGCCCTCGCGGCCGAGATGCTCGCCTCGGGGACGACGACGTTCGAGACGAAGTCCGGCTACGGGCTGAGCGTCGAGGCGGAGCTGCGGCAGCTGCGGCTCGCCCGGGCACTCGCGGAGTCGGTCCCGCAGACGGTCGTGACGACCTGCCTCGCGGCCCACGCGGTACCGAAGGGGAGGTCGGAGGGGGAGTGGGCCGGGATCGCCGCCGAAGAGCTGCTGCCACAGGCTGCCGCCGAGGGCCTCGCCGGCGCGTGCGACCTATACGTCGAGACGATCGCGTTCGCGCTGGAGCACGCGGCCCGCCTGAACGAGGCCGCACGCTCGCTCGGTCTGCGGATGCGCGTTCACGCCGACCAGCTCTCCGACGGACAGACCGCGGCGTTCGCCGCGCGCTGGGGCTTCGACACTGCCGACCACCTCAACCACGCGTCTACGTTCGCGGTCGGGGACCTCGCGCAGTCGGCGACCGTCGCGGTCTTGCTTCCCGGCGCGACATTCACGCTACGTCAGAGCAAGAAGCCGCCTGCGCGCGATCTGCTGTCGCGCGGCGCGATCGTCGCGCTCGGCTCGGACCTCAACCCGGGAACGTCGCCGGTACGCTCGATGCCGTTCGTGATCGCGCTCGCGTGCCGGTTGTACGCCTTCCGGCCGCTCGAGGCCCTCGCGGCCGCCACCGTCAACGCCGCGCACGCGCTCGGTCTGGACGATCGCGTCGGTCGCCTTGCTCCGGGGTACCGCGCGGACGCGGTCGTGCTCGACGTGCCGTCGCCCGACCACCTTGCGTACCGGCCCGACCGCGAT
Source organism: Actinomycetota bacterium (assembly GCA_035942255.1). Taxonomy (GTDB): domain Bacteria; phylum Actinomycetota; class CADDZG01; order CADDZG01; family WHSQ01; genus JALZEG01. Next base: position 46,239 of record DASZDG010000044.1, on the reverse strand, counting down.
CCGGTGCTGGCGGTGGTCTGCGGAGGGGAGCTCGTCCACCTCGGTCCCGGCTCAGGGGGCCGCGTGGTCCGAGACGGGGCTTTAAAGAAGGGATGATGTCCGCCGTGCAGAAAGTCCGACTGGTCCTCCTGGTGATCTGCTGGGTGGGCGTGGTGACCTTCGGGATCTACGTGGCGGAGCCGGCGTCCTCTCAGGACGACCGGCCGAACGTGCTCATCTTCATGACCGACGACATGCGCGAGCGCGACGAGCTCGTCGTGATGCCGAACACGCTGCGGATCTTCGCCGAGGAGGGCACGCGCTTCACCCACGCGTTCGCGTCGACGCCGCAGTGCTGCCCCTCGCGCGCCTCGATCTTCACCGGGCGCTACGCGCACAACACCGGCGTCCGCCGCAACCAGGACGGCCTCAAGATGAACCAGATGGCGACGTTGCAGCGCTACCTGCAGCAGCGCGCCGGATACAAGACGGCGCTCGTCGGGAGGTACCTCAACGCGTGGGAGGTCCCGGACGACCCGCCGTTCTTCGACCGCTGGGCGCTGTTCAACGCCGGGTACTACGACAAGGAGTTCAACGTCAACGGCGAGATACAGCGGGTCCCGCAGTACGCAACGGAGTTCATCGCCGAGAAGAGCATGGAGTTCCTCGAGGAGTTCGACGAGGAGGACGACCAGCAGCCGTGGCTGATGTTCGTCCACCCGACCGCCCCCCACTACCCCTTCTACTCGTCCGAGGAGTACTCCGAGACCGAGGCCCCCGGGCTCGAGGCGAACCCGGGGCTCCAGGAGGACAACGTCGGGGACAAGGCCGGGTTCGTGGCGGATGTCGGCTATCCGTGGGAGGAGGGCGACGAGGTCTACCGGAAGCGGCTGCGGACGCTGATGGCGGCCGACGACGCCGTGGGCGCGCTCTTCGACAAGCTCGCGGAGCTCGGCGAGGACCAGGACACGCTCGCGTTCTTCCTCTCCGACAACGGCTTCTTGCTCGGCGAGCACGGGCTCTACGCGAAGCGGCTCCCGTACACGGAGTCCATCCAGATCCCGTTCTTCATGCGGTGGCCGGGCCGCGTGGACGCCGGCGCGACGGACGACCGCCTCATCGGCAACATCGACATCGCCCCCACGGTCCTCGACGCGGCGGGGATGGCGGAGGTGAGCCTCGAGCAGGACGGCAGGTCGCTGTTCGGCCCCCGCGAGCGAACACGATTCCTCACCGAGCAATGGGGGAGCTGGTCGGTCAACCGGCCGACGTGGGCGTCGCTCCGGACGCACGAGTACCAGTACATCCAGTACTACTTCAGGAACAGCGAGGAGATCAGGTTCCGCGAGTACTACGACCTCGTGAACGACCCCTGGCAGACGAACAACCTGCTCGGTGACGCCGACGAGAGCAACGACCCGAGCCCGGTCCTGATCCGGTCGCTCGAGGCACAGCTCGAGCGCGATCGCGCCTGCGCGGGACTGACGTGTCCATGAGGCCGGTGCGCTGGGGCAGCGACCGGTCTTCCATGAGGCCGAAGAAGACGCTCGCCCTTCTCCTCGTCGCGGCGGCGTGCTCCACCGCGTCGCAGGCGACGGGCGACTTCCCCTCGACGGTGGAGCCGCTGGCACCGGTCGCGACCCAGCCCCCCCTCGCGATGCGCGACCGGCCCGCGTGGCTGGAGGCGGCGTGCGGCCTGCCGCTCGAGCACCTGAGGCGCATCAAGCGCGGCTACTACCGCGGCCGCTCGCCGGACCTGTTCCTGGTCCCGCGCGAGCCGCACTTCTTCGGCAGGTTCTTCAGCACGACCCACTCGGGCCCCTGGCAGTACGTCCAGGAGGTCCCGCTGGTCTTCTACGGCCCCGGCTTCGTCGAGCCGCAAGGGACTCTGGACCTCCAGCGCAGGGTGACGCTGGCCGACCTGGCCCCCACGATGGCGCGGCTGCTCCGGATGGGATGGCCGAAGGAACGTTCGGGCCGCGCCGTGAAGGAGGCGCTGGTGCCGGAGTCCGAGCGCCCGCGGGCGCCGCGGCTGGTCGTGCAGGTCGTGTGGGACGGCGGCGGCTGGAACGTTCTGAACCGGTGGCCGAACGCGTGGCCGTACCTGCGGTCGCTGATGGAGGGCGGGACGTCGGTGGCCGGCGTCGAGGTCGGCTCGTCACCGTCGGTGACGCCGGCGATCCACGCCACGATGGGGACCGGCGAGTTCCCGCGCCGCCACGGCGTCGTCGACATCTACATGCGCAAGGCCGACGGGGAGGTCAAGGGGGCCCTGACCGGCCAGCCCCCGGAGGAGCTCGAGCTGACGACGGTCGCCGACGTCTTCGACCACCGCAACGACAACCGCCCGAAGGTCGGCGCGATCACCTATCGCTACTTCCACCTCGGGATGATGGGCCACGGCGCGATGCTCGACGACGCCGACCGCGACTTCGTCGCGATCGCCGCGCGCGAAAGTGGCGACAAGGTCACGGGCCCCGGGCGTCTGATCACGAACCGCGACCTCTACAAGCTCCCGTACTACCTCGACAACGTCCCCGGCTGGGAGGAGGACCTTCGCTCGGTCGACGTGAAGGACGGCAAGCTCGACTCGCGGTGGATGGGCAAGGGCGACCTGACCGACCCGACGTCGGTCCGGCACAGCCCGGTGTGGGTGCTCTACCAGACACGGTTGATCAAGGAGCTGATCGCGCGCGAGAACTTCGGCGCGAACCGCACGACGGACCTCTTCTTCACGAACTACAAGCAAGTGGACGACGTGGGGCACGACTACAACATGGTCGAGCCGCAGATGCGGGAGATCCTGAAGTACTCGGACGCCGCGCTCGAGGACCTCACGAGCTGGCTGGACCGGAAGGTCGGTGCGGGCAAGTGGGTGCTCGCGCTCACCGCAGACCACGGGCAGCAGCCGAGCGCGCAGGCGCTCGACGCGTGGCCGATCGGGATCACGCCGCTGCAGAAGGACATCGCCCGGAGGTTCGGGACGTCTTACGAGAAGCTGTTCGACGGCGAGCGCCCCGTCGGCGTCTGGGTCGATAACGAGGTCCAGCGGACCGAGGACGTGACGCTCGCCCAGATGGCGGAGTTCGTCCTCGGATACACGATCGGCGACAACATGGAGTCGACCGAGGGCGTGCCCGACGAGTACCTCGATCGCCGCCGCGAGAAGCTGTTCGCCGCGGCCTTCCCGTCGAAGAAGATGGGGAAGGTCTGGGACTGCGCCGTCGCGAGGAGCGCGAGCGCCGCCTGATCCCTCGCCCGTTTTGACCCGTTCTCCGGAAGGAGAGCGAGCCGCTTCCGTAGAAGCGTTCCCGGTCGGAACGTGGGGCTATGAGGAGGCGGAGCATGAAGCGATCTACCCGGAGTGCTTTGGCCGTGGGGGCGGTGGCAGCCGTGATGGCGCTGACCGCGCCGGCGGCATCGGCGGCGGAAGTGACCGCGGCGGAGGATGCAGCCGGTTGTACGACGGTCCTGCTCGGCGAGGCTGGCGGTTGGGTGCCCACGGCGTTCCCGGACCCGCTCTTCAGCGTGACCTACACGCCGCCCGGCACCGTCACGGTCGACGCGGACCCGGCCCTTGGCATCGTCACGTACGTCGTCTCGAACGTGTCCGGCGACGTAATTGCATACGTCGAGTGCGTCGTCTGATCTAGGAGAAGGAGTCTCGATGCGTCTGTTCGTAGTCACCGCGGTCGCGGCCGCGTCCCTGGGCTTCGCGGCGGCACCGGCTTCGGCCTGCCAGCCGGAGAACCCGTGCCCGCCGTGCAGCAACAACGAGACCTGGAACACCGTCCTGCGCAAGCTCGGGCACCCCTGCCCGTAGCGCGGGTTCGCATCTAGCCGAGGGGGCCGGTCACCTCTTCGACGGCGCCGAGGAACGCGTGCGACGACGTCACGTCGCGCGCCCCGGCGATGTCGGCGGAGAGGGGCCGGTCCTCCTCGAGGAACGGCGACACCTCCCGGAGGGCCGCGCGCGCGGCCCCCGTCGCCGGTGCCGGCGACAGCGGCGCCCTGAGGTCCAGGCCCTGCGCCGCGGCAAGGCCTTCGATCGCGAGCACGTGCTCGGTGTTGGCGAGCACCGCCGCGGCCTTGCGTCCCGACGTCGCGCCCATGCTCACGTGGTCCTCCTGCCCCGCCGAGGACGGGATCGAGTCCGCGGAGGCGGGCCAGCACAGCGAGCGGTTCTCGGACACGAGCGACGCGGCGGTGTACTGCACGATCATGAAGCCCGACCGGCGCCCGGGCTCCCGCGTCAGGAACGCGGGAAGGCCGTTGTTCAGCCCGGGATCCACGAGTCGCGCGATCCGACGCTCGGCGATCGTGGCGAAGCCCGTCAGGCACAGCCCGAGGTGGTCCAGCGCGAGCGCGAGCGCCTCGCCGTGGAAGTTCCCGCCGGACAGCAGCACCCCGTCGGGCATTACGGTGGGGTTGTCGATGGCCGAGGCGAGCTCCGCCTCGAGCGTGTCCGCGACGTAGCGGAGCGCGTCGCGGTACGCGCCGTGCACCTGCGGCATGCACCGCAGCGAGTAGGCGTCCTGCACCAAATGATCCGACTCCCGGTGTGACGCGACGATCTCGCTGCCGGCGAGGAGACGCCTGAGGTTCGCCGCCGAGACCTGCGCGCCGGGGTGCTTCCTCAGCGCCACGAGGTCCTCGCGGAACGCGGCGTCGGTGCCGAGGCAGGCCTCCAGCGTCATCGCTCCCGTCACGTCGGCGACCCGCGCGACACGCCGCGCGCCGGCGACCAGCAGGATTCCCAGCGCGAGCATCATCTCGGTCCCGTTCACGAGGGCGAGGCCCTCCTTGTACGAGAGCCGGAGCGGCTCGATCCCGGCCGCCGCGAGCGCCTCGGCCCCCGGCAGGACCCGTCCCCGCACCTCCGCCTGCCCCTCGCCCAGGAGCGGCAGCGCGAGGTGCGCCAGCGGCGCGAGGTCCCCGGACGCGCCGAGCGACCCCTGTGACGGCACGACCGGGTGCACGCCCGCGTTGAGCAACGCGGCGAGCCTCTCGACGATCTCGAAGCGCACGCCCGAGACGCCGAACGCGAACGTGCGCGCCCGCAGCAGCAGCATCGCGCGCACGACGTCGCGGGGGAGCGGCGGGCCGATTGCGGTCGCGTGCGAGCGGACGATGTCGCGTTGCAGCTCAAGCGCTAGGCCGGTGTCGATCCGTACGTTGGCGAGGTCACCGATCCCGGTGGAGATCCCGTAGACGGTCTCTCCCGCGGCGACCGCGTCCTCCACGACCGCGCGGGCCGGCGCCATCGCAGCGGCGACGTCCGGCAGGATCGCAACCGGCTCGTGATCGCGCGCGACCGCGACGACGTCGGCGAACGACAGGGGCTTCCCGATGTGTACGGTCACGGACGGGAGCCTAAAGGGCTTCCCCCGGCCGGCCCGCGAGAGGGGTGTGCGTGGAAGGAGTCAGGGCAGCGCTCGTGCTGACGGACGAGGGCTTCGCGGAGGACCATGCGGTCCTCGTGGACGGCGGCGTGATCGCGGACGTGGTCGCGGCCCCCGGCGTCCCCGCCGGAATCCGCGTCTCCGACTGGGGCGACGTCGCGCTCGTCCCCGGGACGGTCAACGCGCACGGCCACGCGTTCCAGAACCTCCTGAAGGGTTTCGCCGACGACCGGACGTTCGAGTCGTGGCGCGACGACGTCCTGTACCCGTTCTCGGAAGACCTGCGGGGGCCGGACCTGTACACGGGCGCGCTGTTCGCCTTCACCGAGGCGCTGCGCGCAGGGGCCACGACGACCGTCGACTTCTTCTACCTCCACGACGAGGGGAACGAGAACGCGGAGGAGGTGCTGCGCGCGGCCCGCGACTCCGGCATCCGGCTGGTGCTCGCGCGCGCGTTCTACGATCCCGATGCGCCGACGAAGGCCCCCGCACGCTACCGGGAACCTGCGGACGCCGCCGCGGCACGCTGCCGTGCCCTCGCCGCCGCGCACGCGGGCGACCCGTTGGTCTCGGTGCAGCCGGCTCCCCACTCGCTGCACGCGGCGACCCCGGAGACCGTCGCGGCCGCGCTCGAGGTCGCCGCGGCGCTGGACGTTCCCTGCCACCTTCACCTGGTCGAGGCGCGCTACGAGCGGGAGCAGGTGACCGAACGCTACGGCACCACACCGGTGCGGCTCCTCGCGCGCGAGGGCCTGCTGGGGCCGCGGCTCGTGACGATCCACACGGTGTGGGCCGACGAGGAGGAGCTGGACCTGCTCGCGGAGTCGGGCACGGCCGTCGTGCACTGCCCGGGCGCGAACGCGTTCCTGGGCGACGGGATCGCGCTCCTTCCCGAGATGCTCGCCCGCGGCATCCGCGTCGCGCTCGGGCCGGACGGGGGCTGCGCCAACAACCGGCAGAGCGTCTTCGACGAGATGCGGCAGGGGGCGCTGATGGCGAAGGCGCGGCTCACCGACGGGTCGGCCGTCTCCGCGGAGACCGCTTTCGCGCTGGGGACCGCGGGCGGCGCGGACGTTCTGGGGCTGCCGGTGGGGGCCATCGCCGCGGGTCGCCGCGCCGACCTCGTCGCGCTGGACCTTACCGACCCGTCGCTGTGGCCGGTCGCGACGCTGCGCAAGCAGATCGTCAACTCCATCCAGCAGACCGCGATCGCGAAGGTGATGGTCGAAGGCCGCGTCGTGGTCGAGGGGGGCCGGCCGGTGCTCGTGGACGAGGCGGGACTCCGGGCGCGCGTCGACGAGATCGCGCGCCGCTGGGTCTAGTCGCGGGGCACTGCCTCCATCGGCACGTGCACGCCGCGCTCGCTCGCGACCTCGATAGCGCGTCCGTAGCCCGCGTCGACGTGCCTGACGACGCCCATGCCGGGATCGGTGTCCAGCACGCGCTCCAGCCGGGCGGCCGCGTCGTCGGTGCCGTCCGCGACCACGACCATGCCCGCGTGGATCGAGTACCCGATCCCGACGCCACCTCCGTGGTGCACCGACACCCAGTGGGCGCCGGCCGCCGTGTTCAGCAGCGCGTTCAGGATCGGCCAGTCGGCGATCGCGTCGGAGCCGTCGATCATGCCCTCGGTCTCGCGGTACGGTGAGGCAACCGATCCCGCGTCGAGGTGGTCACGTCCGATGACGATCGGTGCGGACACGCGCCCGGAGCGGACGAGCTCGTTGAACGCGAGGCCGGCGCGGGCGCGCTCGCCGTAGCCGAGCCAGCAGATGCGCGCCGGGAGGCCCTGGAACGCGACGCGCTGGGCGGCCATCCTGATCCACCGGTGCAGCCGGCCGTCGTCCGGGAAGAGGTCGAGGATGGCCTCGTCCGTGGCGGCGATGTCGGCGGGGTCGCCCGAGAGCGCGGCCCAGCGAAACGGGCCCTTCCCCTCGCAGAACAGCGGGCGTACGTACGCCTCCACGAAGCCGGGGATGTCGAACGCGCGCTCGACGCCCGCCGTGCGCGCTTGGTTGCGGATGTTGTTCCCGTACTCGACGCAGACCGCGCCGTTGGCCTGGAAGCCGAGCCACGCCTCGACGTGCGCGGCGACGGACTCGAGCGAGCGCTTCACGTACGTGTCGGGGTCGCCGCGACGCAGCTCCGCGGCTTCCTCTAGCGACATGCCTGCCGGCACGTACCCGTCGAGCAGGTCGTGCGCGGACGTCTGGTCGGTCACGACGCCCGGAGCGAACCCGTCCTCGAGCAGACGGGGGAGCACCTCCGCAGCGTTGCCGAGCAGCGCGATCGACTCGGCTCGGCCCCCGTCCCGCGCCTCCTCGGCCCAGCGACGCGCCTCCGCGAGGTCGTCGGTCGAGCGGTCGACGTAGCGCGTGCGCAAGCGCCGCTCGATGCGAGCGGGGTCGACCTCGACGCAGAGCGCGACGCCCTCGTTCATCGTGACCGCGAGCGGCTGTGCGCCGCCCATGCCCCCGAGCCCCGCGGTCAGGACGATCCGCCCCTTCAAAGATCCTCCGAACGAGCGCGCGGCCAGCTCGGCGAGCGTCTCGTACGTGCCCTGCAGGATCCCCTGCGTCCCGATGTAGATCCACGAGCCGGCGGTCATCTGGCCGTACATCGTCAGGCCCATGGCCTCCAGCCGGTGGAACTCGTCCCACGTGGCCCACGCCGGGACGAGCATCGAGTTCGAGATCAGGACCCGTGGCGCGCGCTCTTGCGTCCGGAACACCGCGACGGGCTTTCCGGACTGGACCAGGAGCGTCTCGTCGTCGCCGAGCCGGCGCAGCTCGCGGACGATCGCGTGGAAGGCGTCGACGCCGCGCCGCGCGGCCGGAGCCCCCGTACACCACCAGGTCCTCGGGGCGCTCCGCGACCTCGGGGTCGAGGTTGTTCACGAGCATCCGCAGCGCCGCCTCCTGCGGCCACCCCCGGCAGGAGAGCTCGGGGCCGCGGGGAGCGCGGCTCCCGGGAGCGATCGGCTCCGCGTTTCCGTCCATGGTGTTCCTTATACTGCGCCCCGTGCCAGACGAGCCCACGCCCGCCCCCGACGCCGCCGCCTCTGCACCTGCGGCGACGCTTCCCAAGCCTCGCCCGCAGGGCGAGCCCGAGGGCGTCGTGGCCCTGCGTGAGCTGATCGAGAAGAAGCTCGCCGAGATCGCCGGCACGTACCTCGTCGACCAGCACGGGAACTACGTGCTCGGGCTCCAGAGCGCCCGCTCGTTCATCGTCCCGACCTGGCTCGAGAACGGGACGACGGTCGTGCGCGTGTTCGCAATCACGAACATCGGCGTCCCCGTGACGGCCGAGCTCACCCGCTGGCTGCTGACGAAGAACCTCGAGTTCGTCTTCGGCGCGTTCGCGCTCGACGTCGAGAACGGCGCCGTGTGGTTCACCCACAACCTGCTCGGGAGCTTCGTCGCGCCGGAGGAGCTCGAGGCGACGATCGCCGCCGTGATCGAGACCGCGAACCGGTTCGACGACGAGATCAAGAGCCGGTTCGGCGGGCGTCTGTACGTCGAGGGGGCCGAGGACGCGGTCCCGCCCCCGCCGGCGCCGGGGTACCTGTGAGCGACATCCGTCCGGGTGACAAGCAGAACGAGCTGCTGGTCTTCGACCACGGCTTCGTCCGGCTAGACGACTCCATGGCCAGCGACCTGTCGGTCGTCAACTCAGCCCGCGTCAGCTTCGCGGTGCGGCGCGAGGAGATGGACGACCGCGACAAGGGCCTGATCAAGTTCCTCATGCGCGAGCGACATGGCACGCCGTTCGAGCACAACTCGTTCCGGTTCCACATCCGCACGCCGATCTTCGTAGCGCGCGAATGGTTCAGACACCGTATGTCCTCCTTCAATGAGGAGTCCGCGAGATACCACAAGCTCTCGGACGACTTCTACGTCCCGGCCCCCGAGGCCGTCCGCACCCAGGTCGGCAAGCCCGGGTCCTACGCGTTCGAGCCCGTCGACGAGCGGCTGGCCGACGAGACGATCGACACATTCAAGCGGATCTACAAGGACCTCTTCGCGGAGTACGAAGGTCTGATCCAGAAGGGCGTCGCGAAGGAGCTGGCGCGCGCGATCCTGCCGTTCGGCATCTACACGCAGTTCTACTGGACCTTGAACGCGCGCTCGCTGATGAACTTCCTGTCGCTGCGCAACGCGACGGCCGCGCAGTACGAGATCCGTGTCTACGCCGACGCGGTCGAGCGGCTGTTCGCCGAGAAGATGCCCGTCACCCACGAGTGCTTCGTGGAGTTCGGCCGGCGCTCACCGTGACGGTCGCTTCGTGGCTGCCGGCCGAGGCCGCCAGTCGGGCGCTCCCGTTCAAGCTCGGGATCGACCCCCTCGAGTGGGGGATCACGCCGAGCATCGACATCGGGGGCCTGAGCGTCTCCCCGCACGGGATCGGGATCGCGCTCGGCTACCTCGCCGGCGCGCAGCTGATGGTCCGGCGCGCGCGGAGGTTCGACGGGCCGGACGAGGGCGACATCTGGAACGCGCTGTTCTACGCGCTCGTCGGGGCGATCGTCGGCGCCCGGCTCGGCTACGTCTTCGGGCACTTCAGCGAGGTCACCGACGGCGGCGACGACCTGCTGGGCGTGTTCAAGATCTACGAGGGCGGGATCTCGCTGCTCGGCGGGATCACCGGCGCGGTCCTCGCCGCGCTCCCGTACACGATCCGCAAGAAGATGGGCTTCTGGCGGATGACCGACCTCGCGGCCCCCGGGCTCGCGCTCGGCATCGTCATCGGCCGCATCGGCGACCTCGTGATCGGCGACCACCTCGGCGACCCCACGACGTTCGCGCTCGGGTGGAGGTGCACCGGCGAGACCGGCGGCGCCCCTCCGGTCTCCGCGGAGGCGTACGAGCGTCTCGCCGAGTCGGCACCGCCGTCTCTCGGGTGCTTCGACGTCGTGCTGCACCAGACCGCGCTCTACGACTTCTTCTCGACGATGCTCCTCCTGGGCGTCCTGCTGTACATCGGGCGGACGGTCCGGAGGCCGGGGCTGATGACGCTCGTGTTCGTCATCTGGTACGGGACGATGCGCGTGATCACGGACTTCCTGCGGGTCGACAAGCGCTACCTCGGCCTCACCGGCAGCCAGCTGCTCGCCCTCTCGGTCGTGCTCATCTCGCTGTACTTCCTCGCCCGGTACCGGGGGGCGCCGCCCCGTTGGGCGGCTCCGCCGGGGGGTTCCGCCCCTCCGACGACGGAGGGTGACGAGATTCGGAATAATCCTCCGCCTCCGCCCCCTGAAGATCACCCTACGTAGCCGGAAATCCCACCGGGGGCCGCCTGAGGTGGCACGATAGCGGTCGAGCGACTGGAACAGGGCTGCAGGTCTGACGAGAGGAGAGCCAGGATGGCCGACACGTACAACGGCTACTGCGTGAAGTGCCGCGAGAAGCGCGACTTCGAGGGAGAGGTCATCGAGCTGGCGAACGGCTCGAAGGCGGCGCAGGGGCAGTGCCCCGTATGCGGCACCAAGATGACGCGGATGCTCCCGAAGAACGCGTCGTAGCGAACGACCAGCGAGTGCGGGGCCGCCCTTCGGGGCGGCCCTCTTCGCGCCGGGCCTCCCGCTGCCCGTAGGCTCGCCCCGTGACCGCCTTCGTCAGGATCGACAGGGAAGAAGACGTCGCCGTCCTCACGCTCGACCGCCCCGAGCGGCGCAACGCGCTCGGCTCCCGCGACGCCCGCGCCGTGGCGGCGGCGGTGGACGAGGGCGCCCACGGGGCGCGGGTGCTGATCCTCACCGGTGCCGGCGACGCGTTCTCCGCCGGCGGCGACCTCGACGAGCTCGAGCGCTGGGGCGACCTCGAGCCGGCTGAGATCGGCTCCACGCTCTACGAGTCGTTCCAGGCGATGATCCGCGCCATCCGCAGGTCCGACGCGGTCGTGATCGCCGCCGTGAACGGCGCGGCCGTGGGGGCCGGGATGGACCTGGCGCTCGCGTGCGACCTACGCGTGGCCGCCGACACCGCCCGCCTCGGCCAGGTGTGGGTGCGTCTCGGGGTGATCCCCGGCACCGGGGGAGCGTGGCTCACGCAGCACCTCGCCGGCCCCGGCCGGGCCGCGCAGCTCCTGCTCACCGGGGAGCTGATCGGCGCGGAGGAGGCGCTCGCCGCCGGCCTCGTCAACGAGGTCTGCCCCCGCGGCGAGCTGATGGACCGCACCCGGGCGCTCGCGGCCCGGATCCTGGCGCACCCGCCCGCCGGAGTGGTCGCCAACAAGAGGGCCCTCGTCGCCGCCACCGGGGACGGGCTCGAGGAGGCGCTCGCCCATGCCGCCGAGGTCCAGCCGGGCCGGTTCACCTCCGACGAGTTCCGCCGCGCGGTCAGGAGCGCCCGCTCCCGCTAGGGCGGTTCGAGGCGCCTCGCGGGCGCCGGTTTTGACCGAGGTGCGGCCCGCGAAATTCTCTGGAAATATTTGCTTGCTCTGGAAGGAATCCCCTCCGAGGTGGCTAACCGTAGTCGTACGAACACGTAACGTAGCCAGAAGGAGGGAAACATGAGCAAGCGCATCTCGATTGCTTCCGGGGCTCTGGTGGTCCTGGCGGCCGTCTTCGCTCTGCTGCTCGCGGTGGCGGTCCCCGCCTTCGCGCATCACAAGGATGACCACTCGGGGGGCCAAGCCGCCGCCTCGAGCGACGACAACGGCAACGGCAAGGCCGGGGCGGGCGGGGAAGGCAAGGACAACGACGGCGACGCCGACTCGGACTCCGGCACGGCCTACACCGAGGACAACGACACCAACGACGGCAACACCCCGAACAACGTCGCCGACGAGGGCGACAACGCTCACCCGTCCGGCAAGGACCGCTCGGTCGAGAACGGCGGCTCGGGCAACCAGGGCAACTCCGAGTCCGACCCCGACGACGACGGCCGCGGCCCCGACCGCTCCAACGGCGGCGCCGACAAGCCCAACGGCCCCGGCGGTGTCGACAAGGCCGACCAGGACGGCAACAACGGCTGTGGCAACGACGACGACTTCGAGGACGACAACGAGGGCTGGTGCGGCCGCAAGCCCAAGCCGGCCAAGCCCGAGGTCAAGCCTGCGGTCACGCCCGCTCCTTCGAAGCCCTGCGACGCAGACGCCACCATGCCCGGCACGCAGCCGTGCCACAAGGACGACAGCTCGAAGCCCTGCGACGCAGACGCCATGATGCCCGGCACGCAGCCGTGCGACAAGGGCGACGTCGAGCCGGACGTGCTGCCGAACGTGATCACGCACCCCGCCCGTCCCGAGGTCGTCACCGAGGTCCTCGGCGAGCGCATCGAGCGCCCGGCCCAGCCGGACACGGTGGCCGCCCGTCAGCCGACGACGTTGCCGCTCGGTGGAGGGGTCCTGCCGTTCACGGGAGCGAGCCTCCTCGCCGTCGCCGGCATCGGGCTCATCCTCACGGGTATCGGCATCATCGCCGCACGCAAGCGCTAAGCCGCAAAGCGGCGCCCCGGCCAGGGAGGGCGCACGCTGGGAGGAAGCGAGAGGGGGCCGGACATCCGGCCCCCTCTGCGCGTGCCTCCCGTGCAGGCGTCCGGCGTCAGCCGGTGCCCGACCCGCCCCATGCGGGGCAGCGGTCGTGGAACGAGCAGCTCATGCAGAACGGCGAGGGCCGCGTCCGCCAGTCGTCCCGGTCGACTGCCCGCCTGATCGCACCGGCGAGCGCGACCATCTGCCGCTCGAACGCGACGAGCATGCGCTCGTTCGGGCTCAGCGTCAGCACCGCGGGATCGGACAGGTACACGAGCCTGATCTCCCTCGGGATCACACCGAACGACCGCCAGCACACGAGCGCGTAGAACCTCAGGCCGAAGAAGGCCGACAGCTCCCGCGACTCGCCCGGCACGCGGCCGGTCTTGTAGTCGGTCAGCACCCACGTCCCGTCGGGCCGCTCCTCGAGCCGGTCGATCACACCCCTCAGGTGGATGTCGGTCAACTCGTACTCGACCCACCACTCCAGCCGGCTTGCACTCAGCTGCCGCGGATCCTCGAGCTTGAAGTAGTTGCGGAGGAGCCGCTTGCTCTCGTCCAGCCAAGGATCCTCCTGCGTGTCCGCCATGCCGTCGGGGCGGAACTCGGGCTCGTCCTTCACCTCCGCCCACAGCGCGTCTAGCAGGTCGAACGCCCGGTTCGGGGTCCGCGTCGCCGGCGGCTCGGCGAACAGCCGCTCGAGCACCGCATGCACGAGCGACCCGCGGGCCGCGGCCCCGCTCAGCGGCTCGGGAAGCCGGTCGATCGCCCGGTACTTGAACAGCTGCGGGCAGCTCTTGAAGTCCGTGGCGCTCGACGGCGACAGCTTGAGTAGGGCCTGCTCCATCCTGAGCAAACCCTAGGACCGCCTCCTTCCGGAGACGCGGATTTCCGGGCGCCTAAAGAGCCGAGAGGAACTCCGCGAGCGCGCCGTTGAACGCCTCCGGCGCCTCGAGGTTCGAGAGGTGGCCGGCCTCGGGGATCACGACGAGCCGCGAGCCGCCGATGTGCTCGTGCATCTTGCGCGAGAGCTCCGGTGGCGTGAGCGTGTCGTTCTCGCCGACGACGATCAGCGTCGGCACGTCGATCGACGCGAGGTCGGGAGTCGAGTCGGGGCGGCCCTTCATCGCCTCGAGCGCGCCGACGTACCCGGCGGCCGGGTTCTCCATCAGCCCCCGCACGGTCTCGACGACGTCGGGCTTCTTCTCCCGCGTGGGCTCGCCCAGCAGCGCGCCGATGAGGCCGTCGGTGAGGGCTCCCGGTCCTTGCTCGCGGACGATGCGCTGCTGGTTCGTGCGCTTCTCGATGTTCTCGGGCGCGTCGCCCTCGGCGCGGGTGTCGGCGAGCACGAGCGCGCTGACGGCGGACCGGTACTTCCGGAGGAACGCGAGCGCGACGTAGCCGCCGAGCGACAGCCCGGCGAGGACGACCCGGTCGATCCCGAGCTCGTCGAGGACCGCCTTCAGGTCGTCGGCGAACGCGTCCACGGAGTAGCCGGACGCGTCGTCGGGAGCGTCCGAGCCCCCGAAGCCCATGAGGTCGGGAGCGATCAACCGCCAGCGGTCGCCGAGCGACTCCATCTGGGGCTCCCACATCTGGGCGCGGAGGGGGAATGCGTGGACGAGCAGGACCGGAGTCCCGGCGCCGCCGGTGTCCAGGTACTCGATTCGCCGCGAGTCGACGGTGACGCTTGGCATGAGGGGCCTCCCGGGTCTAGGTGTCGTGCCGCCGAGGATAGTCCCGAGTGCGGTGATCAGGCGCCGGCCGAGCCGGTGGGGTCGACCACCGATAGCCGCGGCTTCGAGATCGCCGAGTGCTCACACGGCAGGTGGATCGTGAAGCACGTCCCCCCTGAGGAGGACGCCACGTCGATGCGGCCCTTCATCGTCTCTACGAGCTGCGCGACCACGAAGAGCCCCAGCCCCACGCCCTCGCGTCCGGCGGCGGTCTCCTCGATGCGGCTGAAGGCCTCGAAGAGCTCGCCGCGCCGGTCGAGCGGGATGCCGGGGCCGTCGTCCTCGACCTTGATCGCGATGCCTCCCGGCTCGGCCCCCGCGGCCACAGTCACGGTCGAACGTCCGGGCGTGTACTTGTACGCGTTCTCGACCAGGTTGCGCACGACCTGCGAGACGCGCGCGGCATCGAGCACGCAGATCAGCGGCTCGACGAACACCTCGAGGGTGTGCTCGCTGCGCTTCGACGCGGCCGCGTCGACGGCGGCCTGGATCGTCTCCTGGAGGTCCGTCTGGTGGGGGTGCAACGTCAGCTTCCCTCCCTGCAGCTGGGAGGTGACGAGCAGGTCGTCCACGAGGCGCGCGAGCTGCGCGCCCTGCTGCGATGCCATGTCGAGCAGCCCCGCCCTCTGCTCGGGGGCGAGACGGTCGCCTCTCTTCCGCACGGTGTCCAGGCCGGCGATGATCGCGGTGAGGGGGCCGCGGATCTCGTGGGACGTGACTGCGAGGAAACGATCCTTCAGGCGGTCCAGCTCGGCGAGCCGCACGCTCTGGCGCCGCACCGCCTCACTCTGCGCGTACCAGTTGTCGGCCATGGAGCCGGTGACGCCCGCGATGAGGAACGAGAGGCACATCACGAAGACGTAGGTGGACAGGTCGAACGCGTCGCCGCGCAGGTCCGCGACGTGGACGGACTGCGCTGCGAAGAACACCGCGACCGCGCCGGCGGCTGCGAGCGCTCCCTTGAAGCGGTACCGCAGCGCCCCCTCCATCGGGAAGACGAACAGCAACGCCCACGTCACGTACGGGTCCTCGAACGAGAACACCCAGACCATCCCGCCGATCACGATCCCGTCGAACGCGAACGCGGCGTGGCCGAGACGGGCCTGTCCCCGCGCGGTGTGGACGCGCCCCTGGACACCCCAGATCACGAGGTTGCCCGCGGCGAGCAGCGCGATCAGCCCCCAGGCCGCGAGCTCGCGGGCGCGGCTGGGGTACGACTCCTGCAGCGCGATCGAGACGGCGCCGAAGACGGCGCCGAACCACCGGACGCGCGTCATCCCCTTCTCGAGCCGTCTCAACTCGCTCAACCCGGCCACGACGCGAGTATCGGTCTCTCCGGCGCACAAAGAAAGGGCCCCCGGTTGCCCGGGGGCCCTTGATGCCCGTTTCGTCCCGCTCTTACGCGGCCCGGCGAACCGGTCGCTCGCTGCGGGGGCCGAAGATCTCGGCGACGTGCTCGAAGACCTTCGGGGTGGCGTAGCCGGCGGCCGAGATCATCAAGCCGGTGCCGACGTAACCCATGATCTCCGAACGTACGGGGATGCCCCACTGGGCGAAGAGCGAGAACTCCAGCGCCCATGCGACGAGCGCCCCGAGAGCCAGCGTCAGGATGGAGAGGACCTTCGAGATGTCGACGTACTCAGTGACCATGTCGACGAGCTTGAACGTCCCGATCCCGAGCAGAACCACGATCGCGAACTCGTACACCTTGCACCTCCGCTTCTCAGGACGGCCTTTCCGCCCTGTGCGGGGAGTTGGACGCAGGGCCGCGCGCGCCGGTTACAGGACGCGCGAGCGGGCGCAAAATAGTCCGAAGGGACTATGGCCTACGGAAGGGGCAGGCCCCAGACTGCGGGGTAGGGCGGGGGTCCAGTCGCATTCGCCGCCGCAGCCATCCGACGCACTGCCCGCGCGTCGGAGATCCCCGCCCTCTTTTTTCTGGCCGGTCGCCCCCAGCGACCGGCCGTTTCATTTCCCCCGTCACTTCTTGGCCGCTCGCCGAGGCGAGCGGTCGCGCTAGGCCCTCCCGTCCGACTGGACGGTGACCGGGAAGTTCACGCGTGCGACCACGTGGTCGTCGAGCGTGAAGACGACGCGGTAGTCGTCGGAGGAGTACTGGAAGTCGAGGTCCGCGACCTCGTCCTCGAGGCGCTCGACGTGCGAGCGCGTCGCGATGTGGAGCTCGCGCGGAAGGCTCTCGTAGACGACGCCGCCGCCCGGCCCCTCGAGCCGCCACTGCTCCGTGAACGTCCCGTGGTCGTCGGTCCACCCGCGCATGACGAGGAACGCGCCGGCGCGGCCGGGCTCGTCCTGCAGGAACACCTGGTTCTCGAGATGCGGATGCAGCTTGCCCCCGCGGGACATGAACAGCTCCCGGTCGATCACCTTCGCGTACTGCAGTCGCGCTCCCATCGCCCCCCTATCGCTTGACGCCGAATTCCTGGATCTTCACTCCGAAGCTCTCGAGCTCGGCGCGCAGAGTATCCACGCCCACGGCCTGGACCGGCGCGAGCACTCCCTTCGCCGAATAGCCGTCGCCGCTCATCACCTGCGCGGCGGCGGCGAGCGTGTGCCCCGTCAACCCGTACACGTCGGTCCCCGTCAACGCCACGTTCCTCCACTCGCCGTCGGGCGTCGTGGCCTCCGCGAGGATCGTCCACTTGCCGCGCTCGCGGGCGGCGTCACCGGGTCCGTCGGGGAGCCTCGCTATCGCCTTCCTGGCAAGCGAGCGGACCGCCGGGACGGACAAGAGCGGGCCGAGCGCCGGCATAGTCGCGCGCATCCCGATCCGCTGCCACGTCCCCGCGGTCGAGTAGGTCCGGAAGCCGTTGAGCTTGACGTGCAACGGCGCGAGGTGGCAGATCGCCAGCGGGAACGCGACGCTCGCCTGGGGGCCGAGCGGCGGGGGCATGGGCGCCCACCGGGTCTCGGACCCGGCGCGGACCCACTGCGTGCGCCCGTCGACGGTCCAGCGCCCGGGCGCGGGGACGATCCCGAGGACCGAGCGGAGTGTCCCCGCGGACGCCTGGCTCGGGAACGCGTACGTGAGGACGACGTCGGGGAGCTCCAAACCGTCGGTAGCGACGGCCGTCGCGACGTCGCCGGGCACCTCGTCGAACCCCATCGCCGGAGCCATGGCGATGCCCGCGCGCAGCGCGTCCTCGTCCCTCTCGCGGATCAGCTTCTCGACGAACGGGCCCTCTCCCGCGGAGTCGACGTAGTGCACGCCCGCGCGGAGCGCGGCCTCGACGGCCGTGTCGCCGAGCTCCAGGAAGGGGCCCACGCACGTCACGAGGACCTTGACGTCGTGCAACGCCTTCGTCAGGCCCTCGACGTCTCCGGCTTCGACGACGCGTACGCCGGCCGCGCCGGTCTCGTCGGCGAGGCGCGCGAGCTTGTCGTGGTTGCGGCCGGCGACGGCGAAGTCGGCACCGCGCGCCGCCAGCGCGGCCGCGGTGAGCTTGCCGGTGTAGCCGGTCGCGCCGAAGAGCAGGATCTCGGGCACGTTTTTCAGCCTACCCTTCACCCCATGGCCGTCACCGTTCACCTCGTCAGGCACGGCGAGGTGGAGAACCCGAAGGGAGTCATCTACGGGCGGTTGCCGGGATACCACCTGTCGGAGCGAGGGCAGCGTCAGGCCGCGGCCGCGGCCCGCCATCTCGCAGAGGCCGACCTCGCGACGATCTGGGCGAGCCCGCTAGAGCGCGCGCAGGAGACCGCGGCCGCGATCGCAGAGCCGCACGGGCTCGAGATCGTGACCGACGACCGGCTGATCGAGAGCGGGAACACGTTCGAGGGAGTCGGACGGACGGTGTGGCACCTGCTCAGCAACCCCGCGCACTGGTGGCGCTTCCGCAACCCGCTCAAGCCGTCGTGGGGAGAATCCTTCGCCGAGATCAGAACGCGGATGATGGAGGCGGTCACCGAGGCCGCCGCGGGGGCCGAGGGCCGCGAGATAGCCGTGGTGTCGCACCAGACGCCCGTGCTCGTCGCGCGGCTCGCGCTGGCCCGCCGGCGGGTGCCGCCGTGGCTGGCAGGGACGCCGTGCGAAACGGGCTCGGTGACGTCGATGAAGCTCGAGGAGGGGACGGTACTGTCCGCGTCCTACTTCTCCGCGGTCACGGACTCCTGAGCCGCTTCGTCGGGCGGCGTCTGCTCCTCCGCGCCGGGCGCGGTCTCGAGCAGAGGCGAAGAGCACACGGGACAGATCGGGGTGGCCTCCGCGTCCACGTACACCGTGCGCTGACAGATCGTGCAGAAGCCCGCTAACGCCATACCGGAACGGTAGCCTGCCTCGGTCGGTATTGCGACTTTGTCTTTATCTGGGAGGCCTTTGTGAGCTCGTACGACGCGATCGTGATCGGCGCCGGGCACAACGGCCTTACGTGCGCGGCGTATCTCGCCCGGTCCGGCCTCAGCGTGCTCGTGCTCGAGAGGACCGACCGCATCGGCGGCGCGTGCGTGACGGAGGAGCCGTGGCCGGGCTTCAGGATCTCCACCGCGTCGTACTCGCTGTCGTTGCTGGAGCCGGGGATCGTCGCGGAGCTGGGGCTCG
Organism: Actinomycetota bacterium; assembly: GCA_035942255.1. Lineage (GTDB taxonomy): Bacteria > Actinomycetota > CADDZG01 > CADDZG01 > WHSQ01 > JALZEG01. The sequence continues at coordinate 27,094 of DASZDG010000044.1, read as the reverse complement.
ACCTCGACGTGCGAGTGAAGGACCCGGAGCTGTTCGCGCCGTTCCCCGACGGCGGCGGCCTGGTGCTGCCGCTCGAGGCCGCGGCGCGCCGAGAGGCGATCTCGCGCGTCTCGCCCGCCGATGCCGACGCGTACCCGCGCTTCGTCGAGCTCTTCGAGGAGGCGTCGCGCCGGCTCCGCCCCCTGCTCGCGTATCCGGCGACTAGGAAGCAGGCGCGGCGCGCGTTCCGCCAGTCGGACGTCGAGGGGCTGTTCGCCAAGACCGTCGACGGCTCGATCGCGGAGCTGTGCGAGGAGTACTTCGAGTCCGAGCTGATGCAGGGCCTCATGGCGTCGCAGGGCATCATCGGCTCCGCCGCCGGCCCCCGCACCCCCGGTACGGCTTATATCTATCTGCACCACGCGTTCGGCCTCGCCGCGGGCGAGCCCGGCACGTGGGGGTTCGTGCGCGGGGGCATGGGCGCGATCACCGCGGCGCTGGCAGACGTCGTCCGCGCGGCCGGAGGAGAGATCCGCACCGAGGCCCCCGTCGCGCGCGTGAAGTTCGAGGCGCGCCGCCGCGTCGCGGGCGTGGTGCTCGAGTCGGGCGAGGAGATCGAGGCGCGCACGGTGTGCTCGAACGCGGACCCGAAGCGCACGCTCTCGCTGCTCGGCGACGCGGCGTTGCCGCCCGAGTTCCTCGAGGATGTCGACCTGCTTCCGACCGAGGGGACGGTCGTTAAGGTGAACTGCGCGCTCGGCGCGCTGCCGCGCTTCAAGGGGATGAGCGACGCGACGTCACCGGGCCCCGAGCACCTCGGCACGATCACGATCTCGCCGTCGATCGACTACCTCGAGCGCGCCTGCGCCGACGCCGCGGCCGGACGCCCGGCGCAGGAGATGTTCTGCGAAGCGTGGATCCAGACCGCATCGGAGCCGGAGCTCGCCCCGCCCGGCAAGCACACGCTCTCGGTGTTCGCGCAGTACGCGCCGTACACGCTCGCCGAGGGGTCGTGGGCGGAGAGGCGAGAGGAGACCGGGGACCTCGTGCTCGCCGCGCTCGAGCGGTACGCGCCCGGGCTCACGAACCTCGTCGAGGGCCGGATGGTGCTGGGCCCGCCCGACCTCGAGGAGCGCTTCGGCCTCACCGGGGGCAACATCTTCCACGGCGAGATCCTGCCGGACTGGCTCTTCGACAAGCGCCCCACCGCGACGTGGCACCGGCACCGGTGGCCGGTCGCGGGCCTGTACCTGTGCGGCTCGGGCGCGCATCCGGGGGGCGGCGTCTGCGGGGCCCCCGGGCGCAACGCGGCGAGGACCGTCCTCGAAGACCTGGTGGCGGCCGGTTCCGGAGCCGGTCTAGTCCCCGCGATGTAGCGCGCCCTCACGCACGGCAGCGGTTTGGCTGCAGCCCGCTGCGGGTAACCCCGGGATCAGTAGAAGCAGGCGCTTTGTCGCTCGCGTGCCGGGGGAGGTGAGACGAAAACCATGGGCATAGGTGCAAGCCTCTTCCTGATCGCCATCGGCGCGATCCTGGCGTGGGCCGTCGAGGCCGAGGTCGCCGGGCTCGACCTGCAGACGGTCGGCATCATCCTTCTGGTCGTCGGCGTCATCGGGCTCGTCATGTCGATGCTCTTCTGGAGCAGCTTCGCTCCGTTCCGCCGGACCGAGGACCGCACGATCATCCGCGACCGCGAGGTCATCTAAGGGACGACGCCAAAAGAGGGGCGGCCGGTATGGCCGCCCCTCTCTCGCGTCGCGGATTCCGTCAGCTCTTCCAGCGCAGCGAGTTCAGCAGCATCTGGTAGCCGGAGTACGTCAGCGCGTAGTTCGAGAGCCCGAACGGATGGTCGTACTTGTTCGTCGGCATCGGGAGCAGCGCCCCGATGATCCGGATGCGGCCCCCGTAGTACTTGATCTCGCCGTAGGAGACGTTTGTGAACGCGCCGGTCGTCCCGACCGCGCGCTGCTTTCCCTTCGCCTTGAGCCACGCCGCACTGTCCACGTACCAGACCGGCGAGTTGTAGGAGTCGTCGCCGTCCGGCGTCTGGATCGAGATGCCGAGCGGGACCGGCTCGTACGTCTGGCGGCGCCGTACCTCGTCACCGCTCTGGCCCTCGGCCGCGCCCGGCGCGTTGATCTTCTTCGACAGGCGGTCCTTGTAGGTGCTCTCCCTCTTCGCGGTGGCGAAGTTGACGTAGCCGGCGTACGCCTCGAGCGATTTCACTCCGCCCTTGGTGACCTTCATCGCGGGGAGCATCCCGAGGGCCCGATCGGTCAGCACGAGGTTCCCGTCCTGTCGCGAGACCCACTTGCGCAGCTTTGCCGCGAGCGGCTTGTAGACCTTGTTCGTGATCACGATGGTGTCGAAGCGGCGCTTCCAGGCGTTCGTCGCCTTGATCTTCGCAGGCGTGATCTTGGTGATGCGGGGCCTCGAGAACTTCCGCAGGTCCTTCCAGAACTTCATGTTCGTGGCGCGGTACCCGATCTGACCCGGGTCCGGCCAGCCCTTCTCCTTCGTGAAGTCGATGTCGCCGGTGAAGAGCCCGGCCACCTGGGCGGGGCCCTCGCCGCTGACGATCCTCACGCGGTACCGGCCCGGGATCGGGAGGTTCGCGTGGAGGGCCTGGCCCGCCTGGACGTACGTCGAGCCCTGGTTGAAGTAGGAGCTGACGACCTCCCAGTCCTCACCCTGCGTCGTCGGCTCCGCCGGCTTCTGGCGCTCGAGGCGCGCCTCGGTCAGCGCGCACCCGCCGACCCCCTGCGCGTTCGCGCACGTCAGCGTCACCTCGATGCCTCCGTTGTAGACGCCGTCCTTCGGCCCCTCGACGTCGAACTCGTGCGTGTAGTCGTTCGCCGGCGTCAGCGTGATGTCGGCGATGTCCTCCTGGGGCGGGAGCTGCGCGAACTTCGGCGGAGGCGCGAGCTCGTCGGTCTTCTCCGCCACGACCCCGCGGTTGTGCACGTACGCCACGCGGCCCTTGGTGCGGAACTTGTTTTTCTCCGGCAGGAGGGAGTAGTTGATCATCGAGTAGATGAGGGACTTGTTGCCGTCGACGTGCAGCTGCTCGACGTCCTGGTCGTAGCACGTCCCCACGCCACAGTTGCTGAGGTGCGACAGCGACATCTCGTTGTCGAGGCCGTCGGCGTTGAGGCCCATCGGTGAGTCGATCCACGCGCCGAAGTCGCCCGTGACGGTGTACGCGATCGAGTCCCAGATCGTCCCCCACTGGACGCCGTACACCCGCGGGTCGTCGGCGGGGGCGTCGTTCGGCTTGATCAGCGGCGACCACGCGAGCCGCTTCTCCGCGTCCTTCCACGCGCCCTTCACCGTCTGGAGGACGCGCTGGTTCTTGTTGTAGGGACGCTGGGCCCCGCCCATCAGCGTGAACGAGAACGCGCGGTCGATGAGCTGGCCATGGAGGTCGATGCCGCCCGTCCACTTGGCGTTCCCTCTGCGGTCCTTGGGGCCGATCCCCTGCAGGACCTTGCCGAACGCGAACGTCTCCGGCTCCGACCACGGCGTGTACGGGCGGAACGTGAACCCCTTCGTCGGCCAGTCGCGGTTGAGGTCGACGCCGTTGCCGTTGTAGCGCTGGAAGAACTGCGCGCCGGTCCCGGCGGTGCTGCGCTCGCCGCGCTTCCACCCGTCGGGGTTGGGATAGATGAAGAACACTGCCGACTGGTCGAGCGCCTCTCCCGCCGTCACCGAGTTCTGGGGGGTCGCCTCCAGCAGCGGGTGGGGGATGGCCCCCTCGTTCGCGCACACCGGCAGGTCCTGCTGCTCCTCGCACGCGGCCCACGTCGCGAGGTCCTCCGCGGCCCGTGTCCCGCCCTCGACGCCCGCACGCTCGATCCCGTGGATCGACAGCGGGAACACGAAGTACTCCTTGCCGCCGTCCGGCTCTTCCTCGTCGGTGATGCGGACCATGTGCAGCGGGTTCTTCTCGCGCGTCACGCCTTCGCCCGACGAAGCCGAGGCGGTCACCGGAAGGCCGGCCGACTTGAACGCCTCGCACCCCTTGTCCGGGTTGTCGACCGGGAGGCCCTTGCAGTCGAAGTCCTCGTGCAGCGTGTAGACCTCGACGTAGCGCGGATACAGCTCCTCGAGGAACCTGAGGCCCTCGATCGTCTCCCCGAACTGTAGGAAGTCCACGGCGCAGACGTTGCCCTTCGAGAACGGCGAATGGCCCGGCTCGCCCTGGCTGCAGCCGTGCGGGTCCGGGAACACCCGTCCGTAGGCCGTGTAGTCGGCCTCGTTCGTCGCCACCGGCCGCGACAGCGCCGGCGTCAGGCCCCCCACGACGAGCGCCCCCGCCACGAGAACGACGATCAGCGCGACGCCGATGATCCGTCGCATCGAACCCCCCCCTTCGTACCGGAGCCGATCGTCCGGCCGGCCCCCTCCACGCACGACGAACCTACGCCACGGGCACGTGCTCTGCCGCTCGGCTGTCGGGAAGCTGACACCCGCGCTGTTAGTTGCGTGACCTTTTCCGGCGCCGGGCGTACAGGAGAGTGTCAGCTGCATCGAAACGTGGGGGGCGGTGCAGCCGGGCGTCCTGTCCGGTTCCCTCGAGCCAAAATCCTAGGCGGGACGCGCTCGAGCGCACCGCCCCCTACTTCTTCCTCCGAGCGCGCCGCTTACCTTGCTGCGCGAGTAGATCCTTCCTCCTGTGGAGAGAACGCCGTCGGCAGCCACAGTCGAAGGAGGAGGCTCGATGGACCGGATGTACGTCGGCTCGGTCGTGATCGACGTGAACGACATCTCGAAGATGCGCGCCTTCTGGCAGGAGGCGCTCGCCTACGAGCTCGCGTACGAGGCCGAGGACGACTGGGTGAAGCTGGTCGACCCGAACGAGAAGGGCGTGAGCGTCTCGCTGCAGCTCGTCCCCGAGCGGCGCACCGAGAAGAACCGGCTCCACCTGGACCTCTACGCGTCCGACCCCATGCGTGAGGTCGAACGGTTGGAGGGGCTGGGGGCCGAGCGGGTGAGGGGGCCGGAGGAGGACACGGACTTCGTCGTGCTCGCGGACCCCGAGGGCAACCTCTTCTGCGTCATCGACAAGTCCGCCACCGGCTAGGGGTCCCGCGGGCGCCCAGCTTGCTCCGTTAGGGTTGCGAGGGGCGGGAAACCGCGGCGCGTTCGTCGGCGTCTGAGTCGTCGAAGACGAAGCGACCGCTTGACGACGGAGGCCACGATGTTGCGTGCTCGTTCCCCCCGGCCCGGCTCCCTGCGAGCCCGGGTCCTCTTGAGCGCCCTGCTTGCCGTGTCCCTGCTGGGGGCCGCGTGCAGCGACGACGACGGCCCGACCGCCGGGCGCCGCTCCACGCCCGCCCCCGCCGGCTCGCCGAGCGCATCGGCCCCCGCGCCGTCGCCTTCGGCCGCACCGATCACACGCGCGTTCCGTCTGTGGCTGACCACCGAGGAGTTCGTCGGGCTGACCGTGCGGCGGGCCCTCGTCACGCCGCCGCAGTTCGGCACCGCCGCGGTCAACGAGCTGCTGAAGGGCCCCTCGCAGATCGAAGCCGCGTCTGGCTTCGGCACCGCGATCCCACCGGGGTCGACGCTGCTCGGGCTCTCCGTGGAGGACGGCGTCGCCACCGCGGACCTCAGCGAGGAGTTCGAGTCCGGGGGCGGGTCGCTCTCCGTGCGCCTGCGGCTCGCGCAGCTCGTCTACACGCTGACGGAGTTCCCGACGGTCCGGAGCGTCGACCTCTTGATCGAGGGGCGGCCGGCGGCGACGTTCTCGTCCGAGGGCATCGTCATCGACGCGCCGCTCACGCGCGACGACTTCGAGGACCTCGTGGCGCCGATCGTCGTGGAGACGCCGGAAGCCGGCGAGACCGTCACCAGCCCCGTCACCGTCGCCGGCACCGCGAACGTGTTCGAGGCGACGGTGAGCATGCGCATCCTGGGGCCGGACAACGAGGTGATAGCGGAGACGTTCGCGACGGCGACGTGCGGGACGGGGTGCCGCGGGACCTACAGGAAGAACATCCCGTTCCAGGTCGTCGAGCTGACCGACGGCGTCATCGAGGTCTTCGAGTCTTCGGCCGAGGACGGCTCGCCGCTCCACGTCGTGCGCGTCCCCGTCGTGCTGTCTCCCTGACCCCCGACGCGGGCGAGGATCCGCACTATCCGGTCCTCGATCGCCGCGGCCTGAGACTTCGGCATGCCACTCGACAGGATCGAGAACTCGGCCCACGCGCCCTTCTTCTCGAACCAGACCCAGCCCGACAGCGCCGAGATGCCGTCGAGCGTCCCGGTCTTCGCCCTGACCTTCACGCCGCGGAGGCGGTCCTCGAGCGTGCCCTGCCCCGGGACCGGCAACGTCTCGCGCAGCGTCTGCCCCCATTCGGCGCGCTCCGACACCGCGAGAAGGTGCACGAGCCCGCGGGGCGAGACCCGGTTCTCGTACGAGAGCCCCGACGAGTCACGTGCTATCGCCTCGACCCGGTGCTGCGCGGTCCACCGGGCGATGACCGCCGCACCCTTGGCGATGCTGCCGGGTGGCTTGCGCACGGTCGCGCCGAGACGCTTGCCGATCATCTCGGCGAAGAAGTTCGACGACTGCCGGTTGGTGTAGGCGAGCAGGGTCTCGAGAGGCTCCGACTTCACGTGCGCGACCATCGTCGTGTTCTTGGGCGGGATGCCCGCTCCGGGGCTCCCGGCCACGCGCACGCCCTTGGCGCGCAGGCGCCGCGTGAGCGAGCGCGCCGCCCGCCACTCCGGATTGGTGATGTGCCTGCCGTTGTACGAGTTGCCCTCGAAAGCCAGAGCGGAGGGAAGCGGCACGTAATACGCGGGGAACGACGACTTCCACCCCGGCGCGTACCAATCCCGCGTGAAGTAGCCCGTGCTGCCCATGATGCGGCCCTCGATCCGGCGGATCCCGGACACGCGGATCCGGCTGACGAGCATCGAGATGCGAGACGGCCTGAACGGGAGCGACTTCCCGTACGCGCCGCCGCCGGTGAGCGTCGGATCACCCCGGCCCAGCAGCCACAGGTTCCCGTGCACCACGCCGCCGGAGAGGCCCTGCGCGCGGACGGGCGTCACGATGATCTCGCCCGCTCCGATGCGGTCGAGCGCGGCCATCGACAGCAGGAGCTTCTGGTTCGAGGCCGGGACGCGCTTCTGCTTGTCCGCGTGCCGGTAGAGGGCGTTGCCGGCTTCCGCAACGGATACACCTATCGAGTGGCCGCGGACGAGGCGGTCGATCTTGCGCTTCCACGCCGGCCGCGCCTCCGCGGTGCCGGCCAGGAGCACGACCGCGACGAGGACGGCGGCGACGGCCCCTGATCTGCGCATCGGCGCAGTTTGCCCGCGAGCGGGCGGTTCGTCCAGGGACGCGCGCGTCTAGCGCGCGAGGGGGTGTGTCAGTCGGTGTCGAAGAGCGTCGGGTCCGACGGGAAGAACGACAGCTGGTTGGGGCTGATCTTCACGCGGGCCGGCCGGTCGATCTCGACCGCGAGGCGGTGGTAGCCCTGTTCCCGGGCGAGCTGGACGGCCCGCCGCCGGGCCCGCTCGTCCTCTTCACGGACGCGGCGCTCCGCCGCCTGGATCGCCTCTTCGACCAGCAGGGACTCCCACTCAGGCAACGTTGCCTCGCTCATCCACCCTCCGTTCGCGGTCCGCATCCTCGTGCGCTCTCCCTAAAGCCCGTTCCCGGTGACGTACACCGGGGGAGTGGAGTATGGGCCAGCGAGTGCTCGAATCGCCGGATTTCCCCCCGGGCCCGAGCGGGTGCTTATCCGCCCCCAGCGGGTACGGTCGGAGCAGGCGCCGGGAGGTTCGGCGCCGGCCGGACGAGAGGAGGCAGCTGTGTCGGGCAAGTGGACGAGAAGGCTCGTCGTGACCGTCGTCGCCGTAGGCGCGGCCCTCGGCTTCGCCGCGCCGTCGGTAGGCGACACGACCCGAATCAAGGCCATCAAAGAGGGCGACAAGTACTTCTGGAACAAGGACTTCGTCGACATCGCCAAGGGTGACAAGGTCGTCTGGAAGAACCCGACGGGCGTCAACCACACGGTCACCTTCTACAAGGGGCCGGGCGCCGACAAGGACACGACGATCGGCGAAGGCGAGCGCACCTCGAAGAAGTTCCGTAAGGCCGGCGCGTACTACTACAGGTGCAAGCTGCACTCGACGCTGAACGACGGCGAGTGCAACGGCATGTGCGGCCACGTCCACGTCTGACGCGGGACACGCCGTGTCAGCGGCGGCCGATGCAGTGAAGCCTTAGCGCCTCCGCGACCGTAGCCAGCGTGTCGTCGTCGCGGACCTTCACCAGCACGTACTTCGACGTGCGCGGGGGCCGCGCGTCCTCCGGGACACCGGCGCGCTCGCACAGGCGCTCGATCCTCTTGACCTCGGTGTCGGTGGCGCCGATCAGGTACGCGCTGAGTCCGGTGGCGGTCGGTAGGAACGCCGCGACCTTGCTCGCGCCGATCAGCACCTCGACGCCTCCGTTGCCTGCGATCGCGCCGCGTGCGTTGTCGGGACAGGTCGCCTCCAGCCACTCCGGGAGGCGCTCCCTTATCGACACCGCCCACTCGTTGCGCGCCTCGGTCTTCGCCTTCGGCCTAGGGAACTTCGCCATCGCACGAGGTTAGCCCGCCGCGCGCGCTATCTACTCGGCCGAATCCGGTGCGCAACTATCGGGGCTGTAGGACAATCGACCTCTATGCGGACTCTCTCTCCGCGCCGGCTCGCCTCGCTGGCGACGGCCGTCGCTCTCGCCCTTTCCGTCGCAGCCGCTGCGGCGCCGCTCGCGGTGAACGCGCAGACCGAGCGCGACCCGTTGATCACGGCGAGCCTGGAGGCATTGGGAGCGGTCGTTGCGGCTTGCGCCGACAGGGACGCGGCGGACGACGACGTCGAGAACGGCGTCGAGCTCGGGTTCCGCTTCTGCGATGACGGCGTGCCGCCGAGCGGCGGCGGCGGAGCCGGGGTGCCCGTCCCCGCGGCGTACCACCCGGCCGAGAGCGGCGACGACCACACGGGCCTTCCCGCTCCGGGAACGGAAGAGGACGTGGCGGCCGCGCAGGAGCGGGACGACATCGAGCCTGACGAGGGGAGCCGCGCGGTCACGCTCGACGTCGACGTGAGCCTCCCGCCGGGGACGAAGCGCGTCCCGGCTGGCGGCCGGCCGGTGATGGTGCTCGCGCACGGGTTCGGCGAGACCGACGCGCGCTGGGAGGCCGCGACCGTGCAGGGCGGGACCGAGACGTGGCACCAGTCGAACGCGTCGTTTGCGTCCCGCGGCTACGTCGTCGTGAACTACCGGGCTCGGGGGCACCGCGCGAACAACGAAGGTGGTGCGAGCGGGACGGCGCAGCTGGACTCGCGGCGCTACGAGGTGAACGACCTGCAGTACCTGGTGGGCCTGCTCGCGGACTACGACGCCGACCGGGTCGCGGCCGGCGAGGAGCCCGTGTTCCGGATCAACCCGAAGAAGATCGCGGTCAACGGCGGCTCGTACGGGGGCTGGCTCGCGTGGCTCGCGCTGACCGACCACAAGTGGAAGTCGCCCGCGACGGGGACGCCGCTCAAGCTCCGCGCGATCGTCCCGCGCTTCGGCCCGACCGACATCCTCGAGTCCCTCATCCAGGGAGGCCACTACTTCGACCGCGTCCCGGGGAAGGCGGCGCCGTTCGTCGCTCCGGTGCAGCCGAAGCAGGCGCTCTCCCGCTCGCCCATAGGCGTCATGAAGCAGTCGATCGTCAGCGGCTTCGTCGCGTCCGCGAACAACCACGGCGCCGACCACGTCCACCTCCCGCAGTACGTCTACGACGCGTACGCGCGGCTCCAGGAGGGCGAGCCGTACGACGGCGACGACACGCTCGAGCCCGTCGTCGAGCGGTTCATCTCCGACAGCTCGGCGTACTACCAGCAGGCGTTCTGGAAGCGCGTCGCGAACGGGCTGAAGGTCCCGATCTTCTCCGCGGCGGCGACCACCGACCCGCTGTTCCCCGCGATCGAGACGATCCGCTTCTACAACAAGCTAAAGAAGCTGTCGCCGCGCTACCCGATCGAGATGTACTTCGGCGACTACCAGCACGTGTACTCGCAGAACAAGCCGAAGGAGTGGGCGGACGTCTGTGGCGAGGACCGCCACGTGTGCACGCTCGACGACTACCGCGACGCGGAGGGGAAGCTGCGGCTGGCGCGGCCCCCAGCGAACCTGATCCACCAGGGCGTGAACAGCCGCATCAACCGCTTCCTCGACCACTACCTGCTCGGCGCGCGCAAGCGCCCGGCGTTGAACGCGGTCATGTCCACGACGACGTGCCCCGCGAACGCGACGGAGGGCCTCCCCGCCGACGAGCCCGGCCTCACCTACGCCGCGCCGACGTGGCGGGCGCTCGCGCCGAACGACGTCGTGCTCGGATGGGCCGGCGGCGGGACGACGAGCGTGCTCGCGCCGGACCTGCACGGACTCGAGTCCGATCCCGTGGCGCGCTCGCGCAACGCGAACGTGGCGAAGTGCTACACGACGTCGGACACCGAGCCGGGGATGAACGTCGTGCAGTACGAGACCGAGCCGCTCGCGAAGCCGTTCACGCTGCTGGGGATCCCGACGCTCACGCTCGAGTACGAGACCGCCGCCACCGACTACTGGATCGCGGCTCGCGTCTACGACCGGCAGCCCGACGGGGGCGCGATGACGCTCGTGACGCGGGGGGTGTGCCGGGTCAACCTCGCCGCGCACGAGGAGCGGACGTGTGAGGTCTTCGACCTGCACGGCAACGGCTGGCGGTTCGAGAAGGGCCACACGCTCGTGATCGAGGTGACCCAGGCCGACTCGCCGTTCCTGCGCCGCGACAACGCCATCTCGACGATCGACTTCAAGTCGGCGAACATCCGCCTCCCGGTTGCGGACCCGAAGCGGGTCTCCGACCCGAGGGCCTAGCGGGGAGGACCTCCCGACCGCGCTCGACCCGGATGCGCGATCCTGGTGCCGGCCGTGGGGGCCGGAGACGGAGGCGGACGCGGTGGCGGAATCGAAGAACAAGTGGTTGCTGACCCTGCCGTTGCCGATCGGCGGCGGCATCGTCCTGCTGTGGGACCTCTACACGCTCCCTGGCGCGTGGGGGCCGGTGCTAATCGGCGCGTCGGTCCTGTGGATCGTGCTCGTCGGCGCGTTCATCCTCGTCCGCGCGGCGCGACGTCTGCGATCCGAGCGCGACACGCTCCTTGAAGAGGTATCGGCACTGAAGGCGGCGAGGCCGGCTTCGCCCGAGGGGGCGGAGCTGGAAGACGCGTCCTTCCTGTCGAAGGTCCTGGACGAAGGCATGCCCCCCGCGTTCGTCAAGCGATGGGACCCCGACCGGAACGAGGGCGACCACATCTTCGAGAACGGGGCCTTCAAGCGCATCCAGGACGCGGCGAAGACCGTCGGCGTGGCGGAGGACAGGCGCACGGTCATCCACGCGGACCACCACCGCGGCGACCTGGCCGCGTTGAACGAGGGACGCTCCGTCCAGCTCGAGATCTCCGACCGAAGGACCGGGGAGACCGAGCGCGTGATACTCACGACGAAGACGCGCGTGGTCCACGGCGGGACCACGTACATCGTCGGTTGGTTCGTGCCCGTCGGCCTCAGGGGATCCACGGTCACCGCGGCGGACGTCGGCGACGTCGTGTGCCTCAGGGAAGACCGCCTCCAGGTCGTCTTCCGCCTCGCGTCGGCGAGCGGGGACGCCAGGCAGGAGGTCCCGGTCGGTGAGGCGGTGAAGACGCGGGCGACGGCCAAGTAGGCGGGCCGCCGGTCGTCGCGGGCGGGCAAAGGGTCGGGGCGTCGTCGCGGCGAACTCTACGCGGCGTTTGATATACCTCGTCCGGTTCGTGGGCCCTAGTGGGAGGTCGTTTCTATGAAGAGGTTCCGTCTGTTGGTCGTGGGTGCGATGGCGGTGGCGTCGCTCGGGATCGGCGCGCCCCCCGCGTCCGCATGCCAGCCCGATTCGCCGTGTCCCTGCTCGGAGGAGCCCACGAAGACCATCAACAACGTGTGGGAGAACCTCACGGGCCGCGGCCTCATCCAGTGCACGTTCTAAGGAGGGCACGATGAAGAAGCTGAGGGGAATGCTCGCCGTCGGCCTGATCGCAGGGGCGCTCTCCGTGGGGACCGCGGCCCCCGCCCACGCCTCCTGCGACACCGAGATCGGCGACTGGTGCAAGTTCATGGACTTCGTCTGCGACACGAACCCGAAGATCACGCAGCTGGTCATCGCTTACTGCCGGCCGTAGCCGTTCGTCTTCCCGCCGCCGGGCTCGCTTCGGGCCCGGCGGTGGCGCGTCCGGAGAACGCGAACCTTCGCCGGATTCCTGTCGCACCCCCGCGCTAGGTTGGCTCCCGTGGGAATCGGCACGACCTCCGGGGTCGATCTGGACGACCGCCAGCAGGCGGTGGTGGGGCACGGCTCCGGCCCCCTCGTCGCGTACGGGGGGCCGGGCACGGGCAAGACGACCGTGCTCGAAGAGCGGTTCGTGCGGCTCGCGGAAGAGAGCGAGTGCTCCCCGGACCGGATCCTGTTCCTCGTGCCGAACCGGGCGCAGAAGATGGCGCTCCAGCACCGGCTCACGACGCGGCTGCTGACGGGGTCCCGCAAGGCGCTGGTCGAGGTGCCGGTCTACACGTGGCACGGCTTCGCCCACCACCTCGTCACGCGCCACTACGACCGCCTCGCGTACCCCGAGCCCCCGGTCCTCCTGACGAGCCCCGAGCAGTGGGGATTCGTCCGCGACGCGCTCGGCGCCGAGGGGGCCGAGGCGAACTGGCCGCACCACCGGCACCTGCTGCGCAACCGCGGCTTCGTCGACGAGGTCGTGGACTTCTGCATCCGGGCCGAGCAGCGGCTGCTCGACGACACGCAGCTCGACGCGCTGGCGGCCGCGCGGCCGGCGTGGTCCGCGCTCGTCCGGTTCCTCAAGGGCCACCGCAGGAAGATGCGCGACCGCTCGCGCGTGGATTACCCGACGCTCCTCGCGGACGCGGCCGAGCTCGTCGCGCAGCACGACGACATCCGCTCCGCGTTGCACCGCCGCTTCCTCCACGTGCTCGTCGACGACGGGCAGGAGCTCGCGCTCGTCCAGCAGCGCCTGCTGCACTTCGTGGCCGGGCTGGAGTCGCCCGACAGCGCGGGACGCTCGCTCGTCGTCGCGGGGGACGCGGACTCCGCCATCGAGACGTTCAGGGGGGCCGAGCCCGGGTGGATCGACGACTTCGAGAAGGAGTTCGGCCCCCACGAGACCGTCACGCTCATGACGAGCTACCGGCTCGGTGAAGAGGCCGGGGGGGCCGCGCTGGCACTGATCGGCCGCAACGGTCCCGGCGAGCACCGGTTCGACCGGTTCGCCGGCGACACGTCGTTGGAGGTCAGGCGCTACGCGAACCTAGCGACCGAGCTCGAGTCGATCGCGCGCGAGCTCCGGCTGACACACCTGCGCGAGCACATCCCGTACGAGGACATGGCGATCCTGCTGACGTCGGCGCGATCGATGCTTCCGCCGCTCGAGCGCGCGCTCGACGGCCTCGAGGTGCCGTTCTCCGTCGCGGCACCGGACCGGCCGCTCGCCCGCGAGCCGGTCGTCCGCGCGTTCGACGACCTCGCCTCGGTCGCGTTCGGCGACGAGACCTCGGCGGAGGACGTCGTCGAGCTGCTCCGGTCCCCACTCGTCGGCCTCGACGACTCGGCGATCCGCGACCTCGAGCGGCTCGCGCGTCTGCGCGGCCTCCCGCTGACCGACGTGCTGGAAGGCGTCGCCGGCGACGACGAGGTCGATCCGGACGCGCGCGAACGGGTAAAGGAGCTCCTCGAGCTCCGCGCCGCGCTCGCCGCGAAGAGGGACGCGCCGGCCGACGAGGCGTTCTGGGTCGTGTGGGAACGGTCGCGGCTCTGCCGCGAGCTCCAGGCGGAGGCCCGGCGGGACTTCGGGGGCCCTGCCAACCGCGACCTCGACGCCCTGTGCGCGTTCAGCCAGGCCCTGTCCCGGTTCGTCGAGCGGAGGCACGGCGACGAGAGCACCTACGTCCACTACCGCGAGGCGATCGACCGCGCGGACTTCGGTTCGGACCCGTGGCTGCCGCCGGAGCGGTCGGGGGGCGGCGTCCAGGTCCTGAGCTTCCACGGCGCGAAGGGCCGGCAGTGGCAGGTCGTGGCGGTGGCCGGCGTGCTCGAGGGCGCGGTTCCGAAGGGCCGCCGGGCGACCGGGCTCTTCGATCCCTATTACCTCGACGAGCCAGACCCCGTCGCCCGCTCGAAGAAGAACGAGATGGAGGACCGGCGCGTGTTCTACGTCGCGGTCACGCGGGCGTCGCGGCGGTGCGTCGTCACGACGTCTCCCGGACCGACGCGCCGGGGCGAGCCGAGCCGCTTCATCGAGGAGCTCACCGGGAGCATCCCGGAACCCGAGCCCCCCGCAGCCATGCCCCCGCTGACGTTCTCGGAGGCCGCCGCGCGCCACCGGAAGGTCCTGGCCGACACGTCGGCACCTCCGGCCGAGCGCGTCGCCGCGCTCGCTGCGATCGCGCGGATCTGCGCGCTCGACCCGGGCTGCACGTCCGCGCAGCCGCGCGAGTGGTGGTGGCGGTGGGACTGGACCGAAGGCGCGCTGTCGATCCGGGAGCAGCAGGGCGGCGACGGGGCTGCCGACCTCCCTCTCGACAAGCTCCGCACGAGCTACTCGCGGATATCCACCTACGACAACTGCGGCCTCCAGTACCTGTGCGCGGTCGCGCTCGGGCTCGACCCGGACTCCAGCCACAACATGCAGTTCGGCTCGGTGATCCACAAGGTGTTCGAGGAGCTCGAGAACGGGACGTTGCCGGTCGAGCCAAAGGCCGCTTACGAGCGCTACCACGAGCTCTTCAAGGGGATCGCGTCGCAGTTCCCGAACAAGGCGCAGGCGCGGCAGTTCTACCGCGAGGGCCAGCTGATGATCGAGCGCTACGGCCGGTACCTGAAGCCGGGGACGGCGGCGGTCGCGGAGGCGAGCTTCAAGGTCGACTTCGAGGGCCACCGCATCGCGGGGCGCATCGACCGCGTCGACAAGATCGGGCGCAACATCGTCATCTCCGACTACAAGACGTCGAAGAGCGTCGCCGGCTGGGAGGAGGCCCGCACGTCGCTGCAGCTCGCGATCTACTACCTCGCCGCGACGACCCCCGGCGCGATCGAGCCCCCGGGCCCGGACCTCACGGAGCTCGGCGAGCCGGCCGCGATGCAGCTGATCTACCCGAACGTCCCTCCGTCGCGCGGCGACGTGCAGAAGCGCAGCCAGAAGCCCGAGGAGGCGCAGGAGGTCTTGAAGCGGCTTCCGGCGCTGATCGAGGGCGTGCTCGCCGAGGACTTCCGGCCGAACCCCGAGGCCGACTGCAAGTGGTGCAAGTTCAAGCCGCTGTGCCCGCTGTGGTCCGAGGGCAAGGAGCTTCCCGCATGACCGACGACCCGCGCCGCTCCGCAGCGATACGCGCCGCGCTGCGCGGCTTCGACCCGACCGACGAGCAGTGGCGCGCGATCGCGCACCCGCTCGAGCCGCTCTATCTGATCGCGGGGGCCGGCTCCGGCAAGACCGCGGTGATGGCCGCACGGATCGCGTGGGCGATCGAGAGCGCGACGCTATCGCCGGGCCACGTGCTCGGGCTCACGTTCACGAACAAGGCGGCCGACGAGCTGCGCGAGCGCGTGGGCCTCGCCCTCGACGAGCTGCGGGACGAGTCGGGCGAGGACGTCACCGTGCAGACGTACAACGCGTTCGCCGCCGGGATCGTGAGGGACCACGGGTTGCTCGTCGGCGTCGAGCCGGACGCGGGGCTGCTGAGCGAGGCGCAGCAGTGGCAGCTCGTGCTGTCCTGCCTCGACGACCTGCCGCCGTTTGACGCGCTCGAGATCCGCTCTTCGTACGTCGTCGGGCAGACGCTCGCGCTCGCCGGCGCGGTAGCGGACCACATGGTGAGCCTCGACGACATCGACGCCGCGGCGCAGCGGATCATGTCGATGCCGGGCGTGGACGACAAGATCCTCCAGACGGCTGCGAAGCGGCGGGAGCTCGTGCGAGCGGTCGGGGCCTACGTCGCGGTGAAGCGGCGGGCGTCGCGCGTCGACTTCGGCGACCAGGTCACGAAGGCGGTGCAGGTGCTGGTCGAGTACCCCGACGTGCGGGCGGCGTACCGGCGGAGGTTCCCGTTCGTGCTGCTGGACGAGTACCAGGACACGAACGTCGCGCAACGCAAGCTCCTTCAGGAGCTGGTCGGCGAGGACGGCGCGGTGACCGCGGTCGGGGACGCCCGCCAGGCGATCTTCGCCTGGCGCGGGGCGACGATGTACAACCTCATCGGCTTCCCGTCCGACTTCCCGCGCGGCGACGGTGCGGCATACGAGCCGGTGTCGCTCTCGGAGAACTTCCGGTCCGGCCGGCGGATCCTCGAGGTCGCGAACCGCGTGGTCGAGCCCATCGATCCCGAGCGTCGGCCGGGCGATCCGCTGCGCGCCCACGCCGGCAACGGCGAGGGTCTCGTGCAGGTCGGCCTCTTCGCCGACGAGCGGTCGGAGGCGTCGTGGATCGCCGCGGAGTGCGAGCGCATCCACGGGACGGCGCTCGACGACGGGCGGCCGCCCGTCGCGTGGAAGGACATCGCGATCCTCGTGCGGCGCAAGGCTGCGATGGACATGGTCCTGCAGGCCCTCGAGGAGAGGTCCGTGCCGGTGGAGGTCGTCGGGCTCGGCGGTCTCTTGAAGACGCCCGAGGTGACCGAGGTCGTGTCGTGGCTGCGGGCTCTCGAGACGAAGCCGGGCGCGAACCGGTGGCTCGCCCGGATCCTGCTCGGCCCCCGCTGGCGCGTCCACTACCGCGACCTCTCGCTGCTGGCGCGCTGGGCTGCGGCCCGCAACGCCGACTTGCGCATGCAGCTCGCGGGCGGCGACAAGGAGGCGGCGCGGGACGTCGAGCCCGGCGACGTCGGGTTCTCGCTCACCGAGGCACTTGCCCACGTCGACGAGATCGAGGGGCTGGGGGCCGAGGCGAGGGCGCGCCTGTCGGCTTTCTCGAAGCGGCTCGCGGAGATGCGGCGCAAGGCGAACGTCTCCTTGCTCGAGCTGGTCCAGGAGGTCGTGCGCCACGCGGGGATCTCCGACGCCCTCGACTCGTCGTCGTCGCGCACGGCCGCGACCGCGAAGCAGAACATCTCGAACTTCCTCGACCAGGTGGCGGCGTTCGCGCCGGTCGAGGGCGAGGCGACGCTGCGCAGCTTCATCGCGTACCTCGACGCCGCGGAGCAGGCCGAGGAGACGCTCGAGGCGACGCAGCCGGCGGACCAGGACTCGGTGAAGCTGATGACCGTGCACACTGCGAAGGGCCTCGAGTTCGAGTGCGTGTTCGTCCCGTCGGTGGCGGCCGCGGTCGGGCGCAACGGCGAGCCCGTGTACTCGATCTTCCCGAACACCCGCAGCTCGAACCCGCTGACGAGCTACTCCGAGCTCCCGTACGAGGTCCGGGAGGACGCCGAGCACCTGCCGCGGTTCGACGGCAACCTCAACGACTTCCAGAAGGCGGTGCGCGACCGCGTGCTCGAGGACGAGCGCAGGCTGTTCTACGTCGCGCTGACGCGCGCGAAGCAGAAGCTGGCGGTGACGGCGGCGTGGTGGTACGGCCGCGACAAGCAGCCGAAGGGCCCGTCGCCGTTCTGGACCGAGCTCGCGGAGCTCGAGGCCGCGGGTCTCGTCGAGTGCGTGGTGCGCGACGACACCCCCGAGCAGAACCCGCTGTTCCACGCGATGGAGGACCGGCGGGTGTGGCCGCCGGAGCCGCGGGTGGGGCTGACCGACGGGCTGTTCCCCGAGGGCTGGGGTGCCGCCGCCGATGCCGTCGTGGCGGGAGACGTCTCGGCGGAGTCGCTGCTCGCGGGCTTGCCGGATGGCGATCGTGCGGCCGCCGAGGCCCTCGCCGCTCGTTTCGAGGACGAGCTGAGCGTGATCGCCGCGGCCGCGGCGCCCGCCGAGCCCCGGGAGCCGGAGGTCCCCGAGTTCGTGTCCGCCACCTCGTACGTGCGGCTGGCCGCGGGGGACATCGAGGCGTGGGACCTCGTCCGGCCGCTGCCGGACCGCCCGACGCACGCGCGGCGGCTGGGGACCGAGGTGCACCGCGCGATCGAGGAGCGCTCCCGCGGCATGTCGCCGTTCCCCGACGAGGAGGAGCTGGACCGCCCGGGCGAGGTCACCGAGCAGAGCGTGATGAGCAACCTGATGGCGAACTGGAAGGCATCCGGCTACGGCGACCGGGAGCTGGCGGTGCTCCCGTCCGGCGAGGCGATGGTCGAGCTGCCGTTCACGCTCGCGCGCGACGGCCGGTTCATCCGGGGACGCATCGACGCGGTGTTCCAGGTCCCCGGAGGCGGCCTCGAGATCGTCGACTTCAAGACCGGGAGGCGGTTCGACCCCGGTGACGGCCCGGACCAGCTGGCGCTGTACGCCGAGGCGCTCGACGCGAACGGGCTCGTCCCCGAGGGCACGGAGGTGGTGCTCAGCTACGTCTTCCTCGACGGGGGGCCGCCGGTGACCCGGACGTGGGCCCGCTCCGGCGCGTGAAGCCGCCGCCGCCCGGCATCATGGTCGGGTGAGCAAGCAGACGTCCCGCGCGGCCCTCCAGCGCTTCACCGCTCCGACGCGCGCCTGGTTCGACTCCGCATTTGAAGCTCCGACCGCGGCCCAGACCGGCGCGTGGGAGGCGATCGCCGGGGGCCGCAACGCGCTCGTGGTCGCCCCGACCGGGTCGGGCAAGACGCTCGCGGCGTTCCTGTGGTCGATCGACCGGCTGTCGGAGCCGCGAGGGGACGACGCCGCGGCGGGCGTGCGCGTCCTGTACGTCTCGCCGTTGAAGGCGCTCGCGGTGGACATCGAGCGCAACCTCAGGTCTCCGCTTGCGGGGATCAGGGGGGCCGCGGTGCGGCTCAAGCTGCCGCCGCCCGAGATATCGGTGTCGGTCCGCACCGGCGACACGCCGCAGGAGGAACGCCGCCGCTTCGCGTCGCGGCCGAGCGACGTGCTGATCACGACCCCCGAGTCGCTCTTCCTGCTGCTGACGTCCGCGGCGCGCGAGACGCTGCGCACGGTCGAGACCGTGATCGTCGACGAGGTCCACGCGCTCGCCGGGACGAAGCGCGGGTCGCATCTCGCGCTCAGCCTCGAGCGGCTGGACGAGCTGCTGGAGAAGCCGGCGCAGCGCGTCGGCCTCAGCGCGACCGTCCGCCCGCACGAGGAGGTCGCGCGCTGGCTCGGCCCGGACGTCGACGTCGTCGCGGTGCCGAGCGAGAAGGAGTTCGACCTGAAGGTGGTGGTGCCGGTCGAGGACATGGCCGCCCTGGGTGAGCCGCTGGACGAGCCGCCCGGCGGCTCGGTCTCGGGGCCCCAGGCGAAGACCAGCGTGTGGCCGCACGTCGAGGAGGCGTTGCTGGGGCTCGTGAAGGAGCACCACTCGACGATCGTGTTCGCGAACTCGCGGCGGGTCGCCGAGCGGCTCTGCTCCCGCTTGAACGAGCTCGCCGGCGAGCTCATCGCCCGCGCGCACCACGGCTCCGTCAGCCGCGAGCAGCGGCTGCTCATCGAGGACGACCTGAAGTCCGGCCGCCTGCCGGCGGTCGTCGCGACTAGCTCGCTCGAGCTCGGCATCGACATGGGCGCGGTCGACCTCGTTGTCCAGGTCGAGGCGCCGGACTCCGTCGCCTCCGGGCTGCAGCGCGTCGGACGCGCCGGCCACCAGGTCGGCGCGGTGAGCCGCGGCGTGTTCTTCCCCAAGTTCCGCGGCGACCTGCTCGAGTGCGCGGTCGTCGTCCAGCGCATGCGCGCCGGTGCGATCGAAGAGCTTCGCTACCCGCGCAACCCGCTCGACGTCCTCGCCCAGCAGATCGTCGCGATGGTCGCGATGGAGCCGTGGGAGGTCGACGCGCTCGAGCGGGTCGTGCGGCGCGCGGCCCCCTTCCGCGACCTGCCGCGGCAGGGGCTCGAAAGCGTCCTCGACATGCTCTCGGGCCGCTATCCCTCGAGCGACTTCGCCGAGCTGCGTCCGCGGCTCAATTGGGATCGGTCGACCGACGTGCTGACGCCGCGCGGGAACGCGCAGCACCTCGCGGTCACATCGGGAGGGACGATCCCCGACCGGGGGCTCTTCGGCGTGTTCCTCGTCGGCGAGAAGTCCGCGCGCGTCGGCGAGCTCGACGAGGAGATGGTCTACGAGAGCCGGCCCGGCGACGTCTTCCTGCTCGGCGCGTCGAGCTGGATGATCGAGGAGATCACCCACGACCGCGTGCTGGTGTCGCCGGCCCCCGGCGCTCCCGGAAAGATGCCGTTCTGGCACGGGGACGCTCCGGGCCGCCCCGTAGAGCTCGGCCGTGCGCTCGGCGAGTTCGTGCGCGAGGTGTCCGCGTCCAAGCCCGACGCCCAGGCCGCCCGGCTCCGGGAGGCGGGGCTCGACGAGCTCGCGACGTCGAACCTCGTCGCTTACCTGAAGGAGCAGAAGGAGGCGACGGGCGCGCTCCCCGACGACCGGACGATCGTGATCGAGCGCTTCCGCGACGAGCTCGGCGACTGGCGCGTGTGCATCCACTCGTACTTCGGTGCGCGCGTGCACGCGCCGTGGGCGCAGGCGATCGAGGCGCGGTTCCGCGAGCGGCTCGGCCTCGACGTGCAGTCGATGTACACCGACGACGGGATCGTCGTCCGCGTCCCCGAGGCCGACGACGCGCCTCCGGCGGACTCGGTGCTGTTCGAGCCGGAGGAGATCGAGGACGTCGTGCTGGGGCAGGTCGGGGGCTCCGCGCTGTTCGCGAGCCGCTTCCGCGAGTGCGCGGCCCGATCCCTCCTCCTCCCGAAGCGCCGCCCCGGGACGCGCACGCCGCTGTGGCAGCAGCGTCAGAAGAGCGCGGTGCTGTTGCAGGCCGCGTCCAAGCACGAGTCGTTCCCGGTCGTGCTCGAGACGTACCGCGAGTGCCTGCAGGACGTGTTCGACCTGCCCGCGCTCGTCGAGCTGATGGCGTCGGTGCGGCGGCGCGAGGTGCGCGTGGTCGAGGTCGATACCCCGGTGCCCTCGCCGTTCGCCGGCTCGCTGCAGTTCGGGTACGTGAGCGCGTTCATGTACGAGGGCGACGCCCCGCTCGCGGAGCGCCGCGCGCAGGCGCTGTCGCTGGACCGTTCGCTGCTCGCGGAGCTGATGGGCCGCGAGGAGCTCCGGGAGCTGATCGACGACGCCGCGCTGGCGGAGCTCGAGATCGACCTGCAGGCGCTGGGGGAGCGGGGCCGCGCGAAGGACGCCGACGGCCTCCACGACCTCCTGCGCCGGTTGGGCGATCTCACCGTTGACGAGATCCGAGCGCGTGCTGACGGACCCGCGGCCCCCTGGATCAGCGAGCTCGTCGAGCGCGGCCGCGCTCTGGAGGTCAGGGTCGCGGGGCAGGAGCGGCTGATCGCCGCCGAGGACGCGTCCCGCTACCGCGACGCGCTGGGGGCCGCGCTTCCGGTCGGCGTCCCCGCCGCGTTCCTCGAGCCGGTTCCGGACCCACTCGCCGACCTCGTCGCGCGGTTCGCTCGTACGCACGGCCCCTTCACCGAGGACGACGTCGCGGCGCGGTTCGGGCTCGGCCGCGCGGTCGCACGAAATGCGCTCGCGGCCCTCGAGGCCGAGGGCCGCGTCGCCGAGGGCGAGTTCCGCCCCGGCGGCACCGGCCGCGAATGGATCGACGTCGAGGTGTTGAGGCTGCTGCGCCGCCGGTCGCTCGCTGCGTTCCGCAAGGAGGTCGAGCCCGTCGCCCCCGAGGTGCTCGCGCGCTTCACGGTCGCGTGGCACGGCATCGGCCCGTACGGCCCCCGGGCGGCGACGCCGGACGCGCTGCTCGCGGTCGTCGAGCAGCTCCAGGGCGCGCCGCTCCCGGCGTCGGCGTTGGAGACCCGGATCCTCCCGGCGCGGCTGCCCGGATATTCGCCCGCGCTGCTGGACCAGCTGGGGGCCTCGGGCGAGGTCGTGTGGTGCGGTGCCGGGCCGATCGGCAGCACGGACGGATGGGTCGCGGTGGCGCTCGCCGACCGAGCAGGGCTCCTGTTGCCGGAGCGTGTGGAGGCCGAGCTCTCCCCGGCCGCGGCCGCCGCTCTGGAGGCGCTCTCGTCCGGGGGAGCGCTGTTCTTCCGGCAGATCGCGGACGCGGCCGGCAGCACGGACGACACCGAGCTGCTGCTCGCGCTGTGGGAACTCGTGTGGGCGGGGCTGGTCACGAACGACACGCTGGCGCCGCTGCGGGCCCTGCTGCGGGGAGGAACGCGCGGCGCGCGGCCCCCACGCGCGCGACGCGGCCCCACGCTCCCGTCGCGCATCGGACCTCCCGCCGCCGCAGGCCGGTGGAGCCTGGTCCCCGAGCGGACCGGCGACGCCACCCGCCGCCTGCACGCGACCGCGGAGCAGCTCCTTCTCCGGCACGGCCTCGTTACCCGCGGCGCGGCGATGGCCGAGCGCGTCGCCGGGGGCTTCGCCGGCGTCTACGGCGTGCTGAAGGCATTCGAGGAGTCGGGACGTTGCCGCCGCGGCTACTTCGTCGAGGGACTGGGCGGCGCGCAGTTCGCGATGCCGGGCGCGGTGGACCGGCTCCGCTCGATGGAGGACGCGGGTGAGGGGGCCGCGCGCACGCAGGTGCTCGCCGCGGTCGATCCTGCGAACCCATACGGGGCGGCGCTCGAATGGCCGGAGCGGCGGGGGTCCCACCGTCCGGGCCGCAAGGCCGGGGCCCTCGTCGTGCTCGTCGACGGGAGGCTCGCGATCTACGTCGAGAAGGGCGGGCGGAGCCTGCTGTCGTACTCGGACGACCCCGACGTGGTGCGCCCCGCGGTCGACGCCCTCGCGCTCGCGGCGCAGGACGGCGCGCTCGGGCGGCTGACCGTCGAGCGGGCCGACGGCGAGGCCGTGGAGGACACGCCGTTCGCGCAGGCCCTGATCGACGCCGGGTTCCGCCCGACGTCGCGCGGCCTCCGCCTCCGTGCCTGAGGGCGACACCGTCTTCGTCGCGGCGACGCGGCTGCACCGCGCGCTGGCCGGCAACGCGCTCACGAAGACCGACTTCCGCGTTCCCGCGATCGCCACCGCCGACCTGTCCGGACGGGAGCTCCTCGAGGTCGTCTCCCGCGGGAAGCACTTCCTGTTCCGCGTCGAGGGCGGCATGACGTTCCACACCCACTTCAAGATGGACGGCGAGTGGCATCTCTACCGTCCGGGCGCGCCGTGGCGGGGGCCGGGGCATGCGATCCGTGCGGTGCTCGAGACGGCCGGGTGGAGCGCGGTCGGCTTCCACCTCGCGATGTCCGAGCTCGTCGCGACGGAGCGGGAGGACGAGGTCGTCGGCCACCTCGGCCCCGACCCGCTCACGAGCTGGGACGCGGACGAGGCGCTGCGCCGCCTGCGGCTCCACGCGGACCGGCCGATCGGCGAGGTGCTGCTGGACCAGACGGTCATGGCGGGGCCCGGCAACGTCTACAAGTGCGAGATCTGCTTCCTGCGCGGCGTCGACCCGTGGACGCCGGTGCGGGACGTCCCGGACCACGAGGGCGTGATCGACCTGACGCGCCGCCTCCTACAGGCGAACCGCACGACCGGCACGCAGGTAACGACGGGCGACGACCGCCCGGGCCGGCAGCGCTGGGTCTACGGCCGCGGGGGCCACCCGTGCCGGCGCTGCGGCACGCAGATCCTGCGCAAGGGTCAGGACCCGGGAGGCGAGAGGGTCACCTACTGGTGCCCCTCCTGCCAGCCGCGGCGAGGCTGAGACCTACCTATCGGTGGACTCGTCCAACGACGCGAGGAAATCGTCGTCGCTCTCGTGGACCTCGACGCGACCGGCTGCGACGTCGGCCGAGGCTTCTCGCTCACCCTGCTGCCACTCGGGGCGCCAGAACCAAGACTGCGACGGGTCGTCGCCCTTCAGGGGCCTCAGGAGGATGCCTTCGGGGACGATCTCGACCTCGAGGGAATCACCCGCCTCGAGATGCGCGGCCTCCCGGATCTCCGTGGGAATCGTCACCTCGCCGGACGTACCGACTTTCGCTGCCGCCACGACTCTCCTCTGTGCCGATGGGGTTCCCAAAAGGGTTTCACATTTTGAGGGGGTTTTCGGCCCGGACAAAGGCGCACCTAAACATTCCCTGAAAACAGGCGATAAAAGGCCTAGAAGGTGACCAGGCGGACATCGTTAGGAGGAAGCGCCATGGGAGGCGACCCCGAAACGCGGCAGGTCTGAAGTGCCCACCTACTCACGCACCCGGCGATTCATCAGAGACTTCGCGTCGCTGACTCCTGATCAGCGGGAACAATTCCGGACCGCGGTGCGCGCGTTCATCGCTGACCTCAGCCGTGACGGACACTTTCGCAAGGGTCTGCGGGTCAGGGGGGTGCAGGGAGCGCGGAACGTCTACGAGATGACCTGGGCCCCCAACGGACGGGCAACGTTCGAGTACGGAGACGAGCGCATCGAAGGAGAGCCCCACGTCGTCTGGCGCCGCGTCGGAACCCACGACATCTTCGACCGCCCCTAAGCACCAGCCGCGGCCCTCATAGCCGCGCCGCCGGGTGCCGAAATAGGTGGGTGCGATGGCGCGGTACTGCACCATCGCACCCATCAAAAATCCGGCCCCCGCCGCGCGGAGGTGAACCAGCTCTTACTCGGTGGCGCCGGCCTTCAGCGGGTCGGCCCACGTCTTCGGGCTGTAGATCACCGGCACCGTCACCGTCGTGCCGTCCTCGCCCCCGACGACCACCGACACCTGGGCCCCCTCGGCGAAGACGGGCACCTTGTCCGGGTGGCTCGAGGCGATCACGAGTCGGAGCTTGTGGCCCTTCTCGACGAGGTGCGCCTGCGCCTGACCGACGAGGTCGATCTTCATGACCTGGCCGGGGATGACGACCTCGGGCTTGTCGGCGCCGTTGCGGAGCTCGGGGCTCACCGCGAACATCGACTGCCCGATGCGATCCGCACTGTCGCCCTTCACGTCGTAGAGCTGGGCGTTGATGTGGACGCGGGGGCTCGTGACCGACGTCACGAGGTGCATCTTCGGCACGCCGGCGATCAGGATGTCCTCCGGGAGCGGCGCCGTCTCGAACGAGACGTTGCCGGTCTGGAACTCGGACGTGAAGCCGCGTGGGTCGGCGACGTAGCTGACCGTCTCCTCCTCCGTCTCGGTCGCGGAGAGGCCCATCGTGCCGTCGCCCAGCGGGTAGAACGTCAGCTGCGCGTCGGGCTTCGGCGGCCACTGCGACGACGTGAAGATGCTCCCGTCGTTGAGGAAGATCTCGGCGGCGGGGCCGGTCGAGACGTTGCGGCCCAAGAGGTGCTTGTCGAACCACGCGTGGAGCGCGAGCGTCCAATGGTCGCCGCGGCGGTTCGGGCAGCAGCCGGAGCCGTGGTCCCACTGGCCGATCCACGCCTTGTCGCCGGGCCGGCCGTTGCGGGCGATGAACCAGTCGCTGGCGGCGATGCGCGCGGCGTTGTCGTTGACGCCGTGGATGATGAACATCGGGATGTCCGCGTCCGTCGCGCCCTTGCGGAAGTCACGCTCGCGGTGCCAGTCGGTCTCGGCGCCGCTGAAGTACGCCTCGCCGGTCACCGCCGCCGACTGCGTCGCGCCGCATCCGAAGTACTGCATGCCTTGACCGAAGTTGTCGCCGTAGCCCCCGGCGACCGGCGGGAGATGGCGCTGGATCGCGAGCTGCTCGTACGCGAACAGCGGCCCCGCCCACTGGAGGAAGTAGGGGACGCCGAGCTGGAACTCGTGGTGGTACATCGCAGCGAGGCCGGCGCTCGGCACGATCGTCACGAGGTGCGGGGGCTTCTGCGCCGCGGCCATCTGCGGCGTCGACCCGACATACGAGTGGCCCGTCATCCCGACGCGGCCGTTCGACCACGGCTGCTTGGCCGCCCACTCGACGATCTCGAACGCGTCCGACTGGTCCTTCGGCCCCATGTGGTCGAGGCAGCCCTCGGACTTGCCGGTGCCGCGGAGGTCGGCGAAGACGACCGCGTACCCGCGGGGGGCGAAGTACCCGGCCATGCCGTCCTCGGGGCCCGGGAAGATGCGCGTGCCCGAGCGGTCGGCGCTCGTGCCGTGGTAGGGGCTGAGCTCGAGGATCGTCCCGAAGCGGCCCTTGACGTCGGGGCGGACGACCTCGACGTACATGTGGACGCCGTCCTTCATCTCGACCATGTGGCTCTCGCGCACGGTCTTCTTGTACTTGGGCTGGGAGAGCCCCTTCAGCTTCGTGTAGTCGGTAGGCCGGGCTGCCTTCGCGCCCGCCGGCTTGGCGGCGACTGCGCCCGCGCCGGCCAGCGCCGAGGCGCCGGTGAGCAATGCGATCGCGCATGCGGCCGCTCTGAGCGAAATCCCCTTCATCCTCGGTCCCTCCACTAGCTAACGGGAAACGAGACGCCCGTCGGGACGCCTTTGGCTGAGGGTTCGCCGCGGGCCCGGGGTTCCCTTCGCGGCTCTTGACCAGTTGGGGACGCCCCGCGTTTACCCTGGGTGAGCCGGCATTCGACCGAGGTGGGTGACCTATGTACGATGCGTTCCGGAACCAGCTGCCCGACATCGATCCAGAAGAGACCGCGGAATGGATCGACGCGCTGGACCAGCTGATCGACGCGTCCCCCGGCCGTGCGAGGTTCCTGCTCCACAGGGTGATGCTCCACGCCCGGGCCCGGCAGATCGGCCTGCCGTCGATGGTGTCGACCGACTACATCAACACGATCTCGCCCGAGGAGGAGCCCTTCTTCCCCGGCAACGAGAAGGTCGAGCACCGGATCCGCCAAATCATCCGGTGGAACGCCGCCGTCATGGTGTCACGGGCGAACAAGGCGTTCGACGGCATCGGCGGGCACATCTCCACCTACGCGTCGTCGGCGTCGCTCTACGAGGTCGGCTTCAACCACTTCTTCCGGGGCAAGGACGCGCCCGGCGGCGGCGACCAGGTCTTCATCCAGGGCCACGGCGCCCCCGGGATCTACGCTCGGGCGTACCTCGAGGGCCGGATCACGGAGACGCAGATGGAGGCGTTCCGGCGCGAGGCGTTCGGCGGCGGCCTCTCGTCCTATCCC
>DASZDG010000043.1:0-17665 GCA_035942255.1 Actinomycetota bacterium | reverse complement strand
CTCCGGCGACTACGACGGGCAGGACCGGGTCCTGTCCTACGGCGGGGCGACCTTCGAGCACAACGCCATGGGGCAGAGGACGTCCAAGACCGTCGCATCCGCGACGACGACTACGACTACGCCGAGCTCGGCAACCTCGTGGGCGTCGACCTGCCGGACAAGACGATCGACTACGTCGTCGACGGCTTCAACCGCAGGGTCGCCCGCAAGGTCGACGGCGCGGTCACCAACCGCTACCTCTACGGCCAAGGTTTGCTGCCCGTCGCGGAGCTGAACGCTGACGGCACCGTCAAGAGCCGGTTCGTGTTCGCGAGCAGGGGCACCGTCCCAACTACATGATTAGAGGCGCAACCACTACCTTCGTCACGCACCAACCGAAGGGAGCACGAACGTATTCATGATCCGCGTTTCATTGCAGGAGGAGAGTGACAAGAAGGCAATCGTTCTGGTTGCTGAGTCCGTGGAAGACGTGAAGCGGCTGCGCGACCTCCTTCTACAGATTGCACAGACAGGTCAGAGGGTCGAGCTGGAAGCACTCGAAGGCTTTGAGCTAGACCGCGACCGAAGTCTGGCCGTCGAACGTAATGAAGCAATTGGCTTCCTCGACACATCCGTGTCCCTGGCGGGACGGAAAGATGCTCTTTCAAGGTTCCGCTGGGCGCGCTCCGGCGACGCTTGGCGGAATGCGGCCCGCCTTCTAGAGACGATGATTTCATCGGGAGGGCCGAGTCACCAGTACCTCACTGACAACCTCGGTGATGCGGCCGAGGTGAGGGTGAGCCTGGGAGAGGAATCCCCCTAAGTGTCCGAGTTCCGCTCCGCCATACGACAAGAAGCCAACAAGGTAGACGGCGTCGGTTTGGCGGCTGGAGAGTGCGTCCCTGAAACCCTTTGATCACAGCGACGGCTGCTGACGATCGACGCGAATGGTCGAGACGCCTCTATCACGCTGACGCAACCCCGACCTGGTTCTCCGAGGGCCGCCTCCGGCAGAAAACTAGGGGCGGCGTAGCCTGGAGGCATGGTGGGGACGAACCTGCGGCGTGCCGCCGCGGTGGTGGCCGGCATCAGTCTGGGCGTCGCGGCCTGCTCGCCCGGCACGGGTGGCGCCACGCGAGGGGCGTGCACGTGGACCATCGGGATCATGGGCGCCCTCGAGGGAGAGCTCGCGGAGTTCGGGACCGGCCCGGCGAGGGGCGTCGAGATCGCGGTCGATCTCGCCAACGAAGGCGGCGAGCTCGCCTGCACCCTCGAGCCCCACGCCGAGAACACCAACGGCGACCACAAGGAGGCGCCGGCGAGCGCGCAGAGGCTCGTGGACGACGAGGATCTCGTCGCATGTGTGTGCGGCTACTTCAGCCGCGAGACCCGTGCGACCGGCGACGTCTTCGAGCAGGGGGGAGTCGCGATGCTCTCCATCTCCGAGGAGTCCAGGATGCGCGAGGACGGTTTCGACACGTGGTTCCGTCTCGTCGCTCCCGTCGACCGGCAGGCAACGGCGACGGGGCTCTACGTCAAGCGTGTCTTCGACCCGCGGCGCGTCGCGATCGTGAACACCGTCCAGTCGTATTCGGACGACGTCGTGGAACACGTCCGAGCGGCACTGGGGCGGCGGCGTCTCGCAG
Source organism: Actinomycetota bacterium (assembly GCA_035942255.1). Classification (GTDB taxonomy): domain Bacteria; phylum Actinomycetota; class CADDZG01; order CADDZG01; family WHSQ01; genus JALZEG01. The sequence continues at coordinate 16,040 of DASZDG010000043.1, read as the reverse complement.
GCCCCCTCATCCCCTTCAACCCCGAGACCTTCCCCGAGGACGTGGCGCGGAAGATCCGGCGGGTTTCTGCCGACCTCGTGTTCTTCGCAGGCTACTCACCGGAGGCGTGGGAGGTCTTCGAGGCCGTGCGCGCCTTCTACGACGCGAAGGTGCCCTTCGTCACCGGCGGCGGCGCCATCTACGGGCCCGAAAGGCGCGTGCCGCCCGGGCGGGCCCGCCTTAGCTGTGCGTGCAGCGACACCACGAAGATCGAAGGAGCAGAGGCTTTCGTCGACGACTACCGGGCGCGTCACGGCACGCCTCCCCCGTTCTTCGCGGCAGAAGGGTTCGACGGCGCGAACGTCGTGATCGACGCGCTGCGCGAGCTGACGGGCTCCGAGTCGACCGAAGAGGTGCGCGCCCACGTCGTCGAGTACCTCGACACGACCGAGGGGGTCGACGGGCTCGTCAAGCGATACGCGTGGGACGACCGGGGTGAGCTGATCACCGATAACGGCGCCGTGTGGATGTGGGAATGGACCAAGGGGCGCGGTGTCCGGATGCTGGGTAGCGTCGCGGAGCTGGTCCGGTAGATCGTTCGGTTACGCGAAAGATGCCCCCGCGACGGGGGCACCTTCCACTCCTGCGGTCTACGCGTCCGCGCAGGTGTAGCCCGGGTCTTGCAGGCCGCCGAAGACGAAGTCGGTCGTCCACCACACGAAGCACCTGACCGTACAGCCGAGGCCGGGTGCGACCGGCGTGCAGTCGACGTCCGCCCGAGCCGGCGCCACGGGAGCCGCCGCCAGCAGCGACGCCGCCAGCGCCACTGTCGCCATCCTCTTCCTCATCCTGTTCTCCTCTCGTCCACTGCCACAGGGTGACCAACAGACCTTCGTGGCGGGCGCGCCGGAAACCTCTCCAGGTCTCCGGGCGGTATCATCTAGTTCATCTTGAATACCAAGACGTTTCCAACGGGGACTCGACGTGGGTGAGGGCTACCGGCAGTACTGCGCCCTCGCCCGCACCCTCGACGTAGCCGGCGACCGCTGGGCGCTGCTGATCGTGCGCGAGCTCCGGCCCGGACCGCGGCGCTTCACCGACCTCGTCGACGGGCTCCCGGGGATAAGCCGGAAGCTCCTCACCGAACGCCTCCGCGACCTCGAACGGGACCGCATCGTCGCGCGTACGGACCTCCCCCCACCCGCCGCGCGGCAGGTCTACGAGCTCACGGCCGACGGCCGAGACCTGGCCGACGCGCTGGCGCCGCTGATCGCGTGGGGCGCGAGGCGCATCGGCGAACGCCGTCCGGAGGAGACCTTCCGGCCGCGCTGGTCGGCGGTCGGGATGGCCGCTCTCGCCGATCGCGACGCGGCCGCCGGCGTGAGCGAGACCTATCAGTACGTCGTCGGCGACTCCGCCTTCTACTTCGTCGTCGACGACGGGTCGGTCGAGCTTCGTGACGGCCGGGCCGAAGATCCCGCGGTGGTCGTGACGACCGACGAGGGCACGTGGACGGCCCTCGTCACCGGCGAGACCTCCGCGTCGGCAGCGGCCGCGGCCGGCAAGCTGGTCATCGCGGGCGAACGAGCGGCTGCAAAGCGTCTCGGCAGGATCTTCGCCCGCGACCGGATGCTCGCTCGAGGAGTCGACAGCCATGCCTGATGCCGCGGCCCTCGACTCGTCGATGCACTACGAGGAGGCAGGCGAGGGAGCGCCGATCGTGCTGTTGCACGGCAATCCGACGTCTTCCTATCTCTGGCGTTCGGTCGTTCCGGAGCTGGCGCCGCTCGGCCGGTGCCTGGCCCCCGACCTGATCGGCTTCGGACGCTCCGGCAAGCCCGACATCGCATACGGCTTCTTCGATCAGGCTCGTTACTTCGCCGCGTGGCTAGACGCCCTCGACCTCGACGACATCACCTTCGTCGGCCACGACTGGGGCGGAGCGCTCGCCTTCGATTGGGCCGCTCGACATCCGGAGCGCGTGCGCGGGATCGCCTTCATGGAGACGTACCCGCGGCCGCAGACGTGGGACGAATGGCAGCCGCCCGAGGCGCGCGACCTCTTCAAGGCGTTCCGCAGCGACAAGGGCGAGGAGCTGATCCTCGACCAGAACCTGTTCGTCGAGCTGGTCTTGCCTGCGGGCATGCACCGCAAGCTCTCTGACGAGGAGATGGAGGCGTATCGCGCGCCGTTCGCGGAGCGACAGGCGCGCCGTCCGATGCTGGCGTTCCCGCGTCACCTCCCGATGGAGGGCGAGCCTCCCGAGGTGGTAGCTCGCGTGGAGGCCTACAGCGAATGGCTCACCCGATCGACCGAGGTGCCGAAGCTGCTCCTCGCGTTCGAGCCCGGTGGCGTCGTCACCGAGCGCGTCGTGGCCTGGTGCCGCGAGCAGGTCGCGTCGCTCGAGATCCAACCGATCGGCGCCGGACTCCACTACGTGCAGGAGGACCACGGTCCTGCGATCGGCCGGGCGATTGCCGAGTGGATGCGGAGACGGCGGCTCGTCCCGGCGGCGCATTCCGGCGGAGCGGAAGCATGAGCGGGCCGAACCCCCCACCGCTCTGGCACCGGTACGTCGCGCTCGGCGACAGCGGGACCGAGGGAGTCGGCGACGAGCCGTACCCCGACGGGTCCGAGCGGGGTTGGGCGGACCGCCTGGCGGAGCTGCTCGCGGCCGCCAACCCACGGCTGCTCTACGCCAACCTCGCCGTGCGGGGGAGCCTGACGGACCAGGTACACGAGAAACAGCTGGCCCCCGCGCTTGCGCTCGAGCCCGACCTCGTCACGGTCGTCGCCGGTATCAACGACGTCATCCGGCCGCGCCTCGACCTCGACGCGGCGCTCGCCCACATGGACGAGATGCTGCGCGACCTACGGGCGCTCGACGCCACGGTCGTCACCGCGACGTTTCCGGACGTGTCGCCGATCAACCCGGTCGCTCGCCTCGCGCGGAGACGTCTCCGTTATTTCAACGACGGTGTTCGCACGATCGCGGCAGACCGCGCCGCGCTGCTCGTGGAAGCAGAGGACTTCCCGGTCCTGGCGGACAGGAAGATGTGGTGCGAGGACCGGCTGCACCTGAGTCCCGAGGGTCACCGGGGTTTGGCGGCCGCAACGGCACGTACGCTCGGCGCGACGGTCGATGATCCCCACGCGCCAGGCGCCGATTTGCCGGGCCCCTCGGTCTCGCAACGCCTCCGCCTGAACGAAGAGCTGCGATGGGCCCGGGCGTTCCTCTTGCCGTGGGTGCACCGCAGGCTCACGGGCCGCTCGTCCGGCGACGGCAGGTATGCGAAACGGCCACAGCTCGCGCCGGTGATCCCGATCGACCGTGAGGGAGTGGGTGACCGAGGGACATGACGTCGAAGCGGAGCATCAAGGACCAGCTGGACGACCTGCTCGATCGCGTCGTGGACGGGCCGGGCAAGCTTTTCTCCGTCGTGCGCTTTGCGGCCGCGACGGGTTCCGACGTGCCATCCGTCGCGCAGGCGTACACCGAGAAGGTCCGGCGCCATGCGTACAAGGTCGTCGACCGCGACGTAGAGGAGCTGAAGTCGGCAGGATGGTCCGAAGACGAGATCTTCGAGCTCACCATCGCGACCGCGCTGGGGGCCGGGCTGTCCCGGCTCGAGCACGCCTCTCGCGTGTTGCAGGAGGCGAGGGACTGATGCGCCTCGGCGTCCTCGACGACGGGCACAGCGGCCGTCCCCGGCTCCTCATCGCGATCATGGGCGGCCGGATATCCGACGTGCTCAAGACCATGATGTACCGGCCGAAGTTCTTCGGACGCACGTTCGCGCAGGTCGTGCATCAGGTGATGCGGGGGCCGTCGCCGTGGTCGGCAGGTGAACGGGAGCTGTTCGCCGCGTACACGTCCCGGCTCAACCAGTGCCCTTTCTGAACGGGAGCCCACGGCGCGGTCGCGTCGGTCGGCATGGATCCTGCATACGTCGCGTCGATACTGGCAGAAGGAGCAGACGCGGCAACAGACGATGCGATGAGGGAAGCGTTGCTACTGATCGAGAAGTTCACGCTGCGCCCGGAGGAGCTGGGCCCTGACGACGTCCGGCGGGCGCGGGAGGCGGGGCTCACCGATGAGGCGATCGAGCACGCGTTCTACGTCTCGGCCCTCTTCAACGTCGAGGACCGCCTCGCCGATGCCTTCGACTTCCACGTGTTGGAGAAGGAAGAGTTCGACCGGCTCGCCCCGATCGTGCTCCGGCTCGGCTACCGGTTCTTCGCGGGGTGACGAACGCGGCCGCGAACGCGTTGACGGGGCTCGTCATGCTGATCGCTCTGGTGGGCGTCGTCGTGCCCGGGCTCCCGGGAACGCTCCTGATCCTCGGGGCGGGCGTCGGGTGGGCCGCGTTCGTCGCCGACGGAGGACGAGGGCCCGTGGTCGTGGTCGCGGTCATGGCGGTCCTGTTCGTCCTCGGGATCGTCGCGAAGTACGCGCTTCCGGGGCGCCGCCTGTCGGGAGAGCTGCCGCGCTCCACAATGGTGGCCGGCGCGGTCGGAGCGATCGTCGGGCTCGTCGTGCTGCCGCCGTTGGGGGTCCTGCTCGGCGGGGTGCTCGGCGTCTACGTCGCCGAAACGCGTCGCGTGGGACCCGGCGCGCCGGCGCGTCGCTCGACCGTCGAGGTCCTGAAGGCGGTCGGAGTGGGAATCCTCGCGGAGCTTGTGGCCGGCGTCCTGATGATCGCGACCTGGCTGGTGGGCCTGGCGGTGACTTGAGCCGCGGCCCCCACACCGCGCCCCCACCCGCGCGTCACCGGATAGTGAGGCGCGAGTGGGTGTTCGCGGCGTGCGCTTACCGCTCGCTCAGATGCAGATGCGCAGCGTCGGCCTGTTGGGCACCTCGATGTCGTAGCACTCGGCCGCCGACGCCGACGAGGCGGGAACCAGCAACGCAGCCGTGACGGCTGCCAGGAGCAGAAGACGTCTCACGATCATCCCCTTCCGTTCTGTCGCCGGCTTCGTTGCCGGCCGTCTTCAGGGATACGAACGGGCCGGACGATCGCTTACGCGGCGCCGGCCCGGACCCTCTTTTTCCGCGCGTTTGCGGGGAGGAGAAGATTGCAGTTAGGAGAAAGGGAGCCGAGAGCAGACGGCGAGGCAAGGCAACCGGCCGGTCACGCAGACATCAGCGGAGGGCAGCAAGGCGGAAAGCGGCAGCGCGAGCAGGATCGGCGACCCGAGGTTGCCGGACGGCCGAGAAGCAGGAGCGGGACGGGCAGATTCCCTTGAATTGCCAGAGGACGAGGCTCACGTCTGGGTAGCGGACCATCGCGTCGACACGGAGGAGCTCGAGAGCTGTATCGCCCTCCTGGATCCGGCCGAGCGAGACCGCGCGTCCCGGTTCCGTTTCCAGAAGGACTTCCGGCGCTTCGTCGTCGGGCACGCGCGCGTCCGGTCGATCCTCGGCCTCTACAGCGCGGCCCCCGCGGCCGGCCTCCGCATCGCCCGGCGTTGTGCGACCTGCGGTTCGGAAGACCACGGGAAGCCATCCCTATTGCCGTCCTCCGGCGGGCAGTCGAAAATACGGTTCAGCTGCTCCTACTCGGATCAGCTCGTGCTCGTCGCCGTCTCGAACGGAGCTGAAATCGGGGTCGACGTGGAGAGGGTCGTCGCCGGCTTCGACTGGCGGCAGATAGCCGAGACCGCCCTCTCCCCTAGAGAGCGAGCGCGCCTCGACGCGCTCGATGGCGACGCGGCCGTTCGTGCCTTCTTCGGGATCTGGACTCGCAAGGAAGCGGTGTCGAAGGTGTCGGCCCGCGGCCTCGACCAGTTGACGGCCCTGGACACGTGCGGCTGGACCTACGAGGGTGATGAGTTCGAGGTCTTCGAGAGCTCATCCGAGCCGTCGTGGGTGGGGACGGAGCTGGAGATCCCGGGCCACCAGGGCGCCGTGGCGATCGAGGGTGCGTCTTCCTACAAATGGTCCGTGAGGCAGTACCCGGCGGGCCCGCGATCCGGCGAAGGGGGAGCTTGAGGTGGCGGACATCGAGGTCTCCCTCGGCGAGCACGGGCGCCGCGTCGCGGGCGGCGGCCGCGACGACGGTGGGTTCTTCCGGCACCGCCCGGTACACGAGGTCTTCGAGGAACGCGCTGCAGCGACGCCCGACGCGGACGCGGTCGACGCTCCGCAGGAGACACTGACCTACCGCGCCCTGACCGAGCGCGCGAACCGGCTCGCCCGGCTGCTGCAGGAGCGCGGCGCGGGGCCCGAGGTGATCGTCGGCCTCTACCTGCCGCGTGGAGCGGACTTCGTCGTCGCGCAGCTGGCGAGCCTGAAGGCGGGGGCCGCGTACCTGCCGCTCGACGTAGCCGATCCCCCGGCGAGGACGGAGGAGATGCTCCGCGGTGCCGGCGCGTCGTTCCTGCTGACGTCGACGCACGAAGTGCGACACCTCGGCAACCAGACGGCGGAGACGCTCGTGGTCGACGAGCTCGACCTGGCGGCCTGGGCCGGGGACGACCTCGCCGAGGCCGTCGACCCCGCCAACGTCGCCTACGTCGTCTTCACGTCGGGCTCCACAGGACGGCCGAAGCCCGTCGCCGTCACGCACGCGGCGCTCGCGAACCATCTGTCCGCGATCCGTGATCGATACGGATTGTCGACGGTGGACCGCGTGCTCCAGTTCGCGAACCCGGCATTCGATGTCGCCGCCGAAGAGATCTTTCCGACGCTCGGCGCGGGCGGGTGCGTCGTCATACCGCCGGGTCCCGCGATGGCCCCGGCCGAGCTCCAGCGATTCCTCGACTCCGAAGGCGTCACGGTCGTGAACCTCCCCACCTCGTACTGGACGCAGTGGACGCTGGAGCTCGACGCGCTCGGCGACCCACCCCCCGGATGCCTTCGGCTGCTCGTCGCCGGGACCGAGAAGGCACCGGCCGCCACGCTCGCGCGGTGGTGGAAGCACACCGATATCCCCGTCGTCAACGCGTACGGCCTGAGCGAGACGACGATCACCGTCGCATCGCGCGCGTTCCCCCCGGGTGACGTTCCCGGTGGTGAGACCCTGCCGGTTGGCGCTCCCATCGCGCAGTGCGAGGCGTTCGTCCTGGACGAGCACATGCAGCAGGTCGCCCCCGGAGCCGCGGGAGAGCTGTGGATCGGCGGCGAGGCGCTCGCGCGCGGCTACCACGGGCTCCCGGGGCTCACCGCCGAACGCTTCGTTCCGCATCCGGCGCGGCCGGGGACCCGGCTCTTGCGCACCGGCGACCGCGCCCGGGTGTTGCCGGACGGCGACGTCGAGATCCTGGGGCGCCTCGATCGTCAGCTGAAGATCCGCGGCCACCGCGTCGAGCCGTCGGAGATCGAGATCGCCCTGTGCTCTCATCCGGACGTCGGCCAGTCGTACGTCCGCCCCGAGGGCGATGGGACGAGCGACGGCAGGGGTCTCGTCGCGTACGTGACCCCGGTCGACGTCAAGCGGATCCCGTCGGCGCGGTCACTCCGTGACCGGCTGAAGGGAGCGGTCCCGGACTACATGCTCCCCACGGGCTACGTCGTCCTGCCGGCGCTGCCGCTGCGGCCCAACGGGAAGGTCGACGCGGACGCCCTTCCGGACCCCGACCCGTTGCGCGGGAGGGTCACGGGCTCGTTCGCGCCGCCGCGGACCGCCGTCGAGCGGTGGCTCGTCGAGGTCTGGCAGGAGGTCCTGTTCGTCGACCGCGTGGGGATCGACGACGACTTCTTCGAGCTCGGCGGCCATTCCCTCGCGGCCATGCAGGTCGTCGCGCGCATCCGGTCGGAGTTCGAAGTCGAGCTCGCGGCCCCCCAGGTGATCGCGACCACTCCGCGACGGCTGGCGGCCGAGATCGAGTCGCTGCGCGCGGCCCCCGACCGTCCACAGCTGCCTCCCGTCCGGCCGCGACCGAACGAGACGACGGCACCGCTCTCGTTCCAGCAGGAGCAGGTCTGGTTCCACACGAAGCTCGCCCCGGAGAGCATCGCCTACCAGACGCAGACGACGATCCGCGTCGTAGGCGCGTTCGACGTCGAGGTCTTCGGGCGCGCGGTGACCGAGATGGTCGCGCGGCACGAGATCCTTCGCACGGTCTACCGCGAGGTCGACGGTCACGCCGAGCAGGTGGTGCTTCCTCCCGAGACGGCACCGGTCGCCCACGTCGACCTCACGCACCTGCCGCCGGATCGAGTCGGTGCGGAGCTCGACGCCGTGACGCGCGCGGAGCTCCGGACGCCGTTCGACCTGTCGCGGCTGCCCTTGATGCGATGGACGGTGGTTCGGCTTCGACCCGACGAGCACGAGCTCATCCTGGTGGAGCACCACATGGTTCACGACGGCTGGTCGTTCGCGCTGCTGATGCGCGAGCTCACGACCGTCTACAACGCGTTCGAGCGCGGCGAAGAGTCGCCGCTCGAAGAGCTTCCGTTCCAGTACCGGGACTACGTCCGGTGGGAGCGGGAGGTCATCGACTCGGAGGCCATGAGGGCCCGGCGCGACTACTGGGCGGAGAAGCTCCGCGGGATCTCGCGGTCACCGGAGCTCCCCTACGACCGCAAGCGACGAGAGGTCCAGAGGTTCGTCGGTCACGCGCTCCGTAGCGATCTTCCGCCCGGCCTTCCCGCGTCGCTCCGCGACTATTGCCGCGACGAGCGCGTCACCCCGTTCGCAGTGATGTTCGCAGCGTTCACGCTGCTCGTCTCGCGCTACAGCGGAGAGAACGACGTCGCGATCTCGTCGGCGTTCGCGAACCGGAACGTAGGCCAGACCGACCGTCTCATCGGGATGTTCGTCAATCCGGTGCTGCTGCGGTGCGACCTCGACGGGGTCTCGACGGTGCGGGACCTCACGCGGCTCGCGAGCGACGTCGTGCTCGGCGCGATGCAGAACCAGGAGTTCCCCTTCGCCGAGGTCGTCCGGATGTTGAACCCGGTCCGCGACGCGACCCGCAACCCCCTCGTCGACCTGATGTTCAGCTTCAACGACGCCCCGCTCTCCCAGATCGACTTCGGAGACGCGTCGGGCACGGTGTTCGAGGCGACGAACGACTCCGCGAAGACGGACCTGAACGTCGTCGTCATGCCCCGGGCCGAGAGCGGGATCGGGATCGCCGACCGGATCGACGACCGCATCACGCTGCTGTGGGAGTACAACACCGACGTCTTCGACGCCCTGACGATCGAGCGCCTCGCGAGCCACTACGGGAACGTGCTGGACGCGATCACGGTCGATCCCGACCGCCCGCTGTCGGAGCTCGACGTCATGAGCGCGCGGGAGCGCCACCGCGTCGTCACGGAGCTCAACGACACCGCGGCCCCCTTCCCCGCCGGCCGCTGCATCCACGAGCTCTTCGAGGCCCAGGCGCTGGAGACGCCCGAGGCCCTCGCGCTCGTGACCGACGACGACGCGCTCACCTATCGCGAGCTCGACGCGGCGTCCAACCGGCTCGCCCACCACCTCAGGGACAAGGGCGTGGGGCCCGACGTCCGCGTCGGCATCTGCCTGGAGCGCGGAGTAGACCTGGTGGTGGGGCTGCTCGCGATCATGAAGGCGGGCGGCGCCTACATCCCGCTCGACCCCGACTATCCGCCCGAGCGCCTGGGCTTCATGCTCGAGGACACCGCGGCCCCCGTGGTCGTCACGATCTCCGGCCTCGCCGGACGCGTGAGCGCGGCGCGCGCCGAGCCCCTGCTAGTGGACGCCGATCGAGACGTGATCTCGGCGCGTCCCGCGACCGGCCTCGGCCGCATCGCCTCTCCCGAAGACCTCGCGTACGTCATCTACACGTCGGGCTCCACCGGCACCCCCAAGGGCGTGATGGTGGCGCACCGCGGCGTGTGCAACCGGCTGGCGTGGATGCAGCGCGAGTACGCGATCGGGCCGGGCGACGCCTTCCTGCAGAAGACTCCGTTCACGTTCGACGTGTCGGTCTGGGAGCTGTTCGAGCCGCTCGTCACCGGAGCGCGCCTCGTGATGGCGCGACCGGGCGGCCACAAGGACCCGCGCTACCTCGCCGAGGCCATCCACCGGCACGGCGTAACGATCGTCCACTTCGTGCCGTCGATGCTGACGCCGTACCTGGCGCAGGGGGCCGCGCGCCACGAGCCCCGTCTCACGATCTGCAGCGGCGAGGCGCTGTCGCCCCAGACGGTGAGGGACTTCAAGCAGCGCTTCGACGGCGAGCTCCACAACCTCTACGGCCCCACCGAGGCGTCGATCGAGGTGACCTTCCACCGCTGCGAGGACGACGGCCGCGACTCCGTCCCGATCGGCCGGCCGATCGCGAACACCGCGATCTACATCCTGGACCCCGGCGGCAACCCCGTCCCGGCCGGCGTGCCGGGCGAGCTCCACATCGGCGGCGTCGGCGTGGTGCGCGGCTATCTCAACCGCCCCGCGCTCACGGCCGATCGGTTCGTGCCCGATCCGTTCTCCTCGGTGCCGGGAGCGCGTCTCTATCGCACCGGGGACCGCGCGCGCTATCTGCCCGACGGGAACATCGAGTTCCTCGGACGCGTCGACCACCAGGTCAAGATCCGCGGCTTCCGCATCGAGCCGGGCGAGATCGAAGCGTGCCTGGTGACGCACGACGCCGTGCTCGATGCGGTCGTCGTGGCTGTCGGCGACGCGGGCGCTGACACGCGGCTGGCCGCCTACGTCGTCGGCGACGGCGCGCTGCCGGCGACGGCCGAGCTGCGCGCGCACCTGAGCGACCACCTCCCCGACTACATGATCCCGGCGTACTTCGTCGTGCTCGACGAGCTTCCCCTGACCCCCAGCGGCAAGGTCGACCGCGCGGTATTGCCCGCGCCCGAGGCGCGCCGCGAGGTCGAGGCGGCTTACGCGCCGCCGCGCACCCACGACGAGGAGGTCCTCGCCGGCATCTGGTGCGAGGTCCTCGGGCTGGAGCGGATCGGCATCCACGACAACTTCTACGAGCTCGGCGGGGATTCGATCCTCAGCATCCAGATCGTCGCGCGCGCCGCCGCTGCGGGGCTCGGCCTGACCCCGCGTCTGTTGTTCCAGCACCAGACCGTCGCGGGCCTGGCCGCGGTCGCGGGCGGGGGCGAGGCCGTCTCCGTCGAGCAGGGCGCGGTCACGGGCGACGTCGCTCTGACGCCGATCCAGCGCTGGTTCTTCGAGCGCGACCTGCCCGAGCGCCATCACTTCAACCAGTCCCGGCTGTTGCGCGCCGACGGCACCGACGCCGAGCTCGTCGAAGCCGCGCTCGCCGCGCTCGTCGAGCACCACGACGCGCTGCGCCTGCGCTTCGTACGCACCCCGGAAGGCTGGACGCAGCACAACGCACCCGCCGAGCGTTCCGGCTACGTCTCGGTGATCGACCTCTCCGCGGAAGCTCCCGCAGACCGGGAGCGCGCGCTCGAGACGGCCTGTGCTGAGCTGCAGACGAGCCTCGACCTGGCCAACGGCCCTCTGTTGCGTGCCGCGTGGTTCGACCTCGGCGAGGGGGCCGCGCGGCTGTTCCTGTGCATCCACCACCTCGCGGTCGACGGCGTCTCGTGGCGCATCCTGCTGGAAGACCTCGAGTCGGCGTACGAGCAGCTGCGCCGCGGGAGGCCGATCCGCCTCGCGCCGAAGACGACGTCGTTCCGGCAGTGGGCGGAGCGCCTCATGGCATACGCCTCTTCCGCTGAGGCGCTCTCCGAGCTCGACTACTGGTCGGGGGCCGCGGGCGCGTCCTTCGAGCTGCCGGTCGACCACGACCTCGGGCCGAACGACGAAGCGTCGACCGACGAAGTCACGCTCACGCTCGACGAGGCCGAGACGGAGGCCCTGCTGCAAGAGGTCCCCGCGGCGTACCGGACGCAGGTGAACGACGTCCTGATGGCGGCGCTCGCGCGGGCGATGTCGGCGTGGACCGGCTCCGACCGGATCGTGATCGACCTCGAGGGCCACGGACGCGAACACCTCGTCGACGGCGTCGACCTCACGCGCACGGTGGGCTGGTTCACGTCGCTGTTCCCGGTCGCATTGGACGTGGCCGGAGCGGGCCCGTCCGGGCTCTTGAAGACGGTCAAGGAGCAGCTGCGCGCGCTGCCGCGACGCGGCGCCGGCTACGGCGTGTTGCGGTACCTCGCGCCCGACGACGTCCGCTCCCGCGTCGCGATGTCGGCACCCGTGAGCTTCAACTACCTGGGACGCTTCGGCCAGGAGAACACCACGAAGCTGTTCGCGCCGGTCGACGGACCGACGGGTCGCGGCCGCGCCGCCGGCGGCGACCGCTCCCACCTGATCGAAGTGGACGGCCGCGTCTCCGCCGGATCGCTGCAAGTGACCTGGACGTACTCGCGCAACCTGCACCGCCGCGCGACGATCGAGCGAGTCGCAGCCGGCTTCGTCGCCGCCCTCCGCGAGCTCATCGCGCACTGCACGTACGAGCGCGCCGGGGGCGTGACGCCGTCGGACTTCCCGCTGACGGGCCTCGACCAGCAGACGCTCGACAAGCTGTGGGACAAGGGGCTCGTCGACCGGTCGACACAGGACCTCTACCCGCTCACCCCCCTGCAGCAGGGCATGGTCTTCCACACGCTGTACGAACTGGGGTCGGCGATCTACTTCCAGCAGCTGACGTTCACCCTGACCGGGAACCTCGACGTCGACGCGTTCGAGCGCGCCTGGCGAGAGACGTGCGCCGGCCACGACGCCTTGCGCAGCGCCGTCCTCTGGGAGGGCCTGAAGGTCCCCCTGCAGGTCGTGAGGCGCGATGTCGCGCTCCCGCTCGAGGTGCACGACCGGCGTGACCTCGACGAGGACGCTCAACGCGAACACCTCGAGGCGTATCTGGCGGCGGACCGCGCCCGCGGGTTCGACCTCGGCGCCGCGCCGCTGATGCGCATGGCTCTCGTACGCACCGGGTCGCAGTCGTGGGTGCTCTCGTGGAGCTTCCACCACTCGTTGCTGGACGGCTGGAGCGTGGCGCTGGTGCGGGCCGAGGTGCTGGCGCGCTACCACGCGCTCGTGCGCGGTGAGGCGCGCGCAACGGGGGCCGCTCCTCCCTATCGCAACCACATCGAGTGGCTGAGCCGGCGAGACTCCGGCGGGGACGAGCGCTACTGGCGCGACCGGCTCGCGGGGTTCGCCGCGCCGACGCCGCTCCCCGAAGACGGCGACGGCGCGTCCGAGGAGCTGCGGCGCCACGCGCTCGACCTCGGCGAGGACACGACCGCGGCCCTCGACGGTCTGGCGCGCCGTGAGCGCCTCACGCTCAACACGATCGTGCAGGCCGCGTGGGCGCTGCTGCTGTCCCGCTACAGCGGCGAGGACGACGTCGTGTTCGGCGCCACGGTCTCCGGTCGTCCGGCGGAGCTCCCCGGCGTGCAGGAGATGGTCGGGCTGTTCATCAACACCGTTCCGGTCAGGGTCGCGGTGGACGAGTCCGCGACCGTCGGCGACTGGCTCGAGTGCCTCCAGGAAGAGGCGATCGCCCGCGGGCCGTTCGAGCACAGCGCGTTGACCGACATCCACGCGTGGAGTGACGTCCCCGGCGGGACGTCGCTGTTCGACAGCATCGTCGTCTTCGAGAACTACCCGCGGCAGGCGGCATCCCGTACGGACACGGAGGTGACGCTCTCGGACCTCGACGGGTTCGAGCGGACGAACTACCCGCTCGCGCTCGTCGTCAGGCCCGGGACGTCGGTCTCTCTCGAGATCGCCTACGACCGGGGCCGCTTCACGCGCGCGACTATCGAGCGGCTGGCGGCCCACCTGCAGAACATCCTGGAGGGGGTCGCGTCCGACGCGGGCCGGACCGTCTCCGAGGTCGAGCTTCTGTCTCCGCAGGAGCGCCACCACCTGGTGGTCGAGCTCAACGACACCGCCGCCGATCACGCAGACGCCGGCCTCGTTCACGAGCTCTTCGAGGCGAGAGTGCATGAAGACCCCGACGCGGTCGCGCTCACGTTCGGCGACGACGACGTCACCTATGGTGAGCTCAACCGGCGCGCCAACCGCCTCGCCCACCATCTCGTCGACGAGGGGGTAGGCCCCGACGTCCCGGTCGGCGTGTGTCTGGAGCGCGGGCCCGATCTCGTGGTGAGCCTGCTCGCGGTGTTGAAGGCGGGCGGCGTCTACGTCCCGCTGGACCCGGAGTATCCGGCGGAACGGCTGGCGTTCATGGTGGAGGACACCGCCGCTCCGGTCGTCGTGACCACGTCGGAGATCGCCGGACGCTTGCGCGCCGGCGCCGACCCGGTGCTGGTCGACGCGGACGCCATCTCGACCCGTCCCGACACCGACCTCGCGCGGGACGTCTCTCCGGAAGAGGTCGCGTACGTCATCTACACGTCGGGATCGACCGGCACACCCAAGGGCGTGGCCGTGACCCATGGTTCCCTCGGCACGCACTGTGTCGCGATCGGCGAGCACTACGCGCTGACCTCGTCGGACCGGGTGCTCGTGTTCGGGTCGTTCAACTTCGACGTGTCGCTCGAGCAGACCCTGTCGCCGCTCACCGCGGGCGCGAGCATCGTCCTGCGCGACGGGGTGTGGGATCCCGCGACGCTGGCGGACAAGGTCGCGGCGCTGGGGATCACGTTGCTCAATCCCCCGACCGCGTACTGGCACCAGCTCGCGGGCGACTCGGCCGCCGTCGAGCGGCTGTGCGCGACGCCGTCGCTCCGGCTCGTCGCGGCCGGGGGCGAGGCGATGGCCTCGTCGCGGCTGCGAGCGTGGCTCGAGGCGGGCGAGGGCCCCGCCCTGTTGAACAACTACGGCCCCACCGAGGCCACGATCACGTCGACGTCGTACGCCGTGACGGAGCCACGCGGCCCCCTCGGGACGAGCCTGGTCCACGAGCTCTTCGAGGCGCGGGCCCAGGAGGGCCCCGACGCGGTCGCGCTCACGTTCGGCGACCGCGCGCTGACCTATCGAGAGCTCAACCGGCGCGCCAACCGGTTGGCCCACCATCTCGTCGACAAAGGCGTGGGGCCCGAGATCTCGGTCGGCGTCTGCCTGGAGCGTGGCCTCGATCTGGTCGTGAGCCTGCTGGCCGTCTTGAAGGCGGGCGGCGCCTACGTACCCCTCGACCCCGGCTACCCCGCCGATCGCCTCGCCTTCATCCTGGAGGACACCGCCGCCCCGGCGGTGGTGACCACCGCCGGGCTTGCCGGACGCGTTGACGCGCAGTCCGTCGAGCTGGTGCTGCTCGACGCGGATCGCGACGTCATCGCGGCGCGACCCGACACCGACCCTGCCGGGGGGGCGTCTTCGGAGGACCTCGCCTACGTCATGTACACGTCGGGCTCGACCGGCACCCCGAAGGGGGTGGCGGTGACGCACGCAAACGTCGTGCGTCTCGTTACGGGCGACTACGTACACGTCGCACCGCAGGACGTCTTCCTCCAGTTCGCGCCCGTCTCGTTCGACGCGTCGACCTTCGAGCTATGGGTGCCGCTGCTCCACGGAGCGCGCATCGCGATCGCCGACCCCGGTGTGGTCTCGCCGCAAGAGCTGGCGGAGATCATCGAGCGCGATGGCGTCACCGTCGCCTGGCTCACCGCGTCGCTGTTCAACGCTGTCATCGACGCCGTTCCCGGCGGTCTGCAGCAGGTGCGCCAGCTCCTCGCCGGCGGTGATGCGCTGTCGCGGAGCCACGTCGCCACGGCTATCGAGCGTCTGCCGCGAACGCGGCTCATCAACGGCTACGGGCCGACCGAGGGCACCACGTTCTCGTGCTGCTACGACATCTCCCAGCTGCCTCACGACGCGGCCTCGGTGCCGATCGGGCGCCCGATCGCGAACACGACGGTCTACATCCTCGATCGCTACGGCAACCTCGTCCCCAAAGGCGCCCCGGGAGAGCTCTACATCGGAGGCGCCGGAGTCGCGCGGGGCTACGTCAAACGGCCTGCTTTGACCGCCGAGCGCTTCGTGCCCGATCCGTTCTCGGGTGTCCCGGGGGCGCGGCTTTATCGCACCGGGGACCGAGCGCGCTATCTGGCAGACGGGAACATCGAGTTCCTGGGGCGGGTCGACCACCAGGTCAAGATCCGCGGCTTTCGGATTGAGCCCGGTGAGATCGAGGCGTGTCTCTTTGCCCACGAGGCGGTGCGCGACGCGGTCGTGGTGGCT
>DASZDG010000042.1:0-1593 GCA_035942255.1 Actinomycetota bacterium | reverse complement strand
GTGCGCGAGCACCGCGACGAGCACGTGCGGCCGATGGCGGACCACGTCGCCGAGGTCGAGGCGCTCTACGACGAGCTGGTCGCGGCCGCGCGGTGATCCGGCGCGTCGTCCACGACTTCGAGTACGGGCTCGGCCGGCGTCTCGCGTCGCTGCTGCGCCAGCGCTGGGTGATCTTCCGCCACCCCGGCGCCACGGTCCGCTTCGGCCGCCGCGTCTACGTCGGTCCCGGCTTCAGCGTCGACATCCCGGCGCACGGGACGCTGATCGTCGGCGACGACTGCGAGTTCCGCCGCAACTGCCGCGTCGAGATCTTCGAGGAGGGGCGCGTCACGATCGGCACCGGCTCGTACCTCACCTACGACGTGGTCCTCGCGTGCTCGCGCTCGATCACGATCGGCGAGCGGTGCGGGATCGGTGTCAACTGCGGGGTCTACGACGCGACGCACCTCTTCCGCGACGCCAACGTCCCGTTCCTCGAGCAGGGCTACAGGTACCACCCGATCACGATCGAGGACGACGCGCAGATCCACAGCACGTCGGTGATCCTGGCCGACGTGGGGCAGCGGGCCGTCGTGGCGGCGAACAGCGTCGTCAGGCAGCCGGTGCCCGCGTACACGCTCGTCGCGGGCGCGCCGGCCGAGCCGGTCGAGTACTTCGGTCCCTGAGCCGTCGAGCTACTCGACCTCGAAGCCGCCCCGCATCCACGGGTGGATCCGGCAGAAGTAGGCGTAGCGCCCCTTCGGCAGGTCCTTCGGCGTCTCCGCCCGCGGGTTCGGGTTCCCGCCGTCGACCGCGTCGTAGCCGAGCGTGTCCGAGTCCCAGCGGCCGTCGGCCAGCGGGTAGTTGCCGACGTACGGCCCGTTGCACGGCCACGGGCACGTCGTGACCGTGTGGCGGATGTTTGCCGGCTGGTCGGCGTTGAGGAACACGAGCGACTCGCCCTGCTTGATCGTCGCGATCTCGCCCGGCGCAGAGCTTCCCGCCGTCCGGTTGCCCGGCTGGTAGGCGAAGTTCGCGATCGTCACCTGCTTCGCGGGGACCCTCTTCGGCTCGCCGTTCTCGGGGAGGTCGCAGGGCTGCCCCCACTCGGGCCCGCAGAGCGGGTCCGGGTGGAAGCGCCACGACCGGTTGAAGACGCCGTCCTCGGGGTCGACCGGCAGCGTCGTGACCTTCCGCGTCACCCGCGTGCGGATCGTCTTCGTCGTGCAGCGCCTGCGCTTCTTCCCGCGCACGGTGACCCGCTTGCACGTCCGCTTCGTCTTCGTCTCGAAGCGCTGCTCGGTCGTGCCCTGCGGCCGGTCGGCCACGCCGATGACCTTCTTCGTGCACTTGCCCTCGGGCGGCTGCTGCTCGTCGACGTAGATGCCGAGGTGCTCCATGACCGCGTACCAGGCGTGGTCCTTGTTCTCGTAGGTCGCGCTGATGCGGATGCGGTCGCCCTTGCGGATCGGCGCGCGGAAGCCGGGGTGCGTGACCTCCATCTGGAAGTCCTCCGACAGCGGCGCGCGCCGGCACACGGCATCGGAGTTGAAGAGCGTCGGCCCGCCGTAGCCCTTGCCGTCGTCCGGTCAGGGGTCGTCCTCGCGGCCGTAG
>DASZDG010000041.1:0-42766 GCA_035942255.1 Actinomycetota bacterium | reverse complement strand
GTTCGAACCTCGACCAGGAGCTCTCGGACCTCAACGTCCTCCTGTCGATCGTCGACGACAATCTCGGCCCCCTCGACAAGGTCGCCAAGAACCTGAAGGAGGTCCTGCTCGCCACCGCGCGCAGCCAGTCCTACGGCAAGTGGTGGACCCTCTACGTCGTGAACCTCTGCCCCGAGCTCCAGACGGAGAGGTGCACCGGCCTCGTGGACGGGCTCCCATGAGCATCAAGACGTTCCGCGAGCGCTCGCCGTTCCTCATCGGCATCCTCTCGATCCTCGGGATCGCGGCCGGCACCGCGCTCGCGTTCTCGCTCGACAAGATCCCGTTCGTGAAGCAGGCGTACGAGATCACCGCGGAGTTCGGAGACGCCGCGGGGCTGAACCCCGAGAACCAGGTGCGCGTCGCCGGCATCAAGGTGGGAACGGTCGAGACCGTCGAGCTCGCCGGCGACAAGGTCGTCGTGACGATGGAGATCGACAACGGGATCGAGATCCCGAAGGACGCCGAGGCCGAGATCAAGCTCGCGACGCTGCTCGGGACGAAGTTCGTCGAGATCGACGGCGTGGGGGGCGGGCCGTTCCTGGAGGAGGGCGACGCCATCCCGCTCGAGCGCACGGAGGTCCCGTACGAGATCTACCAGGCGGCCAACCAGGGGACGAACGTCCTCGAGGACCTCGACGGGCCGGCCTTGAACAAGCTGCTGGTCCAGCTCACGGAGCTCACCGCCGCGGCAGAGGACGAGGTCGGCGAGGCGCTGGAAGGGCTGAACGACCTCGGCGCGGGCGTGGGGGCGCGCCAGGAGGAGCTGAAGGAGCTGCTCGCCGGCGCGGACGACCTCACCGACCTGCTCGCGGGTGAGGGCGACGAGATCGTCCGCCTCGTCGACGCGTCGAACGACGTGCTCGGCTCCCTGTCGAGCAAGCGCGAGGAGATCCAGTCGCTGCTCGAGGTCACGAAGCAGATGGCCGGCGAGGTGACGGGGCTGGTGCGGGACAACCGCTCGAAGGTCCACGCGATCCTCACGAAGCTGGATCGCGCGCTGCGCGTGCTCGACTCCAACATCCAGCACATCGACGTCGCGCTCGAGTACGCCGGGCCGTCGTCACGCTACTTCGGCAACATCACGAGGCAGGGCCGCTGGGCCGACATCTTCTCGTGCGTGCTCGTCGTCTCCGAAGCCTGCGAGACGGACGAATGAACGCCGCGATGAGGAAGCTCCTGAAGCCGCTGGCGGTCGTCGTCGCCCTGCTCCTCGCGAGCGGCGCCTACGTCGCGACGAACGCCCTCGGCGACGACGACGGCAAGTACACGATCACCGCGTACTTCGACAAGGCGATCGGCCTGTTCGAGAACTCCGACGTCACGATCCTCGGCGTAGCCGTCGGCAAGATCACCGACGTCGAGCCCGTCGGGACACGCGTCCGCGTCGAGATGGAGATCGCGGACGACCATCTCGTGCCGGTCAACGCGTTCGCGCAGATCGTGCCGATCTCCGTGATCTCGGACCGGTACGTGCAGCTCGAGCCGCCGTACACCGGCGGCCGCACGCTCGAGGACGGCGCAGTGCTCGACACCGACAGGACGCAGATCCCCGCCGAGCTCGACGACGTGTTCCTCCAGCTGAAGAAGCTGCTCGATGCGATCGAGCCGGGCGAGGAGGGCGAGCCGGGTGCGCTCGGCGAGCTCGTCGTCCAGCTCGACCGGACCCTGTCGGGCCACGAGCAGGACCTCCGGGGCACGCTGATCCACGGCGCGCGGCTGACGGACACGCTGGCCGACGCGGAAGAGGACATCTCCTCGATGCTGATGAACCTCGACGATCTGTTCGGGACGCTGGCGACGCGGGCGGGGTCGCTGGACGAGCTCAACCGCAACTTCGCGCTCGTGATGGGCGCGCTGGCCGAGAGCCGCGACGACCTGCACGGGACGCTCAACAACCTCGCGACGATGACCAACGAGGTCGGGCTGCTCGTGACCGAGAACCGGGACCTGCTCGACGACGACCTCGAGCTGGCAGCGGACCTGACGCGCACGGTCCTGAAGAACCGCAAGTCGGTCCGCGAGTCGCTCGCGTGGCTGCCGGTCGTCGGCGAAGGCCTCATGCGCGCGTACAACCCGGACCCGGTCGACGCGACCGACATCCGCGACAACGCGACGCAGCGCATCGAGTGCGAGATCCTCGACACGATCCCCGACGGCCCGATCAAGGACGCGCTCGAGGAGCTCTGTCGCGAGGAGACCGGGGAGCCCCCGTCCGAGCAGCCCGTGGAGGTCGCGCCGCCGAAGTCGCTGCCCGAGATGAAGCTCGACTGCGACGAGGGCGTCCGCAAGGTCAGGCGCCAGATCCGCCGGTTGAGCAAGGCCGGCATCGACGAGACCGTCAAGGACGACATCGTCCGCCCGCTCGTCAAGAAGCTGAAGAAGCTCGCGAAGAAGTGCCGCGAGCTCGGCGAGGCCATCGACGAGGAGCTGCTCGAGAGGCTCGAAGACCTCACCGGTGACATCCCCGACGGCATCGACCTGGAGGACCTCGAAGACCTCGACCTGGACGAGCTGACGGGCACGGCCGCGGGGGCCGCGGTCGCGCCCCCGGAGGAGAACGAGGACGACGGCGCCGGCGGATGGCTGGGCGGCCTCCTCAGCTTCGTGGGGTGGTCCGATTGATCCGCCGGATCGCGGCCGCGACGATCGTCACGCTCACCGCGTCGTCATGCGCGGCCCTCGGCTTCGCCGGCGACTGCAAAGGGACGAGCGTCATCGCGAACTTCGAGCAGGTCGGGGACCTCGTCGAGGCCGCGAACGTCCAGTCGTCCGACGTCGTGATCGGGACCGTGCAGAAGATCGAGCTCAAGGGCTGGGACGCCGCGGTCACGATGTGCCTCGACGAGGGCGAGCAGATCCCGGCCGACGTTCGGGCGGTCGTCCGCACGACGTCTCTGCTCGGGGAGAAGTTCGTCGACCTGCGTCCGGAGTCGGAGGGGCCGCCGTATCTGGAGGACGGCGCGGTGCTCGACGTCGCCGACACCGGCAAGGCAACGGAGCTCGAGGACGTGTTCGCGCAGCTCGCGACGATCCTCGGCTCCGGCAACCTCGAGGACCTCAACAAGTTCACCGCGTCGCAGGCCGACATCCTGCGCGACAACGCGGGGGAGCTGCGGACGGTGCTCGCGGAGCTGAGGGACTTCACGGACACGCTCGCCGATCGCAAGAACGGCATCGCGAGCGCGATCGACTCGCTCGACGCCGTCGCGCGCACGGTCGTTTCGGAGCAGGGCATCCTGAGGAGGTTCCTGCGGTCGTTCGCGGGGTCGTCGGGCGTGCTCGCCGACCAGAAGACGTCGCTGCAGGACCTGCTGTTCTCGCTCGACCGCTTCACGCGCATCAGCGTGCGGCTGCTCGAGGCGACGGAGGCCGGGCTCGACGAGCAGTTCCGCGAGCTGCGCCCGGTGCTCCGGACGGTCGTGGAGAACAGCGAGAAGGTTCGCCGGACGCTGACGACGCTGGCGGTCTTCTCGCAGTACTTCCCCGAGAGCATGCCCGGCGACTACCTCCAGCTCGACGTGTGCCAGGCGCTGCCCGAGCAGTACGGACAGGGGACGACGTGCCCGCAGGCCGAGGGCGTCGACGACCCGAACCAGCGCTCGCTGAGCACCGACGGTGAGGACGACTCCCCCACCGACCTCGAGGACATCCTCCGTCTGCCGATCGAATCGGGGAGGCGTCGCTGATGGCGCTCAGCCCGAAGACCAAGGTCAAGGTCAACATCGTCGCGTTCCTCGTGCTCGGTCTCGGGCTCTCGTACGCGATGGCGACGCAGGTCCTGTCGGTCCTCCAGGACCGGTTCTCGGTCTTCGCCACGTTCCCCGACGCCGGCGGCGTGTTCACGAACCAGGAGGTCACGTACCGCGGGATAACGGTCGGCCAGGTGGGCCGGATGACCGTGGTCGAAGAGGGCGTCCAGATCGAGCTGCTGATCGACGACGGGACGAAGATCCCGTCCGAGGACGTCGAGGCGCGCGTGATGTTCAAGAGCGCGGTCGGCGAGCAGTTCGTAGACCTCCTGCCCGCGTCCGACGACGGCCCCTACCTCGCGGACGGCTCGGAGATCCCGCTCGACCAGACGTCGATCCCGGTGAGCACGCAGGACCTCCTCGCGACGCTCCAGGCCGTGCTCGAAGGCGTCCCGCCGGAGTCCCTGAAGGGCGCGATCGACGCCGCGGGCGAGGGCCTCGCCGGGCGCGGCGACGACATCGCGACGATCCTGCAGTCGATGGCGCGCCTCGCCGACCTGTTCGGCGACAGGGCCCCCGAGATCCAGAGCATCCTCCGCAACGGCACGAAGGTCGGCGGGGCGTTCGTCCGCTCCAAGGAGGACTTCGCCGCGGCGATCCGCGACCTCGTCGTGGTGAGCGAGACACTCGCCGGCAACACGGACGAGCTGAGGAGGCTCCTGGTCGGCACGAACATCACCTCGGAGCAGCTGGTCGGTCTCATCCAGGAGAGCCGGCCCGACCTCCACCAGACGATCGCGGAGCTGGCCGAGATCAACGACATCCAGGCGGACAAGTCCGACGCGCTGGAGGCGCTGTTCGAGTTCCTCCCACGGGGGCTGGGCAACGTCGTGAAGACGTTCGAGCCCGACACCGGGATGATCCGGTTCGGCCTCGTCACCGACACCGAGAACCACGCGTGCAGCTACGGCACCGAGCGGCGGCCCCCGGAGGACCGGGAGGACCGCTTCCCGCCGAAGAACGCGCGCTGCAAGACGCAGGTCGGACAGCAGCAGTCGGATGCCCCCGTGCCGTCCGGGGGGGCCGAGTCGGAGTCGAGCGTCCCCGACACCTCGGGCCTTCTCGGCGTCGACGGGACGACGCCCGGGGGCTCTGCACTCCCCGCCCGGATGAACGACTGGTCGTGGACGCTGCTCTACCTGAACGCGTTGTAGCCGCGGCCTCCTAGGATCGCCCTTATGGACGCCACGATCGATCAGCCGCAGCCGGACGCGCCGGCGACGCCGCGGCCGCGCTCTCTGCCGGTCCTCGTCGGCCTGCTCGTGTTCGCCCTCGCAGTCGCCGCGGTCTTCGCGTACCTGTGGGCAACGAAGGCGGGGGACGTCACCGCGGGCGAGGTCGAGACCTACCTCGACGCGCGGAAGGACGCGGTCACCGAGCGCGCGACCGAGGTCATGAGCCTGATGCTGACCTACGACTCGACGAACATCGACGAGGTCAGCGAGCAGGTGCTCGAGCTGGCGACCGGCGACTTCCGCGACGACTACGCGGCCCTCGTCGGGGGCGGGAACCTCAAGCGCGCCCTGCGGCGGAGCTCCTCGTCCTCGCGGGGGCAGATCATCGGCGACCCCGATGTCGCGTTCCGCGCGCCGAACGAGGCGGTGGTGATCGTGACGGTCACGCAGACCGCACAGTCGCGCGAGAACCCCGCGGGCACGACGACCGACTACGTCATGCGCGTCGTGATGCTCCACACCGGCGGCGAGTGGAAGGCCGACGGCGTGGACGTGCTCAGCGAGCAGGCCGTCTGATCTTTCGGGCGTCTCGCCGAGGCGACCCGCGCTAGGAGCTCGTCCCGAACGTCTCGAGGATCGCCCGGCCGTTCTCGAGGATCCGCTCGAAGCTCGGCCCGTACCACGGACCCGCCATCAGCAGACGGTCGGCGACGCCGTCCCAGCGAGCGATCCGCTCCTTGACCTCGTCCGCGCGGCCGGCGACGGCGATCGCGTCGCAGAGCTCGTCGTCGATCAGGCTCACCATCCGGTCCTTGTCGCGCGCGTCGAACGCGGCGCGGAGGTCCGGGACGATGTGGTCCCGGCCGTGGAGCTCGAGGATCTTCGTGTACGTGCGCGTGGTGGCGTAGAACGCGATCTGGAGCTTCACCTCGCGCCGGGCGAGGTCGACGTCGTCGGAGATCGAGATCATCGGCGACGCGGTGACGTTGCACTCGTCGGCCTTGCGTCCGGCGCGGCGGGCCCCCTCGGCGATGGCCGGGCGCACGACCTCCTCGAGGTACTTCGGCGACGCCAGCGGGTGGCCCAGCAGCCCGTCGGCGACCTCTCCGCAGATGCGCGCCATGATCGGCCCGACGGCAGCGAAGTAGACCGGGACGTCCCGCGGGGCCGGGACCCTCTTGCCGCCGAAGACCGGCATCGTGACGTTGTAGAAGCGGCCCTCGAAGACGCGGTCCTCTCCTCGGTTCGCACCCCAGACGGTCCGCATCACCTGCGCGTACTCGCGCAGCTTGGGGGCCGGGTGCTCGAACGGCACCGAGAACCGGTGCTCGTTCACGCGCTTCACCTGGGAGCCGAGCCCACAGACGAAGCGGCCGCCGGACAGCTCGTCGAGGTCCGCGGCCTCCATGGCGGTGATCGTCGGGGACCGCGGGAACGCGAGCGCGATCGCGGTACCGACCTTGATCTTCGAGGTGGCCTGGATCGCGGCCGCCGCGGGGATGAACGCCGAGTGCGTCGTCTCGGCCGCCCAGCACGACTCGAAGCCGGCGTCCTCGGCGGCCTTCGCCATGGCGCCGATCATCATCAGCGGCCCGCCGATGCCGATCCCGTAGTCCACGGTCACCTCGCTCCTTCTCGGGGTCTGGCCGGGACTATAGACGGCCCGGCCGACGCCCTCCCGGGGGGTGGTGGAGCGGGTGTCCGGGCGCGGTATGGTCGCCCCGATTGCGTGGCAGCCATCGACCGGGAGGTAGCAACAAAGTGGCGGAACTGCTCGACGACGAAGAGATCGAACAGCGACTCGACGAGCTCGGCGACTGGGAGCGCGAGGGCGACGAGATCGCGAAGGTCTTCGAGTTCGACGACTTCACCACTGCGATCAAGTTCGTGAACGACGTCGCCAAGCTCGCCGACCGGTACGACCACCACCCCGACATCGACATCCGTTGGAACAAGGTCAAGCTGTCGATGTCGACGCACTCCGAGGGGGGCCTCACGTCGCTCGACTTCGACCTAGCGGGCGAGATCGAACAATCGATTTCCTAAAGGGATCGTCTTCCTAGCGGGATCGCAAGCGATCCCGCCCTATGCGAACCGGCGCGTCGCTCGGTTTCGTCGCCTTCGGCGACGGCCGGGCCTAACCCGCTAGGGGCACTCGAAGTTCTCGAGGACCCATAGGCCCGCTCGGAAGATCTTGCACGCTTCGTCGGTGCGGCCCTGGTCCATGAGCATGTCGCCCAGGACCCGGTGCGCCCGCGCCGCGCGCAGGAAGTGCTCGGCATCGCTGTAGAGCCTGACCGCGTCCTTCAGGTGCCGCTCGGCGGCCTTCGGATCGTCCTCCTGGATGCACAGGCCCATCTCGAGGTGCGCGAGCGCGAGCTCGCCGACGTCCTCGCTGCCCTTCAGGATCTTGAGCGACCGCTTGAGGTGCGCTTTAGCGGTGTCGACGTCGCCTTCGACCCGCGCGACGTGAGCCAGCTCGTTCAGCGCGTGGGCCTCGCCGCGGGCGTTCCCCATCGATCCGAAAAGCTCGAGGGCCGTCTCGAGCTCCGTCCGCGCGGTCTTGAGGTCGCCCCCGCCCCGGGCTAGCGAGTAGCCGCGGTTCATGTGCACGTGCGCGCTCTCCGACTGCAGGTCGAGCGTCCGGAACAGGTCCTCCGCGCGCAGGAGAGCGGCATCAGCCTCCTTGATCCGCCCGTCGCTGAGGTAGGCCTCCGCGAGGTTCACTTGCATGACCGCGAGGTTGAACGGGTCGCTGACCTTCGGTAGGAGGTCGATGGCGGCCCGGGCGTACTCGGTCGCCTTCGTGTGAACGCCAAGCTGCACGTAGGACCACACGAGCGGCGCGTACAGCCTCACTAGCGCGTTCGGGTCCCGGAATCCCTCCCGCTCGAGGCGCTCGACGAGGCTCTCCACGAGGTGGATCGCGTAGCGCAGGTCTCCCAGAGCGATCAGGCAACGCGCCTGCCCCGCGATGCAGTCCGCGAGCATCGGCGGGGGGGCCTCGATGAGGATCTGCTCGACGTCCTGGTAGATCTCGAACGCGCGCTGCATGTTGCCGCGGCGCTCCTCGATGAGGCCCTGGTACTCGACGGCTTTCGCCTCGAGGTGCCCCATCTTGTACCGCTTCGCGTCGCGCAGGACCTGCACGAGCGCCTTCTCCGCTGCCCCCAGCTCACTCGCCGAGATGTCGCGGCGCGCGGCCTGCAACTTCAGCTGGAGCTTGGGCTCGAGGTCGGGAGGCCGTCCGGTGCGGAGCTCCTCGACATCGACCGAGAGCTTGTTGGCGAAGTGCTCCAAGGCCGTGGGGGAAGGCTGACGCCGCCCCGCCTCGATCGTGCTGACGTACGCATGCGTATAGCGGGGGTCCGCCAGCTCTTTCTGTGTCAAGCCACGCTGCAGGCGCAGCTTCCGAAGCCGTGTTCCGACGCTCATCTTCAGCCCTTTCACCGCCCGCTTGCGAAGTCTAACGCGCGGAACAAGCACTCTACGGGTTAAGGCCCGCTTCGCTACCTTAAGCGATCTTGTGCACTCCGGTAACGCGCTCGTTACACGCCCTAGGCCTCTGGACGACGAGTCGCGAAAGGGGGTGCATATGACACGCGTACGCAAGGTCCTTCGTTTCGTCGCCGTAGTGGCGGCGTTCTCGACGGCGGGTGGAGCGGGATGGCCGATGGACGACATCGAGGCCATCATCGGCGGCCTCCCGTGCTGCTAGCTACGCCGGCTCGGTGACCTGAGAGTGCTCACCCCGAAGCCACGGTGGCAAGGAGAACGTCACGTCCTCCGTCGTCACCTCGCGGGTCTCGACGTGGTCGTAGCCGAGCGCCGCGAGCTTGTCGAGCAGCCGCTCGACAAGGACTTCGGGAGCGCTCGCACCGGAGCTGACGCCGACGGTCTCGGCCCCCTCGAGCCACACAGGGTCGAGATACGTCTCGTCGGGAACGAGGTAGCCCGGGGTCCCCGCGACTCGGGCTACCTCGACGAGGCGGTTCGAGTTGCTGGAGTTGATCGCGCCGACGATCAGCACGACGTCGGCCTCGGGGGCGATCGCCTTCACCGCCACCTGGCGGTTCTGCGTCGCGTAGCAGATGTCGTCGGACCTCGGCCCCTTGATGTCGGTGAACCGCTCGCGCAGGGCCTCGACGACGCTCAGAGTGTCGTCCACCGACAGAGTCGTCTGCGTCAGGTACGACACGGGCGCGTCCGGATCGAGGCCGAGCTCGTCGATCTGCTCGGGGCGCTCGATCACGGTCGTGGCCTCGGGGGCCTCGCCCGCCGTCCCCTCGATCTCCTCGTGCCCCTCGTGCCCGACCAGGACGATCCGGCGTCCGTCCCGGGCGAAGCGCTTCGCCTCGAGGTGGACCTTCGTAACCAGCGGGCACGTCGCGTCGATGACGCGGAGCTTGCGCGCCTCGGCATTCCGCCGCACCTCCGGCGAGACGCCGTGGGCCGAGAAGATGCAGACCGCGCCTTCGGGGATCTCGTCCTCGGAGTCGACGAAGACCGCTCCCCTGCGCGCCAGCTCCTCGACCACGTGGCGGTTGTGGACGATCTCCTTGCGGACGTACACGGGCGCGCCGAGCTTCTCGAGCGTCCGCTCGACCATCTGGACGGCCCGGTCGACGCCGGCGCAGTAGCCGCGGGGGGCGGCGAGGATG
The DNA here is from genome assembly GCA_035942255.1 of Actinomycetota bacterium. Taxonomy (GTDB): domain Bacteria; phylum Actinomycetota; class CADDZG01; order CADDZG01; family WHSQ01; genus JALZEG01. The sequence continues at coordinate 33,139 of DASZDG010000041.1, read as the reverse complement.
ACCTTTTTCACGCTTCCACCATATGAGGTCAACGTCTGTAGAGGTCCGGCCTTCCCGCAACCTGACTGGAAGGACACAACTTCTCCACGGGGCAGTCGCCGCATAGCGGCTTCTTCGCCAGGCAGATGTTGCGGCCGTGCTCGATCAGGAGATACGGCACCTCCGGCCACTGCTTCCGCGGCGCGAGTGCCATGAGGTCGCGCTCGATCTTCTCCGCCTCCTTCGAGCCGTAAGAGGTGAAGCCGAGCCTGACCGCGAGCCGTCCGACGTGCGTGTCGACCGCGATCCCCGCATCCGCGTCTTTTGCCGCTTCCTTCGGGTAGCAGTTCACGAGCACGATGTTGGCCGTCTTGCGCGCGACGCCGGGCAGCGTCACCAGCTCGGCTATGGAGCGCGGCACCTCGCCCCCGAAGTCGTCGAGCAGCTTCTGCGACAGCCCCCGCAGCGCCCGCGTCTTCTGCCGGAAGAAGCCCGTGGGGTGGATGTCCCGCTGGAGCTCCTCCTCCGGGACGGCGAGGTAGTCCGCCGGCCGCCGGTACTTACGGAACAGGTCCGCAGTCACCTCGTTCACCTTCGCGTCGGTCGACTGCGCCGACAGCACGGTCGCGACGACGCACTCCAGCGGCGTCGTGTAGTTGAGGGCGATCTTCGCCTCCGGGTAGGCCTTGCGGAGCCTCCGCAGGATGTGCGGGAGGCGCTCGGAGGCCGGTGCATCGCGGTCGGGCAGAGGCATGGCGCCAGGGTATCGGGTACGATCCACCAAACGACTGTTTGTTAGGAGAGCCCAGCGGCGGCCTCGGCCGGCGCGCGAAAGGACGGCTCGTGGCGCAGGCGGCACGGGAGCTGAACCGGACGTCCCGCCGGGCCGAGGTGGTCCGGGCGGCAGCGCGCCTGTTCTCCGAGCGCGGCTACCACGGGACGTCGATGCAGCACCTCGGCGACGCCCTCGGGCTCCAGCGCGGCTCCCTGTACGCGCACATCGGCTCGAAGGAGGAGCTGCTGTTCGACGTCGTCGACGAAGGCGCCGACCGCTTCCTCGAGCGGGGCCGGGCCGCGGTAGGGAGCGGCGGCTCCGCGACCGAGCGCCTGTCGGCGCTTCTCGTGGGGCACGCCGAGACGGCGGCCGAGCACCTCGACGCGGCGACGGTCTTCCTGAACGAGTGGCGGTACCTGTCCGACGACCTGAGGGCCGCGGTGCAGGCGAAGAGGGACGGTTACGAGGCGATGGTGCGGTCGATCGTCGAGGACGGCGTGGCTTCGGGAGAGTTCCGGCCCGACGCCGACGTGCGCTTCGCGGCGACGCTCGTGCTGTCCGCGGGGAACTGGTTGTTCTCCTGGTACCGGCCGGGCGGCGAGCTCGGCCCGACCGAGATCGGCGAGAGATTTGCGGAGCTCATGACAAGGGGGTTGGCACGGTGACGTACGAGGAGAAGCTCGCTCGCTTCAACGAGCACATCGAAGCCGGGGGAAAGGTCGAGGCCGGCGACTGGATGCCCGACGACTACCGGCGCGGCGTCCTGAAGTTCATCGAGATGCACGCGAACTCCGAGATCATGGGCGCGCTCCCCGAGCGCGAGTGCCTTCCCAGCGCGCCGACGCTCCAGCGCAAGATGTCGCTCTGCGCCAAGATCCAAGACGAGGTCGGCCACGCGCAGCTCCTGTACCGCGTCGCGGAGGACCTCGGCAAGAGCCGCGTCGCGATGTACGAGGACCTCGTCACCGGCAAGGCGAAGTTCCACAACGTCTTCCACTACCCCGTCAAGCACTGGGGCGACGTGGCGATCATCGGCTGGCTGATCGACGGGGCCGCGCTCGTGACGCAGGCCGCTCTGCTCGACTCCTCGTACGCGCCGTACACGCGGGTGCTGAAGCGCATCTGCGCCGAGGAGCAGCTGCACCTCCGCCACGGCGAGGACATCACGCTCGAGCTCGCGTCCGGCACCGACGAGCAGCGCGAGATGTTCCAGGAGGCGCTGAACCGGTGGTGGCTGGCGATCATCCACTTCTTCGGCCCCCGGTCGAACGTCGAGAAGGACCTGCTCCTGCGCTGGAAGGTCAAGACGCGCACGAACGAAGACCTGCGCAACGAGTTCCTCGACCGCTACGTCCCGAAGATCCTCGAGCTCGGCTTCACGATCCCGGCACCGACCCCGATCCAGACTCCCGACGGCCACTGGGAGCTCGTCGAGGAGGAGATCGACTGGGCGCCGCTCGATGCGATCAAACGCAACGAGGGCCCGGAGACCGCACGTCGGCTCGGGACGCGACGTTCGATGTACGAGTCGCACCGGTGGGTACGCGAGGCGCTCGAAGAGCCCGCGATCCACGCGGCATAGGCACATGGACGTCTACGAGGTCTTCCGCCGCAGCGGCCACAAGGAGCCGTTCGAGCACGCGGGCGCGGTCATCGCTCCCGATCCCGAGATGGCCTTGCTCATGGGCAAGGAGTGCTTCCTCCGGCGCCGCGAGGGCGAGCACATGTGGGTCGTGAAGCGGGCGGACATCCACTCGTTCCAGGACGAGAGCCTGCTCGAGATCGCCGCCGACAAGTCGTACCGGTTCGCGTCCGCGTACCGGGACGTCGTCCCCAAGAGGGAACGCGCCCGCAAGCGCGCTCAGGAAGTCGCGGCCGCGCGGAGCGCGTCGTGAGCGACGCCCTGATCGCGCTGCTGACCGCGCTCGGCGACGACGAGCTGATCCTCGGGCACCGCCACTCGGAGTGGACGGGCTACGCCCCGCACATGGAGGAGGACGTCGCGTTCTCGTCGATCGCGCAGGACGAAATCGGGCACGCGGCCGCCTACTACTCGATAGCCGCGGGGCTGACCGGCAGGTCCCGCGACGAGATCGCCTTCGGGCGCGACCCGGGCGACTACCGCAACGCGGTCGTGTGCGAGCGCCCCAACCGCGAGTGGGGCTTCACGCTCGCGCGGCACTGGCTCTACGACAACGCGGACGACGTCCGGCTCGCGGCCCTCGAGGAGTCGTCGCATCAGGACCTCGCGAGCCTCGCCCGTAAGATCCGGCGCGAGGAGCGATACCACCTCATCCACGCGGACACCTGGATCAAGCGGATCGTCCACGGCCCGGTCGAGGGGCGGACGAAGCTGATCGACGCGGTGTCCGAGGTCTACCCCGAGACGCTGGGGCTGTTCGAGCCCGTCGAGAACGAAGACGTCGCGGTCGCGGAGGGGATCCTTCCGATCCCGTCCGGTGAGCTCCTTCAGCGCTTCGTCGAGCGCACCGCCGCGGCTCTCGACGAGCTGGGTCTACCGACCGAGGCGCGGGCGCTCGCGGACGAGACGGCGGAGTTCGTCGCGTCCTCGTCCGGCGACCTCATCGAGCGCGAGAGCACGGGCGACGCGGCTCCGGCCGTGCGGCCCGCGGCCCTCGGGGGCCGGAGCGGCCGCCACACCGACGACTTCAAGGAGCTGTGGGACGTGATGACGGTGACCTACCGATCGCACCCGGGGGCCTCGTGGTGAGCGCGATCGCGACGGTCGAAGAGCGCGTCTGGGACGCGCTGGCGGCGGTCGCCGACCCGGAGATCCCCGCGGTCTCGGTCGTCGACATGGGCATGATCCGCGAGATCGCGGTCGAGGACGGCGTCGCGAGCGTCGTCGTCCTCCCGACGTTCACCGGGTGCCCCGCGATCCCGATCATCGAGCGCGACGTCGCGGCCGCCGTCCGCGCTGTCGAGGGCGTCGCCGACGTCCGCGTCTCGACGTCCTTCGACCCGCCGTGGACCGACTCCCGGATCACCGAGGAGGGGCGTCGCAAGCTGAAGGACTTCGGCCTCGCTCCCCCGACCGGGAAGGGGCCCGTGCTGATCACCGAGATCGGGCTCCCCGCGGTAGCGCGCTGCCCCTTCTGCGGCAGCGGGAACACGAGGGCCGAGAACCCGTTCGGCCCGACTCCCTGCCGCGCCCTGTACTACTGCGAGGCGTGCCGGAACCCGTTCGAGCAGTTCAAACCGGTCTAAACGGCTCATCCCGGTCGTCGCCGGCCGTCGAATCCTCTTGTCAGTCCGGCCGTGCCCTTCCACGCTTGGTGGCACATGCGTCGAAAGGGGGCCTCGTGAAGGTGACGACGACGGTTCGGCCGGTCCGCGCCCCAGCCCATCCGCCGAAGCGCAAGGAGCTCGTGGCGCGCCTGGAGTCGAACTGGCGAGCGACGTGGACGGCGATGGTTCCGGCGGTCGAGGGCGGTTCGATCAAGCCGATCCACCGCGGCCTGCTCGTGCGCACCGGGCTTCCGATCTCGTTCCTCAACACCGGGTTCGTCGACGCTGGCGTCCGCCGGCCCGATCGCGTGGTCGCGGCCGCGGAATCCTACTTCGCCGGCCTGCCGTTCTCGGTGCTGGTCCGCGAGGACGACGTGGATCTCGCGCTCGCATGCGAGAACGCGGGACTGGGGTGCGTCGAGACGCTACCGGGCATGGCGCTCACACCGATCCCGGTCGCCGACGTGGATCCTCGCCTCACGATCGAGCCGCTAACGCGCGATCTGCTCGGGGTCTGCCGCGACGTGTTCTGCGAGGGGTTCGGGGTCCCGCTTGACGTCGGCGCGCGGATGATCACCCACGACTACCTCGAATGCGAGGGGGTGTACGACGTCGTCGCCTTCGTCGACGACGAGCCGGTCGCGATCGCGACGTCGTTCGAGTCGATGGGCGTCGCCGGCGTCTATAACGTCGCCACGCTGCCGCGGCACCGAGGCAACGGGTACGGGGACGCCGTGACCTGGAGCGTCATCCAGGCGGCGAAGTCCCGAGGCTGCCACACGGCGACCCTGCAGTCGACCGAGATGGGCTTCCCGGTTTACCGGAGGATGGGGTTCGAGGTCGTGAGTCGCTACAGCTGCTACACCAACGATCCGCGAGCCTGACACGCACCCCGGGACCCGCTGTGTTTTTTTCAGAATTCGTTCTGAAGGATTCCTAGGCCCCCCGCGGTCTGACCACGACGTTCTCGTGCTGCGGCTCGACCGTCAGCACCGGATCGGGAACGGCCTCGCGCAGGCTCGGGTCGACGAAGACCCGCACGCCGCCGCGCTCCACGACCGACTCGCCCTCGAGCGGCCCCTCGGCGAGCTCCACCTGCACGTCGACGCCGCCGCCGAGCGCGCGGGCCGTGCGGAGGCGCGCGCCTCCGGTCGAGAGGTCGACGCCGCCCAGCTTCAGCGAGCGGCGCAGCACCTCGACGGCCTCGTCCGTGATCTCGATTTCCATGGCCCCTCCTATGCTCGGCTTTCGACCCTAAACAAGGAGGCGTCCGGTGGACGACAAGGTGCGCGAGTTCCTGGAGAAGCACCACGGCGCCGTCGTGGCGACGATCAAGAAGGACGGGACCCCGCACGTCGCGAGGATCGACGTCGGGCTGATGGACGGGAAGCTGTGGAGCTCGGGGACGCAGACGAGGGTGCGGACGAAACACCTGCGCCGCGACCCGCGCGCGACGCTAATGGTCCTCGACGATTCGACGCCGTACCGGTGGCTGGGGCTGGAGTGCGAGGTGACGATCCTCGAGGGCGAGGACGCGCCGCAGCTGAACCTGAAGCTGTACCGGTCGCTCGCCGGGGAGCCTGACGACGTGGACGAGTACCTGGAAGCGATGGTGAAGGAGCAGCGCCTGATCTACGAGTTCGAGATCAAGAAGGTCTACGGGATGTACTAGGGGCTACAGCCCCGCGGCCCCCAGCCGCTGCTCCAGCTCCGGGCGCAGCCGCGCCGCCCGCGGGCCCGATCCCATCGCCACCTCCTCCTTCTTCGCGTCGAACAGCCTCAGCCACAGCCCGGCGCTCCACGCCACTTGAAGCTCCCGTTTCGAGAACCTCCGGCCCCGCGCGCCCTGGTAGGCGTCCAAGAACTCCAGCGACTCGTCGAAAGTCGGCTCCTCTCCGGGGACGCGCGTCGCGGCGAAGTCTGCCGCGGCCTCCCCGGCGAGCGCGGCTTCCGGCTGGGCGGCCGCGGAATCCCAGTCGTGCACGACGTGCAGGCGCTCCCCCTCCCACAGCACGTTCGCCGTCCACCAATCGGCGTGCGCGACGACGGGCGGAAGGTCGGCCGACGACAGGCCGGAGCGCACGCACTCAGCCGCGCCGTCGATCCATGACCGCGGGCCGGCGTTCAGATCCGCGATCCCCTCATCCGCAGGCGGCCACAGCCCAGGTCCGCTGTACCCCCACCGGACCCACGGTGGCGGCGGCTCCAGCGACGGCACGTCCTCCGGCGCCGGTGCGATCTCGACCAGCCACGCGAACGCCTCCGCCGAAAGCACGGCCAGCGCCGGCCGGGGTGGCTGCTCGCCCCCTTCGACGAACGTCTCTGCGGTTACGACGACCCGTCCCGCAGGGTCCGGCCCGGCCAGCAGCTCGGGACATCGGAAGCCGCCGCGGTGTTGCGCGCGCTGCACTGCGGCGCACCCTTCGATCCGCGGGGACGGGGGTCGCGCCTTGACGACCACGCGTCTCCCGTCGTCGAGCTCGTAGCCACGACGGTGGAGAGATGCCGTTCCTCGAAGAGCACCCGCACCGGCTCGCCGCGCAAGGCGCGGCGGCACCACGCGGCGAGAGCTACTTCAGGTTCACCCACACGCTCTTTACCTGCGTGTACGCCTCCAGCGCGTGCTTGCCCAGCTCCCGGCCGAAGCCCGACTGCTTGTAGCCCCCGAAGGACACGCCCGGGTCGTAGAGCCCCGACGTGTTGACCCACACGGTCCCGGCCTTGATGCCGCGGGCGACCCTGTGCGCCTTCGAGACGTCGCTGGTCCACACCGCCGCGGCGAGGCCGTAGATCGTGTCGTTCGCGATCGAGATCGCCTCGTCCACGTCCGCGACCTCGATGACGCCCGCGACGGGGCCGAAGATCTCCTCCTGCGCGATCCGCATGTCGTTGCGGACGCCGGTGAACACGGTCGGCTCGACGAAGTAGCCGTCGCCGAGGCCCTCGGCGCGGCCCCCGCCGGCGACTACCTCGGCACCCTCGGTCTTCCCGATGTCGATGTAGCCGGTGACCCGCTGCATCTGCTCGGACGAGATCACGGGGCCGATCACGGTGTCCTCTGCGAACGCGGGGCCGACCTTCATCGTCTTGGTGGCGTCGACGAGCGACTCGACGAACTCGTCGTGGATCGAGCTCTCGACGAGGATCCGCGTGCCCGCGGTGCACATCTGGCCCGAGTTCAGGAACACGCCGAGCATCGAGCCCTTCGCCGCGCGCCGCAGGTTCGCGTCGGCGAAGACGATGTTCGGCGACTTGCCGCCGAGCTCGAGCGTGACCTTCTTCAAGTTGCCCTCCGACGCGTGGAGGATCTTGCGCCCGACCTCGGTCGAGCCGGTGAACGTGATCTTGTCGACGTCGGCATGCTGCGCGAGCGGCTGGCCGACCTCCTCACCGAACCCCGTCACGACGTTCACCACGCCCTCGGGGACGCCGGCCTCGAGGCAGAGCTGAGCCAGACGGAGCGCGGTCAGGGGCGACTGCTCCGCCGGCTTGAGGACGCAGGTGTTGCCGCACGCGAGCGCGGGCCCCAGCTTCCACGACGCCATGATCAGCGGGAAGTTCCACGGGATGATCGCGGCGCAGACCCCGACCGGCTCTCGCAGCGAGTAGACGAACATGTTGTCGTCGGTCGGGTTGGTCTCGCCGTAGATCTTCGTCGGCCACCCGGAGTAGTAGCGGAAGCACTCGGCCGCCGCCCACACCTCGCCGGACGACACCTTCAGCGGCTTGCCCGTGTCGATCGACTCGAGCTGCGCCAGCTCGTTCATGTTGCGTTTCAGCAGGTCGGCGACCTTGAAGAGGACCTCGGCGCGCTTGCCCGGCCGGAGCCCCGACCAGCGGCGATCCTCGAACGCCTCGCGCGCCGCGGTGACCGCGACGTCCACGTCGGGCGCCCCCGCGCGCGGCACCTCCGCGACGCTCTGCCCGGTCGACGGGTCGATCACCTCGAACGTGGCGCCCGATACGGCGTCGACGGGCTGGCCGGAGATCGTCATCTTCGGCGAGCCCTCGAGGAACTTCATCACCTCGGGGAGCAGGTCTGCCTGGGCCATCGTGATCCTCCTGATCGTTTCGGCGTCCGGAATGAGTGCGAAGGGGGCCTCAGTCTAAGAGACGGCCGTCTACCCCCCGGCGAGGAAGGGACACAAGCAAGGCGCGTCGAATGGGTTCGGGCCAGGCGGCAGACAAGTGGGAGGTTCGACATGAACGAGCGCAAGAACCGGACGAAGGCCAGGATCGCCGCCGCCGTCCTGACCCTCGGAGCGACGCTGGGGGCCGCGGCCCCCGCTCACGCCGAGCCGATACCGATATGCGAGTCGCTTCCGGTGACGACACCCGGCAGCACGATCTCGATCGCGGGCCAGACACATCGCGTGCAGTCGATCAGCAACGTGAGGATCTGCTTCAGCTACGCCGACCTGCAGGCTCCGTACGTGAACCTCGCGCCCGACGTGATGTGCTCCACGTGCGTCGAGCTATGGGCGTTCGCCTATGCCGACATCGGTCCCATCCAGGTCAGCTGGGACGCAGACGGGGTTACGAGAGCGGAGAGAATCGACCCGCCGTCCGTGTCGAGCCCCGCCAACGGGCTGTGCGTCGCGGCGGTCGGGATCCCGGCCTCTCCCGAGCCGGGTTGCTTGATCTCAATCGGTCTCGACAACCTTCCCTAACCGGCCGACGCAGGACCGCGCCCGGGCGGAACCACGGGCTCTCTGGACATCGCCGCCGCGTACGAGCCGAGGAGGCGCGTGAACGTCGCGTGCTCGCTGAGCTCCGACAGCGCCTCGACCATCTCCGGACGGTCGGCCGCGGCGAGCACGTCGGCGTAGAACACGTACTCCCAGGGGCGCCCGGCCCTCGGGCGCGACTCGAGCTTCGTCAGGCTGAGGTGGCGCTCCGCCAGCGCCCCGAGGCAACGGTAGAGCGATCCCGCGACGTGGCCGACGCCGAACACGAGCGAGGACTTGTCGGGCGCTCCGAGGGGCTCGGGGTTGCGCGAGAGGACCCCGAACCTCGTGTGGTTGTCGGGGTACGTCTGGATCCGCTCGGCGAGCACCGCCAGCCCGTACATCTCGCCGGCGCGCCGCGACGCGATCGCGCCGGTCTCGCGCAGCTCCTCCTCGGCGACGCGCTTCGCGGCCCCCGCGGTGTCGTACTCCGGGCGCACGCGCACGTCGAGCGCGCTGAGGAACTCCTCGCACTGCGCGATCGCCTGGGGGTGGGACATCACCTCGCGGAGGTCGTCCGCGTGTGCACCCGGCAGCGCGAGCAGGCAGTGGTCGACCCGGACCACCGTCTCGGCGACGAGGTGCAACCCGTGCTTGAGGAAGAGGTCGTACGTCTCGTTGATGCTGCCGGCCTGCGAGTTGTCGACGGGGACGAGGCCGTAGTCGACGCGGCCGACCTCGACCGCCTCGAAAACCTTGCGGATCGACGAGAACGGAGTGAGACCGGCGCCGGGGAACAGCCCCGCGGCCCCCTCCTCGGAGTAGGCGCCCTTCTCCCCCTGGTAAGCGACGGTGGCCACGGGGCGAGCCTAGGCCCGGTTCCGCGCACCCTCGAACGCCGAACGTAGCGCGCCTCCGCGGAGTCACCTACGTCGAAGGAGGTGACGCCGGTGGCAGACCCGCTGTCGAACACAGGAGTGCGCCGCAGACGCATCGTCGCCATCGCGCTCGTCGTCACGTTCGCCGCTGCCGTCGCCGTCCTCACGTCGCGCGGCTTCGGCGACGGTGCCCCGGCGCCCTCGCCGAGCGCACGCACCGAAGGGCCCCGTCTCTACCTGGCCGGCGACGGCGAGGTGTGGATGGTCAACCTCGACGGCCACGTAAAGCACCTCCGGACGCCGCAGCTCGGTCCCGGCGACCCGCCGCACCGCATCGTCGCGCGCGGCCCCCGGCTCGTCGCATGGGGTTACGAGACGTACTCGGTCGATCCCAAGCTGAAGCGGCCCCCGAGCGTCCTCGTCGACGATTCGTTCTTCTTCCTCCCGTCGGCCAACCGGAATCGCGTGTGGGTCGCGATCCCCGACGACGAGCGCGAGGACGAGGGCATCGTCGCCACCGTCCACGAGATCACGTCCGGCGGCAAGAGGACCTCGCGTGACGTCCGTCCTCCGGGCGGGCGGTGGCCCGAGGCGGCAGTCGACGACGGCCTCCTCTTCCACCGCAAGGGCGACGTCGTCGTCTGGGATCCCGTCAAGCGAAGGGTCGTCCACCGCCTGGCCGGTGGAGATCTCGGGCCGACCCACGGGAACCGCCTCGCCTCGTGCGACTTCGGCTGCCGCAAGCTCCGGCTCGTGAACGTGGCCTCCGGGAGGACGATCTTCGTCGAGCCCCCGGAGGGCTTCGTCTCCTTCAGGGCATGGGACGCGGCGTTCTCGCGAGACGGCCGCACGCTCGGGGTTCCCGTTCGGGAGCGCGGCAACGCGGGCTCGGTGAGCCTCGCGCTCGTCGACGTCGACTCCGGCGTCGCGACGGCCGTGCCGGGAACGTCGACCGAGATGGCCTACAACTTCGTCGCGTGGGACGCCGCGGGCGAGCACGTGTTCTTCACCGGCACGGACGCCGCGGGTGGTCGCACGATCTTCGTGCACCGCATCGGCGCCCGTGACGCCGATCTGCTGGACGTGGACGTCGGGAGCTTCTACGACGCGGCCGCGATCTAGCTCCGGGCGCGAAAAGGGCCCGGCTCCCCCCAGAGACCGGGCCCTTCGCGGGCAGAGAAAAGAAAGAGCTAGTTGTTCGGCGGCGCGGACGAGATGAGCTGGATCAGAGCGCCGACGTCGTCGTCGTCCGCGTTCTTGGCGATGTCGGCAACGCTCACGATGCCGATGAGGTCGTGGCCGTCGATCACGGGAAGGCGGCGGACCTGATGGTCGGCCATCGTGTTGATCGCGAGGCTGATCGGGTCGTCGGCCCCGATCGTCACGGGCTTGCCCTGGCCGAGCTCACCGGCCCTCACCTGCGACGGATCGCGGCCCTCGGCGAGGACCTTCACGACGATGTCGCGGTCGGTGATCATTCCTTTGAGGCGGTTGTCCTCACCGCAGATCGGCATCGCGCCGATGTCCTGCTTCGCCATCATCTTGGCGGCGTCGAGGATGGAGTCGTTCTCGCCGATGCACTCGGCGGAGCCGGTCATGATCTCTCGGGCGGTCTTCGCCATGCGGAGTACCTCCTCGTATAGGCGTCTTCGTCCTCTCCTACCCCGGGGGCCGAGGCGAAAAACGAGCCGGGCCGCGGGCCCCAAGACGCCGGCAAACCCGGCCAGAATGGGCGGCCCTCCTCACCCGGCAGGATGAGCTTGGATTGCGTAGAATGCTCGCGGGCGCACCAATTGGGGGAAACCGCGGCGATATGAGAGAGACGGGCACTCATATGTTCGAGGAACAGTGGCCTGACCTGGCGCGGCGTCTCGACGCCATGCTCGCCGGGAAGAGGGTCCCGGCACACAAGCGCGACGACATCGTCCAGGAGACCGGGCTGCGGCTGTTCCGCATGTGGGACCAGGTCGACCCCGAGCGCCCGCTGTGGGCCCTAGTCGTGACCATCGCACTGAACCTCCTGCGGGACGAGGCGCGTAAGCGCCCGGAGCGCGAGGTCCTCGGGCTCGTCCCCGACCGCGCCGCGGACCAGGACGTCGAGCGCGCGGGCCTCGCCCGGCTCGAGTGGCACCGCGTCCAGAACGCCATGAACCAGCTGAGCCCCGCGCACCGCTCGATCCTGATGGCGGAGCTCGGCGACGAGTCGGCGGCATCCAGCCGCGGCGCGAACGCGACGAAGATGCTCCGGATGCGGGCGCGCCGCCGTCTGTCGGCGTTGCTCGACGTCGCGTCGGCGAGCGGGCTCGTCTTCGGGCTGCGGGTCCGCCGGCTGTTCGACCTCGAGCGTCACGTCATCGCCGCGCGCAGCCTGCTCGGGCAGAGCGAGAACCTCGCGGCCCCCGCAGCGGCCGGCTTCCTGTCTGCGGTCGCGCTGTTCGCCGCGGCCGCCGGGCCGCTTGCCGGTGAGGCCGGCGCGGGAACGTTGCCGAAGAGGACGGGCGCGCCGCTCGCCGCAGTCCTCACGTCGTCCGGCACGACCGCCACTGCGGCCGTTGCCCACGCCGAGCGAGCCGCCGCGCCCCGTTCGGTAGCCGTCACCGACGACGCGGAGACGAAGCGCACCAACGGGTTCGAGATCGACACGACGCCGGACGACACCTCCGCCGAGAACAAGCCGATCCGCGCGGGCGCCGGTGACCACTTCGTCGAAGGCGCGGCCGAGGTCGGCGTAATGGGCGTCGGTGCACGCGTCGGCGACCGCGGCTACAACACGCCTGCGTGCGTATCGCCGGGGGCCGGGGTCCTCTTGCCGCCGGAGGCGTTCTGCAGTCAGGGCGAGACCAACGAGGGCGTGCACGTGCGGCTCCGCGTCGGGTCCGACGAGCACAACGCCGAAGTCCGCGTCGACTTCGAGCAGTAGCTCCTCTTAGGTAGACCCGGCTACTCCAGCGGCGGCGTCAGGTCCGGGTGGACCTTCGCCAGCCACTCCTGCTCCTCACGCCCGATCTCCGTCGCGGCCCCCTCACCGCACCACATCTCGCGAGAGATCGCCTGCCAGTTGTTCGTCGCCTCGAGGCGTCCGAGCAGCGATCCCACGCCGAACGACATCCGGTTGAGCGTGACGATCACGCCGGGTACGCCGACCTTGCGCAACGTCTGGAATGCGCTCGAGCGCGGGTCGAACCCCGCGGCGGCGATCTCCTGGACGAGCTCCGCGGTGATCTGGAACTGGGTGTCCTCGAGGATCGGCGCGTTCAGCTTCTTCAGGTGCTCCCAGACCGCCTCGACCTCGGGCGTCTTCGGGCTGAGGATGCCGATCGCCTCCAGGGCGGTGCGGCCGCGCCCCCGATCGTCGTCGATCAGCGCCTGCACGATCTCCAGCAACACCGCGAGCGTCCCAGGGTCGAGCGCGCGCACCAGGCCGTAGTCGAGGAACGCGACCTTCCCTCCCGGGAGCAGGAGGTAGTTGCCGGGATGCGGGTCCGCGGAGAACAGCCGGAACCGGTAGAGGCTCCCGTAGAAGAACCGGAACAGCACCTCCGCGAGGTGGTTGCGGCGCTCCTCGTCCCATTCGAACCCGTTCATGAACGGCTCGCCCTTCACGAACTCCTGCGTGATCACGCGCGTGCGGCAGTAGTCCGGGTACACCTGCGGCACGACGATGTACGGGTGGCCCTCGAAGAGCTCGGCGAACTTCGCCTGGTTCGCGGCTTCGCGCCGGTAGTCGAGCTCCTCCATCACGCGGTCGCGCACCTCGTTCGCGACTTCCTTCGGGTCGACGTTCGGCGCGATCGCCACCGAGAGCTTCGTCATCGCCGAGATGTTCTTGAGGTCGGACCGGATCGCCTCGTCGACGCCAGGGTACTGGACCTTGACCGCGACCTCCTCGCCCGAGTGCAGGCGCGCGCGGTGCACCTGTCCGATCGACGCGGCCGCGATCGCCTCGTCGCCGAACTCCGCGAACAGCTCGTGCGCGTCCTTGCCGAACTCCTCGCGGATGACGGCCTTCGAGGCTTCGGGATCCATCGGCGGCGCGGAGTTCTGGAGCATCGTCAGCGCGTCCTTGTACGTCGCGAGGTACTCGCCGGGGGCCGAGAACTCGTAGAAGGACGCGAGCTGGCCGACCTTCATCGCCGCGCCCTTCATCTCGCCGAGCATCTGCACGAGCTGCTGCGCGGTCTTCTGGTGGAAGCCGTCGAGGAACTCCTGCGACCGCTCGGGGGACGCGAACGCGCGGGCGCGCGTGCCGAGGAAGCGGAAGGCGGACTTGCCGGTCTGGCCGGCGAGCCGGGCCCCCCTCTGCGCCCACCCGGTCGGGATAGGGCCCCTCTTCTCGTCGGCCATCGCCGCCAACTGTAGTTCGCCGGGGTTCGCCGGCCGACAGCACGCCGCACGACCGCCCGGTAGCCTGGTGACAAGCAGGGCGAGCGGGCGGGACGAGGAGGGGTCGTGGCGAGTGGAACGGTGACCGTCAGGGGCGAGGCCGTCGTGCCCGGACAGCCCGACGAGGCGCAGGTCTTCATCGAGATCACGGCCGTCGAGAAGACGCCGCAGAAGGCGATGGCCGACGTGTCCGAACGGAGCGCGCGGCTGCAGGACGTCTTCGTCGAGCTCGACATCCCGGAGGCGGCGCGTTCGACGTCCGGCGTCACGCTCACCGAGGAGACGGAGTGGGAGGGCAAGACCGGACGGCGCAAGCACGTCGGCTTCCGCGCCGGCAACCGGGTCACCGTCCGGCTGGACGACGTCGACACGGTCGCGCGGCTGGTCGGAGAAGCGACCGACAAGTGCGAGGCGATCGTGCGGGGGCCGAGCTGGCAGATCGCGCTGGCGAATCCCGCGCGGACCGAAGCGTTCCGCGCCGCAGCCGAGGACGCGCGGCGCCGGGCCGAGGCGTACGCGAGCGCGCTGGGTGCGACGCTCGGCGACGTCCTGAGCGTCATCGAGCCGGGCCTCGCCGTGCGCACCCACCAGCGGCACGAGGTCGCGTTGCCGCCGCCGGCCGCGGCACCGTCACGCGTCGCCGCGCCGGCCCCCGAGGTCCAGGTCGACGCCGGCGCGCTCGACATCCCCGCCGCGGTCGAGGTCACGTTCGCGCTGGAGCAGAAGTGATGGACGGAGGCGGGACGCCGCCGACCTTCCCGTGCCCCAAGTGCGGTTACCAGCTCGGCCCCGGCACGCCGATCTGCGGCAACTGCGGGACCATTCAGGGAGGAGGGACAGGCGGAGGAACCCACGTCCCCGAGCCGCTCGCGGCCGCCGGCATCAAGCCCGGCGCGGTGATCGCGGCTCTGCTCGTCGTCGGGCTTGCCGCCGGCCTGTTCTTCGCCCGCGGCGCGATCTCCGACGCGTTCGACTCCGTCGGCGACGCAGTCGACGAGGCGACCCGTGGTGGCGCCGACGACCCGGGCGGGCGGGAGATCGGGGGAGGAGGCGGAGGCTCCGACGAGCAGAAGCCGGCCGTCCCGATCGCCTACCGGCGCGTCGAGCAGGTCGTGCGCGACATCCGCGCGGGCGGGATCCCGTGCACGGACACCCGTGTGGACGGGGCCGACCGCTTCGTGCAGACCGGGAGCTGCCAGTCGAACGGGAGCCACGTCCAGATCAACCTGTACTTCGAGCCGGCGAGCCTGAAGCTCGCGCGCGAGTTCTACGCCGAGTTCGCGTTCGCCTCCGTCCACGCTGACAATTGGTGGGTCTCCGGGGAGACGTCGCTGATGGCGAGGATCCAGAAGGTGCTCGGCGGCCGGCTCAAGCGACCCTGAGAGGAAGCAGCCCAAGCCCCTGGTCGGGAGCCGCCCCGCCCGCTAGCGTGACGCTGTGTCCGTCGCCGCCGCAGCGCGCCCGCCGTTGCAGAACGTCCGCGCGGCCCTCGCGGTCTTCGTGACGCTCGGCGGGCTCTCGTGCGGGCTCACCCTCCTCTACCTCGGCATGCGGTCGGTGATGGACATCGGCGGCGCGTGCGCGTCCGGGGGGCCGTACGTCCCCCGCGTCGAATGTCCCGAGGGCGTCCCGCTGCTGATGATGGCGGGGATCTGGGGGGGCCTGATCTTCGTCGGCCTCTATCTGTGGGCGACCTCGAAGCACGGCGTCCCGACGCTCGTCGGCCTCGCGTGGCCGGCCCTCTTCCTCTCGCTCGGCTGGAACTTCCTCGACTTCGGCCTCGACCCGCCGTTCGGCGAGGGGCTCGTCTGGGGCTGGATCGTCTGCGCCGTCGCGTTCGCGTTGATGGGCGGGCTCCCGCTGCTCGCGATGGCCCGGCCGATCATGTCCCAGTTCACGAAGGGCCCTCCCGCACCCAACGTCCCGAACTACGTCATGCCGACGCGCGACCGCCTGAAGGAGGTGCGGCCCCCGCGCCGGACGTCGCCGGCGAAGCCCCCGCCGGGGCGGGAGAAGGACGAGACGCTCGTCGACGCGCTCGAACGGCTCGAGCGGCTGCACAAGTCGGGAGTGCTCACCGACCGCGAGTTCGAGGACGCCAAGCGCAGCGTCATCCGGGGGGACCGCTGATGCCGGCGAGGGGCCTGTGGTGGCTCGCCGTCCAGCTCGCGGCGATCGCGGCCGGGATCGCCCTGGGGATGCGCCTGTTCGAGGCGGTCACGACCTGAGAAGGCGTCGCCGCCGCCCGGAAACCTGCGAAACTCCGCGGCAGCGGACGTACGCTATTTTCTGCCAGACCGAGCAGAGCGATTGGGGGCCCGGATGGGCGACCGGATGACCGAGTCCTTCGAGCCGTACCGGCCGGAGTCATCCTACGAGCTGGACTACGACGAGGAGCCCGCGCGGCCCCCTCAGGGGCGCGTGCTGTGGGGCCGCGTCGTCGTGCTCGGCGTCGTGCTGCTGCTCGCGTTCCTGCTCGGGCGCGCCACCGGGGGCGGAGGCGAGACGGGCGTCTCGGAGGCCCGTTACGACGAGGTGGTAGAGGAACGCAACGATCTCCGGGCGGAGGTCGCGGGGCTCGAGGCCGACCTCGAGGCGGCCCAGGAACCGACCCCCGAGCCGACGACCTCGCCGGCCGCGCCCGAGGACGAGGCGGCGACCGATCCCGAGGGCGAGACGGAGGGCGGCGAGACCTACATCGTCCAGCCGAATGACACGCTCGCGAGCATCGCCGCCGACCAGTACGGCGACGCGAGCCTCGACGACTTCCTCGCGGAGGCGAACAACATCACCGATCCCGAGGCGCTGGCGGTCGGGACCGAGCTGATCATCCCGCCGAAGCCGGAATGACGCCCGCCCGCTAGGGCGACTCCCGCACGGCCTTCGTAAGCCGGTCGAGCTCCTCGACCGCCTCTTCGACTGCGTCGTCATCTGGAGGCAGCGGACCGTAGCGCTCGGCCTCGAACGCCCCCAGGGCGCGGCGCGATCCCTCACCGCGGAAGCGCGCGGTGCGCGCGAGGACCTCGCTCGCGGTCTCCGGAGGGGCGCGCCCCTCGCCGCGCGCGTCCAGCGCGTCCTCGAGCCTTCGGAACGCGGTAGTGACCGGACCGGCCCCCGCGGGCAGCGGCCTCCGTCCCGCGGTTCGCCGCCGCGGGAACGCCCTCCACGCGACCCACAGAAGGACCGCGATCGCGACGACGCCTCCCGCTCCCACGGCCGCCTTCAGCACGGGGCCGGCATCCCTCAGCGCCTTGGTCGCGGCCGCGATCGCCCGCAGCAACGGGACGCTGTTCTCGAGGCCCGCTCGCGCCGGGGGGATCGCGAACGTGGGGTCGAACTCGTACCAGCCGTAGCGCGGGAACCACACCTCGACCCACGAGTGCGCGTCGCTACCGCGCACGTCGAAGTAGCCGCTGAACGCGTTGCGGACGCCGGGGGCGTATCCCGCGACGACGCGCGCCGGTATGCCGAGCGTCCGGAGCATCACGGCGGTCGCCGACGCGAACTGCTCGCAGAACCCGACGTCGGTGTCGAAGAGGAAGTGGTCGACGGCGTCGCGGCCCGGCGGGGGGACGGGCGAGTCGAGCGAGTACTCGAAGTTCCGGCGGAGATAGCCCTCGATAGCGCGCACACGGTCGAAGTCCGTCTCGGCGCCGCGGGTGATCCGACGTGCGAGCGCGCCGACGCGGTCGGGCAGCGTGGCCGGAAGCTGGAGGTAGCGCTCGACCGCGTCGGGCGGGGGCTCCTGCGGCAGAGCGCGCAGCTCGGCCGGCGTCGCGGAGCCGCGCGAGGACACGACGCTGTACACGGTCCCCTCGGTCAGCGTCGACGGCGTGCGGACCGCGCCGAGAGTGTCGATCGTGATCCCGCCCTCGTACCAGATCGTGTCGGGCTGGCCCGCGGCGAAGATCACGTTCGGCTGCTCCGCCTCGATGTAATAGGTCTGCGTCACGGTCGCGCGGGGGCCGAGGCTGCGCAGCTCCGGGGGGTACGAGTACGGCGGCGTCTCGCCGGTGAGGTCGAAGAGGTCCTCGTCGGTCCCCTTCCAGTAGACCCCGTCGTAGTCGCCGAACACGATGCCCTTCCACATCGCGGGGGCCGACGACCGGACGCGCATCACGAGCTCGTCGCCGAGATCGCCGCGCACTCGGAGGTCCATGCGGTCGTTGAACGCGTGGTACGACGAGCCCGCCGAACGAGACAACGCGTCGCCGGGGAAGCCGGGGTTGGTGACCCCGTCCGACGCGGCCACGCCGAACCCGGACCCGAGCGAGAACGGCAGCGAGAAGTACTGCGACGCCACCGACTGCGGCAGCACCATGAAGATCGCGGCCGCGCACAGCGCGACGGGAAGTGCCGCACGGCCGACGTCGCGCCACGGGAGCCGGGGCAGCGCGGAGCGGCCGGGGTCCGGCGTCATCCACGCGTCGGTCCCGCCGCGCAGCTCCGACCGGTGCGACAACGTGAGCGCGGCCATCACGAACGCGAAGTAGACGAGCAGGAAGAACCCGTACGTCATGTCCTGCGACAGCGTCCCGGCCACGGCCATCAGCGCGAGCGAAGACCCGAGGGAGAAGTTCAGGTCCTTGCGCGCGGGGAGGTCGAACCCGTGCAGCACCTGGACCGCGAGGAACAGCGTCGCCAGCGGGAACCGGGCCTCGTCGAGCGTCGCGACCGCGCGCAGCTCGTCGAAGAAGCGCACGAGAGCGAGCACGGCACCGACGGTGAGGCCGATCTTTATCCCCCAGCTCGGTGAGTGGCGGCGCACGTGCGAGACCCAGTAGCCGAGCGGGAGCGCGACGAGCAGCATGACGAGCATCGCGGGCGACACCGCTCCGACCGAGGCGAGGGCGACCGTGCCGGTCATGACCGCGCCGAGAACGACGCCGCGGAGCGCGAGGGAGTCCTCCGGGGGCCGCGGCCCGTTCGCGCGCTTCACCGCCTCGATCACCCTTCCAGGCATGCCCTCAGCTCCTCGCCGGGCCGCACCACGAGGCCGCGCGTCGCACTCTCCGCCAGCGCGCCTTCCTCACCGGCTCCGTAGACGACGGTCACGCCCGCGCCGCGCGCCTGCGCGGCCGCGACGGCCTCGTCCACGTCGGCCCCGGGGGGGCCGAGGATCACGAACGCGCAGCGGCGGCCCCACCTGCCGAACGCGGCGCCGACGCCGTCGACCGCGGCGGCGCCCGGCGCGGAGACGCCGGCGCACCAGTCGAGCAGCGTCGCGCGCGTCGCGTTGTCGAGGGCGGCGACCGTTCCCGGGCACAAGCAGTGGAGCGGGCGGCCCTCGTCGAGCGCGTGGACCCCGACCGACGCCGCGGCGGCAACCAGCGTCTCCCACACGTCCTCGTGAGAGGCCGCGAGCTCGCCCGCCAGGACGAGCACGACCGGGCTGCGCGCGGGCTCCTCGTGCTCTCTCACGACGAGCCGGCCCGTGCGTGCGGTCGACCGCCAGTGCACCCACTTGCGCAGGTCGCCGGGACGGTAGTCGCGGACGCCCGCGAACAGCTCCCCCTGTCCGGAGCGCGCCGCGGCCAGGGCCTCGTCCGCGGTCGCGGCGGGCGTGTCCGGCAGCGGGAAGGTGCGCAGCTCCGTCCACGCGGGATGGACGATCAGCCGAGAGCGGACGTCGGTCTTGCGCTTGGTGCGCGTGAGGCCGAAGGGCGCGCCCGTCGACAGCTCCGCGGACCCGCCTTCGAACACGCCGCGGGCGACGGCGACCCTCGTCAGCTCGACCGCGGCTGCGGCCCCCGCTCGGATCGGCTCCGACGCCACCGCGACGGGATCGAACGCCGGGAACCGGTCCTCCACCCGCATGAGCGGCAGGCGCCGGTTCGCCGCGCTGCGCACGCTCATCGTCACCGCGACGGCTTCGCCGACGCGGGCCCGGGCGGGGAACGCGTGGACGATCTCGGCCGCGGCGAGCCGGTGCGAGACGACGAGACCGGAGACCGCGAGCCCGAGGACCCCTGCCGCGAGGACGAACAGCCACCCGGCCTGCGCGGTGGTGGCGACCGCGACGAGGACGCCTCCGATCGCCGCGACGATGCCGGCCTTCGGCGTCGGCCGGCGGTTCATCGCGTGAGCGTCTGGGCCCGAGGCGGAGCGGGTGGAGCGGGCGAGGAATCCGTCACCGGCGCGGGCGTGGAGTCGACGATCTGGCGCATGAGCTTGCGCCCGCGCACCGGGTCCTGCCCGAAGCCCCCGGTGGTGACGATGCGGTGGGAGAGGGTGCCGAGCGCGAGCGCCTTGATGTCGTCGGGGACGACGAACTCGCGGCCCTTCAGTAGAGCGCGCGACTGCGCGCAGCGGATCAGCGTGACCGACGCGCGGGGGCTCGCGCCGAGCGCGATCTCCGGATGGCTTCTCGTCGCGGTGACGATCGCCAGCGCGAAGTCGAGCACGGGCTGCGACACGAACGTCTCGCGGGCCGCGCGCTGCACGCCCATGACCTCTTCCGGCGTGAGCACCGGCCGGAGCTCCTCGATCGGGTGGCCGTGCAGCTGGGCGACGATGATCTCCTTCTCGGTCGCCGTCGCTACGTAGCCCATGTCGATCGAGAGCGCGAAGCGGTCGAGCTGCCCTTCCGGCAACGGGAACGTCCCGTGCTGCTCGAGCGGGTTCTGCGTCGCGACGACGAACAGCGGCTGCGGGAGAGCGTGGCGGATCCCGTCGACGGTGACCGCCTTCTCATCCATCGCCTCGAGCAGCGCCGACTGCGCGCGCGGCGTGGCGCGGTTGACCTCGTCGACGAGCACTATGTTGGCGAAGATCGGTCCGGGGATGAACTCGAACGCGTGGCTCGACTGGTCGAAGACCGTGGTACCGGTGACGTCCGACGGCAGCAGGTCGGGCGTGGCCTGGATCCGCTTGAACGACCCGCCGACCGACGCCGCGAGGCTGCGCGCGAGCATGGTCTTCCCGACGCCGGGCACGTCTTCGATCAACAGGTGGCCGCCCCCGAAGAGCGCGGTCGCAGCCGCCTCGACGGCGCGGCGGTTCCCCTTGATCACACGCTCGACGTTCTCCGTCAGACGGCGCGCGGCTGCGATCGCGGCGCTACGGTCCATCAGCCCGCCGCCGTTGCTGGTGTGCCACGCTTGGGGGCATGGCGCGGTTCGAGATCCTGGAGCACACAGCTGATGTCGGCATAAAGGCCGAGGCAGTTGACCTTTCGGGTGTGTTCGAGCAGGCGACGCTCGGCCTGCTCGACATCATCGGGACCTGGGCGCCGTCCGCGGCCCCCGGCGACGCCGTCGAGATCGCGGTCGAGGCCGGCGACGCGGGGGCGCTGCTCGTCGACTGGCTCGGCGAGGTCCTCTACGTCCACGACTCCCGCGACGCCGTGGTGACCTCGCTCGACATGTCGGAGGTGACTCCCGAGCGCGCGGTGGGAAGGATCGGGGTCGCGCCGCGCGACGAGGAAGCCTACGAGGGCGGCACGCAGGTAAAGGCGATCACCTACCACCGCCTGGCGGTCGAGGAGACGCCCGACGGATGGACGGCGACGGTATACGTAGACGTCTAGCTCATGTCTAGGCGGAGGCCGGCGAACGGAGGGCTCGATGGACGTCCGGAGGCTCGACGAGTTCGTGTGGGAGGTCCCGATCGGGTGGGCCGGCGGCATGCGGGTGCCCGGCCGCGTCTTCGCCTCGGAGGGGCTCATCCGAAAGGCGGTCGACGACAACGCGATCGAGCAGGTCGCCAACGTCGCGACGCTCCCCGGGATCGTCGGGGCGTCCCTCGCGATGCCGGACATCCACTGGGGCTACGGGTTCCCGATCGGAGGTGTCGCGGCGACCGACGCGGAAGCGGGCGGGGCCGTGTCGCCCGGTGGCGTCGGCTTCGACATCGGCTGCGGGGTGCGCCTCGTCCGCAGCACCGTGACGTGGGACGAGGCGAAGCCGGTCATCCGTGAGCTCGTGACGACGCTCGGGCGCCGTGTGCCCCGCGGCGTCGGCGGCAAGGGCCGCATGAAGCTCGACGCGGACGGCATGGAGGCCGTGCTGAGCGAGGGCGTGAATTACCCGCTGTCGCGCGGGATCGGCTGGGAGGAGGACGCCGAGCTGTGCGAGGACTCGGGCGTGCTGCCGGGCGCGCGACCGGAGGTCGTGTCGGAGCGGGCGAAGGAACGCGGCGCCGCGCAGCTCGGGAGCCTCGGCGCGGGCAACCACTTCCTCGAGGTGCAGGTAGTGGACGAGATCAGGGACGCGACTGCGGCCGGCGCGATGGGGCTGTTCGAGGGTGGCGTCGTCGTGATGATCCATTCGGGGTCGCGCGGCCTCGGCCACCAGACGTGCACGGACCACCTCCAGGCGATCGTCCGTCTGATGCCGAAGCTCGGCATCGACGTCCCCGACCGGCAGCTCGCGTGCGTGCCGATGGATCACGAACGTGCACAGAGCTACTTCGGCGCGATGGACGCCGCGGGCAACTTCGCGCGCGCGAACCGGCACCTCTTGACGGACGCGACGCGCGAGTCTTTCGAGGAGGTGTTCGGCGGCAGCGCGCGGAGCCTCGAGATGTCGGTGGTGTACGACATCTCGCACAACCTGGCGAAGCTCGAGGACCACGTGGTCGACGGCAAACCGCGCAAGCTGTGCGTCCACCGCAAGGGCGCGACGCGCGCGTTCGGCCCCGGCCACCCGGAGCTGCCCGAGCGCTACAAGGAGATCGGGCAGCCGGTGATCATCCCCGGGAGCATGGGCACGCACTCGTACGTCCTCGCGGGCCTCGGTGCGGAGCAGTCCTTCGCGTCGACGTGCCACGGCGCGGGCCGTGCGATGAGCCGCACGCAGGCGAAGAAGCAGATGGACGGCAACGCGCTGAAGCGCCAGCTCGAGGCAGAGGGGATCCTCATCGCGGCAAGCCACTCCCGCCTGCTGTCCGAAGAGGCGCCCTACGCGTACAAGAACGTCTCGGAGGTCGTGGAGACGTGCGAGGGGGCCGGGCTGACGAGGGTCGTGGCGCGGATGCGTCCCGTCGGAGTGGTCAAGGGCTGACGTCGGCGGCGGGGGCTGCGACTAGCAGCCCGAGACGGCCTTCAGCGCGTTGACCCGGCCGAAGCCGTAGACGGGGTCGCGACCCGGGGGGCCGAGGTCGTCGGTCTCGCGCAGCAGGCACGCGACGATCGCGTCGTTGGCGAGGCCCTTGCTCGACAGGAGCGCAGCGACTCCGGACACGAACGACGCGGCCATCGAGGTGCCGGCGATCGAGTCGTAGCCGTCCACCGAGGAGCAGGACTGCGCGGCCCCCCTGAGGTACGTCGACAGGATGTCGTTCGCGCACGTGATGGCCTGGTCGCCTCCGGGGCCGACGAGGTAGTTCTTCGAGCGGCGCGAGTCGAAGTTCGTGTAGTACGCCGGGCGGTCGCTGCGGTCCACCGCGCCGACGCACAGCACGCCGGAGACCGCGGCGGGTTCGGCACACACGGGCAGCGAGTCGTTCCCGGACGACGCGACCACGACCGCGCCCTTGCCCAGCGCGTAGGAAACCGCGTCGTGGACGGGTCTCATCGACCCCGTGATCGAGTCGACGTGGCCGCGCGCGTCGTAGGAGACCGAGAGGTTGATGACCTGGGCCCCCTTGTCGGCCGCGTAACGAACTCCGGCCGCCACCCGTGCCGTCGTGCCCTTCTCGTTCTCGTCGAGGACGCGCACGGGAAGGACGGAAGCCCCGGGGGCCACGCCGGCGACGCCGATGCCGTTGTTCGTGACCGCGGCCGCGATGCCCGCGACGTGCGTCCCGTGTCCCGCCTCGTCCTGGGATCCGTCGGTGTCACCCTTCCCGTCCACGAAGTCCGCGTCGGGGTGGGAGACGATCTTGTCGGCGAGGTCGGGGTGCCCGAGGTCGACGCCGGAGTCCACCACCGCGATCGTCACGCCGCTGCCGTCCGCCAGCGCCCAGGCCTTGTCCGCCTCGATGCGGGTCAACCCCCACTGCTGCGAGGCGTACGGGTCACCGGGGACCTCACCGGACGCCGGCGCGCCCAAGACGCCGGCGATCAACGCCGGGACCAGGGCGGTCAGCAGCACCTTTCTGGACAAGCTGTGGGCCTCGAATCGGTTGCTCGGTGGGACTATGGCTTCGTCTAGTCGGTTCGCTTCGGGCGTGCCCATTCCTGCCTTTGCTGGAAGGTCTGCCCAGGTGGCGACGATAGCCGTAACCTGGAACTACCCGTACCCGGAGGCCCCGTGACGTCACCCCGCTTCACCGGCATCGAGGACGCCGCCGAGCGTCTCGAGGCAGCCGGATACCTCGCCGGCGAGCCGATCGCGACCGTCGTCTACCTCGCCGGCCGGCTCGACAAGCCGCTGCTGGTCGAGGGCCCCGCGGGGGCCGGGAAGACCGAGCTGGCGAAGTCCGTGGCGGCGGCCCTCGGGCTCCGGCTCCTCCGGCTGCAGTGCTACGAGGGCGTCGACGAGACCAAGGTCCTCTACGAGTGGAACTACCGCAAGCAGCTGCTGCGGATCCAGGCGGGGCAAGGCGCGGGGTGGGACGAGCTGTCGGACGACATCTTCTCCGAGGAGTTCCTGCTCGAGCGCCCGGTCCTGCAGGCGCTGCGGTCGAGCGAACCGGTCGTGCTGCTCATCGACGAGGTCGACAAGCTCGACGTCGAGGCCGAGGCGTTGCTGCTCGAGGTCCTGTCGGACTGGCAGGTCACGATCCCGGAGATGGGGACGGTGCGGGGAGCGGCCGCGCCGATCGTCGTGCTGACGTCGAACGCCGTGAGGGAGCTGTCGGAGGCGCTGAAGCGACGGTGCCTCTACCTGTACCTCGACTACCCGGACCTCGAGCGCGAGAAGGCGATCGTCCTGCGCCGCGTCCCCGGGCTCGACGAGGCGCTCGCCGACGGTGTCGTGCGGCTCGTGCGCAGCATCCGCGCCCTGGAGCTCAAGAAGCCGCCGTCGATCTCGGAGACGCTGGACTGGGCGCGCACGCTGCTCGAGCTCAGCATCACCACGCTCGACCGCGACACGATCCGCCGGACGCTGTCCGTGCTCGTGAAGTTCCGCAGCGACGCGGAGAAGGTGACGGACGAGCTCGGGCTCGCGGCGGACCCTCGGGAGTGACGTGCTCGACCGGCTGCTGGAGTTCACGCACGCTCTGAGGGACGCCGGCGTCCCGGTCTCGTCCGCCGAGGGCATAGACGCGGCCCGGTCGCTGCGGTTCGTCCCGTTCGAAAGCCGCGACGCGTTCAAGGGCGCGCTCGCGGCCACGCTCGTGAAGAGCCCCTCGCACCGGGCCGCCTTCGACACGCTGTTCACGCTGTACTTCGAGTCGGGGTTGGAGGAGCGCCCGGACGCGTCCGGCGGCGGCCGTGGCGACGTCCGGTCGGAGCTGGCCGAGGCGCTCGTATCGGGCGACGGCTCTGCGCTCGGCGACCTGGCCGTACAGGCGGTCGAGAGGCTGGGACGCGTGGAGAACAGCCCCTCGGGAAGCCTCTTCTTCGAATACCCGGTGTTCCGCGCGCTCGACCTCGGCAGGCTGCGGAGCCGCGTCGAGCGCGACGCCGCCGCGCTGTCGCCGCTCGAACGACGGCTGCTGCTCGACGCGTTCGACGAGCGCGTGCGCGTCTTCTCCGGCGCCGTCACGGACGAGGTCCGCAAGAGGGTGGTCCGGCGGCGGGGGCCGGAGGCGGTCGCGCGCTACGCCGTGCCGGCCGTGCTCGAAGACCTCGACCTCCTGACCGCGACCGCGGACGAGATGGCGGAGCTGCGCCGGGCGGTGCGTCCGCTCGCGCGGCGGCTCGCCGTCAAGCTGACGATGAAGCGGCGCCGGGCGTCGCGCGGACGCCTCGACGTGCGGCGGACCGTGCGCCACTCGCTGTCGGCCGGGGGCGTCCCGGTCGAGGCGTTCTTCCGCAAGCGGCCCCCGCACCGGCCGGAGCTGTTCGTGCTCTGCGACGTCTCGAGCTCGGTCGCGAGCTTCTCGCGGTTCTCGCTGATGCTCGTCCACGCGCTTGCGTCCGAGTTCCAGCGCGTGCGCTCGTTCGCGTTCGTCGACACCGTGGACGAGGTGACGTCGTTCTTCGAGGACGAGGACTTCGCCCGCGCGGCCGACCGGCTACGGCGCGAGGCGAAGGTCGTGCGGATCGACTCGAACTCGAACTACGGCGCGGCGCTGGAGGCGTTCGTCGAGCGCTTCGGCGACGACCTCGGCCCGAAGGCGACGGTGCTCGTCCTCGGCGACGCGCGCAACAACAACCGACCCCCGCGGGAGCACAACCTCGCCGCGATCGCCGAGCGGGCGCGGCACACCTACTGGCTGAACCCGGAGTCGCTCGTGTACTGGGACAGCGGCGACTCGCTCGCGAGCCTGTACGCGGCGCACGTCGACAAGATGGTCGAGGTGCGCAACCTGCGGCAGCTCGAGGACTTCGTCGTCCGGACCCTCACGAACTAGGACATTGACAGCAATACGAGCAAGTAGTTACATATCCCCCTAGGCGGACTAGTGGGGAGCAAAGGACATGCGCAAGATCTCCAAGTACCTCGCGTTCTCTCTGATGGTGGCGGCGTCGCTGTGGGTAGCGTCACCGGCGGGCGCGGACACCACCTGCGTGGGCGGTCAGAACACCGCGGGGGCCTGCGTCACCGGGAGCTCCGAAGAGGTGACGGTCGGCGACTGCTTCTATCTCGGCGGCGACTCGTGCACCGACGTCTCGTACACCACGACGGTCCCCAGCACTTCCTTCTCGTGCTCCGTCTGGGTCGGGCCACCTTCAATCGCCCTCACCTACCGCTGCATCCATTCGTAGACGCGCCTGCTCCGGCGCATCGCGACATTGACAGCAATACAAGCCATATCGCTAGATAAGGGACGATTGGGCGGACGAGTGGGGAGTGGGCGCATGCGGACGTTGGCGCGGTATCTAGGTGTCTCCATGATGGTGGCAGGGTCGTTGTCGCTCGCGTCGCCGGCCGGTGCACAGGGCTCGTGCTACGGGGTCCAGGGCGTGGCGGTCGCCTGTTACGGCCTCCAGACCGGGAGCCATGACGTGATGGTGGGCGGCTGCGTCTACACCGGCGGCCCGACTTGCGAGGACACCTACGTCCCGGTCCCCGTACCCGACGTGTCCTACTGGTGCACCGTCCGGGTCGACCCCGCGGACCTGCGGGCGGTCTGCGCGGGCTGAACCACAGACACTCGCGAAACGGCCGGGCCATCGTGCCCGGCCGTTTCGCGTTGCTTGCTTTTCCTCCGAGGAACGTTCATCCTCGTGGAGCAGACCGTCCGTGCGCGACCGAGCGAGGAGGTGGAGTCCTGATGATGGTGCCCAACGTGAACTCCGCCGCGCCGGCGCACGGCATCGCTCGCTGACGATCTCCTAGCGCTCGTCCGGGCGCCCCGAGCCACTCCCCTTTCGACTGCGCGCTCGCGCGCACACGATCCCACAGGAGCCCGAGTTGAACGCATTCGATCTGAACGAGCTGGGGTGGACGCCCGAGCTCGAGGAACACATGGCACCACACCGTGCCGCCGGCTACGTGCCGGGCCGGGTCGCGGTGCAGCACCGCGGCGGGTACGCCGTCCTGACCGAGAACGGCGAGACGACCGCGCGTCTCACCGGACGCATGCGCAGCGACGGCCACGGCCTTCCGGCCGTCGGCGACTGGCTCGCGCTGCGGCCCCTTCCGAACGAGCCCGAGACCATGGTCGCGGCGATCCTTCCGCGCACCAGCAAGTTCTCGCGCCACGAAGCGGGGAAGGTGACACGCGAGCAAGTCGTCGCCGCCAACGTGGACGTCGCCCTCCTCGTGGCGGCCCTCAACCACGACCTCAATCCGCGCCGGCTCGAGCGGTACATCACGACGGCGTGGTCCGGCGGCGCGACGCCGGTCATCGTGCTGACGAAGCCGGACCTCTGCGACGACGTCGACGCGGCGCTGGCGGCGGTCGAGCCGGTCGCCCTCGGGATCCCCATCCACGTGGTCAACGGGCTGACCGGCGAGGGCATAGAGGAGGTTGCGCGCTACCTCGGCGGCAACAAGACGCTTGCGCTCCTCGGCTCTTCAGGCGCGGGCAAGTCGACGCTGCTGAACCGCATCGCCGGGATAGAGCTCCAGCGTGTCGCCGAGATCCGGCACGACGGGAAGGGCCGGCACACCACCACCGAGCGGCACCTCTTCCTCGTGCCCGGCGGGGGCCTCGTCCTGGACACACCGGGCATGCGCGAACTGCAGCTCTGGGACGACGACAGCATGGACCAGACGTTCGCCGACGTCGCCGAGCTCGCGGAGCACTGTCGCTTCGACGACTGCACCCACGAGCACGAGCCCGGGTGCGCGGTGATCGCGGCGAACGACGCGGGGACGCTGTCGGCGGAACGCCTGGCGAGCTACCGCAAGCTCCAGCGCGAGCTGCTACACCTGCGGATCAAGCAGGACAAACGCGCCGCGGCCGAGCAGAAGCGGCACTACAAGCAGATGACGAAGAGCTACAAGCAGATGACGAAGACCGCGCGTCCCGACTAGGCCAGGCCCTCTGCCTCGAACTCGCGGAGGAAGCCCTCGAAGAGCCGGCGGTGCCCTTCCTCGTCGCGCAGGATGCCGATCACCATGTCCTGCGTGACGTAGTCGAGCCCGTCGCAGAAGGCGATGATCTTGTTGTAGTGCTCGATCGCGCCGCTCTCGGCCTCGATGACGCCGCGGATGATGTGCACGATGTCGGTCTGGCTGGACGGGGGCTGCAGGTACTTCTGCTCGGGCACGAACTCCATCGAGCCCGGCACCACGCCGTAGAGCTCCTTGATGCGCTGTCCGAACTGCTGCGCGTGCCCCAGCTCCTCCTGCACGTCCCCTTGAAGGGACTCGATGATCTCCTGCGCGCGAACACCGTCGGGGTTGATCGAGTTCGCGAGGTAGCTCATCACGGTCTCGATCTCCATCCAGTACGCACGCTCGAGCAGCTTCACGAGCTCGCGCCGCTTCTCCCTGTTCTCCTCCGCGAGGATCCCCTGGCCGGTGGGGGTACCGGGCATGTGGATCGCCTCCTTCTTCTTCTCGATCGTCGGTTCCCCCGTCCCTACCCGGCGTGCTCGTCCTCCACCCATCCACGGGTGAGGAAGAGCCAGAAGGCGAGGCCGCGGTACTCGCCGTAGCGGCGGAAGCGGCGTTCGATGGCCGCGTCCGACACCTTCTTGCGGCCGGTCAGCCGGGCGTACGTCGGCCGCGTCCAGGAGTCGAGGATCAGCAACGAGTGCCGCCCGATCAGCATCATGATGTGGGCTGCCGCGTAGGGCCCGACCCCCGGCAGCGCCAGGAGCCGCGCGGCGAGCTCGGCGTCGGAAAGGTCTTCCGGCGAGGCGGCCGCGAGGGCCTCGAGGTCGACGGTCCCCTCCGCGACCATCGTCGCGAGCGAGATGAAGTACCGGCCGCGGTATCCCGCGCGGACGATGTCGCGGTAGAAGTCCTCCCCCGCCGACGCCATGGCGGCCGGCGTCGGGAACGCGCGGCCGCGGGGACCGTTCGCGGGCGCTCCGGCCGCCGGCTCCCCCAGGTGCTCTACGAGCGCGGTCGTCATCCGCACGGTCGCCGACCACGCGCAGTTCGTCGTGCAGACGGTCTTGACGACCTCCTCGAAAACGCTCGGGCTGCGGATCATCCGCCCCGCCCCCTGTGCAGCCCAAGAGAGATCGGGATCGTCCCGCACCGCCTCGTAGAACCCCGACAGGTCCTGCTCGAGGCCCAGGATCCGCCGCACCTTCGACTTCAGCTCCTCCGCGGTCTCGGCCCCCGGCGCGCGTCCGGCGACCTCGATCGCGCACGTGCCGCGGGGGCCGGGGGTCACCGTCACGATCCGCGGGCGGCCGCGCCGGACCGCGAGCGTCACCTCGAACGACTGCGACCCCTCGTCGATCGACATCGGCGGGAGCGACGCGACGCCGTGCGAGGCGAGCGTGCGCGCGAGGTCCACCGGCTCGCCGCCGGGGCCGCGCAGCGGGACGAGGAGCCGCGTCATCCGCCGAACGCGTCGATCAGCTCGAGCGTCCGCAACGTCAACCCGAGGTCGTCGGGCCATCCCTCCGCGGGGGCCGCGTCGGTGAGCTCGTCGAGGAACGTCTCGACGGTCGCGTTCTCGATCGGGATCGCGGCGGCCGCCCAGAACGTCAGCGCGGTCGCGCGCTCCCACGCGCCCCACCACTCGTCCCCGGCCTCGCGCGCCCACTTCAGCCCCCACTCCGCCATCTCGGTCTTCGGCCCCTCGGCGAGCCAGAACGCGCCGGCCGCCGCGAACGTGGGGTAGCCGCCGCCGGTGAAGCGGCCGGCGGAGTCGGCCTCGCCGCGCAGCAGGCTCAGCGCGCGGTGGCCGGGGTCGCGGCCGGTGGCGAGCAACCCGCACGTCGCCGACGCGGTGGCCCAGACGCGCGACGCGCCCGGGACGTCGAGCTCGCCCGGGACCTCCTCGGGCGGGTCGAGCCACGCGAGCGCGGGCGTGCGCGCGTCCTCGAGCCAGTCGGCGGCGATCGCGGCCGCGCCTGAGCCGCCGAGACCGAGCAGCACGAGGTGGCAGAGGCCCTCCCCCGTCGCGCCCGGCGAGGCGCGGCCGCCGGGGCCGATGAACGCGCCCTCGTCGTCCTGGTACGGGATCGCGGGAAGGTCCGCGGGGGCCTCGCGCGAGAGGCGCAGAGCGCGCCACGACTGCCACTCATCACCTTCGACGAGGACACGCTGGAGCGCCGCGGCGACGGAGATCGACATCGAGCTTTTCTACCAGCCGGTCCCGTGCCCCCTGGGACGCTCGTGCTCGCGCGTGTCCTCCGGCTGCCGGTTCGCCGGGCGCTGCGGGATGATCGCCATGCCGGGGAGGTGCTCGCGGGGGCCGGACCAGGGGCCGGGCGGAGCCACCGCGAAGTCCGCCAGCGCGTACGCCACGGACTCGTAGTTGACGCGCCACCCGCGGAAGTGCGGCCACGCCTCCTCGACCGTTCGCTCCATCGGGAAGCCGATCTCCTCCAGCTGGTGCACCGCCCCCTTGAACTCGTCGAACGTCAGCTCGATCGGGTCGGTCGGCAGCGGGTCGGGATCGAACGGGATCTGCATCGCGCCGGCGATGTCCCGCATGCAGTTGAACCCCATGCGGATGCACAGCCGGGCCTCCGACGGGACCGACGACGGCGAGAGCGCGCTGTAGAGCGCGGCCGAGTCGATCACCGCGAGGAGGCCGACGATCCACGAACGCAGCGGGTGCGGCGAGCGGAAGCACACGAGGATCGGGTAGTTCGTGTGGCTCTCGGCGACGTCGGCAGCCCACTGCTCCCACTCCGCGTAGAACGAGCGGAGGTTGTCGAGGATCCCGACGGCGTAGTGGCGGCGGAGGATCTCCGGCCCCCACGCGGGCGAGCCCGCACGGCTCTGCAGCATCGTCACGAGCGTCTCGCGCCGGTTGAACGACGCGTAGAGCGTCGGGAGGTACGCGATCTGCAAGGCGATGACGATCAGACCGGTGAACGCGGCGACGACGTGGACGAGCGACGCCCCGGTAGAGCGGGGCCCGGCGAACCCGAGCGTGAAGAACGCCGACCCGATCTCCTCGAGGGACTGCAGGAACGACACGTTCTCGATCGGATAGAGGATCAGCGTGTAGCCCGCGAGGAAGCTCACGATCCAGGTGACGAGCAGGAACAGCAGGGTGATCGGGCCCTGGAGCACGAGCACGCTGTCCTTCGCGTCGTACTCGTCGAACCGGTTCGCGATACCGAGGAACAGGCGGCGCACGACCTTGCTGACCGTAGCCGCGAGCCGCGACGACAGCCCGCGCGGGACTACGAGCGTGTCGAGCATTCCGATCCACGTGAGCGCGACGATCGCGACGCCGGCGACGCAGCCGAGCCAGCGGATCGCCTCGGGCACCACGTCAGCCGTCCCCCTCGCTCGTCATCGAGGGGAATACTAGGTGCCGGCATCCCAGCGGAAGGAGCGGCGTGGCGCAGAGCAAGAAGTCGTCGAACCGCCTGACGGTCGCGGTGACCGGGCCGACCGGGAGCATCGGCCGGTCGTTCGTCCGCCTGCTGGATCGCACGCCCGAGGTGGGCCGCGTCCTCGGCATGGCCCGCCGCCCGTTCGACCCGCAGAAGATGGGCTTGCGCAAGCTCGAGTACCGCCGCGGCGACGTCCTCAACCGCGCGTCGGTCGACGCTCTCGTCGAGGACGCCGACGTCGTCGTCCACCTCGCGTTCTTGATCATGGGGTCGGAGGACGAGACGCAGGAGATCAACATGCAGGGCTCGCGCAACGTGTTCGAGTCCGCGTTCGCCGCGGAGAGCCGGCGACTCGTGTACACGTCGTCGGTCGCCGCGTACGGCTTCCACAAGGACAACCCCGCGTGGCTGACGGAGAAGGTCCACGCGCGCGGCAGCGACAACCACTACTACTCCCGCCAAAAGGCGCAGCTCGAGGAGATGCTGGCGAACCTCGGCCGGTATGCCGACACCGACGTCTACGTGTTCCGTCCCTGCATCGTCGCGGGCCCCGACTCGACGGACCTCATCGAGCAGATCCCGCTGCTCGGCGCGGGCGACAAGCTGCCGGCGCCGTTGCGCAAGCTCGGCGGCGCCCTGCCGATGCTCCGGCCGGTGATCCCCGATCCCGGGATCCCCTTCCAGCTCGTCCACGAGGACGACGTCGCCGCGGCCCTCGTGGGCGGCGTCCTCGGCGAAGGGCCGGCGGGGACCTACAACCTCGCGGCCGACGGCGAGATGACGCTAACGGACCTGGCACACGCGCTCGGCTGGTACGCGGTCCCGGTCCCGGAGCTGGCGGTGGAGACGACCGCCCGGATCGTGTCGACGCTGCCCCTGATGCCGGCGAAGGCGTCGTGGGTGAACGCCCTGCGCGTGCCGGTGCTCATGGACACGACGAAGGCCAAGAAGGAGCTCGGCTGGCTCCCGGCCTACGACACGATGGAGACCCTGTCGACGACGATCGACGCAGCGCGTGGGAAGGGCCTGATCTCCCGGAGGGCCTAGGCCCGGGCAGTCGCCCACCTCCCCGTGGGGCTTCTTCGACGCGTCCGGCCGCGGCCCGCGCCGGCAGCCCGCGGCCGCCGGTACGTGCGGTCCACGTTGGCCTTGCCCCGGTTTTGTGGACACTCAGAATGGTCACGTAGGTGACCGGAGGGAGGGTCCATGGCACGGTCGCACCGATACTCGGAGTTGTTCAAGGAGCAGGCGGTCGAGCTCTATCTGTCGCTGGCAGACATGCGTT
>DASZDG010000040.1:0-1984 GCA_035942255.1 Actinomycetota bacterium | reverse complement strand
GCCGTCGTCGGACTGCTGGCCGAGCAGCACGAGGTCCGGCGACTCCTTCTGCAGCACCGTCGCGAGCGCGTAGCCGGTCGCCTGCACGTCGGAGCCCGCCAGCGCGTCGTCGGTGAGCTGGATCGAGCGGTCGGCGCCGAGGGAGACGGCCTTGTGCAGGGCGCGTGTCGCGCTCTCGGGGCCCATCGTGACGGCGACGATCTCGTCGACCTGCACCGCGCCGCCCTCCTTGATCTGCATGGCGGCTTCGATCGCGTGCGTGTCGTACGGGTTGAGGTTCTTCTCCCCGGAGCGGTCCAGACGCCCCGTCGAAGGGTTGATCCGCTTCTCGACGGCGGCGTCCGGCACCTCCTTCACCAGGACGCAAATCTTCACTTCGGGCCTCCTATAGCCAAACGTGCGTTCGATGAGAGTACCGATTGACTGACGAGTCAGTCGGTACGGACGGAGCTCTGGATGAAGTCCACGATGTCCTGCGTCGGTGCACCAGGGGTGAACACCTCCGAGACGCCGAGTTCCTTCAGCTCCGGGATGTCGTCGGCCGGGATGGTCCCGCCGACGGTGACCAGCACGTCCTCCGCCTGCTGTTGCCTGAGCAGCTCGACCACGCGCGGCACGAGCGTCATGTGCGCACCGGAGAGGATGGACAGGCCGACCGCGTCGGCGTCCTCCTGGATGACCGTCTCGACGATCTGCTCCGGCGTCTGGTGGAGGCCCGTGTAGATGACCTCCATGCCGGCATCCCGCAGCGCGCGAGCGATGATCTTCGCGCCGCGGTCGTGCCCGTCGAGGCCGGGCTTGGCCACGACGACGCGGATCTTCTTTGTGGCAGCAGCAGGCATGGGACGCGCCCACGGCATCGGGTGCCGAGAGCGCGCCGGAGGATACGACGCCCCGTCCCGCGGGGCGTTGTAGGAGGTTCGCTACCGCACCTTGAGCGTCATGTCCATGCCCGCGTGCACCGTGCAGACGATCCGGTACGTGCCGCCGCGGCGCATCTTCTTCGAGAAGCGGCCGGAGCTCTTGGTGCCCGACCTGAACTTCACCGGCCCCTTCGTGACGGTCACGTTGTGCGGGCTGTCGCCGACGAAGCGCCACGTGACGGTCGTGCCGCTGCGGACGGTCAGCGAGCCCGGGCGGAAGACGTCGTCGTCGACGCGGACGGTCGTCGCGGCTCCGGACGGGATCGCGAAGGCGGTGGCGGCGACGACGGCCGCGGCGGGGACGGCGAGCTTCTTCTTCATGTGCGGGGCTCCTAGAAGACGGGGGTCTCGCGGTACGAACCGAAGACCGACTGCAGGGTTTCGACGATCTCGCCCTCGGTCGTGTGGACCCGGGCGGCGTCGAGGAGATACGGCATGAGGTTCGCGTCGGTTCGACCGGCCGCCTCCTTCAGCGCGGCGAGCGCCGCCTCCACCTTCGCCGCGTCCCGCCGCGCCCGTACCGCCTGGGTGCGCCCGATCTGCTTGCGCTCGAGCGCCGGGTCGATGCGGAGGATCGGCAGGGGCGTCTCGTCCTCGTGCTGGTGGGCGTTGACGCCGACGACGATCCGGTCGCCGCGGTCGATCTCCTCCTGCAGCGCCCACGAGGCGTCCGCGATCTCGCGCTGCGGGTAGTTCTGCTTGACCGCCTCGACCATCCCGCCGAGCTCGTCGATCTTGCGGAAGTAGGCGTACGCCCGCTCCTCCAGCGTGTCGGTCAGCGACTCGACGAAGTACGAGCCGCCGAGCGGGTCGACCGTGCTGGCGACGCCGGTCTCGTGCGCGATGACCTGCTGCGTGCGCAGCGCGAGGCGCACCGCCTCCTCGGTCGGCAGCGCGAGCGCCTCGTCGTAGGAGTTCGTGTACAGCGACTGCGTGCCGCCAAGCACCGCCGCCAGCGCCTCGGTGGCGGTGCGGACGATGTTGTTGAGCGGCTGCTGCGCCGTCAGCGACACGCCCGCCGTCTGCGTGTGGAAGCGCATCAGCCACGAGCGGGGGTTGCG
>DASZDG010000039.1:0-53511 GCA_035942255.1 Actinomycetota bacterium | reverse complement strand
GCTCGGGGTCGGGCGTGATGACGGGCTCCGGGCTGGGCGACGGAGTCTCCGGCTCGGGCGTCGGCGGCTCCGGTGTGGGCTCGGCCGTCGGAGGCTCCGCCGTCGGAGGCTCGGGCGTCGGCTCCGGCTCGGGGTCGGGCTTCGGCTCGGGGTCCGGCTTCGGCTCGGGGTCGGGCTTCGGCTTCGCCGTGGGGGCCGGGGGCGGCCCATCCTTGCCGCCTCCGGGCGCGACGAGCAGCTTCACCGTGCCGCCGGAGGGGACGAGGTGGTTCGCCACCGGCTCCGTCGTCACGACCGTTCCCGGAGCCACGTCGGGATCCTCTTTCTCCTCCTCCTCGACGACGAGGCCCGCGGCCAGGAGCTCGGAGCGCGCGGTCGCCCCGGGAAGCCCCAGGACGTTCGGGACCCGGACGGGCTTGTTCCCGGCGGAGACGTGGACGGTCAACGGTGACCCCTCCCGGACGCGCGACCCCCTCGCGGGCTCGGTCCCGATGACCCTCCCGGCGCGGATGTGCTTGCTGTGGTCGTGCTTGACCTCGACCTCGAACCCCGCCGTCTTCAGGACCTCGGCGGCGCGTCCGGCCGTAAGCCCCTCGACCTCCGGCACCGACTTCCACAACAGGAGGAAC
Organism: Actinomycetota bacterium; assembly: GCA_035942255.1. Classification (GTDB taxonomy): domain Bacteria; phylum Actinomycetota; class CADDZG01; order CADDZG01; family WHSQ01; genus JALZEG01. The sequence goes on along the minus strand of DASZDG010000039.1, from coordinate 52,882 downwards.
GCGACGAGCGCGGCGAGAGCCGGGAGGAGGACGCTCAGGATCTTCGCGGCCCACCCGGCGATCACCGGGTGTTGCACGAGCCGTGCCTCGCGGACCTGAAGCGCCGCGTCCCGCTCCACGACGTGTACCTGGAACGGATGCGGGCGCGGCTTGCCGAGCCACAGCAGGCGCCGCGGCCGGATCTCGATGGTGAACGTAGAGCTCGCTCCCGGTGAGACGACGGCGTGGTCGGGCCTCGTCGTCGCCCTCAGGGTCTCGTTCGGATCGACGACCCGAACCGACGGCTCCAGCGACGTGTTCCCCGCGTTCACGACCTTGAGCGCGTGCTCGGCCGTCCGCCGCGTCTTCGACTCGCGCGGCGTGACCTCTTCGGCCGCCATCTCGTAGAACGGCCGCACCTTGACGACGAGCTCCTGCGTGGCCGACACCGTGGGGTCCTCGCCCGAGACCGCGCGGAGGACGACGTGGTTGGCCCCCGCGGGCGTCTGCGGCGCGCGCGGCGGGGAGAAGGTCGCGGTGCAGGTCGTGGTGTCCCCGGGGTAGAGCGTCACCTCACCGGGATCGACGGTTCCCCAGGGGGCCGCGGCCCCCTCGAGCGACAGTGCGATGCAGTCCACGATCGTCCCGCCGTTGTGCACGCGGAACTCGATCGTCGCGGCGTCGCCTGCCTCGGCGTCCACGACCGTCGGATCGGCGGAGAGACCCACCGAGACCTCGCGCGTCGCGGGCCCCTGTGGGTCCTCTCCCTGCACGCCCACGAAGAGCGTCGCCGCGTCCGCGTCCGCGCCCTTCGTCGCCTCCGCCGGGACGAGCGCCTCCGGAGCAGGCGCGGGCGGGACCTCGGCGGCCGGCGGAACGGTGACGGGGACCGGGTCCTGGACGGGGACCGGAGCGTCCCACGCGAGGTACGCGCGGCATGCGAGGTTGCGGCAGAAGAGAGCGGTGTCCTCGTTGGCCGTCGCGCACTCGGGGCAGGTGATCACGCCGCGCCTCCAGCCGCCGCCGCACGCTCGCCGAGGACGACGAGGGCGTGGGGGACGTGTGCCGGCTTGACCGCGGCGATCACGCGCTCGACCCTCGCCCGGTCCACGCCGGACCCGCGCGCGTCGACCGTCACCTCTACGAGCGGTGGCGACGACGCCGGGGGCTCGGCGGTCGCGCTCCTAGACGACGTCGTCCCCCCGCTGTCGCTCACCCAGACGCGCAGCCCGGTCACCGCGGCCACCGCCGCGGCGATGCCCTTCGCAGTGCCCTGCCCGCGCAGAGTCCCGGCGGCGTGGCGGACGACCGCGCGCAGACGGTCCGTCGGCAGCGACCCATCCGGGTCGAGCCCGAGGCACGACGCGAGCCACCGCAGGAAGTCCGGGGGCGTGAGGTCGGGGTCCACGTAGCTCTCGAGGCAGTCCAGGGCGCAGAAGCCCGGCGCGAGCACCTCGTCGAGCGCTGCCGTGAAACGTTGCGCGAAGTCGTCGCTCTCGTAGAGCCCCGGAAGCAGCTCACCCAACGGGTGCGGCGAGCGCAGCCCGGTGACGCGGCCGCGCCGGCCGGCGCCGTGGCTCACGCGGCCTCCACCAGCACCTGGTGACGGAACGACACGACGACCGTGCGCTCGTCGACGTCGACCCGCGTGACGGCGGGTCCATGCGCACCGGTCTTGGGGTTGACCGCGAAGAGCTTCGCGTCGCCGACGAGGTCCACCCCCCGCACGCTCTGGAGCACGGCATGGACGTCGCCGAGATGAGCGGGACGCCCGAACGGCCATCCGGTGCCGTCGGGGCCGCCGGCGAGCGGGTGGAAGTACCGCGAGAGCGCCTGCACCGCCGCGGCACTGACCCCGCCGGCGGGATGGCCGGGCCGCGCGCGGATACGTGCCACGACGGTCACCGCCTGGTACTTCGGGGGCTGCACGATCAGGTGCGTCCCGACCGCCCGCCGCTCGTCGAGGTACCGCTCGATCTTGTCCAGGACCGCGCTCGACGGGCGCAGCGCGTCGAGGTCCACCGCGGCCTCGGTCCCCTCCGTCAGCGCGGGGAGGACGAGCACGCGGACTACGTTCGCGTCGCCGCGGTCCGCGACCGGCAGGCACTTCACACGCGCGATCTCGGGCGCGATGTTCCGCGTGAGGTTCTCGTAGTCGGCGGCGGTGATGGCGCGGTCCCGCGTACGGAGCTCGATCGGCCCCCGCTCCTTCGCGCCCTCGACGTCCTCCCCCTCCACGCCACCCGTCGCGGGCCGGCGGTTCTCCACCCGCCACACGAACGGGATCGCGCCCTTCAACACGGAGATCGCTCCGGCCGGGACGTTTCCAGCGGCTCCGCCGCCGGCGCGGTACGACTTGATGCGCGCCGTTGCTCCCGGAGGGGGGACCGCGCCGAAGTTGCGCATGACGCCGTTCGGCTCGCGCACGGCCGGACCGAACGAGATCTCGCCCGTGCTCTGGTCGAGGTCGAAGTGGCGGTCGGCGGGTCCACTCCGCGCGAACGTCTCGACCTCGGTCCAGTCCTCCCATCCCTCTCCGGCCGCGACCTGCACGACCGGCGGGTCGGCCGTGGGGACGACCGGTGTGTGTGACAGCACGAAGCGCTGTCCCGGCGTGCCGTCACACGTGCCGAGCACCTCGTCCTCGAAGACCTCCGCGTGCTCGACCGGCACCGTCCCGGCGACCGTCTGGACCGACAGGTGGTCGATGCGCGGCGAGCGGCTGTACATCTCCTGGCCGGGCCTCGGCTGGACGACGCGGCAGCGGAGCCACCCGCGGGCACGCCCGGCGAAGGAGCCGGGCGCGTGGGTGCCGGGCACGTGCAGCTTCACGTCGCCGCGGCGGCGGTTGAACCCCCCGGTCCCGTCGCTCTCGAGCTCGCACGCGACCCAACCCGCGTCCGTCCACGCCTCCCACGCGAGCGGAGGGTCGTCGGGGTCGACCCCCGCGCCTTCGGTCGTGCACTCCACGCGCACGAGGACCGTACAGGACGGGACGGGAGCGTCGAGCCCGAGGAGGAACGCGTCGCCCGGTGCGGGCACCGTCGAGAAGCAACGGATCGGCTCGGCAAGGCCCATCCGCGGGGTGAGGTCCGCGATCACTTCGCTGCCCCCCGCCTGCTTCGCGATCGCGATCAACGAGCACGGCGGAATCGTCAGCGAGCGCGTGACCGTGAACACGATCGGGTCCTCCCTCTCGGTGCGCAGCGTCGACACGACGGTGCCCACGGGGATCTGGACGGCGTCGGTGTAGGCGGACGAGAGCCAGAACGTGACGTCGCCCTTCGCCGCCGCGGGGGGGAAGCGCCTGACGCCTATCAGGTCGAGGAGCTTGACGTAGACCCGGTCGGGAACGCGGTTCAGCCGGTAGAAGAGCTGGTCGACCATGAACGCGAACGCCTCGATGAGCGTGACGCCGGGGTCCGACACGTTGTGGTCGGACCACTCGGGGCACGATCGCTGCACGCGCCGCTTCGCCTCGTCCACGAGGTCCTGGAAGCGCCGGTCGTCGAGGTTGGGGGCTTCGAGGGTCACGCCGCGCCCTCCTCGTGCGGGATCACGTAGAACGGGAACACGAGGTTGCGCGGGTCGTTCGACCCCTTGATCGAGTACGCGACGCGGATGTGGACGATCTCCTGCTCGTCGTCGTCCGCCGTGGCGGTCACGTCGACGAGATCGACGCGCGGCTCCCACCGTTCGAGCGCGGCCCTCACCTCGTGCGCGATGCGCCCGAGCGTCGTCGGGTTGACCGCGTGGAAGACGTAGTCGTGGATCCCGCAACCGAACTCGGGCCGCATCGGCCGTTCCATGCGGGCGGTGCCGAGGATCAGCCGCATGGCCTCCTCGATCTCGCGCTCACCGCGCACGAGGAGGACGTTGCCGCCGGCGGTGGTCCTCAACGGGAACGACCACCCCGCTCCGACGAACTGCTCCGTCATCTCAGCCTCCGATCAGGACGTTGACGGCGCCGGACAGGATCGGTGCCTGGCAGGGGGCCGTGTCCCCCATGCGGACGGCGGGCTTGCCGCCGATCAGGACGGTCTGGCTGCCCTTCTGGAACGGGCCCGCGGGATGCGGGCCGGCGGGCGCCGGCATCGCGCACGTGTGCGTGTCCCCCACGACGGCAGCGGGAAGGCCGCCGATCAGGACCGTCGGGACACCGGGCCCCGTCACGACGCCGGGGTGGCCGGTGACGTCTCCTACGCGTGCAGCCGGTGGCACAACGGAGCTCCCTTCTAGTTGATCTTGACGACGTTTCCCTGGATGACGACGGCGGCCGTGCTCTTGAGCTCCAGCTGGGCCTGCGCGGCGAGCTTGATCTCGCGTCCGCCGATCTCGACGTTGCCGCCCGTGCTCGTGATCTTCAGGTCCTTCATCGAGCTGATCGTCACGGAGCCGTCGGAGTGCACGAGGATGCTCGTGTTCGCGACGTCGAGCTCGACCTTGTTCTTGCCGTCGCCGGTGCGGACGAAGATCCCCTCGGCCCCGAACTTGTCGACGAGCTCGATCCCGTGTTTCTGGCGTGACGTCATGCGCCGGACGTTGACCGTGCCGGCGCCCTCGTCCACGAGCGGGTTGTCACCGCCGGACGGTTTCTCCAGCCCGTTGTACAGCGCGCCGACGACGTAGGGCCGCGCGAAGTCGCCCTGCTCGAAAGCGACCAGCACCTCGTCCTTCACCTCGGGCAGGAAGACCGCGCCGTAGTCCTTGCCGGCCCACGGCTGCGTCACCCGGGCCCAGTACGACTCGTTCGTCGACGAGAGCCAGGGGAACGTCACCTTGACGCGCCCGAGGTTGTCCGGGTCGCGCACGTCCGACACGATCGCGGGGACGACGCCCTCGCCGAACCGGTGCTCGGCCGTGTTCGAGGCGAGGCCGAGCAGCGACGTGTCCTCCGACCCCGCCGACGCGAACCACGTCTGGTAGCCGTCCTCGTCGATCGTGTGACGCGTCGCCGTCAGCGCGTACTTGCCTTCGAAAGGCGGGCCGGCGAGGCCGAGGCTCACGGCGACGCCCGCCTTCAGGTCGGGGTTCCCCTGTGTCGTCCCCTCGAACGTCCCGAAGGCGCTGCCGATCTGCTCCGCGAGCGCGGTCGCCGCTGCGTCCGCGTCCGACTGCTTGTCGTAGAGGTTCTCGACGCTCGCGAGCGTCTTGCCGTTGAGCACGCCTGCAGCGGCAGCGGGCGTCGACGACAGCTGCGTCGCCGACGTGGTCGCGGAGGCGGCGCCGATCACGGCGGCCTTCGTCTTCGGGTCCCAGCCCCGGACCTCGACGTCGCCGACCTGCTGAGCCCCCGAGACCACGCACCGGAAGTGCGACACCTTCTTGAGCGTCAACTGGAGGGGGTCGCGCGCTTCCACGCCGCCGGCCGAGGGAGCGCTCGACGCCTTGGACCTCATGACGAAGGACAGCTTGCCGTTCGTCAGCCCGACCTCGAAGTCGACCTCTTCGGCGAGCTCGTTGAGGAAGTCCCAGTCGCTCGTGTTCCACTGCATGACGTGTGGGCGCACCGACATCGACGGTGTGTCGATCGTCCCGCCTGAGAGGCCCGCGCGCGCGGCGATCTTCTGTGCGACGTCGGAGTAGAGGACGTCCTTGTAGACCTCGGTGCGCCGGCCGCGGTGCAGGCGGTGCGTGAGGTCGAACCCGCGCACCACGGTCACGTGTCCTGCGACTCCGACTTCGCACTCCTTGGCCGTCACCTCGGCGTGCTCCAGAAGTGACTTCCCCTCTCCGAGGGAGAGCGCGACGGTCGCGCCGAAGTCGAACCCGTTTCCGAGGAGCGTGTGCTCGGGATCGTTGAACGTGAGCGCGAAGCTCGCAGGCCGGGAGAGGGCGTCCTCCACCGCGACCCCCAGGAGCTCGCTCATGAGCTGCGGGGAGAGTGGAGCGCCGTCGACCTTCACCACGAGGTGGTTGATCGAGTACGACGCGACCGCAGAAGAGCTCTGCGCAAGCCCGCCCACGCCTACCCCCCCTCCGTCTCGCCGCGCGCCGGCACCAGGAGGCGGGTGCCCGGCCGCACCGTCATCGGGTCGTCGATGCCGTTGAGCTCCGCGATCGAACGCCAGCGCGCGGGATCACCGAGCTCCTTGTAAGCGACGCGGGGCAGCGTGTCGCCGACGATCGTCTCCACCGTCCGGTGGATCCGCCGCGTCCCGGAGGTGGGGTTCTGCCCCGGGAGGCTCCCCGCGACCTCCTTGATCGTCACGGTGCACTCGGCGCGCACGGGGAGGCCGGTCGGCGTGAACATCAGGTACTCGACGTTGACGTTCTCGACGTAGCCGTCGATGTGGACCCGATCCCACCCGAACTTCGCGCGCGGTGCCTTCGAGTTCTTGTCCGAAGGGTTCGTCGGGTAGCACGCGGTCACGAGGATGTCGACGTCCCGGACGACGTCGACGTCGGCGTCCGGCTTCGCCTGCGCGTCGAGGAAGATGCCGATCGTCATCGTCCGCGGCTGCGCCCCCAGGTACTGGACCGCGCCGCCGTCCGAAGGCGGGCTCCAGCTACCCGACGTCGTGATCGAGAACTTCTCGGGGTTGAACGGGAAGCTGACCTGCCCCAGCCGATTCCCCGAGTCCCAATCGGACAGCTCGATGTACGCCCGCGCCGTCTCCGCCTGCGCCCGGAGCCTCACCTGTGCCAGCGCCCGGGCCGTCATTCGACCACGAACCCGTTGTGCGCGAGCTCGAGCGTCTCCGTCGCGATCGAGATGGAGTCGGCGGTGAAGGTCGGCCCCTGCCAGCGCGCGGGGATGACGCCGATGAGGTTCCACGCGATCAGCTCGTAACCCCGCGGCGTCAACGCCGCGATCCGGCCGGTCGTCGGCGTAGCGTCCGTCGCGAACGACTGGAACCACTCCGCGACCTTGCGGGTGTCGAGGCCGATCGGCCTCTTCAGGGTGATGTTCGAGTACGTCACGCGTCCCGGCACCTTCCACGCGAACTCGTTGTTGCCGCCCTCGGCGCGCGTGTCAATCTGGACCTCGATGCTCAGCCCCTCGCAGCTGATGAACGTCCCCAGGTCGAACAAGCCGCCGACGCCGTCGATGCAGACGGTGAAATAGACGCCGACCGCCTCGTGCGCGAGGGCCTCCGGGAGCGCTCTGGGGTCGACCACGTCTACCTCCGCGCTCCGAGCACGAGAGCAGCGCGCTCACGGTCGCGAGCGAGCTCTCGTCTCAGGTACGGGCGGATGCGCGGGTACAGGCGGCGCGCGAGGTCGTCGAGGTCGAGCTCCTTCTCTTTCTCCTGAGGTTTCGGCGCCTGGTGCGGCTCGAGAGGATCGCGCTGGACGCCTCGTGGTGCGGGGGCCGCGGTGTTGGACGCGGGGGCCGGTGCGAGTGCGGGGGCCGGTGCGACTGCGGGAGCCGGTGCGACTGCGGGGGCCGGTGCGGACGTGGCCGCGGGGCGGGCCGCGACGCGGGCTGCGACTGCTGCCGCTGCGCCTTCGAGCCTCCGCCCCTGCGAGGTCGCCTCCGCCGGGAGCGTGCGTCCGTGTCGGCGCTGCTGCGCGACGTGCACGAGCTCGTGGGCGAGGACGGACCGCGCCGGCTCGGAGGTCATCGGACCGAGCTCTCCGGGGAGGTGCACTACGGCGTCGCGCGTGAACGCCCGCGCTCCGATCGACGCAGCCTCTCGCGCGGTCGTGTCGTCGCGCACCAGCGTCACGGAACCGAGGTCGGCGCCGGTAGCGTCCCGAACGGCCTCCGCAACCTCGGCCGGAGCCTCGGTGAGGACTTGGCCGCTCAGCAAGACCCTGTGGCCGAGGAGAGCCGCGGCCTGCCATGCGTCAGCGCCCGCTTCGTCTTGCGCGGGCCGGGGGGTCGGGGCTTCCCGGGCACGTCTCCGGCTCGCGGACGGCGGGCGAACCCGCAACGTCGTGAGCGGCGTCCTGGGGGCCGCGGGTGCGGTTCGGCGATCCTCGACCGGCCCGAGGGTTGTCGGAACGCCGCGCAGTTCGGCGTCTTGGCGGAGTGGCGCGAGGCCGGGGGCCGCGGGCGCTTCCTGCGCGGGCGCGTCACCGGCGCGCAGGGGGCCGCGGGCGAGCGATGCGGCCGCCGGTTGTGCGACCTGCTCCAGCCGTGCCTCGCGTGCGCCCGCGGTCGTCACGTCGTTCCTGCCCGATTGCGGTTGCGACACGCTCTCGCCCCGCACGTCGCGAGTGCCCGGTGCCGCGTCGACCGGTGTGAGTCGCCGCACGCCAGTCTCGGGTTGAGGGGGCCGCGCCGCGAGTGGCGGCGAACCCGTGGTCTCGGATTCGTCCACAGGCTCATCGCGAGGGAGGCCGTGGGAGAGCGAGGTTGTCAGCCGAGACTGCTCGACCGGCACCTCGGTGACGGTGTCGGCGTCGCTCACGACGGCGGGCGGCTCGCTCGTTACCGCGCCTTCGGCCTTGGGCTCGCGCGTCGTTTCGTCGCGACCGAGGTCGTCGGAGAACGAGGTCGTGACCCGAGACTGCGCGGCCGGCACGTCTATGACGGTCTCCCCGTCTCGCACTGCAGCACGCCGCTTGCCGGCGACCGCGCCTTCGACCGCGGGCTCGTGCTTCGTTTCCCCGCGATGGAGGTCGTGAGCGAACGAAGCCGTGAGCGGAGAGTGCTCGACCGGCACTTCTGTGGCGGTGTCGACGCCGTTCACCGCGGCGTTCGCGACCGCGCCTTCGGCCGTGGACTCGTGCGTCGTGAGCCGAGACCGCGCGACCGGCACCTCGGGGGCCGTGTCGACGTGACTCACCGCAGCGCGCTCGTTCGCAACCGTGCCTTCGGCCGCGGGGTCGTGCGTCGTTTCTGCGCGACCGAGGTCGTCGGAGAGCGCGGTCATGAGCTGAAACTGCTCGACCGGCACCTCGCGGACGGTCTCGCTCCTGGTCGGGGCGGTGCGCACGTCTGAACGCGGCTCGTTCCCGGCCACCACGTCGGCGCTGGGCCTGCCGGATGTGGTCTTCAGCCGAGGCTGCTCGACGGGCGCGTTTGCGATCGGCCGGCCAGCGGGATCTGCCACCGCTTCCTCGCGGGGCTCTGCGAACGAGGTCTTCGGCGGAAGCTGCTCGATCGGCGCCTCGCGGGTCGGCTCGACGTCGCGCACTCCAGCGGGCCGCTCGTTCGGGACCACGACCTCGACGTTGCGCTCGATCGCGGGCTTCGCAGACCCGGCATCGTCGGCGAACGAGGTCGCGAGCGGAGACCCCTCGATCGGCACCTCGAGGATCGTCTCGCTCGCGGCATCTGCGTAACGCGCCGCCGGCTGCTCGTTCCCGACCACGACTACGTCGCTGGGCCCGTCGAACGACGCCATCAGCGGAGACCGCTTGCTCGAGACCCCGCTCGTCGTCTCGGTGTCTTGTGTGCCAGTGGGCCGGGACCGCTCGATCCTGTCGCTCGCGGCATCCGCGTCACGCGCGGTCGCGTGCTGCTCGTTCCCGGTCGCGACTTCGTCGCTGGGCCCGTCGAACGACGTCGTCCGCGGAGACCGCTTGCTCGAGACCTCGCGCGTCGTCCCGGCCTCGCGCGCGCCAGCAGGCCGCTCGTTCGGGACCGCGACGTCCACGTTCGGCTCGATCGTCGTCTCCGCGGGACCGACGTGGTCGACGATCGGGGTTGTGGGTGGAGACTCCTCGGCGCGCGCCTCGGTGGACCTCTCGGCCCCCGGCGTGCCGAACGCGGCTTTCGTCTCGGCGCGGGGCAATCCAGCGGGCCGGTCGTTCAAGCCCGCGTCGTCCCCGCCGGGCTCGACCATCGCCGCCGCGGGACCGGGATCGTCGGAGAACGAGGGAGTCAGCGGAGGCTTCTCGACCGGCACCTCCGTGACCGGCTCGCTCGCGGCGTCTGCGGTCCGCGCCGTCGGCCCCTGCCCGTTCGCGATCGTGACTTCCACGCGCGGCTCGCCGAATGACGTCTTCGGCGGGGACTGCTCGACCGGCACGCTGATCGGCGACGGCTCGTTCCGGACGACAGCTTTGGCTGCGGGCTCGTCGGGCATCTGGAGATGACGCGGGCCCGTGGCATCCGCGCCCTGCTCGTTCGCGGCGGGGCGCACGATCGAGTCGACCTGAGCCGGCGTCGGTCGTGGTGCCAGGAGCTCCCCGGCGTGAACCGCGGCGTTATGTGTGATCTGGCCGTCTGCCACCACGGGCGAGCAGGCGGCGACGCCGTTCGTCTCGGGATCCTCCGCCGCGACCCCCACCGCGGCGGTGATGCTCGGCACCGCCGGGACGTCGGGCACGACCGGAGACGCCTCGTCCACACCTGGCCCCGCGACCGCGTTCGGCTCACGCGCATCGACGCGTTTCCACGGCGTCACCGGGCGGGGCGTGGCCTTCGCCACGCCGTCTGCGACATCCGACCGCGGCTCCCCGAGCACGCCCTTGAACAACCGGCGCGCGGGACGTTCGGCGGGCGGATCCGCGAGGTCTGCCGGTCGCTCGACCCCTGCCGGCGGTGCCGCCACGGCTACCTCCGGATCGCCACGCTCCTCGGCAACGGACGCCTCCTCCGGCACGGCGGGTCGCACGACGCGGACGGTTTCCTCGGCGACGGCTCGCTCGACGCGGTCGCGCTCCACGCCGCGAACCCGGCGGAGCACGCCGGCCGGCGGCGGCGCGGACGTCAGCGGCTCCCGCTCGGCCTCGCCGCGAGGGTCCGGCTCGTACGCGGGCAACATCCGCCGCGGCGCCTCGAACGTGACGGTGGAGCCGCGCTCCTCGTCCGCGGCGTCCTCGACACCGTCGTCCGTCTCGCGCACGCGCAGGGTCAGCAGCCCCCACACCGTTCCCGACGGAGCGGCCCGCGAGATCGCGTGCCCCAGCGGCCGCACCGAGAGCCCGGGGCGCCGGTGCGACGACAGCGCGGCCCGCGTAACCCCTGCGTCGACCACAAGGGGCATCGTGCGGTCGAGCGCGCGGCCGATCGCCGGCAGGCGCTCCCACCTGCCGCGCGGCACCGCCACGACCGTCCGCATCCCGCCCGGAGCCGTCACGTCCCTACCCGGCCTCGTTCATGCGCGCGATCTCCGCCACGAACCGGTCGCGCAGCGGGTGCGGGAGGTCGACGATCTCGTCGAACGACCAGTGGAAGTGGTACGCGAGGAACGCGACCTCCCCGTACAGCCCGTCGGCCGGCCGCGTCACGATTCCCCCAGGCGACCACCGGCCAGGTCGACCGTGAACGCGCTCTTGCACGAGGGGCAGGTGACGCCGGCGCGCGTGTGGCCATCCTGGTTGATGCTCCGGTACAGGTCCTGGAGGAACGCGACGTCGGAGGCGAACATGTTCTCCACGATCCCGGCGTGGACGTCCGTGATCGTCCCCAGCCGCGTGATGACCCGCGCCAGGAGCACGACGGTCAGGTATGCGGGGTTCTGCCGCACGCGGTCGTCGTGGAGGGGGAGCAGCTCGTCGCGCGCCGTGGCGACCCTGATCGCGCCGCGTCTGTGGACCGTCCCGCTCCCGTCGACGTACCCGCGTGGAAGCTCGAACTCGAACTCCGAGGCCATGGGCACCTCGGCGGCCGGCGTCTCGGCCGGAGCGGCCGCGGCCGAGAGCTCCGCGGGGTCCAGAAGCGCTGCGCCGCGTCTCATGCCTCGATCTCGCAGAGGTCGTAGGTGAGCGTCAGCTTCTCGGTGAGGACCGTGGTGTCGCCGGCCTTCATCGGGCCCACCTCGAGGTTCTTCGGCCAGCAGTTCGTGAGCTTGTAGCGCGCGATCGCCTCGCCCTGGTAGTCGAAGACGATCAACGCGCCGCCGCGGCGGGCCGAGGCCATGTCTCCCATCCGGACGGCCTTGACCCAGTCGCCGAAGGACTTGTCGTCGGTGAGGCCCCGCGTCATCGTGATCTCACCGGGCTTCGGACGGCCGGGGAGGAAGCGGTTCACGTACTTCCCGTCGGCCGTGTTGTGCTTCAGCTCGATGGTGTCGGTCTCGAGCTTCAGCCCCGTCACCTCCTCGATCTGCGTGATGACGGTGTTGTCGAACTCGAATCCGAACGACCAGCCGACCGAGGTGTCGAGCTTGTCGGGAAGCGCCATGGCCTTTCCTCCTGTCCTAGTGCCGGTGCTCTATGCGTTACTCGCTGACCGAGGCTCCGCCGGAGAACTGCGCGAGCCGGAAGACGACGAACTCGGCGGGCTTCACCGGTGCGACGCCGATCTCGCACACGACCTGGCCGACGTCGACGATCTCGGGAGGGTTCGTCTCGGAGTCGCACTTGACGAAGAACGACTGGTCGGGAGTGAGCCCGAACAACGCGCCCTTCCTCCACTCGTTGGTGAGGAACGACGAGATCGTGCGCCGCATCTTCGCCCAGAGCGCGGCGTCGTTCGGCTCGAAGACGGCCCACTGCGTGCCCGCGAGGATCGACTCCTCGAGGTAGTTGAAGAGCCGCCGCACGTTCACGTACTTCCACGAGGGGTCGCTCGAGATCGTCCGAGCCCCCCAGATGCGTATGCCGCGCCCGGGGAAGCTTCGGATGCAGTTGATCCCGTGCGGGTTGAGCTGGTCGTGCTCGTTCTTCGTGATGTTCAGCTCGATGTCGATGGCGCCGCGGATGACCTCGTTCGCCGGCGCCTTGTGGACGCCGCGGGTGTCGTCGTTGCGCCCCCACACGCCGGCGATGTAGCCGCTCGGCGGCGTGAAGACGTTCGTGCCGGTCGCGGGGTCGGCGACCTTGATCCACGGCCAGTAGAGCGTGGCGTACTTCGAGTCGTAGCCGGCGTAGTCGACCCTCCACTCCTTTATCTGCTGGGCGTTCAGGCCGGGCGGCGGGTCGATGATCGCGACGCGGTCACCCATGAGCTCGCAGTGGGCGATCGTCGCGAGCTGGACGGCCTTGACGCCCTCGGCGTCGATGAGCCCCTTCTGGTGCGCCGACATGAGATCGGGCACGCAGAGCATCGTGACCTCGTCGACCGCCTCCAGCCCGGCGAAGCCGGTGCGGTCGGCGGAGTCCCCGACGTAGTCGCCGGGCGCGATGACCTCGGGGACCGCCGGTGCGGACCCGCCGGTGAGCGGCACCGACACGTTCGTCGGCACCGCGAGCGCCGCACCGGTAGCGACCTCCTCGACGGTGATCAGCTTCGACTTCTCCTGGACGGCCATGACGACGTTCGTCTTGCCCTTCTTGGTCGTGACGTTCTCGAACGTCTCCGCGACGTCCGGGCCCTTTTTCACGACGACGTTGAACGACTCGGGGGCCTCGTCCGTCGGAGGCGCGATCTCGACCGAGATGGCGTTGCCGCCCTCGCCGGGCTCGAGCGCGGCGAAGCGCAGCGCCGGCTGCTTGTCGTCCTGCGCGCTCGGCAGCTCGCCACGCGCGGTCGGGAGCGCGCCGTTGCCACCGACGCGGACGACGTAGCACGCGCCGCCCCCGTTGAGGAAGTACCCGTAGACCGCGTGCGCGAGGTACGCGCCCTCGACGAACTCGCCGAAGTCCTTCGTGAACTGGTTCCAGTTCGTGACGAGCTTCGGCGTGTTGAACGGCCCGGCTTCGGCGAGGCCGATGAACGCTGCGACTGCGGTGCCCACACCCTCGATCGGGCGCGACCCGGCCTCGAGCTCCTCCACGTAGACGCCGGGTGAGAGATACGTAGGCATGCCGCCTCCTTCTCGTGTGCGGTAGGGAGTCCAGCGTGAACGGCGTTGCCGCCGCTGCGAAGCGCCGGAAGGGCACCCGTTGGGGCAGCACCGGCTGCCCTTTGGGGCGACGGCTAGTTGCTGTGCCCCGAGACGAGGGAGTAGTAGGCGCCGAACTCCGCCTCGGTGCACATGTGGCCGAGCTTGGCGTACTCCTGAGCGACGCCGCGGACGAGGTCGCCCATCTCGACCGGACGCTCGCCGGCCGCGGCCCGGAACGCCGCCGCCACGCACGCGTTGCGGACGGCGCCGCCCGAGAGCTTGAAGCGCGCCAGGAACGCGAGGTCGAGGTCGTCCGCGCGCGGGAGCGCGGGGGGCAGGTTCACGTCCCACAGCCGGAGCCGGGCCGCGCGGTCCGGTGCCGGGAGCTCGACGATCGCGTCGAGCCGGCGGGCGAACGCCTCGTCGAGGTTCCCGCGGAGGTTCGACGTCAGGATCGCGATCCCGTCGAAGGACTCCATCCGCTGCAGGAGATAGGAGACCTCGATGTTGGCGTAGCGGTCGTTCGCCGCCTCGACGCCCGACCTCTTCCCGAACAGCGCGTCGGCCTCGTCGAAGAGCAGCACCGCGTTCACCCGGTCTGCCTCCGTGAAGATGCGGTCGATGTTCTTCTCGGTCTCGCCGACGTACTTGTCGACGACCGACGAGAGGTCGACGACGTACAGGTCGAGCCCGAGGTCGTGCGCCAAGACCTCCGACGACAGCGTCTTGCCCGTCCCGGAGGGGCCGGTGAACAGCGCCACGATCCCGCGTCGCCGCGCGGCCCCCCCACCCATCTCCCACTCGGTGACGACCCGCTCGCGGTGGCGGGCGCGCGCCGCCAGGTCACGCAGCGATGCCTCGACCTTCTCGGAGATCACCAGGTCGTCCCAGCGGGCGCGCGGCTCGATGCGGGTGGCGAGACGGTCGAGCCCCGACGAGCTCTGCAGCCGGGCGCCGTGCCGGAGGTCGTCGGCGGTCACGGGTCGCGCCGCCACCGCGGCACGCCGGCGCGCGGCAAGCGCCGCGCCGGCGATCTGGTCCGGTGTCAGGCGGAACTGCGCGGTCGCGGCCGCCGCGTCCACGCCGGGGACGCTCCCGTCGAGCACGCCGGACCACAGCGATGCTCGCTCCGACGCGGTGAACGGTGGTGACTCGACGGTAAGAGGCGGAGCGGCCGCCCAGCTCGCGTCCCACTGACGCCGCCCGACGAGCACGACCGGGACCGGCAGGTCCGTCAATGCGCGCAGGACCTCCGGACGCCGTTCGATCGCGTCCACCGGGCCGGCCACGACGGCCGCGCCGCGAAGCACTGCTTCGATCGCCACCGCGGCGACGGCCGCGCCGGCATCCTCCTGCGCGCCGACGCGCGCGAGGTCTGCAACGAGCGCACGACGGCCACACGCGTCGCACGCGCCCGCGGCAGCAGCGGTCCCGGCCCCCGACGTGTCGCGCACGTAGACGACCGGCGCCCCCGACGCCACGGCGAGGGTGATCTCGGCTCGTTCGTCGACCGGCATCGGCGGCGGGTCCCCGAGCACCCGTGCAACGACGGGGTCCGGCGCGTCGTCGCCGAGCAGGTGCGCGGAGACGCGGTCGGGGACGCGGAGCGACCGCGTGAGAAAGGGATGGTCGGCGTCCTCGACGTCGAGGACCAGCCCTGCCCTCAGGCGCCCGCGCGGCCCGAGACGAGCACGCTGCACGAGCGCGCCAGCGGCCCCCGCCGCGAGCTCCAGCGCGAGCGCCGGCCCCGGCCGTCGCCGCGTCACGTCGTCCTGCAGGTACGAGTACAGACGTTCGAACCGCGGCTCGACGTCTGGTGCCAGCGCGACCAGCAGCAGGTCGACGTCTACCGCGTCGAGACCCAGGACGCGCGTGAGCGAGCGAAGACGCAGCTCGAAGCCTTCGTCCTCGAGGTGGTCCGCCTCGTCCTCCACCTGTGCGATCTCGCCGTCGACGTCCGGTGCGTCGAGGGTCAGATCGCCCCCCGCCAGCAGCCGGTCCACCTGCTCGTCGGAGACGTACAGCCCGCGGAACGCGTCGTCGGGGTCGGGGTCGGCGGCCCTCCGGCGTGCGACGGCCGCCGCCACGCGGGCGCCGAGGAGCTCGATCCGCATCAGCAGGTACCACGTCGACGGTTCGAGCAGCACCGGCTGTTCGTGGACGGCGTGCGTCACCTCCTCCGGCCCCTCCTGAGCTGCCGGTCCGCGTCGCGGACGTGGACGACCGGCGGCTGCGTGACGAGCGGCCCGACCTCCTGTCGCATCTGCGGGTCGAACGGCGCGGTGATCACGACGTCGAGCGCGGGCTTGAGCTCACCGCCGAGCGCGCCCCAGACGTCGGAGGTCTTGCGGTCCTTGGACGCGGGCAGCCCCACGGTCATCTTGACGAGAGGAGGCGGCGTTCCGCCTGCGGGGTCGCCCGCGAGCGATCCGCTCAGCAGCTCGCGCGGGAGCGCCGGGTTCCTCAACAGGCACGCAAGGATCGCGCTCAGCAGCCGGTGCTCGTCCTCGGGGCGCTGCGTCCAGGCGCTGACGAGGTACGCGAGGCAGAACAGACGCGGGGGCATCCGCCGGTCCACCACCGCGTCGCGGCCGTCGACGTTGCGCCGGACCTCCTCGTATTGGGCCCCGCGGCGCTCGACGTCTTCGCGGATGTCGTAGAGATAGACGTTCACCGTGGGGCTGCTCCGGCGGGCCGCCCACGCCTTGGACGGCGCGTCCAGGGACACCTCGACGCCCGACCCCGCGACCGCGTCGCGCTCGATCAACGCGCGCAGCGCGTCGTCGACGTCGTGGATCAACGTGCCGCTCCGCGCCGGGGGCTCAGATCAGCCCCTCTTTCAGCGCGTATGCCACCGCGTGCGCGCGGTTCCTCAGGTCGAGGCGCACGGTGACGTCGCGGATGATCGCCTTGATCGTCCTCTCGGAATAGGAGAGGCGGCGGGCGATCTCGCCGGTTGAGCATCCGTCGGCGACGAGCCGGAGCACGTCTACCTCGCGGTCCTTCAGCCCGGAGAGCTTGACCCCGTGCGCGCCGATCCCGTTGCGCTGGAGGCGTCCGACCTGGCCCAGCAGCCTCCCGAGGAGGTCGGGCGGGACGACGCCGTCCCCCGACGCGGCGGCCCGGATCGCACGAACGAGCGCGTCCGGGCTCGCGTCCACGCGCCGGAGCATCGCAGAGGCGCCGGCCTCGACAGCGGCGAGGATCCCTGCGTCGTCGAGCCGTCCCGCCACGAGCACGACGCGGCCGCAGCCGTTGGAGCGCAGGCCCTTGACGAGCCGGATCACGTCGTCGTCGACGTCGTCGGTGACGATCAGCGCCACGCGCGCCGCGGCGCGTTCGCCCTTCTCGACCAGCCGCAGCTCGGGCCGGCGCCGTACCTCCGCGACCACTCCGGCCCGCAGGATGGGGTCGGGGGCGTCCACCTCCACGGCGATGCGTTCGAACACGGCGAGTCCTCCCCTGTAGACAGGAGGAAGTCGTAGCAGCCGCCTCTTTCCGCGCGCTTAACGCCGCCTTAGCGCGGCGAGCCCGCGGCCGACTGCGTGACTCCGAGCCCCTCGAGGACCTCGTCGTACCGGAGCGATGCCCGCGCGGCGGCTGCGGGGTTCCCCGCCCGGCGATGCGCCTCGATCAACAGCCGCCACAGCACGTCCGAGTCGCGGTCCAGCTCGAGCCCCCGCTCGCAGATCGCCGCCGCGGCCGCGGGGTCTTGCGGCAGCTCCTCCTCCGCCGCAGCGAGGGCCGCGCGCACCGCGCGGTCGCGCAGCTGCTCGCGCGCGCCCACGACCCACTCCGCCGGCCCCTCCTCGGGGAACAGGTCACCGGTGTACAGGCCGAGCGCGGTTGCGGGCGGGGCCGTCTTGAACGCGACGAGGTCGACGTCCGCGGATCCCACCGCGAGCCCGTAGGCGTCCCCGTCGCGGACGAGCACGGGCGCTCCCGCGTCTTCCAGCGCGTGCCGCAACGACGACAGGGCGACGTGCAGGCTCGCTGCCGCCCGCTCTTCGGGGAGGTGGGGCCACAGCGCGTCGATCAGGACCTCGCGGTGCACGGGTTGCGGGCAATGGATCAAGAGGAGCCGCAGCACCTGACGCGTGCGCGGACGCAGCGCGGCGAGCGCGAGCTCGGCCCTCTCGACCTCGACGCGCAGCCCACCGAAACAGCGGATCCGGATCGCCGGGCGGACCTCACGCGGACGCCGCAGGGGAAGCGCGACCTCGTGCTCGCCGGCGACGCGTCGTGCGGCCGCCGCCCGCGCCGCGTCGTCGGACGCCTCCGCGGCCGCGAGCACCGCGAAGGCGTGGGCCGCCGGTGCCTCCCAGCGCCGCGCCTCCGCCTCCGCTCGAAGCGCCTCGTCGTATGCCCGGGGTTCTCCTGCGCGCGCCGCCGCCAGCGCTCGCGCTGCTCGCGCCCACGCCTCGACGAGCCCAAGGCCGAGGCAGCGCGCCAGCGCCGAGGCCTCGTCGAGATGCGCGCGAGCGTCGTCGCCGCGGCGGAGAGCGGCGATCCCGAGCAGGAACGCTCCGGCGACGGAGCCCGGCGCGTCGCCGGCGTCGTCGCTCGCCTCCTTCGCCCGCGCTGCCTCCTCCGGGCCTGCGGGATCGTCCGACAGAGCCAGCACGGCGCGCGCGCAGCGGACGACCCACGGGAGCTCGGCCGCTTCGGCTTCCTCGGCGGCGCGTTCGGCTTCGCGCGCTCCGGAGGCATCGTCCCCCAGGAGCAACGCGGCCGCGAGCGCTACGCGTGCTGCCGCGGTCACCTCCACGCTTGCCGACGGGTTCGCAGTGATCCAACGCAGCGCAGCCACCGCGCGCCGCAGGTCACCCGCCGCAAGCGCGGCCACGCCCTGCGCCAGACGCGCATGTACCGGGGTGTCTCCTTCCAGAACACCGCGCCCGCCCGGCTGCGTCAGCGCGGCGCGTAGCGCGCCCACCCAGGTCGCCGGCGGCCTCTCCAGCGGCTCGATCCAGCACGCCAGCGCGGCCTTCTCGTCCCTGCACACGCGGGCGGCCGCGGCGGTCCCGAACTCCTGCTCGGCCCTGCGGTACGCGTCGATCGCTTCGACCGGCCGTCCGTGAGCGCGGTACCAGCGCGCCGCTCCGAGAAGGAGCCAGGGGTCGCGCCGCAAGATCGCCGGCGGAGCGGGCTCGACCCAGGCGCCGCCACCTTCCGCGAGCTGGCGCCCGTGTCTCCACGCGAGCTCGTGCGCCGCCCTCCACGCACCGGCGCGTGCGTGCGCGCGCAGGGCCTCGCCGACCATTCCCCTGCGCTCCAGAACCTCCGCAGCGCGCGCGTGGAGCGCCCGGGCCTCGTCCTCTCCCACCTCGTCCACGAGCCGGCGCTCGAGGTACGCACGCAAGGGCTCGTGGCACCTCCAGGAGCGGGAGCCGGCGGACGGCGCGACGAGGCGGAGCCTCAGCAGCTCGGAGAGGACCCCCGCGCTGTCGCCGCGACGTAGCAGGTCGTCGCACAGGTCCGGCGTGAGGGTCCGCAGGACCGACGTGTCGCGGAGGAACCGGACGAGTTGCGGCGGCAACGTCGAGGTCACGTTGTGGGCGAGATAGGCGTGGACGACGCGGGGCGGCCCGTCGGCCGCGGTCATCGCGGCGCGGCGCTCGCGCGGGGCGGCCCCCGCGACCGAGAGGTGGAACAGCTGGAGGCACGCGCCCCACCCACCCGTCCGTCGAGCGACCTCGGCGGCCTCCCGCGCGGGCAGCGGGTCGCGGTAGACGTCACGGAACAGCTGCTCGACCTCCCACGAGCGGAACCGGAGGTCTTCGGGGGCGACCTCCGCCAGGTCGCCGCTCGCCCTGAGCCGCGAGAGGTCGTGGCGCGGCATCGACCGCGACGCGAGCAGGAGCACGAGTCCCCGGGGGCCGCGCTGCGCGACGTCGAGCAGGTCGCGTTCTGCCTCCGACCCCTCGAGCTCGTGGACGTCGTCGACCGCCAGGTGGATCGACCGCGTCGACGCGCGGAGAGAGCGGAGCACGTCGCTCGCCGACTCCCACACCGGCCCCGGGACGAGATGCTCGACGCCGGCGTGGAGGTCGCGCCACATCACGGCGCGGTCGCGTTGCCAGTCACCCGCGCAGCGCGCGGCCCCCGGGACCGCCGACCTCTCCGCGAGGTGCCCCAAGAGCGTGGTCTTGCCGCATCCCGCAGGTCCCGCGATCAGCGTCACGCGCCTTCCGGAGCCCGCCGCGACGAGACGCTCGCGGACCAGGGCGGACGTGTTGCACGCCTTGGTAGCGCGGGTCACGTCCCCTTTCGACGCTTGGGTTTTCGCGTTCTTATCCGCACGCGTCTCATCGCATCGCCCCCACTCCCGGCCCCGCGGCCGTATCCCCGCACAGCGTGTCGCACCGCGCGGCCGCGCGACAAGAGGGGTAGCGGAAATCCCCGTGACGGTTTGTTTAATCTGCGGTTACGGCGCCTTCCTCAGCACCTCTACTACGTGGTTGTGCGTACCGCGGTTCTGCCAGGGGATCGGGTCCACCGATCCGAGGCCGAGCTCGTCGAACGTGATCATCCACGCGTCGGTCGTCCATGCGCTCACGTCCTCACCCTGTCCTTCCTTGAGCGATGCGAGAGCGTCGGTCAGCGACTTGGCTACCTGCGCCTTGCACGTCTCCTTCTCGGGCGTGCCCATGTCGTCGCAGTAGTTGCGGGCGTAGGCGCGCTTGCCCTTCTTCGAGAAGAGGTTCCCGAGGTACGACGAGAAGTCGTGCCACATGTCCCGATCGCTGACCGGCGTGCCGACGAGGTCGTACGCGTCCGCACCGAGCTCGTCGTCGAACACGCCGTGGACGAGGTCGTCGAACCAGGCGTCGAACACCGCCGCGGCGACGCCGTTGTCCTCCTGCTCGTCACCGTCCTTCCAGTCGCGGTTCAGCCGGTGCGCGCCGTCCTTGACCCACTCCCTGACGGCGTCGAGAGCCGCGCCCGCTTCCGGCGCGTCCGACGCGGCCCCCCAGCGCAGCATCTTCGGGCCGAGGTAGACCGCTCGTGCGTCGCGTGTTGCTGCCTGACGGATCACGTCGACGAGGTCCGACAGCCTTGCCTTGCGCGGCCCGTCGAGGTAGCGGTGCATCTCGTCCTGCAGCAGCTCGACGCGGTGGATCGGGCCCCACTTGATCCCGTCGTAGCTGTCCCAGCCCTTGGCGGGCTTGTTGTTCCAGTTCGCGACCCAACCCTGCGTCGGGTTGACCACCTTCGGATGGCGGGCGTACGGGAGGCGGCCCTTCCATTCCCACTTGCCGGTGCCCCACGTGGGCAGGCTCGGGTGGTACCCCTCGGGCCGCACCGGGTAGTAGCCGACGTGGAAGTAGCCGACGTCCTTGTGGTCCGCGTAGAAGGTGTTGAACGACATCGTGAACTTCGAGGCGGCCGCGGCGAAGTCACGGATCGACTCGACCTGCGTGTTCCACTTGTAGAACTGCGGGATCGAGTCGACCTCGCGCTTCCAGAAGAACCGTTGCTTCACGAACGCGACCGGCTTGCCGTCGACCTGCCCCCGGGCGAACACCGGGCCGTGGACGGTCCGGTAGAACGTGCGCTCCTCGACGGCGGGGGGGCCGGGCGAGCCGGCCGACGGCTTCACGATGAACGTCTCGGTCCGGGACTTCATCTCCCGGCACTTCCCCTTGAACATGTAGCCGTTCGATTCGACCGTCGCCTCGCCGCCCTCCAGCTCGCACAGGAGCTCGACCTTCGTGTCGACGGCGTCGGAGTACCCGGTCGTCAGCGTCCACGCGTAGTCGGGGCCGCGGCCGAGGGGGACGAGCGCCGAGGCGCCGGGGACCGCGGGGCCGCGGAAGTGCGCCTCGTCCTCGCCCGAGACGTGCACGTCGACGTCCCAGAAGAACGACGGAGTGGCGTAGCCGACCTGGGGCGCGCCGATCTGCAGCGGGTTGCCGCTCGCCGACTCCTTCGCCGACACGAGCAACGCGTTCGACGCGGGGGCCCGGAAGCCGAGCTTCTCGAGGAACGCAAGGTAGCGGCGCTGCTCCCGCGACGTGTCGCGGGCGAGCTGAGCGGCGTCGTCGGGGATCGCGAACGACTTGCGGCTCGTCTTCCCGAGGTCCTGCGACGGGAACCTGCCGTCCACCGGCGCGATCGACGTCGCCGACGCGGGGTCGTTGCGTGCGAGGAGGTCTTCGTAGACCCGGGGGCCGAGCTTCGGGCCGTGCTTGTCGACGAGGTGCGCGTACAGCCCGGCGTTGTCGAGCTCGCCCCCGGCGGTCTCGCCGAACACGCGCAGCTGGAGGATCGCGACGTAGAGCGTGTCGAGCGGCGTCCAGTCCGCGGGGTCGGGCTCGGGGCACGGGTTGCCGAGCGCCTGGTACTCCGCGGGGCACTTCGTCGGGTCCATCCGGAGCTCGGCGATGTACTGGTTGACGCCGTCGGCGTACGCCTGCAGCCCCTCCTGCACGGTCTTCCCGGTCGCGCCGAACTTCTCGTCGAAGTCGTCGAACATCTTCTGGACCTCTTCCTCGGTGTAGCCCTCGCGGCGCGACACGATGTCCATCTCGAGGTAGTCGGGGCCGATCAGCGTCGACAGCTCACCCCTCGCGGCGTGCCGGAAGACGTCCATCTCCCACAGCCGGTCCTCCGCGGTCGTGTAGCCGAGCGCGTGGCTCGCGCCCGCGAACGAGTCCGCGTAGATGTGCGGGATCCCGTACTCGTCGCGGTAGACGCTGACGCCCTCGATCGGCTGGTACTCCCGCTCGATCTCCTTCGGCCCGAACTGCATCGAGTGGAAGTAGTTGCCGATCTCGTCGTCGGTGACGTCGTCGTCGTCGATCAGCGACGCGTACAGCTCGCGCTGGTCGTCGTAGTGGGCGCCGAAGCTGCCCGCCGCGACCTCGTCCGGTGTGACGTTGCCCTCTTCACCGGGGGGCACTATTGAGTACGCCTCGAGGGTGTCCGGGACGGGCGGGGGGCCGTCCTGGGCGCTGACGCCGGCGGGGACGGCCGTGGCGAGCAGCATCGCGAGCAGGACGAGGACGAGAAGACGGCGGGACATTCGGTACCTCCAGGCGGGACGTTGCTTGGTTAGGTCAGGAACCTGTTACCCGATTCGCCCGATTTTGCACCCCGAAATAACGTCGGGGGCTGCGGTCAGCCCAGGATCAGCCGGTCGGCCGCCATCGCGGCGAACAGCAGGGCGAGGTAGTAGATCGAGAAGCGGAACAGCCACCACGCGACCGTGGGCACGGTGTTCCGGTACAGCCGGACGGCGCCGTAGATGAAGACCGCGTTCAGGACCAGCGCGGCCCCCAGGTAGATCGCACCCATCTTCGCGACCGAGAAGAACACGAGCGACATCGCCAGCAGCAGGATCGAGTAGAGCAGGACGTGCTTCGCCGTCTCCTCGCGCCCGTAGACGACCGGCATCATCGGGACCCCGGCCGCGGCGTAGTCCTTCTCGTAGCGCATCGCCAGCGCCCAGAAGTGCGGCGGCGTCCAGTAGAAGATGATCCCGAACAGCGCGAGCGCCGGCAGCTCGACCGTCCCCGTCACCGCGCTCCAGCCGACCAGCGCAGGGAACGCACCCGCGGCGCCGCCGATCACGATGTTCTGAGGCGTCGAGCGCTTCATCCCGATCGTGTAGACGAAGACGTAGAAGAGGAGCGCCGCGGTCGCGAGCGCGGCCGACATCAGGTTGACCGTTGCCCACAGGTACGCGAACGCGACCACGCCGAGCGTGATGCCGAAGGCGAGCGCCCGCCCCGGCTCCACCTGGTGCATCGGAAGGGGCCGGCGCTTGGTGCGCGGCATGACCTGGTCGATGTCGCGGTCGAGGTAGCAGTTGATCGCGTTCGCGCCCCCCGCCGAGAGCCCTCCTCCGATCAGCGTGTTCAACACGAGCAGCCACGAGGGCCAGCGTCCCGCGGCGACCACCATCGACGGGACGGTGGTGACGAGCAGGAGCTCGATGATGCGCGGCTTCGTCAGCGCGAAGTAGGCCGCCATGCGCTGGCGGAGCGTCGCCGGCCGGTCGATGTCGAGCTCGGCCGCCGCCGCGGTGACGACCTCTTCGACGCTGAGCGAGCCCGTCGACTCCGTGACGACGAGCCGCTTCACGCGCGGCTCCCGCTCTCGGCGACCGCCCGCACGCCGCTCGCGGAGGCGACGTGCTCGATCCTTACCGAGGGGTGGGTGAGCGTCGCCATGGCGGCAAAGCTAGCCCAGATGAGCGCGGCGGTAGTCAGGTGCAGGGCGACCACGACCGCGTTCTGGTCGGTCCACAGGTTCGCAGCCCCCACGAGGATCTCGAGCCCGAACAGCCCTGCGGCCGCGTGCGCGAACCGGGCCGCGCCCGGCATCTCGTGCTTACGTCTCAGCACGCGCGCCGCCACGAGGAAGACCGCGATCCCGACGACCCCGGCGAGCACGCGGTGGAACCAGTGGAGGGCGAACGTCTCGACGCCGAGGTCCGGCACGAGCTTGCCGTCGACGAGCGGCCACGACCCGCCGATGTCGCGCGTCGACGCGAGCGAGCCGACGATCAGCAGGGCCATCACCCCGCCGGCCGCCGCCATGACGCGCCGGCTGAGCGCGGCGTCGGTGACACCGTCGAGGCCGGTCGTTCGGGCCGTGACCATCGCCGCGAGGTAGACGAGCAGCGCTAGCAGGCTCATCGCGGCGACGAGATGCGCGACGACCACGAGCCGCTCGAGCTCGGCCTTCACGACCGCCGCCCCGAGCAGCGCCTGGAAGATCACGAGGCCGAGGGCCGCCAGCGACGTCCTCTTTATCCGGCGGTCGGCGACGCGCCGGAGCGCGACGACGGTGAGGGCCGCGATCAGCAACCCGACGACCATGGCCGTGAACCGGTGGGAGAACTCGATGACCTCGGCCCTCGTCGCGAGCGACGGGACGAGCCGCCCGCCGCAGTCCGGCCAGTCGGTGCCGCAGCCGAGGCCCGATTTGGTGGCGCGGACCAATCCCCCGATCGCGACCAGGACGATGGTCGCGCCGAGGGAGACGAACGTGAGCTTTCGGAAGAGGTTCATCGGAGCGGCCATTCTAGCGGCGGCCCTATAACGCGGCTCCCGCTACGCTACGCAACTGATGACCCGGAGATTGTGTCTCGGAGCCATAGCGATCGCGGTCGCGCTGCTCGGCGCGGCGTGCGCGGGCGGCGACGACCCCGCACCGTCGGAGGACGACGCCGCGTCCGGCTCGGAGTCGTTCGACCAGCCGTTCACGGACGTGGAGGCGTACCCGGTGTTCGTGAACTCCGAGATCGTCCGCGGCGAGAACCGCTTCCTCATCGGCCTCCTGAACGAGGACGACGCGCCGATCGCGGCCCCCGACATCGACATGCGCGTCGCGTTCTTCGACCTGGGGCAGTCCGCCGAGGACCCAGTCTTCGAGACCGACGCGGAGTTCGTCGACGCCGGCCCGCGCGGCCTCTACGTCACCTACCCCGAGTTCGACTCGACCGGGAAGTGGGGGGCCGAGGTCACCGTGAACGGGCCGGACCTCGAGGAGACCGTGCGGGCGAGCTTCGAGGTGACGGCGAAGGCTTCGACGCCCTCCGTCGGCGAACGCGTGCCCGCGTCCGAGACCGCGACGGCCGGCGACGCGAAGATCTCCAAGATCTCGACCGACGACGACCCGAACCCGCGCTTCTACCGGTCCTCCATCGACGAGGCGGTAGAGGAGGGCAAGCCGTTCGTCGTCACGTTCGCCACCCCGAAGTTCTGCTCGTCGGCGGTGTGCGCGCCGACGCTCGACATCGTGAAGAAGGCGTCGAAGGACTGGCCGAAGGTCGAGTTCATCCACGTCGAGGTCTACAAGAACCTCGACGACCCCGCGAACCTCAAGCCCGTCGACGCCGTGAAGGAGTGGAACCTCCCGAGCGAGCCGTGGGTGTTCGTCGTGGACGCCGGGGGCGAGCTCGCCGCGAAGTTCGAGGGCACGCTGTCGCCCGAAGAGCTCGACGAGGCGCTGGCCGGCCTCTAAGCGTCGTCGATAGAGAGCGCGTACAGCTTCCCGTCGCGCTCTTCCAACGGCACCCGGACGGGGTCGCCGGTCGACAGGTGCTCGCTGAGGTGCCCCAGCGGGAAGTCGTACTCGACGTCGTCGGCGATGAAGATCTCGTAGGTCTCGTCGTCGTCCTTCAGCGTGAACGACACGACCTCGTCGACGCCCTCGGACTCGACGTCGAGCAACACGCCGGTCACCTCCGACGGGACGTCGCGCTCCGCCGGTGCCGCCTCGTCGTCTCCCCCGCACGCGGCCCCCAGGAACGAGGCGCAACAGAGGAGCGCGATCACGATCTTCATCGCCCTAGGGTAACGGGATGCCCGCCTTCAGCCCCACGATCGACGAGCTCCGCAGTCAGGTGGACCGGACGATCGCGGCGGACCTCGAGCGCAGGGCCGAGGCTCTCCCCGAGGCGCGGCTGTTGATCGACGAGATGTGGCGGCTGACCGCGGCGGGCGGGAAGCGTCTGCGTCCGGCGTTCTGCTACTGGGGGTTCCGGGCCGCCGGCGGCGCTCATCGTCCTGAGATCGTCCGCGCGGCGTCGAGCCTGGAGCTCCTGCACACGTTCGCGATCGTGCACGACGACATCATGGACGCGTCCGACGAGCGCCGGGGCGAGGAAGCCGTGCACGCGCGGCACGGGGTCGGCGTCGGGATACTCGTCGGCGACCTCGCGCTGGTCCTCGCAGACGACGCGTTCATGGGCGCGGGATTCCCGCCGCCGGCGACCGCCCGCGCCTTTGCGGCGTACTCACGCATGAGGCAGGAGGTCATCGCCGGCCAGTACCTCGACCTCGCCTACGCGGCGCGCGCGGACATCACGGTCGCGGACGCGCGCCGCGTGGCGGTCCTCAAGTCCGGCCGCTACTCGATCGAGGAGCCGCTCGCGATCGGCGCGGCCCTCGCGGGGGCGCCCGACGACTTCGTCGCTCGGCTCGCGGCGTTCGGAGGTCCGCTCGGCGAGGCGTTCCAGCTGCGCGACGACCTCCTCGGCACGTTCGGCGACCGCTCCCGCGTCGGGAAGCCCGTCGACTCCGACATCATCGAAGGCAAGCGCAACGTCCTCTACGCGTTCGCCGCCGCCTCGCTCGAAGGCGAGAGCGGCGACTTCCTCCGGTCGCGCTGGGGTGGCGGGGGGCTCTCGGACGACGAGATCGCGCGTCTCAGGGACCTCGTAGAGGCCTCGGGGGCCCGGGCGGCAACGGAACGCCTCCTCGACGAGCAGGTGGACGAGGCCCTCGCGCGCCTGGGCGACCTCGCGCTCGGCGGCGAGGAGCGCGGCGCGCTCGAAGAGCTGGTGTTCCTCGCAACCGCCCGGCGAGCGTGACGTTCCGCCTCCCGCCCCAGCGGTTAGATTTACGTCGCTTCGGCCCCGACACGGACGAACCGACGGGAGAGACGTGGACCCCGAACAGATCTATCAGGAAGTGCTTTCGGAGGAGCAGGCGAAGGGAAGCCCCTCGGCCGTCGCCGAGGCCCGCGCCAAGGCCGCACGTCAGCGGGCCGTCCACGGGTCGCCGCACCCGAAGGAGCCGCGCTGGTGGCCCGGGTCGCAGCCGCAGTTCGAGGGCGGAGGCGATGGTGCCGCGCCCGCAGCGGAGGCCGAGCCGGAAGAGGAGGCTGCTCCCGAGCCCGAGCCCGTGGCCGAGGAGCCGGCGGCGGCTCCCCCCGACGTCGGAGACGAAGCACAGTCGGAGCGCCCGGACGCACCGGCCCCCGCTCCCGCCGCTAGCACCGAGGCCGCGCAGCAGGCCGCGCCCGAGCCGGCAGCCGCCCCCGCCGCAGCCGCGGTTGCAGCTCCCGCCGCAGCCGCGGCCCCCGCCCGCCCCGCGGGCGTCACCCACGGGACCGACAGCGGCAACAGGCTCCGCCCCGAGGACTCCGTCGGCACCGACGCGCAGTTCGACGCGCAGAAGGCTATGGCGGACCGGCGCAGGTTGATCGACGAGCTGATCGCGACCGGCGTCCCCGCCGCGACGGCCGAGCAGGCCGGCCAGCCCAAGGCCCCGCTGCTCCTCCTCGCCTACATCCTGATCCCGTTGCTCGCGATCTTCCTGGTGTCGCAGGCGACCGACGACGAGGCGGAGGCGGGAGGCGAGGCTCCGGTCGCGAGCGCGGCCCCCGAAGGCCCGACGACCGCAGTGGCAGCCGAGGGCAACGCGTTCGACACCGAGACGATCACGCTGGCCGCAGGCGAGCCCGCCTCGATCGACTTCGAGAACCACGACCCGGTCCAGCACAACATCGCGATCTACGAGGACGAGTCCGCCGCGGCCGAGATCTTCAAGGGCGACATCATCGAGGGCGGGGACTCCACGACCTACGAGTTCGACGCCCCGCCCAAGGGCGAGTACTTCTTTCGCTGTGACGTCCACCCGGACATGAACGGCACCGCCGTCTCCGAGTAGCCGGCTCGGAGCTTCACCCCTAGCTCGCAGACCCACTGGTGCACGTGGTGCAACTGGTGCATGCACCACGTGCACCGCATGCACCAGTCGATTCGGCGCCCCTGAGAGACCGACGCGGCCCCCGCTTTTCCGCCCCGGGCGGTCACCCCTAGCCCCCTGCGGGGATAGACTCGGAGGGACGCTCGTGAAAATTTTCACAAGCGTCCGGGCTGCCCCGGCGAGCGGCCCAGAAGTTCGCCGGGGACGGCAGACAGGGAGGAGGAGCCGTGTCGACCGAGGTCGACGTCGCAATCGTCGGAGGAGGCCCTTCGGGGGCCGCTGCCGCCCACTACCTGGCCTCCCGCGGACACTCCGTCCTGGTCTGCGAGAAGAAGAGCTTCCCCCGCGAGAAGACGTGCGGGGACGGCCTCACCCCCCGGGCGGTCAAGGTCCTCGAGGAGATGGGGCTCGGAGACGAGCTGAGGACGTGGGAGCGCGTGCAGGGCCTGCGCGTGCACGCCGCCGGGCGCACGCTGGAGCTCCCGTTCCCCGAGCTCGAGGACTTCCGCAACTTCGGCCTCGTGAAGCCGCGCAAGGAGCTCGACCAGGTCGTGCTCGACAACGCCGAGGCGGCGGGGGCGAAGGTCCTCTACAAGACCCAGGTCCACGAGCCCGTCTTCGACCGCGGCGTTCTCGCCGGCTTCGTCGCCAAGAGAGCTAGCGATGGCCTCGGCCATCGCGCCGGAACAAGTGTTGAAGAGGAGCGCGTGACCGCGAAGTGGACGGTGTGCGCCGAGGGGGCCGCGACGAAGTTCGCACGTTCGCTCGGGCGCGAGCGCAACCTCGACTACCCGATGGGCCTCGCGATCCGTCAGTACTTCAAGTCTCCGATGCAGAGCTCCGGGTGGTTCGAGGCGTACCTCGACGTGCGCTCCGGGCCGCGGGGCGGGCTCGGCCGGACCCCAGGAAAGGGCGACAACCTCCCCGGCTACGGCTGGGTCTTCCCGGTCGGCGACGGGACCGTGAACGCGGGCGTCGGCGTGCTCTCGACGTTCGGCGGGTGGCGCGACATCAACCTCCACGACCTCCAGCGCAACTTCGTCTCGAACCTCCCGGAGGAGTGGGAGGTCAACTACGACACCGTATGCAGCAAGCCCCGAGCCGGGAGGCTGTTCATGGGGCAGAGCGTGTGGCCCCCGCACGGCCCCGGCTTCCTCCTGACCGGCGACGCCGCGGGGATGATCAACCCCTGCAACGGCGAGGGCATCGCGTACGCGTACGAGACGGGGCGGATAGCGGCCCGGCACATCGACGAGGCGCTGCGCGTCGGCTCGTCGCCGACGCTCGGCGGCTACACCGACGAGCTGAAGGAGACCTACGGCCCGTACTTCCGGCTCGGCCGCCGCTTCGTGAAGCTCATCGGGCATCCCGTGCTGATGGAGAAGCTCGTCTCGCTGGGGATGCACTCGAAGACCGTGATGAGCTTCGCTCTGACGTTGCTGGCGAACCTCGAGGACTCCCGCGCACATAATGCGGAGCAAAAAGGCCTGAAGGCGCTGCTCAAGCTCGCGGAATGGAAGCCGTAGCCGTGACCCTTCCCGCGTACCTTCCGATCCTGTTCCTCGTGATCCTGTCGATGCTGTTCGCGGTCGGCTCGGTCCTCGCCGCGTCGCGCCTGTCGCCGAAGAAGTGGACGCCCGCCAAGTTGCTGCCGTACGAGAGCGGGATCATCCCCGAGGAGCGCGACGAGAAGGAGCGCTTCCCGGTGAAGTTCTACCTGGTCGCGATGCTGTTCATCATCTTCGACATCGAGACCGTGTTCCTCTACCCGTGGGCCGTCGCGTACGACCAGCTGCAGCTCTTCGGGCTCATCGAGATGCTCGCTTTCATGGTGATCCTGTTCGCCGCGTACGCATACGTGTGGAAGAAGTGCGGCCTCGAATGGGCGGAGTAAGCGACACCCTCGGCGCGAACTTCGTTACGACGCAGCTCGACAAGCTCGTGAACTGGGCGCGCAAGTCCTCGCTGTGGCCGGCGACGTTCGGGCTCGCGTGCTGCGCGATCGAGATGATGGGCACGACGATGCCGCGCCACGACCTCGCGCGGTTCGGGATGGAGGCCTTCCGCGGCTCCCCCCGCCAGTCGGACCTGATGATCGTCGCGGGGCGGGTGTCGCAGAAGATGGCGCCGGTGCTCCGTCACATCTACGACCAGATGACCGAGCCGAAGTGGGTCATCTCGATGGGCGTCTGCGCGTCGAGCGGCGGCGTGTTCAACAACTACGCGCTCGTGCAGGGCGTCGACCAGATCGTGCCGGTCGACATCTACGTCCCCGGCTGCCCGCCGCGCCCCGAGATGCTCATGGACGGGATCATGCTCCTCCACGAGAAGATCTCGCGCGGCGAGTACACCGCCGGGAGGCAGGCCGGCTAGTGGAGACGACATGGGTTCCCGCGGCCGAATGGCCGGAGAAGGTCGCGTCCCTCACCGGCGACGGATGGTGGCTCGCCGACCTATGCGCCCTCGACACCGCGGGTCTCTACGGCGCGGACGAACGTGCGGGGACCCAGCGTTTCGAGGTCGTCACCCAGTGGCTCCACCGCGGGCGCAAGGAGCGCCTGACGATCCACGTCCCCGCGGAGGGCGACCCCCCGACGGTCCCTTCGATCGCCGAGACGTGGCCGGAGGCCGTGTTCATGGAGCGCGAGGCGTACGACCTGATGGGCATCGTCTTCGACGGGCACGAGGGCCTGGCGCGCCTGCTGATGCCGGAGGGCTGGGAAGGCCACCCGCTGCGCAAGGACTACGGCGTCGGGAAGATCCCGATCCAGTGGATTCCGCAGCCGGTGATGCAGGTCGACGCGCCCGGGCAGGCGCCGGACTCCATCTCCGCCGGACAGGAAGTCGACCGGCTCGGGCAATCACCGCGCGAGACGGCGGAGACGCCGTGAGCCTGCACGAGTCCGTCCTGCACCAGCTCGACGAGCGGGGGCACGGCGCGTACGTCGAGTCCGCCGACGACGACCACATGGTCCTCAACATGGGGCCGGTGCACCCGGCGACGCACGGCGTGCTGCGTCTGCTGCTCGAGCTCGACGGCGAGCGCGTCGTCCGGTGCGAGCCGGTGATCGGCTACCTCCACACCGGCATCGAGAAGGAGTGCGAGGACAACAACTGGCGCGGCGCCGTCACGTGCGTCACGCGCATGGACTACCTCGCGCAGCTCTTCAACGAGCAGGCGTACTGCATGGCAGTCGAGGAGCTGCTCGGCGTCGAGGTGCCTCCGCGCGGCAAGTGGATCCGCACGATGATGGTCGAGCTCAACCGGATCATGTCCCACCTGGTGTGGTTCGGGACGCAGGGCCTCGACATGGGCGCGATGTCCGCGATGTTCTACGGGTTCCGCGAGCGGGAGGTCATCACCGACTTCTTCGAGATGACGACCGGCTACCGCATGAACAACAGCTGGTTCGTGCCGGGCGGGACGTGGGACGACCTCCCCGAGGGATGGGAGCGGGCCGTCCGCAGCATCGTCCGCGTGATGCCGTCCCGCATCGACGAGTACGAGGAGCTGCTGTCGCTTAACCCGATCTTCCTCGAGCGCACGCGCGGCATCGGCGCGATCTCGAAGGAAGACGCGGAGAAGGTCGGGGCGACGGGGCCGATCGCGCGCGCCGCGGGGGTCGACTGGGACCTCCGCCGCGACATGCCGTACGAGGCGTACGGCGAGCTCGACTTCGAGGTCCCCGTCCGGACCGACGGGGACGTCTACGCGCGCTACGAGGTGCGGATGGCGGAAATGCGCCAGGCCGTGAGGCTCGTCGAGCAGCTCGCCGACGGGATGCCGGGCGGCGACCACAAGAACATGGACCCGAAGCTCACGCCGCCGCCGCGCGCGGAGCTCACGCGCTCGATGGAGGCCGTCATCCACCACTTCAAGCTCATGACGCAGGGGTTCACGGTCCCGGCGGGGGAGGCGTACGTAGCGGTGGAGTCGCCGCGCGGCGAGCTCGGCGCCTACGTCGTCTCCGACGGCGGCACGGCGCCTTACCGCGTCCACGTCCGCGACCCGTCGTTCGTGAACATCCAGTCGATCCCGGTGATGGCGGAGAAGGGCCTCGTCGCGGACCTGATCGCGACGATCGCGTCCGTCGACCCCGTCATGGGCGGTGTCGACCGGTGAGCCGAAGGGAAGCGGTGGAGCCTCAGGTGCTCGTCGGCGAGCTGCGCGAGACCGCGGAGAAGATCATCGCCAAGTACCCGAACTCGCGCAGCGCGACGCTGCCGCTGCTGTTCCTCGTGCAGTCGGTCGAGGGCTACGTGACCGAGCAGGGGATGCGCGAGGTCGCCGATCTCCTCGGGCTCACGTCGGCGCAGGTGCTCTCGTCCGGGAGCTTCTACACGATGCTGAAGAAGCGTCCGCAGGGCGACTACCTGATCTCGGTATGCCGGAACATCTCGTGCACGCACCGCGGCTCGCGCGACGTCGTCAAGGCGTTCGAGGACCGCTTGGGCGTGGGCGTCGGCGAGACGACCGCGGACGGGCGCTTCACGCTCGAGACCGCCGAGTGCCTCGCGACCTGCGACGGCGCCCCGGCGATGCAGGTCAACTACGAGGACTTCTACGACGTGAAGCCGGCGGATGCCGCGGAGATCGTGGACCGCCTGGCGACCGGCGCGCCGCTGACGTCGACGCGCGGAGAGCGCGTGAAGACCGCGAAGGAGATCTCCTACGAGACCGCGACGGTCGGACTCCGCTCGCCGGGCACCGCCGGCGACCACACCGGACGCACCCTCGGCGGAGAGTCCGTGCATCCAGACACGGCTCCCGGGACGCGTCCGCCCGAGCTCGGCGGAGGAGCGTAGCCGTGGCCGAGTACGTGGTGGACGCGGGCGGCGAGACGCGCATCGTGACGCGCCGCATGCGGGAGTTCCCGGGGGACTCGTGGACGATCGGCCGCGTCCTGGACGACGGCGGCTACGAGGCCGCCCGGCGCGCGGTGACGTCGATGACGCCGGACGAGCTCATCGACCTGGTGAAGGCGTCGGGACTAAGGGGACGCGGCGGCGCCGGGTTCCCGACCGGCGTGAAGTGGTCGTTCGTGCCGAAGGACGTCTTCCCGAAGTACGTCGTGGTGAACCACGACGAGGGCGAGCCCGGGACGTTCAAGGACCGCGAGCTCGCCGAGCTCGACCCCCACCAGCTCATCGAGGGCATCACGATCGCGGCGTGGGCGAACCAGGCCGAGAAGGCGTTCATCTACTGCCGCGGCGAGTTCGCTCTGGGGGCCCGGCGAATGGACGCCGCGCTCAACGAGGCGTACGACCGCGGCTTCCTCGGCAAGGGCATCTTCGGGTCGAGCTACGACCTCGACATCGTGCTGCACCGCGGCGCCGGCGCGTACATCTGCGGCGAGGAGTCCGCGCTGCTGGACTCGCTCGAGGGCTTCCGCGGCCAGCCGCGGCTGCGCCCGCCGTTCCCCGCCGTGAAGGGGCTCTACGGGCAGCCGACGGTGATCAACAACACCGAGACGCTCTCGACGCTGCCGGCGATCGTCGCCAACGGGCCCGACTGGTTCAAGCGCTGGGGGACCGAGAAGTCACCGGGTACGAAGATGCTCTAGGTCTCCGGCCACGTGCAGAAGCCCGGCAACTACGAGGTCCCCCTGGGGACGTCGCTCGCAGACGTGCTCGAACTCGCCGGCGGGCTGTTCCCCGGACGGACGCTGAAGGCGGTGATCCCCGGCGGCGCGAGCGCTCCGCTGCTCACCACGACGGACATCGCGATGGACTTCGAGGCGCTGAAGGAGGCCGGGACGATGCTCGGCTCCGGCGCCATCGTGTTCATGGACGACACGACGTGCATGGTGCGCAACGCGCTCGTCACGACCGAGTTCTTCGAGCACGAGTCCTGCGGCAAGTGCACCCCCTGTCGCGAGGGGACGTGGTGGGCGGTGAAGGTGCTCGAGCGCATCGAGCACGGCGAGGGCCGCCCCGAGGACATGGACCTGCTGCTCGACATCTGCAACGGCATCGACGGGCGCAGCTTCTGCCCCCTCGGCGACGCCGCGTCGTGGGCCCTGCGATCGAACGTGAAGCTGTTCCGCGAGGAGTTCGAGGAGCACGTGTCGTCCGGGCGCTGCCCGTTCGGCGACGACCACCGCACGCTCGTCGGCGCTCGGCAATCGGGGATCGGCCTCGGCGAGGCCGGCACCGCGTCGCAGCCCGCCGAGGGCATCTGGAGCGACCAATGGGAGAAGTGAGGCCGCAGGCGCAGGCGACGGATCTAGTCTCGGTGACGATCAACGGACAGACGGTCCAGAGCGAGAAGGGCCGGCTGCTCATCGACGTCGCCGAGGAGATGGGCGTCTTCGTGCCGCGCTTCTGCTACCACCCCGGCATGGCGTCCGTCGCAGTGTGTCGCATGTGTCTCGTCAAGGTCGAGGGACAGAACAAGCTGCTCCCCGCGTGCGCCACGCCCGTCGCCGACGGCATGAACGTCGACACCGTGGACGAGCAGGCGGTGGACGCGCAGGAGGGGATGCTGGAGTTCCTGCTGATCAACCACCCGCTCGACTGCCCCACGTGCGACCGCGCCGGGGAGTGCCCGCTGCAGGACCAGACGTACGCGCACGGTCCCGGCCGCAGCCGCTACGTCGAGCCCAAGCGCAGCTACGAGAAGGCGCTAGCGATCTCCGAGCTCGTCGTGCTCGACCGCGAGCGGTGCGTGCTGTGCTGGCGCTGCGTCCGCTTCTCCGACGAGATCGCGGGAGACCAGTTCATCCAGCTCGTCGACAGGGGGGCCGGGACGCAGATCCTGACGTTCTCGGACGAGCCCTTCGACAGCTACTTCTCGGGCAACACCGTGCAGATCTGCCCGGTCGGCGCGCTGCTGTCCCGGCCCTACCGATTCGTGTCGCGTCCCTGGGACCTCGACACCGCGCCGAGCGTCTGCAGCTACTGCGCGGTCGGGTGCCCCATCAGCAACGAGCAGCGCTCGGACAACATCGTGCGCTGCCAGGCGATGCCGAACGAGAACGTCAACGACTTCTGGATCTGCGACAAGGGGCGTTACGGCTACCACCACGTCAACAGCGAGGACCGGCTCGAGACCCCGCTCGTCCGCAATGCCGGGGGTGACTTCGAGACGTCCGGCTGGGCGGCCGCGATCGACCGCGTCGCCGAGGGGGTCAAGGACAAGCGCGTCGGCGTGATCGCGGGGGCGCACCTCACGAACGAGGACGCGTACGCGATCGCCCGGCTCGCGCGCAAGGACCTGAAGACGAAGGACGTCGACTCGCGCGTGCAGGACGACGGCGCGCCGTACGAGCTCGCGCTGCGGCTGCACGGCGCCGCGGGCTCCTCGGCGGAGATGCGGGATCTCGAGGCCGCGCGCAGCATCGTGTGGATCGGGCCCGACCCGAAGGAGACGCTCCCGGTCCTGTACCTGCGGCTGCGCAAGGCCCTCACCCAGCTGCACACGAAGCTCACGGTGATCGGCCCCCGCCGGATCTCGCTCGACGACTTCGCCACCCACTCCGTCCGCACCGACGCCGGCTGCGAGGCCGACGCGCTCCGGGCGATCTCCACCGACACCGCCGTGGTCAACGACCTCGGCGGCCCGATGGTCGTCTGCTGGGGGCCGTGCTCCCCCGGCCGCGACGAGACCGCCGCGTTCCACGCCGCGATCGACCTCGCGCTCGAGAAGGACGCGAAGCTCCTCGTCTGCCCGCCGCACGCGGGCTCGCAGGGGATGGTCGACATGGGCGTCCACCCCGGCCTCGACACCGGCTACAAGGTCGTGAAGGAGCCGGGCCGCGGGACGCGGGAGATGCTCGAGGCCGCCGCGGCCGGCGAGCTCGACGCGCTGCTGGTGTTCGGCGCAGACCTCATCTCGGACTTCCCGGACGGGGGCCTCGCCCGCCGCGCGCTGGAGAAGGTCCCCTTCTGTGCCGTGGTCGAGCTGTTCCCGACCGAGACCGCGCTGCTCGCCGACGTCGTGCTCCCGAGCACGGCGTACGCCGAGCGGGAGGGGACGCTGACGAACCTCGAGCGCCGCGTGCAGAAGCTCGAGCCCCTGCTCGCGGCGCGCGGCAGCGCCATCGAGCCGTGGAAGATCTGCGCGCGTATCGCCTCGGCCCTCGGCTCCGACTGGAAGGTGCGCGACTTCGACGACCTCTGGAAGGAGATCAAGAAGTCGAGCAAGCCCCACAAGAACCTCGACCTCGACGACCTCACGCGACCGATCGACGTGCCGGCGCCGCAGGGTGAGTCGCCGTGGCACAACGACCCCAGCCGCGGCTCGGCGATGACGCACGGGCCGGGGGGGCGCTACCCGAAGGGGCACCGCGCCGGCGCTCCATTTCAGACCGGGCAGAACTGGCCGCTCTCGTGGGAGCTGCGCGCGTTCGAGGCGAAGCAGCGCCCGGGGTACGTTCCCGAAGCCGCGGCCAAGCCGGGGCTGAAGGACGCCGCGGCCCCCGGGCACGTGCGTGAGCGCGAGGAGGCGGGGGCCGGCTTCCGGCTCTACACCGGCCGCTTCATCTACGACTCCGGGCAGATGGTGTCGCGCACGCGGGCGTTGCGCTCGCTCGCGAAGGGTGTCTTCGTCGAGATGAACGACGAGGACGTGAAGGAGCTCGGTCTCGCCGACGGCGACGAGGTCGTCGTCTCCGGCAACGGAGCCGAGATCGCGGCGCCGGTGCGGATCGGCGACATCGCGAAGGGCGCGGTCTTCGTCCCGTTCGACCAGCCCGGCGCCCGCGCGAACGTCCTCGTCGGCGACCGCGACCCCCGGGTGCAGGTGAGGCGCGCGTGAGCGAATTCTTCAACGACGTCTTCTCGTTCGCCGTAGTCACCGCGGCGGTGAAGGTCGTCGCGGTCTTCCTGGTGCTGCTGCTCGTCACGCTGCTCGTCATCTGGGCGGAGCGGAAGGTGCTCGCCGACATGCAGTCGCGCATCGGGCCGAACCGGTGGGGGCCGTTCGGCCTGCTCCAGACGCTCGCCGACGGCATCAAGCTGTTCTTCAAGGAGGACTTCCGCCCGGCGAAGGCCGACCGGTGGACGTACGCGATCGCGCCGCTGTTCGCCATGGTGCCGTCGTTCCTCGCGTTCGCCGTGATCCCGCTCGGCGACGAGGTGCACATCGGCGACCGCACCGTCGGCCTGATCGTCAGCGACCTCAACATCGGGCTCCTGTACTTCCTCGCGATGGGCTCGCTCGGCGTCTACGGCATCGTGCTGGCGGGGTGGGCGTCGGGCTCTAAGTACCCGCTGCTCGGCGGCATCCGTTCGAGCGCGCAGATGATCTCGTACGAGATCGCGCTGGGGCTGTCGCTCGTCCCCGTCGCGCTCGCGGCAGGGTCGCTCTCCACCGTCGACATCGTCGGCATCCAGTCCGCGGCCCGCGGCGACGTCACGTTCTTCGACGGCGTCCCCGTGCTCGAGTCGGTCGCGAACCTCTTCGAGTTCGTGCCCAACTGGTACATCTGGTCGCAGTGGCCGGCGTTCATCATCTTCCTGATCGCCGGGATCGCCGAGACCAACCGTGCCCCGTTCGACCTCCCCGAGGCCGAGACCGAGCTCGTGGCCGGCTTCCACACCGAGTACTCCGGCATCCGCTTCGCGATGTTCTTCCTCGGCGAGTACGTCCACGTCGTCGCGATCTCGGCCCTCGCCGTCACCGTGTTCTTCGGAGGGTGGGACGGGCCCGTCGCCGGCTTCCTGCCGTGGGTCTGGCCGCTCCTGTGGTTCGCGTTGAAGACCGTGCTGTTCATCTACCTGTTCATCTGGCTCCGCGCGACGCTGCCGCGGCTCCGCTACGACCGGCTGATGTGGCTGGGATGGAAGCGCCTGATCCCGGCCGCACTCGTCTGGATCATGGTCACGGCGGTCTTCAACACGTCCGAGGTGTCGCGCGCCGTCCGCATGGGCGTGTTCGCGGCCGTCGTGGCACTGGTGCTCGTGTGGGTGGGCCGCGGCGACCCGCGGCTGCGCAGCCTCGCCGCGTCGCGCGCGGCACGGACCGGAAAGGCGGTGACGCGTGGCGCTGCCTGAGATCTTCAACGGCATGAAGGTCGTCATCAAGAACGTCTTCAAGCGCAAGGACACGGTCTCGTATCCGGAGGTCCGGCGCCAGCCGTTCCCGCGCTACCGCGGCCGCCACATCCTCGACCGCCACCCCGACGGGCTCGAGAAGTGCATCGGCTGCGAGCTCTGCGCCGGCGCGTGCCCCGCGGACGCGATCCAGGTCGTGGGGGCCGAGAACACTCCCGAGGCGCGGTTCTCGCCCGGCGAGCGGTACGCGCAGATCTACCAGATCAACTACCTCCGCTGCATCTTCTGCGGGCTGTGCATCGAGGCGTGCCCGACCGAGGCGCTGCTGATGACGACGGAGTACGAGCTCTCGGGCGACTCGCGCGAGGCGCTGATCTACACGAAGGAGCAGCTGATCGTCGACCAGCCGATCGTCCGGCACTGGGAGTCGCGCAAGGAGCTGCCCCCGGACCGGCTGCTGGACGCCGACCCGCTCGCGAGCCGCAGCGCGATCGGCGAGTCGGGCGGCGCGCCCAGCGCTCCCCACCCCGACGAGAAGGCGACGATCCTCAACCCGTCCGGCAAACCGGCGGCGCCGCGCACCGGGGAGGGCCGGTGAACGTAGAGGTAGCCGTCTTCGGCGTGATGTTCGTCGTCGCGCTCGGGTGCTCGATCGCGATGCTGTTCGCGCCGAACGCGGTGCACGTAGCGCTGTTCCTCGTCGGGAGCCAGGTCGCGCTGGCGGTCGCGTTCCTGCTGCAAGGCGCGTTCTTCGTGGCGATCGTCCAGATCATCGTCTACGCCGGGGCGATCATGGTCCTGTTCCTGTTCGTGATCATGCTGCTCGGCGTCGACCAGCGCGACTCGCTCATCGAGCCCCTGCCGGGCCAGCGGCCGTTCGCCCTCGGGCTCGGCGCGCTGCTCGCCGCTCAGGTCCTGTACGTCGTCCTGCGCGGCGTGGACCTCGTGGCGGACGGCGGAGGCGGGGGGGCCGAGGCCCTCGAGGCGATCAACCAGGAGCCGGGGAACGTGAAGGCCCTCGCGCACCTGCTCTTCTCGCGCTACCTGCTCCCGTTCGAGGTGACGTCGATCCTCCTCGTCGTGGCGATCGTCGGCGTGATGGTGCTGGCGAGGCGTATCGGCGAGACCGGCGTCGGGGAGGCGAAGGGCGCGGACCCTGCACCCCAGCAGACGCCCGAGGCGACGGCTCCTGGAGGCGCCCCCGCATGAGCTCGATCGACCCGGGCTTCTACCTCGTCCTCGCCGGGATGATGTTCACGGTCGGCGTCGTCGGCGTGCTCATGCGCCGCAACGCGATCGTGATCTTCATGTTCGTCGAGCTGATGCTCAACGCCGTCAACCTCGTCTTCGTGACGTTCGCGCGGATGCACGGCGAGGTCGCGGGGCAGGTCCTCGTGTTCTTCGTGCTGGTCGTCGCGGCCGCCGAGGTCGTCGTGGGCCTGGCGATCATCCTGTTGATCGCGCGGCGGCGGGGCACCGCGAACGTCGACGACGCGAACCTGCTGAGGTGGTGACCGGATGATCGAGGTGCCGGTGCATCCTGCGTCGATCGACCTCGCGCCGTACGTGATCGCGGCCCCCCTCGCGGGAGCGATCCTGCTGCTCTTCTTCGGCAAGCGAATCGGACGCGTCGCAGGCGTCATAGCCTCGGCGGCCATCGCCCTTTCGTTCCTGCTCGGCACGGTGATGTTCGTGGACATGGTGGCGCTCGATGGCCACGCATCGATGGGGCACGACAACGCCCGCGCCGGAACCGTGCACCTGTTCGACTGGATCCGCGTCGGTGGGATGGACGTCGGGGCAGACCTGCTCGTCGACCAGCTCTCGGCGATCATGGTGCTGGTCGTCGCCGGTGTCGGGACGCTCATCCACGTCTACTCGATCGGCTACATGCACGACGACCCGCGCTACCCGCGGTTCTTCGCCTACCTCAACCTCTTCGCCGCTTCGATGCTCCTGCTCGTGCTCGCCGACAACCTCGTGCTGATGTTCGTCGGCTGGGAGGGCGTCGGCCTCTGCTCGTACCTCCTGATCGGCTTCTGGTTCGAGAAGCCCTCGGCCGCGGCCGCGGCGAACAAGGCGTTCATCGTCAACCGGATCGGCGACTTCTCGTTCCTGCTCGGGGGCTTTCTGCTGTTCTCGGTCGCCGGGGCCTTCACGTTCGGCGCGATCAACGAGTCCGCGCAGGAGATGAGCGCGGGGATCGCGACGATCGCGGCCCTCCTGCTGTTCGGGGGCGCGGCGGGCAAGAGCGCGCAGATACCGCTGTACGTCTGGCTGCCGGACGCGATGGAGGGTCCTACTCCGGTCTCCGCGCTGATCCACGCGGCGACGATGGTCACCGCCGGCGTCTACATGGTCGCCCGCCTGAGCCCGGTGTTCGCCGCTGGCGACGCGCTCGTCGTGGTCGGCTGGATCGGGGCGCTGACCGCGCTGTGGGCCGCCGTCATGGCCGCCGCCGAGTACGACATCAAGCGCGTGCTCGCGTACTCGACGATCAGCCAGCTCGGCTACATGTTCCTCGCACACGGCGTCGGCGCGTACTCCGCCGGCATCTTCCACCTCGTAACGCACGCGTTCTTCAAGGCGCTGATGTTCCTCGGCGCGGGTGCGGTCATGCACGCGCTCGGCGGCGAGACCGACATGCGCAAGATGGGCGGGCTCCGCAAGGTGATGCCGATCGTGGGCGGGACGTTCCTCGCCGGCTGGCTCGCGATCTCCGGCATCGTCCCGTTCGCCGGGTTCTTCTCGAAGGACGCGATCCTCGCGTCGGCGTGGGCCGAGGGCGAGTACGCGCTGTGGGCGATCGGCCTCGGCACGGCGCTGCTGACCGCGTTCTACATGTCGCGGCTCTACTTCCGGGTGTTCGAGGGCAAGCGGAGGATCCCCGAGGGAGCGCACCCGCACGACGCCCCCCCGACGATGGCCGCCGCGCTGATCCCGCTCGCGGCCCTCTCGCTGCTCGGGGGCGTCATCAACCTGCCGGGACAGCTGACGCTCGAGCACTTCCTCGAGCCGGTCGTCGGCGCGAGCCACGTCCCGGAGGGACTCACCGCGTACCTGCTCGCGGGCGTCGCGCTGCTGGGCTCCGTCGTAGGGATCGCGACCGCGCGCGTGCTCTACCTCAGCCGCGCCGGCTCGCTCATCCGGCGGAAGCTCGAGACCCGCCTCGGCCCCCTCGTCGGTGCGGCCCGGAACAAGTTCTACGTCGACGAGATCTACGACCGCACGGTCGTGTGGCCGGGCAAGGGGCTGGCGCTCCTGTCGGCGAACGTCGTGGACCGCCGCGTGATCGACGGCGTCGTCGACGGCACCGGCGGCGCGATAGCGCGCTTCTCCGAGGGGCTGAGGCGCCTCCAGACGGGCTACGTCCGCAACTACGCGGTCCTGTTCCTGCTCGGCGTCGTCGGGCTGCTCTCGGTGCTGGTCATGAGGTCGGTGGGCGCGTGAGCGACCTCAACCTCCTCGACCTCGTCATCTTCCTGCCGCTGGCGGGCGCGCTGCTGCTGGGCCTGCTGCCGAAGGGCAACGTCGACCTGTTCCGCTTCGGCGCGTTCGCGGTGACGATCGCGACGTTCATCCTCTCGGCCGGCGTGCTGATGCAGTTCGACTCGAGCGACGCGGGGTTCCAGCTCGGGTCGTCGCTCGAGTGGATCCCCGAGTGGGGGATCGGCTACGAGACCGGGATCGACGGCGTGAGCCTGTGGATGGTCATGCTGACGACTTTCCTCATGCCGCTCGCCGTGCTCGCGTCGTGGACGGTGACGAAGCAGGTGCGTCCGTACTTCGTGTTCCTGCTC
Source organism: Actinomycetota bacterium (assembly GCA_035942255.1). Taxonomy (GTDB): domain Bacteria; phylum Actinomycetota; class CADDZG01; order CADDZG01; family WHSQ01; genus JALZEG01. The sequence goes on along the minus strand of DASZDG010000039.1, from coordinate 11,050 downwards.
GCGCTCGAGACGGGGATGCTCGGCGTCTTCTGCGCCCTCGACATGTTCCTCTTCTACCTGTTCTGGGAGGCCACGCTCGTCCCGATGTACTTCCTGATCGGGATGTGGGGCTACGGCCGGCGCATCTACGCCGCGATGAAGTTCTTCCTGTTCACGCTCGTCGGGTCGCTGCTGATGCTCGCGGCGATCCTGTTCCTCTACTTTCAGGCGGGCGAGCCGACGTTCGACTACCGGGCGCTGCTCGGGACGCCGCTGGCGCTCGACGTGCAGCGCCTGCTGTTCCTGGGGTTCTTCGCATCGTTCGCCGTGAAGGTGCCGCTCGTGCCCCTCCATACGTGGCTCCCCGACGCGCACACCGAGGCCCCCACCGCGGGATCGGTGCTGCTGGCCGGGGTCCTGCTGAAGATGGGCGCGTACGGCCTCATCCGCTTCGGCATCCCGCTGTTCCCCGACGCGGCGCGCGAGCTCGTGCCGTTGCTGATCGGGCTGTCGCTCGCGGGGATCGTCTACGGCGCGATCGTCGCCGCGGTGCAACGCGACCTCAAGCGGCTGATCGCGTACTCGTCGGTCGCGCACCTCGGCTTCGTCGTGCTCGGGATCTTCGTCGGCACCGTCGAGGGCATGAGCGGCGGGATCATCCAGATGGTCAGCCACGGCATCTCGACCGGCGCCCTGTTCATGCTCGTCGGCATCCTCTACGAGCGGCGGCACACGAGGCTGATCGCGGACTTCGGGGGCCTTGCGAAGAGCGTCCCGGTACTCGCCGGCATCTTCCTGCTCGTGACGATGTCGTCGATCGGCCTGCCGGGGCTGAACGGCTTCGTCGGCGAGTTCTCGATCCTCGTCGGGACGTTCCTGTCGTACCGCTGGTGGGTCGTGCCGGCCGCGTTCGGCGTCGTCCTCGCCGCGATCTACCTGCTGTGGGCGTACCAGCGCGTGTTCTACGGCCCGGTGACGTCGCCGGAGAACGAGGGGATGCGCGACCTGCGGCCGCGGGAGCTCGCGATGCTCGCCCCGCTGCTCGTGCTGATCGTCGGGATCGGCGTGTACCCGGAGCCGATCCTCGAGCGGATCAACCCCTCGGCCGAGAAGGTCGTGCGCCAGCTGAACGAGTCGTCGGTGCTCCCGGGGGCCGAGGTGGCGGAGGGCCCGTGACCGAGTTCGTCGTCCCCGACGTGCAGCTCTCCGGCATCGCGCCGGAGGTCGTGCTGGCCGCCGCCGCCCTGACGCTGCTCGTGCTCGACGCCGTGTTCGGGAAGCTGCCGTCGTGGTTCCTCCCGGCGGGGTCGACCCTCGCGCTCGGCGTGGCGGGGTTCTACGCGCTGGAGGCATGGCAGAGCAACGAGCTTCAGCTCGAGGGCATGATCGCCGTCGACGGCTTCGCCGTGTTCGTGAAGATCGCGCTCGCGTCGTTCGCGCTGCTGACCGTGTGGCTCGGCCATTCGCACGCGTTCGGCGAGGAGCTCGACCATTCCGAGTTCTACGCGCTCGTGCTGTTCGCGACGGCGGGGATGATGCTGATGGCCTCGGCCGCGGACCTCATCATCATGTTCCTCGCGCTCGAGACGTTCTCGATCGCGCTCTACGTGCTCGTCGCGTTCCGCCGCCGCTCGCTCGCGGCGCAGGAGTCGGCGATGAAGTACTTCCTCCTCGGCGCGTTCTCGTCCGCGTTCTTCCTGCTGGGCATCGCGCTCGTGTACGGCGCCGTCGGCTCCACGAACCTCTACGGGGTCGCGGGTCCGGGAGGCCAGCCGGGGATCGTCGAGTTCCTGCGGACCTCGCCGGCGGGGGACCTCACGCTGTTGCTGCTGGCGACGGGCTTCCTCGTCGTCGGGCTCGCGTTCAAGATCGCCGCCGTCCCGTTCCACATGTGGACGCCGGACGCGTACCAGGGCGCCCCCTCGACGGTTACGGGGTTCATGGCCGCGGGCTCGAAGCTCGCCGGGTTCGCCGCGCTGATCAGGCTGCTCGACGCCGCGTTGTTCCCCCTGCGGTGGGAGTGGCAGCCGGTGGTCGTGGCGATCGCCGTCGTGACGATGGTCGCCGGATCGATCCTCGCGGTCGTGCAGGAGGACGTGAAGCGGCTCCTCGCTTATTCGTCGGTTGCCCATGCGGGCTTCGTCCTCACGGCCCTCGTCGCCGCGAGCGACGACGGCGTCTCCGGGTCGCTCTTCTACCTGGCGACGTACGGGGTCACGATCCTTGGGTCGTTCGCGATCGTGGCCGTGCTCGGGGGCCGCGGGGACAGCCGCACGAGGCTCACCGACTACAAGGGCCTGTTTTACGAACGGCCGCTCCTCGCGGCCGCGTTCAGCCTGTTCCTGCTGTCGCTCGCGGGCGTGCCGCTCACGAGCGGGTTCGTCGCGAAGCTCGTCGTCTTCGGCGCCGCGGTCGACGCGGGGTACACGTGGCTCGTGGTCGTGGGCATGCTCTCGAGCGCGATTGCCGCGTTCTTCTACCTGCGGATCATGGTCGTGATGTACATGCAGGAACGCGAGGACGGTGCCCCGACGGTCACCGTCCCCGCCCTGTCCGGAGGCGTGATCGCGCTGACGGCCGTGACCACGCTCGTGCTCGGCCTCGCCTGGGGGCCGCTGATAGAGGTCGCGGAGAAGGCGACGTTCTTTTTTAGCGCCGGGGGCTGAGCCCCCTACTGGATCTTCTTCACCACCCCGCAGGCGAACCTCGAGCCTGCGTCGCCCGTCGCTCGCGTCTGCGCGTCCGGCCCCATCTCGTCGTCGACGTGGCTGTGGTACCGCTCGCCCCCGTCGCCGGCCTCCGCCGGGACGTTCGCGAGGTTGTCCGCGCCGGCGTGCACGATCACCGCGCTGCCGTCCTCGTCGAACAGGCGGTTCACCGTGAACCGGTCCGTCAGGACGTTCGCCCGGGCGAGGCCCCCGTTGGTCGCGAGCAGCGGCGGAAGGTCCCCGCGGTGGTTGCCGTGGTTGCGTTCGTCGGGGTTCCAGTGGCCCCCGGCCGTGAAGAACGGAGACGCGGCCCCCTCGGCGTCCGTCGCGTCCGGGTCGCAGGTTCCCGTCGTGTGGATGTGGAAGCCGTGGAAGCCCTCGCTCAGGTTGCTCGACTCGCCGCTGAGGTTGAACTGCCCGATCTTGGCGACGACCCGGGTGACACAGGCCGAGTCGGCCCAGAAGTCGACGACGCCGAGGCGCTCTCCGGCGGTGTTGCGCAGCACGGCCTTGGCCTGCTTCTTCTCCCGGCACACGCTCGACGCGCTGCCCGACGGGACCGTGGCGGCAAGAGCGGCTATGGCAACGACGGCCATCACCGAAGCTGCGGTCGCGAGGCGTGCGTAGCTCGATCTGACCATGGAAGCCCTCCTCTGGACGATGGCCGGTGCCGCCTTCCCTTACCCGAACCGCTCCGTTTCGCACGTAAGAGAATGTGGCGATGAGAAAGCCCGGCCGCCTCGCCGTCTACTCCGCAGCCGGGTTCGGGTTCGAGGTCGCGTTCAGCGCGCTCCACGACGCCGTGCGGCGCAAGCCCGTCCGCTTCCGGACCAGCCCGCTAATGCTGAGCGTCTACGCGCTGCTCCTCCCCCTCTACGAGCCCGTCCACGACGGCCTCCGGGCCCGCCCGCTGCCCGCGCGAGCGGCCGCCTACGGCCTCGGCTTCCTGGGGATCGAGTACGCCAGCGGCTCGCTCTTCCGCCGCGCCCTCGGCGAGGCCCCCTGGGACTACACCTACGCGCGGCACCATGTGAACGGATTGATCAGACCGGACTACTTCTTCCTGTGGGCGGTCGCCGGACTGCTGTGCGAGCCCCTGCACGACGCACTGACGGAGGGACGATGAGCATCGCCATGACCAAGCAGTCGCCCGAGCTGCACGTCGCCGACACCCACGACCTGATCCGCGTGCACGGGGCGCGGGTCAACAACCTCAAGGACGTCAGCGTCGAGATCCCGAAGCGCCGGCTGACGGTCTTCACCGGCGTCTCGGGCTCGGGGAAGAGCTCGCTCGTGTTCGGCACGATCGCAGCCGAGTCGCAGCGGCTGATCAACGAGACCTACAGCGCGTTCGTCCAGGGCTTCATGCCGGCGCTGGCGCGGCCCGAGGTCGACGTGCTCGACGGCCTGACGACGGCGATCATCGTGGACCAGGAGCGGATGGGCTCGAACCCCCGCTCCACGGTCGGCACCGCCACCGATGCGAACGCGATGCTGCGCATCCTCTTCAGCCGGCTCGGGAAGCCTCACATCGGCCCGCCCAACGCGTTCTCGTTCAACGTTCCCTCGGTGAGGGCGAGCGGTGCGATCACCGTCGAGCGGGGGCCCGGCAAGACGAAGGCCCAGAAGGCGGTTCACCCGTCTTGGCGGGATGTGCATCCGCTGCGAGGGGATGGGGTCGGTGTCCGACTTCGACCTGACCGCGCTCTACGACGAGACCCTGTCGCTCAACGAGGGCGCGCTCACGATCCCCGGGTACACGATGGACTGCTGGTACGGGCGCATCTTCCGCGGGTGCGGCTTCTTCGACCCCGACAAGCCGATCGCCAAGTTCACGAAGAAGGAGCTGCACGACCTGCTCTACAAGGAGCCGACCAAGATCAAGGTCACGGGGATCAACCTGACGTACGAGGGGCTGATCCCGAAGATCCAGAAGTCGTTCCTCTCGAAGGACGTCGACGCGCTCCGGCCGCACATCCGCGCGTTCGTCGAGCGCGCGGTTACGTTCTCGACCTGCCCCGACTGCGACGGCACGCGGCTGAGCAACGAGGCCCGGTCGTCGAAGATCAAGGGCCGCAACATCGCCGACGTCTGCGCGCTGCAGATCAGCGACCTCGCGGAGTGGGTCCGCGAGCTGGACGAGCCGTCGGTCGCGCCCTTGCTGGCGGCGCTGTCCCAGACGCTGGACTCCTTCGTGGAGATCGGGCTCGGCTACCTCTCGCTCGACCGGCCCTCGGGGACGCTCTCGGGAGGCGAGGCGCAGCGCACGAAGATGATCCGGCACCTCGGCTCCTCGCTCACCGACGTCACCTACGTCTTCGACGAGCCGACGATCGGCCTCCACCCCCACGACGTCCAGCGGATGAACGACCTGCTGCTCCGGCTGCGGGACAAGGGCAACACGGTGCTCGTCGTGGAGCACGAGCCGGAGACGATCGCGATCGCCGACCACGTGGTCGACCTCGGTCCCGGCGCGGGTCACGGGGGCGGCCGGATCGTGTTCGAGGGGACCGTCGATGCGCTGCGGACGAGCGGGACCCTCACCGGCCGCCACCTAGACGACCGCACGCCGCTCAAGGAGACGGTGCGGACGCCGACCGGAGCGCTCGAGATCCGCGGGGCGACCACGCACAACCTCCGCGGCGTGGACGTCGACGTGCCCCTCGGGGTGCTCGTCGTCGTCACCGGCGTGGCCGGCTCGGGGAAGAGCTCGCTGATCTACGGCTCGGTCTCCGGCCGGGACGGGGTCGTGTCGATCGATCAGGGCGCGATCCGGGGGTCACGCCGGAGCAACCCGGCGACGTACACGGGGCTGCTCGACCCGATCCGCAAAGCGTTCGCGAAGGCCAACGGCGTCAAGCCGGCGCTGTTCAGCGCCAACTCGGAAGGAGCCTGCCCCGGATGCAACGGCGCCGGCGTCGTGTACACCGACCTCGGGATGATGGCCGGGGTCGCCACGACCTGTGAGGAGTGCGACGGGAAGCGGTACCAGGCGGCGGTGCTCGAATTCCGCCTCGGGGGCCGCGACATCAGCGAGGTGCTGGCGATGCCGGTGACCGAGGCCGAGGAGTTCTTCGGCGCGGGCGACGCACGCACGCCGGCCGCGCACGTCGTCCTCGGCCGGCTCGTCGACGTCGGACTCGGATACCTCAGCCTCGGGCAGCCGCTGACGACCCTGTCCGGCGGCGAGCGCCAGCGGCTCAAGCTCGCGACGCACATGGGCGAGAAGGGCGGCGTCTACGTCCTCGACGAGCCGACGACCGGGCTCCACCTCGCGGACGTCGAGCAGCTGCTCGGCCTCCTCGACCGCCTCGTGGACGCCGGCAAGTCGGTCATCGTCATCGAGCACCACCAGGCGGTGATGGCGCACGCCGACTGGATCATCGACCTCGGTCCCGGCGCCGGGCACGACGGTGGACGGGTCGTCTTCGAGGGCACCCCGGCCGACCTCGTCGCCGCCCGGTCCACCCTGACCGGCGAGCACCTCGCGGCCTACGCCGGCGTCTGAGACCGGCTATTCGGTGAGGGGGCCGCGCAGGAAGACGTCGGTCACGTTGTTGATGTCGTCTGCGACGAGGTTCGACGCGTTGGACGCGAACACGACGTACGACCCGTCGTCGGTGATCGCGGGATCGAAGCTGTCCGCGTCGGTATCCCCGTCGATCCCCGTGCTGACCCGGACGGTCGTCCCGGTCTCGAGGTCGAAGACGAAGATGTCGGCGACGCCGTTCTCGTCCCCCGGCACGAGGTCGCTCGCCTTCGACGCGAACACGACGTAGCGGCCGTCACCCGATATCTCGGGAGAGGAGCTGGCCCCGTTCCCCGGCTCCGCGTCCGCGTACGAGCGACTGACGAGCGTCGTCGTGCCGGCCTCGACGTCACGAACGAAGATCGACCTCGCGATGTCTCCACGCTCGCCGACGAGATTGCTCGCCGTGGACGCGAACACCACGCGGTTGCCGTCGTCGGATATCGAGGGCTCGTCGCTCGGGTCGTTCGTCGGCTCCCCGGCGGAGGTCAAGCTGATCCTTATCGTCTTGCGCTCGGCCCGGTCGTAGCGGAAGACGTCGAGCCGGTTGTTCGTGTCGCCGGGCACCAGGTCCGACGCTTTCGACACGAACGCGACGTAGCGCCCGTCCTCCGACAGGACGGGCTGGAAGCTGTGCCCGTTCGCCTCGTCGAGCGTGCCCGACCGGATGTTCACGCGGTTCGTCTTGGGGGCGCGCCTGTCGTGGACGAATACGTCGTTCGCCTCGTTCGTGTCGCGGTTCTCGAACGCCAGGTTCGTCGCTGCGGTCGTGAACGCGACAAGGGCTCCGTCACCGGAGATGTCGTTGTCGTAGCTCGGCCCGTTCGCTATCTCCCCGTCGGTGGAGATGCTCGCGCGCTCGGTCTCCCCGTCGGGCAGCGCACGCACGAACACGTGGACGGACCGTTGCCTGCCGCTTCTCGCCGGGGAGTCCGTGGTCTCGCCGAGGAACGCGACGGCACCCCCGTCGTCCGAGACCGAGGGGAGAGTGCTCCGCCCGCTCGTCTGGCCGCCGCCGGCGATGCTGACGAGCGTCACCGCGCGTTCGGCGGCCTCGCGGCGGCCGGGTGGGAGCATGACGTGGAAGACGTCCGAGACCCCGTTGTGGTCGCCCTCGACGATGTTGCGGGCGTCGCTCACGAAGATCGCCGCGGAACCGTCTCCCGAGATGTCGGGCGAGTAGCTCCTGCCCGCGGTCTCGGTCCCGGTGTACTTCAGGCTTATCCGCACGAGGTCTCCTCCGGCCGGCACCGGCGTCGGCACGGGGGCCGCGTCCTCCTCGTCCGCCAGCAGCATGCCCGTCCCCACGCCGACGATCAGCAGCGCGGCCGCCGCGGCCCCCAGCAAACGCCCGCGTTTCGGCTCGAGCTCCGGGGGCGCCGCCGGCGGGAGCTGCCCGGGCCCCCACTCCACGGTCCATGCTCGGACGGGCTCGTCGATGCCCTTCAGCTCCGACACCCCCGCGTCGGCGAACGAGTGGCCCCCCCGGGAGCCCACGAGCCCGCGCGTCACGCCGGACATCAGGATCCCGTCGGCCGGGGCGCGGTCGCACAGGCGGGCGGCGACCGCGACGGCGATGCCGTAGTAGTCGTGCCGGTCGGCCGTCGTGTCCCCGGAGTGGAGGCCGATCCGGATGTGGAGAGGCACTTCGGCCCCCTCGCGCGCGAGGTGCAGCGTCCGCTGCATCGCGACGGCGCACTCGCTCGCGAGCCACGCCGCGGGGAACGCGGCCATGATCCCGTCGCCGGTGCTCTTGACCTCCCTGCCGCCGAACGCCCCGACGAGGTCGCGCATCTCCCCGAGGTGCGCGCGCAGGACGCGCTCCGCCGTCTCGTCGCCCAGGCGGTCGAACATCGCGGTCGAGCCGACGAGATCCGTCACCAGGATCGTCGCGGTGCCCCCGACGCGATCGGCTCGCCTCACGCCCATAAAGTAAGGGAGATGGGTGCGGACGGCATGGGTGCTGATAGATCCGCCCGGTACGGCGGCTTCCTGGGCAAGCTCTCGGACGACGAGGCGCGGGCGCTGCGCGAGCGCGGCCGCCGCCGCGCGTACGACGGAGGCGTCCCCATCTTCCACGAGGGGGAGGTCAGCGACCGCATCGTCGTGCTGCTCGAGGGCCGGGCGAAGATCTCGACGGTCACCGAGGACGGCAAGGAGGTCATGCTCGGCGTCCGCGACCCCGGCGACCTCCTCGGCGAGTTCTCCGCGATCGACGGAGAGCCGCGCTCGGCGAACGTCATCGCGATGGAGCCCGTCGAGGCCCTCGTCCTCGACGCGTCCTCGTTCAGGCAGTGGCTCACCGAGCACCCGCGTACCGCGCTCCTGATGCTCGAGATGGTGCTCGCCCGGCTGCGCGACGCCGACCGCAAGCGGGTGGAGTTCTCGGCGTACGACACCGTCGGGCGGGTTGCCCGGCGGCTGTACGAGCTCGCCGAGCGCTTCGGCCGCTCGACCTCCGGCGGCGTCGAGATCGGGCTGCCCCTCACCCAGGACGAGCTCGCGGCGTGGACGGGGGCCTCTAGGGTCGGCGTCAGCCAGGCGCTGAAGGCGCTCCGCGAGCGCGGCTGGATCGAGACGCGGCGGCGGTCGATCACCGTGCGCGACATGGCGGCGCTCGAGCGCCGGGCGACCTAGCCCCAACGCTCAGGATTTAACGCTTGGTCCGTTAAGGGCTGAGTACTCGCGCACCCCTTCCTTCTCGATGCTGGGGCCAAGCCGGCAGGAAGGCCGGGCGGGCAGGCGAAGGAGGGGTTCCAGTGACCTCGAGGTGGACCATCAGGCTGCTCGTCGCGGGCGCCACGTGTGTCGTGACCGCCACCGCGGCAGTAGCGCAGTCACCGGCGGCGACGACCGAGCGCGCGAGCGTCCGGTCCAACGGCGTAGAGGGCAACGACGACAGCTTCGGTTGCGCCATCTCGGGAGACGGCAACTTCGTCGGGTTCTCGTCGCGGGCGACGAACATCATCGGCGCGGACCGGAACGACACCACCGACGTCTTCCTGTTCAACCGGCAGAACACGACGCCGGAGTTCGTCAGCATCCGCTCCACCGGCACGCAGGCGAACCGCTCCTCGGAGGCGCCCTCGCTGTCGCAGACCGGCAGGTACGTCGCGTTTACGTCGAGCGCGTCGAACCTCGCGATCAAGGGCGACAAGAACGACACCGCCGACGTCTTCGTGTACGACCGCAACGAGGGACGCACGAACCGCGTGAGCATCCGCTCGAACCTCGTAGAGGGCAACGGGATGAGCTACGACCCGTCGATCTCCGCGAACGGCCGGTTCGTCGCCTTCTCGTCGACCGCGACGAACCTCGCGATCAAGGGCGACAACAACCGGGCGACCGACATCTTCGTCCACGACCGCACCGCGGTGAAGACCAACCGAGTGAGCATCAGCTCGAAGCTCAAGGAAGGCACCGGGTCGAGCTACTCGCCCTCGATCTCCGGCGACGGCCGCATGGTGGCGTTCGTCTCCTACGCCGGCAACCTCGTCCCGCGCGACACCAACCGGCTGCCTGACGTCTTCGTCTACAACCGGGCGACGCGCAAGACGGTCAGGGTCAGCATCGCCAGCGACGGGGGCCAGGCCAACGGGGAGAGCGCCGCGCCGATGATCTCAGCCGACGGCGGCTACGTCACGTTCCACTCGTCCGCCTCGAACCTCGTCGAGGGCGACGACAACGACATGTTCGACGTGTTCGTCCACGACCTCAGCACGGGTGAGACCGAGCGCGTGAGCCGGGGCATGGCGGGCGCCGAGCCCGACGGCTCGAGCCAGATCGCGGCGATCTCCGCCGACGGCCGCTACGTGGCATTCCAGTCGTACGCGCAGAACCTCGTCGCCGGCGACACGAACGGCGCACCCGACCGTTCCCGGGGGCTCGACGTCTTCCGCTACGACCGCACGACCGGCGAGACGCAGCGCGTCAGCGTCGGTGACGACAACGAGCAGGCGAACGGGCCGAGCAACGATCCCGGCGAGGACCCGTCGATCAGCGACGACGGCCGCTTCGTCTGCTTCGCGTCGGCGGCTACGAACCTCGTCGACGACGACACGAACAACGCCTACGACGTCTTCGTCCGCGGACCGCTGCTCTAGTGACCGCCTCGGCGGTCGCGCCAGAACAGAAGGTGGGAAGATCTGCCCGGTCTATCAGGAGGGTCCGAGGGATGTTCTCAGCGTTTGCGCTTCCCCTCATCGGGCTCCTGGTCGTGGCGCCGCTGTGCGTCGGCGTCTCGGTCCGTCCGGCCCCCGCCGAAGCCGCCTACGTCGGCGACAACGGCAAGATCGTCTTCGAGGCCCGCAGGGACGGCAACCCCGAGATCTACGTGATGGACGCCGACGGCACGAACCAGGAGCGGCTGACGTTCAGCGACACCTGGGACATCGCCGCGACGTGGTCGCCGGACGGGTCGCGGATCGCGTGGGGGAGCGAGGAGGACGGCGACCGCGAGATCTTCGTAATGGACGCCGACGGCTCCGACCAGACGCAGCTGACGTTCAACGGCTACTACGACCGGGCCCCCACGTGGTCCCCCGACGGCACGAAGATCGCGTTCGCGAGCGAGCGGGACAAGCAGTACGCGATCTACGTGATCAACGCGGACGGGACCGGCGGGGAGACGCGCGTGACCCCGCCCGGCATGAGCGCACGCCACCCGTCGTGGTCGCCCGACGGCTCGAGGCTCGCGTTCGAGAGCCGCCGCGACGGCAACCCCGAGATCTACGTCAGCCGTCTCAACGGGACCGGGCTCCGCAGGCTCACGCACGACCCGGCGAACGACTTCGTGCCGAACTGGTCGCCGGACGGCGAGCGCATCGTGTTCGCG
>DASZDG010000038.1:0-45881 GCA_035942255.1 Actinomycetota bacterium | reverse complement strand
AGACATCACGCGGCCGGCCGCCGTTCTCTCGCTGCGTCAGCCCAGCAGGAAGTCCCGATCGATCACGCGCATCGTCGTCGTCTCGTCCGGCGTCGGCGAGTCGGTCTCGTCGTCGTCACCGCCCGTCAGCAGCACGACGATGATGACGAGGGCCACGATCGCGAAGATCGCGACGACGGCGACCATCGTCCCGGCACCTCCGCCGCGGCCCCCTCGACCCCGCCTGCCTCCGAACCCGCCTCCGCCGCCGCGACGGCCCCCGCGGCCGCCGCCACCGCCACCGTCTCCACCGCGGCCTGCTCCGCCGCCACCACCGCCACGTCCTCCGCCGCCACCGAGGGGCCCGCCACCGCCGCCGCCCCGGTCGCGCTCACCGCCGCCACCGCCTCCACCGGCCGGAGTGGGATCGCCGCGGCCTACGCCTGCGCCGGGAAGGTTGCCGCGCGGCTCGCCCTGGGACCCACCGCCCCCTCCTCCGGCACCGCCACCACGACGGCCACCGCCGCCTCCGCCTCCGCTGCCTCCGCGACCTGCTCCGCCGCGGCCACCGCCACCGCGACGACCTCCGCCGCCGCCGCCACCGCCGCCGCGACGGCCACCGCCGCCACCGCCGCCGCCACCGCCGCCGCCACGTCCTCCACGTCTGCCCATGTCTCCTCCTAGGGTCGGGTGGTGAAGCCGAAGCCCGCCTACCCTAGTCGCCGCTCCGGAAACGTCGCCTGACGCCCACCCCGGCCGCCGTTCCCCGGGGCATAGACCGCGGGCATCGGCGATGATTGACGTCCGGCGAGTGAAGGAGAGCGGACGGTGAAGCGTGTGGTTGTCGTGCTCGTGGGGTTGCTCGCGCTCGCGATCCCGGGAGGCCCGGCGGCGGGCCACGGCCTCGGCCTCGAGGCGGGCGAGGCGCTGTTCTGGAGAGGGGCTCACGTCGAGAGCGCGACCGCCGGGCAGGGGTGCTCGGCCGAGACTTGCTGGACGTACCAGATCCACGTCGAGGAGCCGGGGTTCCGGCTGCGCATCGGGATCGACCATCCGGAGGTCGGCGACTCGTTCTCGTTCGAGGTCTTCGATCCGTCCGGTGACTCGCGGGGGACGTACGGCACGGGCACCGGGCTCTACTCGATGGAGTCGCTCCACGAGAACCCCGACGTCGGGATATGGGAGGTCCACGTGACGGCCGACGACGTGACCGAGTCGGCGTTCCGGATGCGAGCGAAGCTCGAGGCGCGGCCCCCGGGCCTCGGCGTGAAGAAGGGGCCCGTGCTGCCGAACCTCCAGGTGCTCCCGCCACACGAGGCGTCGTTCCTCATGCCGTTGACGAACGGCTCGCAGGGCGATCCTCCGCAGGGGGCCGAAGGCGGCGACTCGTGTCATCCGGAGGAGCGGGCCGAAGAGGGCGCCGTTCGCTGTCTGCGGTTCGCGTTCGGCGTCCGCAACACCGGTCGCGGCCCCATGTCGCTCTACTACGAGGGCGGGCCGCCCCAGGACCACGAGCTCTTCCAGCGCGTGAGCCGCGTCGACGGGACGTTCTTCGACCGCTCGGCCGGGACCGCGGTGTGGCACGAGAGCCACGGCCACTACCACCACAGCGACGCGGTCGCGGTGCAGCTGTTCAGCGTCACGGACAGAGAGAAGGGGACGCTCGAGGCCGCGAGCGTGAAGCACAACAAGGGCTTCGCGCACCGCAACGAGCTGCTGCGCGAGTGGAAGCGCTTCTATCCCGTCTGGTCGGAGAACGGCGGGTTCGGCCTACGCGCCGGGTGGGCCGACATCTACGAGTGGGACCGGCCCGGCAACTACGTGGACTTCGGCGTCAACGGAGACGGCTACTACGTCGCGCGGATGTGGGCGGACCCCGTCGACGGGATACTCGAGTCCAACGACCGCGACAACACCGCCTACACGTACTTCCAGGTCACCGGGACGGACGTCGAGCTCATCGAGGCGGGCCGCGGGAAGCACCCGTGGGACCCGTGCAAGATCGAGGTCGGCTTCGGCGGGCACCCGGACCCGAAGCGGGGGCCGCGCCCGCGGCACTGCCCGCCCGATACGACCTAGGACTCGTCCCCGCACTCGTCGAGCCCGAGGTCGCGCGCCTTCTGGTTCGACTCCTCGAACGGGGGCTCGCCGGACGTGAACGCCTCGGCCCCCGCGTCCTCGAGGTCCTGCAGCTCGGCCCGCGCGGTCTCCAGCAGGTCCTCGACGTCCGCCTCCATGTCCTCGGGCGGGCTCAGGTCCTCGATCCCGTTCAGCTGCGCGCTCACGTTGTCGATCGCGGTGTCGATGAGGCCCTCGAGGTCCTCCTCGGACGGGTCCCCGCCCTCGACCAGCTCGTCCGCCGCGCTCTCCAGCTCCTCGTTCCCCTCGGCGCAGATCGCGTTCGCCTGCTCGACGAACTCCTCCTCCGAGAGGCGGTCCTCGCCCGAGCAGCCGGCGGCGGCGAGCAAGAGCAGCAGGGACAGCGAGACGACGTGATGCCGGCGCATGAGCGGCTCCTCTCCGGGACTGGCCGCGCGGGGGGACGGGTCCGCTCCACCCTACGCCGACGGTTACGCGTGTGTGCTGCGGGTACGGCAGACCTACGACGGGCCGGGCTCGGCGGCGATCCACAGGAGGGCGATCTTCGATGAAGGCAGTGACGTGGCACGGGCAGCGCGACGTGAGGGTGGACGAGCACCCGGACCCGGTCATCCAGGAGCCGGCGGACGCGATCATCCGCGTCACGACGACGGCGATCTGCGGGTCGGACCTCCACCTCTACGAGGTGATGAACCCGTTCCTGGACGCGGGCGACATCATCGGGCACGAACCCATGGGGATCGTCGAGGAGGTCGGGAGCGACGTCACCGCGATCGAGCCCGGCGACCGCGTGGTGATCCCGTTCAACATCGCCTGCGGGGGCTGCTTCATGTGCGGCCAGGGCCTCCAGTCGCAGTGCGAGACCACGCAGGTGCGCGAGCACGGCATGGGGGCCGCGCTGTTCGGCTACACGAAGCTGTACGGCCAGGTGCCCGGCGGGCAGGCGGAGTACCTCCGCGTCCCGCAGGCCCAGTACACGCACATCAAGGTCCCCGAGGGGCCGCCGGACGAGCGTCTCGTCTACCTCTCCGACGTGCTGCCGACGGCATGGCAGGCGGTCGCGTACGCCGCTATCCCGAAGGGCGGGAGCGTCGTCGTGCTCGGGCTCGGCCCGATCGGCGACATGGCGAGCCGCATCGCGCGCCAGCAGGGGGCGGGGCAGGTCATCGGCGTCGACCTCGTGCCGGAGCGGCTCGAGCGCGTCCGGGGCCTCGGCTTCGACGTGCTCGACTACGAGGAGCAGGGGGACGCGCTGGCTGCGAACATCCGTGAGATGACCGGGGGCCGCGGCCCCGACTCGGTGATCGACGCGGTCGGCATGGAGGCGCACGGGACGCCGGTCTCGTACGCGGCGCAGGCCGCGCAGCTCATGACGGTCCTCATGCCGGACGCGCTCGCGAAGCGGATGATGGAGCGCGTAGGAGTCGACCGCCTCGCCGCGCTCTACGCCGCGATCGAGATCGTCCGCCGCGGTGGGACCATCTCGCTGTCCGGCGTGTACGGAGGGATGAAGGACCCGCTCCCGATGCTGACGCTCTTCGACAAGCAGATCCAGCTGCGCATGGGCCAGGCGAACGTGAAGCACTGGGTCGACGACATCCTGCCGCTCGCGCTGGACGACGGGGACCCGCTCGGGCTCGAGGGGTTCCACTCGCACGTGATGCCGCTCGACGACGCGCCGCACGGCTACGAGATCTTCCAGAAGAAAGAGGACGACGCGATCAAGATCCTCCTGAAGCCGTAGGGGGGCGACCGGTGAACCGTTCGAAGGTCGCGGCCGGGGTGCGCCTGGCGCGTGCTCAGGGGCTGTTCAACGTCGTCGGCGGCGCGTGGCCGATCGTGGCTCTGCCGACGTTCGAGTGGGTGTTCGGGCGCAAGCGCGACGTGTACTTGCAGAGGACGTCCGGCGCGCTCTTCGCGGCGTCCGGCATCGCGCTCCTGCTCGCCGAGCCGTCCGCGGACGGAGTCGTGACCGCGCGCCGGATCGGGATGGGGGTCGCGGCCGCGTATCTGTTGATCGACCTGATCTACGTGCCGAAGCGCGACATCCCCGCGACGTACCTGCTCGACGCCGCGATGGAGATCGGGTGGCTGCGCGCGTGGACACGGTGGGCGGCGCGGTGACGGGGGCCCCGCTGAATCCGCGCGAGGCAGCCGGGCTCGTCGGCCGCGCGATATTCGTCGACGTGCGCGAGCCGTACGAGTTCGCGGCCGGCCACATCGAAGGATCGATACCGATCCCGATGACGCAGATCCCCGAGCGGTGGGAGGAGCTCGCGAGCGAGGATCAAGTCGTCGTCGTGTGCCACCTCGGACAGAGGAGCGCGGTCGTCGTGGACTTCCTGCGCCACCGGGGGATCCAGGCGCAGAACCTCGAGGGGGGCCTGGAGGAGTGGGCGCGCCAGGGGCTCGACCTGACGCCGCCGGACCTCGGGGGGCCGGGCTGACGCGCTACCTCAGGTGCGCGTAGCTCTCCCGATGAGCCGCGAGGTACTCGGGCAGTGACTGCGCGGGGTGCCCCGTCAGCCTCGGGACGGTGTCGCTCGCGACGTCGAGCTCACCGGCGGCGATCGCGAGGTACGACGTGATCCAGCCCTCGATCTCCCACTCGGGAGCGCCGGTCGGACGCCGCGACTCCCACGCCTCCGCGAGCGTCTCGTCCTTGTACGTCACCGGCCGCCCGGCGGCGCGGGCCAGCTCGTCCGCGACCTCCTGCATCGAGAGCGAGTGGGGGCCGGTGTTGTCGTAGCACGCGCCGTCGTGGTCCCGCGACGTCAGCACCGCGACGACCGTCTCGGCGACGTCGGAGCGGCGACGGGCGCGAGCTTCCCGTCTCCCGCGGGCCCCGCGATCACGCCCTCGTTCGAGGCGATCCACGGGACGAAGTCGAGGTAGAGGCTCGACCTGAGGAACGTGAACGCGACCCCGTGTGAACGGATGTGCTGCTCGGTCGCGAAGTGCTGGCGCGCGAGCGTGAACGTCGCGTTGGCCGCGGCCCCCAGGAACGACAGGTAGACGATCCGCTCCACCCCCGCGTCCACCGCGGCGTCGACCGCGGTCTTGTGCTGCCGGAGCCGCTCGGGATGCTCGCGCCCCGACACGAGGAAGAGGGTCGTCACGCCTTCGAGCGCCGCTCGCATCGAGGCGCCGTCGCCGTAGTCGGTGATCTCCGCGACGTCCGCCGCGGGGAGCGAGGACCGGTCGCCCCCCGCGCGCACGACGAGCCTCTGCGGCGCGCCGCGATCGGCGAGGAGCCGCGCCACGAGCCCGCCCACCGCGCCGGTCGCGCCGGTGATGCCGAAGAGCTCGCGCCCGGTCACGTCAACGCCCCGCGCACCCGCTCGCCGAGGAGCTCCAGCCGTTCGACCGGCTCCCGGCTGAAGACGAACCGCACGTGCCGCGGCGCGACGCTCTCGCCCCACACCGTCATCGGCGTCGCCGCGACCTTCTGCTCGAGCAACCGGCGCGACGCCTCCGGCGCGGGTATGCCCATCGCGTCCGTGTCGAGGAGCAGGGCCCATCCTCCGGAAGCCGACACGGCCGGAAGGCCGTCGAGCTGCGCCATCACGGTGTCCCGGCGCCGCTGGTACTCGGCCACGGCCGCCGCGCGATCGGACGGGTCCGAGCGGAGGGCCACGACGGCCCCGGCCTGCGCGAAGCCGCTCGCGACCAGGCCGTTGTAGACGTGCACCATGCCGACCGCGTCGGCGGTGGCCGGGTCCGCGGCGGCCCAACCCACGCGCCACCCGACCATCCGGTGCTCGATGCCGACGCCCCCGAGCGTGATCGTCCGCTCGCGCAGCCCCGGAAGCGACGCGGGGTGGATCACGGGACGGCCGTCGAAGACGACGCCCTCCATGTAGCCCCAGTAGATGAGGTGAAGGGAGCGGTCGACGACGAGGTCGCGGATCGCCTCCCACTCGTCCTGCGTGAACACCATCCCGGACGGGAACGTCGCGTTCTGGAGGAACAGGGCCCTCGTCCGCGGCGTCACGGCCGCGCGCAGGCTCTCGAGGTCGAGCCGCCACTCCCCGCCGACCACCTCGCAACGGGCGAACCGCGGCACCCCGCCCGCGAGGCGCACGCGGTTGATCATCCCGGCGTAGGTCGGGTCCGTAAGCACGATCTCGTCGCCGGGATCGGTGGTCGCGAGCAGCGAGTCGAGCAGTCCGCTCCCGTCCGTCGCGGTGATCACGATCTCCGAGTACGGGTCGTACCGGACGCCGCTGCGCGCCTCAATCCAGTCGGCCACGGCCTCCTTGAGGTCGAACCGCCCGCTGAAGGGGAGCCAGCTCGTGTACTCGTTCTGCGCGATCGCCGCCTGGGTCGCCTCGACCACGCCCGGCGGGGGCGGAAGGTTCGTGTCGAGGTTCTCGAGCCGCAGGACGTCGGGGTCGTCACCGGCGGCCGCCGCGACCTTGTCGATGCCGAACCCGGGGACGTCGTCCAGCCGCCGTGCGCGCATCCGTGCCTCCCTCGGTCGTCCGCTCCGCGACTGGATCATCGCGTGCGCCGGACATCTCCCCGCCAAAGCCCTTGCGCCGCGGCGCCTGCCGGACTGCAATGGGTCCCGGCTCAAGCGAGAGGTGGAGCGAGATGCCCGTAACCGACGCAGAGGTCCGGCGGATCATGGCGCACTTCGACACCTCGGTTGCCGGAGGACGCTGCACCTGGTGCTCCTTCGACTGGACGATCGGCGTGGAAGAGGCAGCGACGATCGTCGGCGAGACGCCGGAATGGTGCCGTCAAGCGTTCGAGGGCCGCTGGGAGGAAGCACGACGCAAGCCGGCGCCGGAGCTCTGGTCGCCGTCGGCGTACGTGTGGCACATGGCGGACGCGATCGGCGTCTGGGCGGAGCGCCTGGTGGCGCTCGCGCAGGACCGCGAACGCCCGCTGGCCGGGTTCGACCAGGACGACCTCGCCGACGTACGCAGATACGAGGAGCTCTCGACGCGCGCGGGGCTATGGGCGTTCCAGCGGAGGGTCGACGACTGGAACGACGCCCGCGCCGCAATCTCGCCGGACACCGAGCTCCTCCACCCCGACTTCGGCCCCTGGACCGTGGCCGCGGTCGTCCGGTGGATGGCCCACGACCTCAACCATCACCGCGCCGACATCACACGTGCGCTCGCGGCGTAGGTCTCGCTACCGCGCCGCGGTCTTCTTGTACTGCCGCACGGACAGCGGCACGAAGACCGCCAGGATGATGCAGACCCAGATGATCGTGTACAGCACCGGGTTCTCCAGTGACCACGTATCCGGTTGGACCATCCCCCCCGTGTTGCCGAACGCCTCTCGCGCCGCTTGCGCCACCGTGGAAACCGGGTTCCACTCGGCGAACGTCTGGAGCGGCCCCGGCAGGTCCTCGCTGTTCACGAACGCGTTCGAGATGAACGTCATCGGCATGATGAACATGAACGACGCGTTGTTGACGACCTCGACGCTCGACACCTTCAGACCGACGTACGCCATGATCCACGACACCGCGTACGAGAACAGCAGGAGCAGCAGGAAGCCGCCGATGGTCTCGATGATCCCGGTCCTCACGCGCCAGCCCACGACGAGGCCGGTCATCGACATCACGAACAGCGACGTCGAGTTGTAGAAGATGTCGCTCGCCGTGCGCCCGAAGAGCACCGCGGACTGCGCCATCGGCAGCGACCGGAAGCGGTCGATGATCCCCTTCGTCATGTCCTCCGCGAGGCCCGCGCCGGTGAACGTCGATCCGAAGACGATCGTCTGCGCGAACACGCCGGCGATCAGGTACTCGCGGTAGTTCACGCCGGGGATCTCGATCGAGCTGCCGAACACGTACCCGAACAGCAGCACGAACATGATCGGCGACATCGTCGTCCAGATGAGGACCTCGGGGATCCTCTTGATCTTGATGAGGTTGCGCTTCGCGACGATTGCACCGTCCGCGAAGGCGAGAGCGACCGAGCTCATCGAACCGCCTCCTTCTCTCTCTCGCGCTCCGCCTTCGCGTCGCGCGGCCCCTCGCCCGGCTCCTCCGCGACCTCCTCGGCCGCGTGCCCGGTGAGGGACAGGAACACGTCGTCCAGCGTCGGCCTGCGAAGCCCAACGTCGACCACCTTCAGGCTCGCGTCCGACAGGCTGTCGAGGACTTCACGCAGTGACTCGACGCCGCCCGCCACGCCCGCTGAGATGCGGCGCGTCTGCTCGTCGACCTGGACGTCTCCGACAGCCACCCGGTCGAGCACCGCGCGCCCCGCGGCGATCTCGGCCGGGCTCCCGACGACAAGCTCGATGCGCTCGCCGCCGATCTGTGTCTTCAGCTCGTCCGCGGTCCCGTGCGCGATCATCCGGCCCCGGTCGATCACGACGATGTCGTCGGCGAGCCGGTCGGCCTCCTCCATGTACTGCGTGGTCAGCAAGACGGTCGCTCCGCCGCGCACGAGCTGCTGGATCGTCTCCCACATCTGCGACCGGCTCCTCGGGTCGAGCCCCGTCGTCGGCTCGTCCAGGAAGATCACGTCGGGCTCGGCGACGAGCGCGGCCGCGAGGTCGAGCCGGCGGCGCATCCCGCCCGAGTACGTCTTCGCCGGACGGTTCCCGGCGTCGACGAGGTCGAACGCCTCGAGGAGCTCCCGCGCCCGGGCCCGCGACCGCGCCTTGCCCAGGTGGTAGAAGCGCCCGACCATGTCGAGGTTCTCGAAGCCCGTCAGGTGCTCGTCGACCGCGGCGGTCTGACCCGAGAGCCCGATCCGCTCGCGCACCTTGCCGGGGTCCTTCCGCACGTCGAGCCCCGCGACCTCGACCGTCCCCTCGTCGGGAAGCAGCAACGTCGTGAGGATGCGGACCGCCGTGGTCTTGCCGGCGCCGTTGGGGCCGAGGAGCCCGAGCACGGTCCCCTTCGGCACGACTAGGTCGAGGCCGTTCAGCGCCACGACGTCGCCGTAGCGTTTCACCAACCCCTTGGTTCTGATCATCTCGGTCACTACCGGTCCTCCTCGTTCCTGGCCGTTCACGATTCGGCGATGGCGGGGCAGAGCGCACAGTCGGGCAGGGCCTCCGCGGGGGCGGCCTCGCCCTCGTCCGCGTTGGGCCCGCGCACGTCCCGGAGCAGCGTACCGACAAGCAAGGCGATCGCGACCGCGATCCCGGCGCCGACGGTGGCGGAGATGTGCAGACCCTGTGAGAACGCGTCCAGCGCGGCCCCCGCGAGCCCCTGACCGAGATCGGCCGGCAGCTCCTGCGCCACCGCGAGGGCGCCGCCGAGCGTGTCGCGGGCCGCCTCCGCGGCGAGCGCCGGCACCTCGGGCGGCAGCGCCTCGGTCACCGCCCCGCGGTACACCGCGGTTCCGATGCTACCGAGCAGCGCGATCCCGAGCGCCCCGCCGAGCTCGGCCCCCGTCTCGGATATCGCCGACGCCGCTCCGGCCCGCTCCGCCGGCGCGGTCCCGACGATGAGGTCCGTGGCGAGGATGAACACGGGGCCGAGGCCGAGCGAGAACACGACCGTCCCGGTCACGACGGTCGCGATGCCGGAGGTCGCGTCCACCTGCGTGAGCAAGCCCAGACCGGCGGCCGCGAGCAGGAGGCCGCCGGCGACGCCGAACGCCGGCCGCACGAGCCGCGAGACCTTCGGCGCCAGCATCGAGCCGGCGATGACCGCGACCGACGAGGGCAGCGACCACAGCCCGGCCTTCAACGGGGTGAGCCCGACCACGAGCTGCAGGTACTGCGAGACGAACAGGAACGTGCCGAAGGCGATGAAGCCCGTCAGCGTGTTCGACAGCACCGAGACGGAGAACGCGGGGATCCGGAACAGGCGCAGGTCGATCATCGGGTCGTCGAGGCGCGTCTGCCGCCGCACGAACGCCGCGCCGACGGCGAGGCCGGCCCCCACTGCCGCGATCGAGGCCGCGCTCGCGCCGTTCTGCGCGAGCTGCTTCAGCCCGTAGATCACCGGCAGCACGGCCCCCAGCGACAGGAATGCGCTCGTGAGGTCGATCCGTCCGGCGCTCGGGTCGCGGAACTCCGGCAGGAGGCGCGGCCCCAGCACGAGCAGCACCGCCATCACCGGCACGTTGATGAGGAAGACAGAGCCCCACCAGAAGAACTCGAGCAGGACGCCGCCGACGAGCGGGCCGACGGCTCCGCCGACCGCGAAGCTCGTCCCCCACACGCCGATCGCGGTCATCCGCTGGTGCGGGTCGTGGAACATGTTGCGGATCAGCGACAGCGTGGACGGCGCGACGGTCGCCCCCGCGATCCCGAGCAGCGCACGCGCCGCGATCAGCATCTCGGCGCTCGTCGAGAACGCCGCGATGATCGAAGAGAGCCCGAAGGCCGCGGCCCCCGTGAGCAGCACCCGCCGACGTCCGATGCGGTCGCCGAGGGTCCCCATCGTGATCAGGAAGCCGGCGACCATGAACCCGTAGATGTCGGTGATCCACAGCAGCTGAGCGCTCGTCGGCTCGAGGTCCCTCGTGAGCGACGGGACCGCGAGGTACAGGACCGACAGGTCCATGACGTAGAGCAGGCAGGCCAGGGAGATGACTGCGAGGCCGATCCACTCCTTGCGCCCCGCCTTGGCGGCCGTTACGTCCTGTTGCGACACGTTCATCACCTCCGGGTTGGTCGTCTTGCAGTTTCGACCGCCCCTGTGACAGAAACTCATCGCCGTTCTGGGGAGTTTTTCGTCGTTCCGGCGTCGTAGGGTTGACGGCGATGAGCGACCTGGCCGCCCCCGAGGGCACCACGAAGACCGCCCCGTCCGAGCTCGACGAGCACCTCGAGCAGCACCGGAAGGAGCTCACCGCGTACGCCTACCGGATGCTCGGCTCGAGCTTCGAGGCGGAGGACGCGGTGCAGGACGCGTTCCTGCGCGCCTGGAAGAGCTACGAGGGGTTCGAGGGCCGCGCCGCGCTGCGCTCGTGGCTCTACCGGATCACCACGAACGTGTGCCTCGACATGCTGAACAGCCGGAGCCGGCGGGCCCGGCCGATGGACCTCGGCCCCGCGCAGAGCGCCGACACGCCGCTGCCGGCGCCGTTGCCCGAGGTCACCTGGATCGAGCCGATACCGGACGAGCGAGTCGTCGCCGGAGGCGACCCCGCCGAGGTGGCCGAGGCGCGGGAGTCGGTCCGGCTCGCGTTCGTCGCGGCCCTCCAGCACCTCCCGCCGAAGCAGCGAGCCGTGCTGATCCTCCGCGAGGTCCTGCGCTGGAAGGCGGCCGAGGTCGCCGACCTCCTCGAGACGTCGGTGCAGTCGGTCAACAGCGCGCTCCAGCGCGCCCGCGCCTCTCTCGCCGAGGCGAACGTCGAGGCGATGCGCGAGCCGGAGCCGATGGACGACGAGCAGCGTGCGCTGCTCGCGCGCTACGTCGACGCGTTCGAGCGCTACGACATGAAGTCGCTCACGTCGTTGCTGCACGAGGACGCGACCTGGTCGATGCCCCCCTACGACCTCTGGCTCCAGACGCACGAGGACATCGTCAAGTGGTGCCTCGGGCAGGGGGCCGCCTGCGAGGGGTCCCGGCTCGTGCCGACGAGCGCGAACGGCGCACCGGCGTTCGGCCAGTACAAGCCGTCGCCGGACGGGGGCCTCGCGCCCTGGTCGCTCCAGGTGCTCGAGATCACCGGCGGGAAGATCTCCGGGATCATGTTCTTCCTCGACACCGAGCGGGTCTTCCCGCTATTCGGGCTCCCGCCCCGGCTCGAGGCCTAGCGCCGGCAGGACGTAGCACAGCCCGGCAAGGTCGAGGAGCTCCCTCAGCTCCCGCGTCGCGCCGCGCAGCCTGATCTCGCCGCCGCGCCTGCGAGCGGTGAGCTGGAGCCGCGCCAGCGCGTCCAGGGCGACGGCGTCGGGCGCGATGCCCTCGACGTCGCAGACGACGACCCCGGTGCCGCCGTCCTGCAGCGCGGCGACGACGCGCTCGCAGAGCGCCGGGATGTCCGGGCGTTCGATCCGGCCGCTGATGACCACGGCGACGGCGCTCCCCCTTTTCGACGGCTTCTCGAAGAACAGACCGGCGCGGCCCCCGAAACTCATCGCCGATCACCTCTTGACATATGTCTATATCGGAATACGATGGCCTCCATGGCACGAGCAGCAACGACCACGGATGCGTTCAACGCAGTCGCGGAACCCCGGCGGCGGCAGATCCTCGACGCCCTTGCCGGGGGCGAGCGGCCGGTGAACGAGCTGGTCGCGCTCCTCGACCTGTCGCAGCCCCAGGTCTCCAAGCACCTGAAGGTGCTCCGCGAGGTGGGCCTGGTGGACGTGCGGGAGGAGGGGCGGCACCGGCTCTACCGGCTCAACGGGGCCCCGTTGAAGTCGATCCACGACTGGGTGAAGGCCTACGAGCGCATGTGGGAGGAGCGGTTCGAGCAGCTGGACGAGGTGTTGGAGGAGCTCAAACGGAAGGAGGAGGTAGATGGCAACGATGACGAGTAGCCACACAGCGAAGGTGACGCTTCCGGCAGACGACCAGATCCTGATCACGAGGGAGTTCGCGGCCCCCCGCCGCCTGGTCTACAAGGCGTTCACGACGCCGGAGCTGATCAGACGGTGGTGGCACGCGAAGCGGGGTGAGGTCACGGTCGCCGACGTCGATCTCAGGGTCGGCGGGACGTGGCGGTTCGCGATGCAGACACCCGAGGGCTTCGAGGTGGCGTTCAACGGCGAGTTCCGGGAGATCGTCCCGAACGAGCGCATCGTCCAGACAGAGATGTACGAGGGCGCGCCGGGTGAGCCTGCGATCAACACCACGACGTTCACCGAGGCCGGCGGGCGCACGGTCGTGGAGGTCCTGCTGCAGCTCCCGAACAAGGAGGCGCGCGACGCGGTGATCGCCTCCGGCATGGAGGAGGGCCTGCAGGACGCGTACGACCTGCTCGAGGAGGTCGCGGTCTCGCTCGCCTAGAGGCTCGGCCCTTTGCACCGGCGGCGTGCAGCGCTACGATCGGACACGGCGATCTCCCTCGCCCGACCTCCGATCCGGCGCTCACGCCGCCGGCCGCGAGGGGGTAAAGGGGGCCTCGAGCCCTCGGGAGCCGGTTGTCGTACCCCTTTCCGGCGGGGCGGCGGGAGCGTGAGTCCCTGTCGTTCTTGCCGCGGAGAGGGAGCGAACGATGACCAGGCAGAAGTCCTTCAAGGAGCGCATCCGCGCCCGCATGGCCAAGACCGGCGAGAGCTACGCGACCGCGCGCCGGCGGCTCGTCGAGAAGGCGGAGGCCGAAGCGTCTCGACGCCGCACGCCCCAGACCATCTCCGCCCACCGCCCGGCCGACGAGGTCGTGGTGTCGAAGACCGGGCGGCCGCTGGACGAGTGGTTCGCGCTACTGGATTCGTGGGGCGCGACCGCGCGGACGCACACGGAGATCGCGCGCTGGCTCGGCGAGGAGCAGGGCGTCGACGGATGGTGGGCGCAGTCGATCACGGTCTCGTACGAGCAGGCCCGCGGCATGCGTGCCCCCGGACAGAGGGCTGACGGGACGTTCAGCGCGACCGCGAGCAAGACCGTGGACGTGCCGGTCGACGCGTTGTTCGAGGCGTTCGCCGACGAGCGGGAGCGGGAGAGGTGGCTGGGCGACTACGAGATCGACGTGCGGACGACGCGGCCCGGTGTCTCGATAACGGGGGCCTGGGAGGACGGCACGACGAGGCTCACGATCTCGTTCGTTTCCAAAGGAGAGTCGAAGAGCCAGGTCGCGCTGGAGCACGCGAAGCTGCCCGACGCGCGGCAAGCGGACGAGATGAAGGCGTTCTGGCGGGAGCGGCTCGAGGGGTTGAAGAAGATCCTCGAGGCCTGAGCCGCTACCCCGTTCGGTTTGCCGCCCGGCTTGAACGGCACAACAATCACGATATGAGCAACGAGGCGACCGATCAGGAGAAGGCGAAGGAGGTCTTCCGCGACGTAGTGGCGAGGCTCGAGGACGCGGGCTTCGACTACGCCGTCGGCGGAGGGCTCTCGACGGACCACTGGACCGGCGGCACGCGGACGATCGGCGACGTCGACCTCGTGATCCGCGAGGAGGACGCGGGCGGGATCCTCGAGGTGCTCGCGGGGGCCGGGTACGAGACCGCCGAGATGGACCGGTCGTGGCTGCACAAGGCGTTCAAGGACGGGGTCACGATCGACCTCATGTTCGAGCTGAAGAACGGAGTCCGCTTCGACGACGAGTTCCGCGAGCATCGCAAGAGGGGCGAGCTCTTTGGCACCGTCGCGTGGGTGATAGCGCCCGAGGACCAGGTCGCGTCGCTCACCGGCACGTTGTCCCGCGAGACCCTCGGGGGCCACTGGTACAACGTCGTCGACATCATGTCGAACAACGACCTCGACTGGGACTACCTCGTGGCGCGCGCGGAGGCCGTGCCGCTGAAGATGCTGAGCGTGCTCTATTACGCGCTCGCGGAGAGGGTGCCGGTGCGCAAGGGGGTCGTCGAGCGGCTGCAGGAGATGGCGGAGCTCCCGGATCCGTGACGCTCGAACCCATCCGCTTCATGACGTTCAACCTCAGGTTCGACACCGAGCGCGATGCCCCCGCCGGCAACCGCTGGGCCGATCGAGTCGAGTCGGTGATCGAGACGATCCGGCGCGAAGAGCCTCACGTCGTCGGGTTCCAGGAAGCGCTGGAGACGCAGCTCGCGGACGTCACCGCCGCGCTGCCCGACCATCGCGGCGTCGGGAAGCCGCGCGACGTCGGGGACACCGCGGAGTACGTCCCGCTCTTCTTCCACGTCCATCGCTTCGAGCTCGAGGAGCAGGGCGACTTCTGGCTCTCCCCGACTCCCGACGTCGAGTACTCGCGCGGGTGGGACACGGAGGTCCCGCGGCACTGCACGTGGGCCCGGCTCCGCGACCGTCCCAGCGGGCTCGTGTTCGCGGCGTTCAACACGCACCTCGACGTTAAGGGCGCGCTGGCGCGATTGGAGTCCTCGAAGCTCATATTGACGGAGGTCACGGTGGCTCCCGAGATCCCGGCGGTGGTGATGGGGGACTTCAACACGCCCGAGGGCTCGGAGCCGCTGGAGAACTTCTTCTCGGCCGGCTTCCGCGACACGTACCGCGTCGTCCATCCCGACGCGGTGGACGTGCAGACGGTCCATCACTATCGGGAGCTGTCCGGCCCCCGCAAGATCGACTTCATCCTGTGCGACGAGCGGTGGGAGGTGCTGGGGGCCGAGATCGTGCGGGAGCCGGCGGCGGGAAGGCTGCCGTCGGATCACTTCCCGGTGTGGGCGGACCTAGTCGTTCCCTGAGCGGGCTTCCTGCTGCTTGCGCCATCCGTAACGCGTCAGGCCTGGGGGCTTGTAGACGTTGAGCACGTGGACGACGAGCAGGATCACGAGGCCGATCGAGGGATGCTCGAGGTCGCCGCCCAAAGCGTACAGCTCCGCGCCGTCGACTCGCTGGGCGACGTCCGTAGTGGTGGACACCGACGGCATGTGCAGGATCAGCACGACCGTCGAGAACAGCGTGAGCAGGAACGAGATCGACACCCAGTAGTGGCGGAACAGCCCCCACTTGGTGCCGAATGCGAGGACGAGCCCCGTCACCAACGACGCGAGGGCGAGCGGGACGATCACGTACCAGCCGACGATCTCCATGGTGGTCCACGCGCCCCGGACCGTCACGGTGTCTTCGCTCCGCACGGCCGTGACGCCGAGCACGAGGTAGGCGACGACGGTGCCGATCCATCCCACCGAAACCGCGAGGTGCACGGCGAGGACGAGCTTGCGCGCGGTCGGGCGCATGTCGGCGGCTCGGGCTACGCGCGGTGCTGCGTCGATCGCGTCGGGCCGGGGCCGATGCCACCGGGCAGATGACGCCCGGGACCATGCTCGCCGCCGGCGAGGGACTTGACGATCACGACCACGGTGATGACGAGCACGACGGCGAGCGAGACCTTGACCCAGATCGGCCGCGGCGGCGGGGGCTGGTCCGTCATGAGGGAATCCTTCCACTCGACCCGGGTCTGGCGTGGACTAGCCTAGGGCTGTGAACAAACAGCGGAAGCCAACTGCAGCCCGGAAGCCACCGGAGCCGTCGGGGGACCACGCCGACATCGACGATTGGATCCGTCGCGTCATGCCGGACCTCAACCCGATCGTCGAGCGACTGGACGAGCTGATCCGCGAGACGATCCCGGGCCTCCACTACGCGGTGAAGTGGAGGAAGGCGCACTACGGGACGCCCGAGCTCGGGTGGATCATCGAGATGGTCGCGTACGACGTCTCCGTCAACGTCGTCTTCTACGGCGGAGCGGACTTCGACGATCCGCCCCCGCTGGGAACGACCGACCGGACCCGGTACGTGAAGCTGAAGACGCTGGACGAAGCCGAGGCCCCGGAGATGCGGAGCTGGATCGAACAAGCCGCGCGGATCCCGGGTTGGAAATGAGCGAGCTTCGGGACGACGAGGGCCTGGGGATCCCGTTCGCCCGGGCTCTCGCCGCCAAGGACTGGGCAACCGTCCGGTCGCTCCTGTCCGACGACCTCGACTTCCGCGGGATGACGCCGCGTCAGGTGTGGGAAGCGTCGGCGGACGAGCTGGTGCCGAAGGTGCTGCGCGGAGCCTGGTTTGAGGACGACGAGCCGATCAACGAGCTGGTCGAGTGCGAGACCCGGCACGTCGGCAACGTGGAGAACGTCCGGTACCTGTTCAGGGTGACGTACCAAGAGGGGCCGCACCTGGTGGAGCAGCAGGCCTATCTTCGTGCGGAAGACGGGCGCATCAAGTGGCTGAGGATCATGTGCTCCGGCGGGATGCCGATCCCGGTCTCGACGTGACGAACCGCATCGAGGTCATGAAGGCGTTCCTGGACGCGTTCAACCGTCACGACGCGCTCCACACCGGGATCCCCAACGTGACTATTCGGATGACAACGGATGGACGTAAGGGGCTGCGACGTGTTCGTGTTCGAGGACTCGAACATCAAGCGCAAGGATTCGTTCTGGAAGATCGTCGCCTAGCGCGTTCACGCACGCGCGTAGTGCAGGTAGACGACGCGGGAGCCGAAGGTCCGCGTCTCGACTAGCTCCAGGTCCATGCGTCGATGCGTCGAAGGGAAGAACGGCGTGCCTCCACCGAGGACCACGGGGGCGACGAACAGCTGGAAGACGTCGACCAGACCAAGTGTGATCGCCTCGGCCGCCAGCCCGGCCCCTCCGATCCCCACGTCCTTTCCCGATCGCTCCTGCAGCTCGGCGACCTCCTCAGCAATACCGCGGCGCGCCAGCCGGGTGTTGCCCGCGACTTCGTTGAGCGTGCGGGAGAACACGACTTTCGGTAAGGGCACCCAGATCTCCGCGAACTCGAGCGCGTACTCCGCTAGAGCGGGATCGTCCCGCGCCGTGTCCCAGAACTGCATCGTCTCGTACAGCCGGCGGCCGAGGAGGTGGCCGCCGAGCGCGCGGACCCGCTCGTTGTGGAAGCGGTGCAGCTCCTCGTCCGGAGCCCCCCAGTCGATGTTCCCGTCGGGCCCGGCGATGAACCCGTCCAGCGACACGGTCATCGAATAGATCAGTCTCGGCACGATCGTTCCTCCCTCGTCGCTGCCATGATGCCTCTATGGTGACCCCATGCCGACGGTCAAGCAGATCCAGGTCACGTTCGATTGCGCAGAGCCCGACCGCGTCGCCCGTTTCTGGTGCGAGGTGCTGGGCTACGTCCTACCGCCGGCGTCCGAGGATCAAGGCTCGTGGGCCGCGTGCACCGATCCGACAGGTGTGGGGCCGCGCCTGTTCTTCCAGCGCGTTCCCGAAGCCAAGGTGGTCAAGAACCGAGTGCACCTAGACGTGCGCGCCGGAACCGGGCTCGTCGGTGACAAGCGCCTGGCTGCCCTCGAGGCCGAGTGCGCACGCCTCGTCGGCCTCGGCGCGACCCGCGTTCGCCTACTCCCCGCCGACGAGGAGAACGAGTCCTGCATAGTGATGCAAGACATCGAAGGCAACGAGTTCTGTTTGGACTAGGGGGCCGGTCGAACCAGCGGTCCGAGGGAGAAGCGAATCCCGCAGCGGGGAAGGACGGTATTGAAGGCCGCGCACTAGCTTCGAACCCTCATCCTTTCACTCGTTGCCAGACGTTGCTGTGCCCGATGTCCACTCGATCGATCCCCTGTTATCCGTCCAGAGCTCTGAGGAGGAATGGCATCAGAATCACAAGTTGTGCGCTCAACTAACAGCTACCCGTGTCTCCTGATGATTTGCTGAAGGAGGTCCTTCTCAAACTCGTCGAGAACATCTCCATGTCTATCGAGGATTTGTTGTAGAGCATCCTTCTCTGCCTTGCTCAACATGTTGCATCCTCCTTCATGAGGTCAGATCAGTTGCCTCACGCTCTCCGCGATCTCGCGGACATTTGTCGAGTCAAGACCCCCCCGAGGATCGTCCTCTGTCGTGAACAGGTTCTTTCCAAGCACGAAGCCGTTTGATTCGTACCAAGCCCGTTTGACAGCCCAATCCTCTCGATAGCTTGGCTTGGTCATCATCCCCAGGTGCTCCCAAAGGATGAGATCACCGGCGGCATCAGTGAAGCTGAAGTCGGGACGTCGCCAACCTCGTTCGAGTTCTCCTTCATAGAGACGTTCGTATTCGTAATCCACGTCCATCCGATAGAGCATGTTGGCAATGACCAACTCCGACTTAGAACGGACCATGTGACCCCTCTCGGTGCGATGGATCAGGTGGTCTGCGTACGGCACTGACGCCGCATCCTCGCGGACGGCCGAGACAAAGAGGTTTGAGTTTCGTCGTGAGGTCTCCGACCGTTCTGGGCGACTGAGTTCGTAGAGATTGCTCAGATCACGGCCTTCAACGAGAAGAACAAGTCGTTGCCGCGATCGCGTCAGGGCGGTGTAGAGAAGCTCGCGAGATAGCAGCCACGACTCACGGGGTAGGACTACGAACACCGTCTTGAACTCACTTCCCTGAGCCTTGTGAACGGTCAAGGCATAGGCCAGTTCGAGCGGGCCGGCTCCTCCCGGGAAATCGCGCCCGCTGTAGCCGACAGTGATGCTCGCACGACCAGCGAAAGCCACATTCAGCCACGGCGATTTGGCGCGAGCGACAATCCCAACCTCGCCGTTTGCGAGGTCTGCCTCGGTTCCCTTGCGTGTGGTCCAGTTGTAGCCCTTGCGCGACTCGTTACGAATCTGGATGACCTTGTCCTGAGGAACGATCTCTTCATCACCCAGCGAGACCTCATAGAACTGAGGGCGAGTCCGGAACTGGCGCTGTAACCAACGATTGATGTCGTACACACCATATGCGCGCATCCGGACCGGAGAAAGAATCTGGAACTTTTCCGCGCCGCTTTCGGTCTTGAAGTCGATCTGTCCGTTCGCTCCGATCCCCAAGGCGGCATTGAACCCACCAATATCGTCTGGAGCTGATAGTCCGAGGTGCTTCTGAAAGAGCTCCAACAGTCGCATACGTAGGTCAACCGGTGAATCCCAAAAGGCAATATCTAGATCATTGAAGGACTCACCGATTTGAATCTCACTTATAACTCTGTCGGCATCGACGGGCTGGGCCTCCCGCGTAAACCACGACGCAAGACGCAGCGTGTCCGAGGGGCTCCCCGCTGTGGAACGAACTTCGACCGTCAGGTGACCCAGAGCGTGAGAGGCTGGGTGTCCTTCGCCCTCGGAGTCGCCGAGCTCCTTCTCAAGAACGCCAACGAGATCAGCAAACGGTCGGCCAACGCCGATGGGCGGAAGCTGATTCGGATCACCCACCAGCAGCAGCCGTTGAACATGGGCGAGGTCCAGAGCTTCAGTCACGGCGAAAAGACTGTCTAGAGTGAGCATTGAAGCCTCGTCAATTACGACGGTCTTCTCCTTACGGTGAGTGTCTCCGGTGAACTTGGGTCGCTGACGCAGACCGTCGTAGCGACGGAGCCGGTAAAGAAATTGCGCCACTGTCATGGCCGTCGCCCCTGCTGCTCTTCCAAGGCGAACTCGCGCTTTGCCCGTTGGTGCTAGAAGAAGAATGCCGTCCTTAACAAGGTCTTCTGTACGAAGGAGAGCTCCAAGGACCGAAGTCTTACCTGTGCCGGCCCTTCCTGTAAGAACTCCCAGCTTCCTGGTTGTGATCCGCTCCAATGCGGTCACTTGTTCATTCAATGCCTCCTGATGTCGCTCATTGCTTGGGTCGAACTGGGTCCCGGCAGATGTAACTGCCTCCATCAGCAACTTCGGCCATTCAACGCCGAGCGAAGGAAGCTCCCTTTCAGCGCGAGCAAGCAACACCTTGGAAAGACGCTCCTCAAACTGATGAATCTTGGAGAGCTGAAGTGCAGCCACCCGCTTCTCAGAACCAGGTTCGACTACAAGGTCGAGCAAGTCAACGGCGCCTTCCAGTGACTGACGATTAGCCGCTGGCCAATCGCTGCCGATATTGCACTCCCGAGCGAGATCGAGACGACTCACCCTTTCCAGCGCTTCGGGAACACTGAGCAGAGAGTCGCCACCCTCATCCGCTGCACGACGCAGGACGGTCACAATCGCAGCCCTTTGGCGGCGCGCGTCATTTGGAGAACCGATATGCGAGGGAGCCTCGACAGGATGTCGTGAGGCAATCGTCGGATCGGGCAAGAGTCCCCTGTCTAAGACCCCTACCGAAACCGGAGGTGCGTCCGGGTCTCCCAGGTCACACTCTGGAACCAAGTACGGATTCTCGAGAATTTCCTGATCGTCGACAGACCGAGATATGGATTGAGCACGCTTGCGAGGATCGAACCAACGAAGCGCTTGTGCCGGAGTCAGATCAAACCGGGAAAGCAGTCTGAGCAAAGATCGGCGCTGCTCGTCCATGTTCGCCCATGTGGAGCGGACAGTCTCTAGATCGCGGGCGTATGCGTCCTTCGGTGGGTACGTCTTTCCTTCAAGCACAGCAGATGTGACAGGCCACGGATCGTCCAGCTCACCTACGGACCCGGAAGAGAGGAGGTCGAGGGAAAGCGAAGTACCCATTCGCATCCCAATAGCCTCCAAACAAGAGCCAAGGCCAGGGAAAGCACCTCGCGCCTTCCAAGCCTCTGCTATTTGTGAGTTGAGCCACTCCTCGCGCTGGTCCCAGGGGCCGGCGGCGACCCCGTGGGAGCGCACTGTTCGGACAACATCAAGAGCGCTTATGAGCGTCGACAACGCTACGTCCGGCTCCGCAAGTTCAGCGGCATAAGAAAACGTCCGAATGTGAGAAGGATCTGCGGCCAATGCGATCTCTGGAAGCAGCGCTCGGCGGCGATCGTCTTCTTCAGCGTCACCAGTCGCGGCAAGGTAATCGTGATACGGCAGAAGGAACCCATCCGATTGGTTGGGACGTATCGAATGCTCAATCAAGCGATCCCACATTGGATAGGTATCGCCGCGCGTACTGTCGTAGTTCCTGACCGGCCAGACCTTTGTGATACGCCCGATGGCCACTATCAATCGAGGAATCCAGTCCCCTAGGGGATGACCTTGCTTGGTATAGAAGAACGCAAGGGACGAGCCAGCCGCGAGATGTCCAAACATGAGGTTTGTCAGTGCTTCTTGACGTTCTCTGCCGAAAACCCACGGGGACTTGAAGGGGGGAGCCACATCCTGCGGCAGAGGGTCTGGAAAGCGCGTTTCGATTTCCGATTGGTTGTCACGAAGCATCCAGTGAAACGGCACCGCGAAGGTCGTGTAGGGCGCAACTTTCACTTTGGTTGGAAGGAGATGTCCGTGGGTCTCCCGCGCGCCCTTCAGGTTCATTTCCTCGTAGGGATGTCTGAGGATGCGAACCCATTCGCGGTCGTTCATGAAGCCGCCCGATTCGGCGCGGCAAGGTGGCAGCTGGTCTGGCTTCAGATCACTCCAGGCGAGGCCAGCCACTTTCTCTT
Source organism: Actinomycetota bacterium (assembly GCA_035942255.1). GTDB lineage: Bacteria > Actinomycetota > CADDZG01 > CADDZG01 > WHSQ01 > JALZEG01. The sequence continues at coordinate 23,965 of DASZDG010000038.1, read as the reverse complement.
GTTCTTCGTCGTTTCGCTCCTCGCGAATTCGATCGAGCGCTAGACAGAAGGAGTTCTGCGAAGGATGGTCACAGACTGTGCCGTTCCACCGGTTCTCATGCCAAGCGGTTCGAATCGTCAGATGGCGCATAGGTCATCCCCCATTGCCTTGGAGCCCTCGGACGTCCCCATAGACCTACTCCGTCAGGGCCCTGAGACACAAATCGCCCCAGATAATGAGAATCCCTCTGCTGGTTCGCTAACCCACGCGAAGACGAAGTTGCTGTGTCGAAGGATCGTATTCGTAGTGAGTAATCGCCTCAGAGCTGATGAGTTCGATTGCTTGATCTACTACATCAAGGGGTACAGAGAACCACTCGCGTGCTTCCTTGAGCTTCTTACCTTCTCGCTCGAACACCACGTCAAGACGAACCTCTGAGAAGACACGGTGCAGCAAGTGCTCGACCTTCGCCTCAATCCCTAGAGGCACGACATACTCCGCGACCTTCTCCACAGGTCCCATCAGATAGGTAGGCTCCGAGATCGAATCTTCCGTCCTCTGAGCTGTCGTTCGAGAGGTACATCCAATCTTGTGGAGATTTGGAATCGATCTCACTTGCGGATCTTCACTAAGTGAACGGAGTACATACACCGCCCCATGCGGCGTCTGTGCGTCTAGCTCCATGCGTTGCTTTTCGGGGACAGGATCAGTGACCCGCTTTCCATGGCGATAGAGCTGGCTTGCCAAAGAACGCAGCAAGAGATCCGATTCCGTTCCGTTTTCGAAGATGCAGCGAAGACGCGCATTTGAATCGCCGGTCGCGTCCTGAATCTTTTCGCCTACCTGCGCGATGTACACGAGAACGCCGTTCAAAACGAAGAACGAGCCCTCCCCCATTTGTTGCGGGTTCTTGAATGGAACGAGGTCGCGAACGCCGGCGCGCAACTCTTCGTGGCATTGCCTAAACAGTGGTTCAAAGTCATCGAAGTCGTCGGCAGGTTTCCGAGAAGCGACCTTCTCGGGCGAGACTCGAGTCTTTGGTATGTGTTCAAGATCGAAGAGCTCCGAACCATCCTCGATCAGCAAGTCAGCGAGATCATCAGAAAGAACATCCTGCAAACTCTCTGGAGGAGGCGGCTCGCGCAATAGTCCGAGATCGTCGTATACCGCCAGGGCTTCGCGCTGTGCAGAGTTACCCGCCATTGCTTCGAGCCTCATCGCGAGTCTCGCTTCAGAAATGTCGCTTGAGTCTTTCCTTGGCTCTCGGCCGTTCTCGGAGACGAACGTCTGGATTTCTTCGAATGCGCTCAGGAGGCGTTCTTGGGAGGATTTCGGCCGCGACTTCGAGACTATCTTCAGCAGCCCGAACTCGTCATCTTCGATGAGTAGTTGGAGTTTGGCGGGGTCCATCTATAGTCCTTGATCCCTCCTTTGCCTCTGAAGATAGAGCAACGCTTCGGCCATCCGGCGTTCCAAGGGGTCCTGTGAACGGACATTAGGCCGTTCGCCTCTAAGCCTGAAGAACTCCTTGATCTTGGGCCAGAGGATGAGAGCTTCCTCTTCCGTGATGTCGATACGCGTTGCGTCGATCGCGTCCTGAATCACTCTCAGCACCTGCGTCGTCACCGATTTGGAAAGAATCTCGAACGCCTTCTGGAACGGGTTGACGCTGTCAATTAGGTCGATATGGAGCTCATCGATGTTCACGAAACGACCGGCCATCAACACGAACCGTTTGTCGCCGACCTCCTTAATCTCACCGTTCTTGATGACCGAATCGGTCACGACGTGTTGACGGACTTCCTCCACCTCGTCCTCGGTTATGTCTGGATAGAACGAACGGATGATGCGTGGGATCAGGATTTTGTTCATTACCTCCGGATCTATGTTGCCGGGCATCGCCTTGAGCATCGTTTGATCCTGGAGGATTCGAGCCTTTAGGTCATTTAGGTCCGACTCGATGATGTTCCGAACTCGATCTGTTGACGGCTCGTTGAAGCCACGGATCTTCAGTTCGCCTGGCGACGGGCGGTCGTCCGACGATGTCTTAGTCTTGAACTTGAAGTTCGGGGCTACAACCTGCTCCATAAGCAGCGATGCGGTGATTGCCTTGAGCATGTTGTTGACCGCGACCTTGACTTCTTCATCTGCTGCGTCCGGCTGAGCGATCAGATTCGTGAATTGCGAATGGGTCTTGTTCGGACTGTCGCGGGTGCAACGCCCAATGATTTGGATTACCTCGGTCAGAGACCCCCGATACCCGACCGTGAGTGCGTGCTCGCAGTATTCCCAGTCAAACCCCTCCTTGGCCATACCCAAAGCGATAATGAGGTCCATGTCATCGATCTCTGACATCTTTCGGAGGTAGTCGACGATTTTCCGGCGCTCGTTCTCATCGTCGTTGACGAGATCTGCCACCTTGATGATCGTGCCGTCCGAGTAGCGCTTAACCGAAATGACCCCTGTCTCTGGGTCTTGACCTTGAACCTCGCCGAATGAGTCGATGATCTGGTCGACCTCACGGACCTTGTCCTTCGTCGATTCACCGGACTGGACGCTCGGGATATGGAGGATCGTTTTCTTGTCGGTGTCGAGGACTTCGTGAACGGCGTTCGTGTACTTACCCTGGTAAAAGTGATAACCGATCCCCAGCGATTTGAGGTAAGTGTAGCCATTTAATTGCTCGTAATAGTTGTAAGTCACCTTTGTGAAACGAGCCTCGTCCTCCGCCTCAAGTACCGGGACCGCGTCGCCTCGGAAGTATGAGCCTGTCATGGCAATGATGTGGGCCTCTGTGTTCTGCATGACCGAGCGAACAAGAGTTCCCAAGCGACTCGCTTCATCCGCAGAAACATGGTGGAACTCATCTATGGCGAGCAAGCATGAGTCGAAAGCGTCTTCGTCTATAGCATCATGAGCGAAACGAAGAGTCGCATGTGTACAAAGCAGGGTCGCGTCCGGGCCCTCCATGAACCTCTGGAACGCTTCGACCTTGCCGGCGTCTGCACCTGGGAGACAAAGGTTGTTCGCGGGTTTGACTTCCCAGTCAGCAAAGAATCCGAATTCCGTCAGCTTTACGTCGGCGAACGACCTCGCAATCGATCTCTCCGGAACCGACACGATTACCTTCTTGAGTCGCTGGTTGAAGAGCTTGTCCAGCGCCAAGAACATCAACGCACGTGATTTTCCTGAGGCCGGAGGGGCCTTTAGTAAGAGGTACTGACGATCCCTCGCATCAAAGGCTTTCCGCTGCATCTCCCGCATGCCCAGCTTGTCTGTCTTTGTGCTTTCGCCAGTCTGCGCGTACTCCACATGAACGAGATCAGGCATTAGAGGTCACCTCCGCCTTCTACGTTCGCCTTCTTCGTGTCCGATGTCGTGTCCTCGTACAATCGCAGGAGGTGCTCCAACCTCTCCTCATCAGACTCAAACGTAGAATCGCGATAAATCCGGTCGACCGCGAGATCCAGTCGTTCATGAGCTACTAACAAAGGTCTAGGTGTTGAGCCTGGCGAATAGAGCTCACCCAACGTCCGGTCCGCAAAGATTTCCCGCGCTTCGAGCACATCCCTAGCGCCATCGGTGAGCAGCTCGCGGTCTCGATCGGTAAGCGACGGCACCGGAAAGGTGTTGTAGCAAAGGCCAGCTGAATACCGGAGGTCCGACTTGATACGTCCACCAACTGCTTTCACCCACGCCATATGCATCAGCGACTGGACTAACCCAAAAATCCAGAGCTCAGCGTCGTAGATCGCATTCGCTGCATCCGAGATGACTGTGTTCTGATCGAGGAAGCCCATTGGAATGTACTTCCTGTTCTCTGAGGAATGTCGGGGGATGATGATTGAGGCAGTCTCCCGGTGACGAACTTCACCGAAGCGATACGGCACAGAGGCCAGGCGCTGGGTCGCAACCCTCTTACTCCGGCGGCGGTAAGCCTCGACCATTTCGATCCGAGCTCTGATCTGAGGGATCTCGTACGCCGCTGCGGCAGAGTCCTCGGTGATCCACAAAACAAATCGCTCAACACCCTGAATGAACTCCGTCGCACCGAGGAACCGCCGTATGAAGATTCCCGCACCCGGCGCATTTGACAGGAGTTCGTTCCGTTCCGCGGAGGTGAGAATGAGGTTCCCGTCATCGTTGGCCATGCTGCCGAATGTCAGAGGAGGCAAGTGCGAGATCGACTTGGAAGTCGAGTGAACGATGAGTGGCCGTGTCGGAGTCAGGTAAGGGGAGATGAAGCGTGTTTCTCTTCGATAATAGTTCGCATAGATTGCCCTCTCCGTTATTGCTTCGGCGGCCTTTAGGCCAACGATCACACAGGTCACGGCAGCGTTGGACTTGGCACTATTGCTCCATGGAAAAGATTGAACGCCGAACGATATGTCGGCGCCGGAGCGATAGATGTGGGGCCATAGCAATCCAACCTGAGCGCCCTGGCAGATCGAGTTGGTAGCTACGAAGCCAAGGGACGCGCCGTGCTTGGCGACATACCTCGCTCCCAATACAAACCATATGGCCACATAGTCCAGATTCTTCGACAGGTCACTGAGACCATGCAGGGATTGCATGTCGGCCTTTTGCTGAACGTTCTGGAGACGGGCTCCAAGGTACGGGGGGTTACTGAGAAGGTAGATTGCGTCGCCAGATCGCGGCGGGCACACCGCCTCCCAGTCGGTCGTTGCGGCGTTTCCGCAGACGATCTTGCCAGTGTCTATCAGCGGAATGAGTGGGATCTCGACCCCGAACAACTCTCTGAATTCGACATTCATCTGATGCTTTGCCAACCACAGGGAAAGAATTGCCACTTCATGAGCAAAGTCATCGATCTCGATGCCGAAGAAATTCTCGAGCTTGATGGATGAGGTAAACATGCGACTCTTGGTCGGGGCAAGCTCCTGGAGGCGCTGCAAAATTCTATTCTCCAGGCGCCGCAGCTCTTTGTATGCAAGAACAAGGAAGTTCCCAGATCCGCATGCGGGATCGAACATCTTCATGTTTGAGATGCGCGTGAGAAGTCGCTCGAGTCCCGGCACGCTGTCAAAAACCCTCTCCAGCGCTTCGTTGAGATCGTCCAAGAACAGAGGGCGAATAACTTTCATGATGTTCTCGACGCTTGTGTAGTGCATTCCTAACGATTGGCGGTCGCCGTAATGCACTACCGCCTGCATCATCGACCCAAAAATGTCTGGATTGATTTGCGACCAGTTGAGCGTTCCGCAATCCAATATGAGCCTGCGCGCTCGCGCAGAGAAACGCGGAGCCTTCGACCGTCGGGCGAACAAATTGCCGTTCACATACCCGAAGACTCTGAAGTGTGAGGGAACTCCTGCCCGTCGATCCTCCGGAAGATCGAGCACTTCAAAGAGGTCGTCGAGGAACCTACCTGTGTCTTCACCCGAGTCGGACGTCAAGGACGCTAGTGCGTTGGTAAAGGTTCCTTTTGGAAACACCGCTGTGTCCTCAGCGAAAAAGCAAAAGAGCAACCTTGAAAAGAACACGTTGAGGTCATGTACGTCTTCCGCTGTAACGATCCGGTTGTGCTTGACAATTTCGTCGTAAAGACGAGCCATCTTCTCTGCGGCCTTGATGTCGGCATAGCTAGTTGTCTCAAGCTGAGCCTTCTCGATCCCTGCCCACGGCAAGAAGAACGCGGCGTGATCGACCAACTCTTCGAGCGAAATGTCGAGAGTCTGCTCCGTACGAGTGTCGACTGCGAGGAGACGTTTCTCATCGCGAACGACAAGAAAGCGAGGACGCTCGCGGGTGATGGAGTCATCCTTACTCGCGTCGTCAATGACGACATGGGGGTCCTCGCCATCTGTGATCTGGCGGTAGTACAGCTTCCCTCTCCAAAGATGCTCGTCATCGCCGTGTGAACGGTCATAACTTCCCGACTTGAGACGGCTGATCGACGCCTTGGGTATTCCGTAGGCCCTGAGAAGGTCATAAATCAGGTCGAACCCGCGCGACAGGTCAAGGGTGGCAATTCTTTCCTCAATCTCTTGCAGGTTCATATCCGGTTATCTAACCAAGAGCTGAGGGACTGAGTCACTCCTGCGCTGGTAGCAAGTCCAGCAATCACAGAAGGCCCCACCACTCGTTCATCACGTAGGAGGCGTCACTAGTCAAGTCTCGTACCTCCTGAACGGCGTCCCGGACGGCCTGGTCCACGCTGGGAGCTGTCGCGAACGCGTAATGGATATCGTCGCGTCATTCATCGCTTCGACTTCAACCGAGACGATTGATTTCGCGAGCCTCTGAACGTCCTCAGGCTGCACTGACATCACCTCCTTCAAGCATCGAAAGGATCCCGGAAGCGCACTCTGTGACCCGCTGAGCCGTTTCCTTAACGAGCTCGGCGTTCCCCTCGGCCCAACGAGTTACGTAAGGAAAGCTGTACTGGCTGGATTCCAGCCCGATTGCATTGCACACGACGTAGGCAACCGATTCGACCTCAACTTCGGCGATTTCCCGACTGAGGATTGGACCCTCAGAATGAAGAAGCGCGTGACCTAGTTCGTGGATCAACGTCTTCACCGCCTGAGCTGCCGACACGTCGGAGCGGACCGAGATGAGCTTCGCACCAAAGTCACAGAATCCCTTCTCCGTACCCCGCTGTCCACGGGTGACCTCGAAGCCGATCGAGTCTGCATGTTCGACCAGTGCATCCCAGATGCCGGCAGGAGCGTCAGCATCCAGAAGCTTGGGGCGGACTGCGTCGAGGTCAGGAAGATCCTCACCTTCAGTCTGCGAGATATCGAACACGTAAACGACTCGGAAACCTCGGACCTGGAAAAGGCTGCTCTCCTCACCGCTCTGATCCTCGACCAAGGTCTTGTACTTGCATGGGGCGAAGATTGCGATCCCCTTCTCGCCCTTCTTGACGAAACGACCAAGTGACTTCCAGTGGTTGAAACCTGCGACCACTGTCGCATCCGGTCGCTGCATGAAGATCATCAGGTGGTTGTTGAAGCTGTAGCGATGGAACTTCGACACCACTTGAAGCATGCGCTTCCAGTCGTCACCGGACGCGATCTCCGCCACGGCCTCCTGGAGCCTGTCGTGAGCAGCCTTTAGTCGGTCGGCTCGAGACACCTTCGTTTCCAATCGCACCTCCGTAGCTCGGCGGCTATACAGAGGTCGCGACAGCACTGCGGATAGCGGAGGAGTCAAGGTGGAGCGCTCGCAGCGCAGCGAGGACGAACGACCTTGACACCGGAGCGCGCAGTGCTACTAAGTCAGGGAGCCGCCGAGCCGAGGTGTTATGGAATCGAAACTCAGGCCGTCTGTCTGTGGCGCGCGTCACGTGAAGGCGAGATTCCTGGCCGCTGAACGCTCGAAGTCGATCGATCCTGATCTCGGCATCTCACGGCACCAAAGAACTGGAATGGCAAAAGAATGTCAAATCGCGCTGGGGGCGACTATCGCTCCTTTGCGAAAGAACCAAAAACAGCAGGTCACCGATAGCGGAGGGCGGGGGACTCGAACCCCCAAGCCCTTTCGGGCGGCGGTTTTCAAGACCGCTCGGTTACCAATTACCGTAGCCCTCCCCTCCAAGCGTAACGGCACACGCGGAAGGGGCCCCGGACACGATGCCCGGGGCCCCCACTACGCTCCCAGCCGCTCTACAGCGCGAACGTCTCCTTCAGAACTACCTTGCCGCCCTGGACGACCGTGATCGTCGCGCTCGTGAAGTCGACGTCGTTCACGGTGGCGGTCCAGTTGTTGTTCGGGCACCCGGCCTGCTTCGCCGTCACGAACGGCTCCGCCGTCTCGACTGCAAACGACACGTTGCCGTTCTTGACCTCGGTGACGGGAATGCTCGTCTGGCCGATCGTCGTGACCTTCGGCTTGTTCTGGCCCGGCGCCACGTTCCCGCCCTTGTTCGTGCACGTGATGTCGCTCGCCGTGCCCGTGGCGGTCAGCGTGATCGTCACGTCCTTGTTGCCGAGGCCGGCGAGGGCGCCGCTCGCGGACAGCGTCGTGCCCTCGTCGGTGAAGAACGGGCCGTCCTTGAAGTGGACGTTCGCCGCGAGCGCGACGGACGAGACGGCTACGGCGGCTACGAGCCCGAGCAGGGTTCCGCGCAAGACCTTCAAGTTTTCCTCCTAGGTGGCCGATACAGGATTTGGCAGATATTACCTGCCCGCGCGCGCCCTGGGAAGGGGCGTCTTCAGGATTCTTCGCGCTCTTCCAGCTCGGCCACCGGCATCAGCACCAGGTCGTGGATCCGCCAGTCGAGCCGCAGCAGCGTCTCCCGGGCTTCCCCCAGCCGCTCCGTCAACCGCTCTCCGTCCCGAGGCACCACGAACACCTCGCCGAAGAACACGTGGCCCTCGTCGCGCAGACGCACCTGGGCGTCCCGGACCCACGAGAGCTTCCGCGCCTCGGTCTCGAGCCGCGCCGGCAGGGGCTCGAGCCCCGAGTCGTCGACGCGCACGGGGGCCGCGTCCATCAGGTCGACGACCGCGCGGCGGATGTTCGATATCCCGTCGTGGAGGATGTCGGTCGAGATCAACGCGGCCGCCGCGCCGTCCGCCCACCAGAGCCCGAACGCGATGCCGGTCACGCCGAGGATCGCCGCGACGCCCGTGAGCCAGTCGGCCTTGTTCATCTTCGCGTCGGCGTAGAGGACCTTGTCGTGCAGCTCGCGCGCGAGCGGCAGCTTCATGCGCCCCAGCATCATGGCGGGGAACGCGCTGTACGCCGCGGCCGGGATCATCAGCCATCCGAGCCAGACCTCGTGCTCGAACGCGACGACAGTCCCGATGGTCGGGTGCTCGAACGAGATCAACGACATGACCGCGTCGAACAACAGGAAGAAGCCCATCGAGAGGAGCGCGAGCGACGCGATCAGGTACGCGATCGACATCGCGCGGTGCCACCCGTACGGATGCGTCCGGTCTGGCTTCCTGCGGCGGATGCGCGTCGCGATCAGGAACGAGATCGCCGGGACGAGGCTCAGGATGTCCTCGAACCACGCGGTCTTCATCGCCTGCGACGACCCGAGCGTCAGATAGATGAAGAAGATCGCCGAGAGCAGATAGCCGATCGTGATCCACTCGAGCCGCACCGCGCGCGCGTGCACCCTCTCCTTGTCCGGCGGCAGCTCGTGGTGCGGCCCCCTCACGGCGCACCCTCCTCCTCGAGGATGCGGTGGACGTCGTCCTCGTGATCGAGAAGGAAGCGCTCGAGTCGCACGAGCCACGCGTTCTCGCCGTGCGGCACCGCCATGACGTGGTCGACCTCGCTGAGGCGGACGCCGGTGTCGTCCAAGCCGAGGTCGTCGACGAGGTAGCCGTCGACCGCGACCGGCCCGTCGACCGTCGTGACGTCCTCGACGCGCACGGGGTCGGCGTCGGTCTTCTCGAGCACACCCGCCTCCTCGGTCGCGGTCTCGACCGCCACCTCCAGGCCCGCGATGTCGCCGTCGTAGGTCCCTGGAGGCACCGCGACGACGACCTGCGTCGTCAGATAGGGGTGCGTGAGCCCGCCGTGCGCGGCGAGCCCGCTCGTGGACACGATCCCACCGGCGAGGATGTCCAGCTCGCGCATCGCGAGGGCCGCGGCGAGGTCCTCGGCCGAGCCCTCGTGCCACTCGACCTCGGCCCCCAGCTCCGCGGCGAACAGCTCGACGATCTCGACCTCGACCCCGGACGGACCGTCGGCGCCGAGCACTACCCACGGGGGGTTCTCCGTGATGCCGACGCGCATCGCCCCGCCGGTCACGCGCTCGAGCGTGCCCTCGGGGTCGTTCGGGAGACCACACGACGCAGCGGCAAGCAACACTACGAAACCGAGCCGCAGCCGCCGCGACCACGAACTCACGACGGCTCCTACCGCGGCTTGATCTCGGCGAAGCCCGTGTAGGGCTGCAGCGCCTCGGGGATGCCAACGCTCCCATCCCCGCGCTGGTGGTTCTCGAGCAGCGCGATGATCGTCCGCCCCACCGCGCAGGCGGTGCCGTTCAGCATGTGCACGAGGCGCGTCTCCCCACCGTCCCTGAAGCGCACGCCGAGCCGCCGGGCCTGGTAGTCGGTCGTGTTGGACGCGGACGTGAGCTCGAGGTAGCGGTTCGCTCCGGGGAGCCACGCCTCGTTGTCGACCTTCTTCGCGGCCGACGACCCGAGGTCGCCACCGCACATGATCATCACGCGATACGGGATCTCGAGCGCCTGCAGGATCATCTCCTCGTTCGTCCTGATCGCTGCGAACTCGTCCCACGAGTCGTCCGGGTGCGCGAACGAGAACTGCTCGACCTTGTCGAACTGGTGCACGCGGATGAGGCCCTTCGTGTCGGCGCCGTAGCTCCCCGCCTCGCGGCGGAAGCACGGCGAGAACCCCGCGTACCGTCGCGGGAGGCCGTCACCGCTCAGGATCTCGCCCGCGTGCAGCGACGCCATCGGGACCTCCGACGTGCCCGCGAGGAAGAGGTCGTCGCGCTCGACCGTGTAGAACTCGTGCTCGTCGGCGGGGAAGAAGCCGGTGCCGTACATGGCCTCCCTCCGGACGAGCACCGGCGGCACCACGGGCGTGAAGCCGCGGTCGAGCAAGAAGTCGATCGCGAAGCGGACGAGCGCGAGCTCGAGGATCACGCCCGGGCCCGTCAGGTACACGAACCTGCTGCCGGAGGTCTTCGCCGCACGGTCGCCGTCGAAGATGCCCAGGCGCTCGCCGAGCGCGACGTGGTCGCGCGGCTCGAAGTCGAACGACGGCTTCTGACCCCACTCGCGCTCGAGGACGTTCTCGTCCTCCGTGAGCCCGTACGGCACCGAGTCGTGCGGGAGGTTCGGGAGGTACGCGGCCGCCTCCTCTAGCTCGGCCCGCGCCCGCTCGAGCTCCGGCTCGAGCGCCTCCCGCTCGCCGACGAGGGACTTCGCGGCCTCGATCGCGGCGGGGCGTTCCTCGGGAGCGGCCGCTCCGATCGCCTTCGACGCCCGGTTGTGCTCCGCGCGAAGGCGTTCCACCTCGGCCAGGAGTCTCCGGTACGTCTCGTCGAGGGCGATCACGCGATCCACGCCTTCGACTCCGCCCCGTCGTTCGTAAGCCGCGGCCACGCGCTCCGGGTCCTCGCGCAGAAGCCTGAGATCTATCAAGACGGTCCCCTAACGGGAGATCTCGGCCCGCGACTCGCCGCGGCCGTAACCGGCCATCGCGGCCGCGATCGCCTCGCGCTCCTCTTCGGAGAGGTTGTGCTCCGAGGTCAGCTGCTTCACGGCCTTCGCGTAGGTGCGGGTCTCGGTCCGCCCGTTGATCGAGGTGATCAGCACGCCGTCGCCGTGGTCGTCGAGAAGCGCCGCGCTGAACGAGAGCCGGCCGCCCATCTCCTCGAACGCGTCGTACCGGACGAGGCCGAAGCGCTGGAGCGCGTACCGGCCGGTCGCGGCGTGCTCCTGCAGCGAAGTCACCACGCCGTCGACGCGCTTGTCGATCGCGTCGACCCTCCGCATCGCACGCGCCATCGCCGCGATGATGTCCTTCTCGTCGCCATCGCCGCGCAGCAGGACGTACTCGCGGCGCACTTTCTTCAGGCGCAACGCGAACACGAGCAGGAGGAGGAATCCGAGGAAGATGACGCCCGCGAGGATCGCCAGCGCGAGCGTGAGCTCATCTCTAGTGAGGTCGGGCACGATGGGGCATCCTACACTGGCGGCATGCGCCGGGACGAGGTGAAAGACCTGCTCGCGGGCGTCGTAGACGGGTCCGTGAGCATCGACGAGGCGGTCTCGGCGCTGCAGCGGCTGCCCGTCCAGGACCTTGGGTTCGCCCGTGTCGACACCCATCGCGAGCTGCGCCAGGGGATGCCCGAAGCGATCTACGCGGAGCACAAGACGCCGGACCAGGTGGTCGCGATCGCGGCGGCGCTGCTGGAGAGTACGACGTCGGCCGTGATCGCCACGAGGGTGCGCGCCGACGCCGCGGCCCGGTTGCTCGAGCGGTGGCCGGGCGCGCTGTACGACACCGACGCACGGCTCGTCGTCCTGCGTTCGGCGGCCGACGAGACCGCACCGCCGGGGACGATCGCAGTCGTGAGCGGAGGGACCTCCGACCGGCCGGTCGCGCAGGAGGCCGCGCTGGTGGCCGAGGCGATGGGCATCAAGGTCGAGCGCGTCGAGGACGTCGGCGTCGCGGGGCTCCACCGTGTGCTTGCGAACGAGGAGGTGCTCCGCACCGCCGACGTCGTGATCGTCGTCGCCGGGATGGAGGGGGCGCTCCCGAGCATCGTCGGCGGCCTCACCCCCGCGCCGGTGATCGCGGTCCCCACCAGCGTCGGGTACGGCGCGTCGTTCGGCGGGATGGCGGCGCTCCTCGGGATGCTGAACTCCTGCGCCGCGGGGCTGGTCGTGACGAACATCGACAACGGGTTCGGCGCGGCGATGGCGGCGCTGCGCCAGCTCAACCGGGGCCGCGTGTGAGGACGCTGTACGTCGACTGCGTGTCGGGCGCGGCCGGCGACATGCTGCTCGCGGCCCTCCTGGACGCGGGAGCCGACGGGGGGGCGGTGAGGGCCGCGCTCGACTCGCTGGGGCTGCCCGGCGTGGGCATCGAAGTGCGGGACGTGCGGCGGGGATCGTTGAGGGCGGCAAAGGTGGACGTGATCGCGCCCGGGGGGCAGGAGAGACGGGGGCCGCGGGAGATCGAGGCGCTGCTGCGATCGGCTCCGCTCGACGCTGGCGTGCGGGACCTCGCGCTCGCGACCTTCGACCTGCTCGCGAAGGCGGAGGCGGTCGTGCACGGGATCGCGCCGGAGGAGGTCCACTTCCACGAGGTCGGCGCGGTCGACGCGATCGTCGACGTCGTGGGGTGCGCCGCAGCGGTGGGCTCTCTCGCCCCCGACCGGGTCGTGGTCTCGCCGGTGCCGACCGGACGCGGGACGGCGGAGACGGAGCACGGGCCGATCCCCGTCCCGGCCCCCGCGGTGCTCGAGCTGTTGAAGGGCGTCCCGGTCGAGGGCCGCGGGGAGCACGAGCTCGTGACGCCGACCGGCGCGGCCCTGCTGCGCGCGCTCGCCGGCGAGTTCGGCCCGATCCCTCCGATGACCGTCTGGGCGACGGGCTACGGCGCAGGGACCCGCGACACCGAGGCTCCGAACGTGCTGCGCGTCCTCGTTGGCGAGGCCGCCGAGCGCGGAGACGAACGGCTGGTGGAGATCGCGGCGAACCTCGATGACATGAGCCCGGAGCTGCTCCCGCACGCTGTCGAAGCGCTGCTAGCGGCGGGAGCCGTCGACGCGTGGATCACGCCGGTGCTCATGAAGAAGGGCCGCCCGGGCTTCGCGCTCTCCGCGCTGGCGGAGGCGGACGATACGGAGCGCGTCGTCGACGTCTTCCTGCGCGAGACGACGACGTTCGGCGTGCGCATGCACGAGGTCGCGCGCGAGGTGCTCGACCGGACGTGGGTGGAGGTCGACGTCGAAGGGCACAGCATGCGAGTGAAGGTGGGGCGGCGCGGCGCGGCGGTCGTCTCCGCGGCCCCCGAGTACGAGGACGCGCGCCGCGTCGCACGCGCGACCGGCATGCCCCTCAAGCAGGTCTACGAGCGCGCGCTACGCGCGGCCGAGGCGCTGTTGTAGTTCAGCGGTCCCGCAGGTGGTCGAGCACGCGCCGTTCGACGACCGCGTCCTCGGACCACCGCTCCTCGAGGTTCTCGGTGCCGACGTACTCGTACAGCGCCGCCCTCAGGTCGGCGTCGTACGGGGTCCCCCCGCCCCGGCCCGCGTCGTAGCCGAGCTGGGACAGCAGGTAGCGCAGCTCGCCCGCCAGCTCCTCGTCGATCGGGACGAACTCGAGGCTCTCCTTGCGCGGGAACAGCAGGCTGTGGATCCCCCATAGTCGGGCCAGCTCTTCCACGGGGGCCGGATGGTCGTCCACGCGCAGGTCGACCGCACGGTCGACGCCGCCGCCGTAGCCGCCACCCTCCCGCGCGATGTAGAGCGCGGCCGACTGGCGCCCGCGCCGATCGCCTCCCGCATCGTCCCCGGCCTTCAGCGCGGTGAGCAGCCGCTCGGCCAGCTCTCCGGAAGAGGAGCGGAACGCGTCTGCCATCGCGTCGACGACCTCGGGTCCCGTGAGGATGTTGCCCTGGCAGCAGAAGCCGTCCTCGGCGACGCCGCCGGCCCAGTCGAAGCACGACGACCCCGTGAACGTCGCGGCGCGGCCCTCGCGGTCCACGACGCCCAGCTGCCGGTCCTCGCGTGCCTCGTCCGCAGCCGTCAAGCGCGCCACGACGGTCGCCGCGTCCGCGCCCGAGTGCAGCATATGGAGACCGTCGGGGCCGTAGCCGAGGTTCGCCAGAGCCTGCGTCGCGATCGCGCCGGCGCCGGCGCGCACCCACGGCACGGCCGCCCCGACGGCGAGGAACTTCGAGGCCACGGCGACGCCCCATTCGGGCGGTGAGACGGAGCCGTCCCAGGCGGCGATCGAGAAGGTCATGAGTCGCATTGTTACAGGACGCGGAGGACACGTATCCTCGCTCTCGATGCACAGCCGCCGAGTCACGCAGAACCAGAGCTACAGGGTCCGCAAGCAGACGTCCGAGGACGTGCCGAGGCCGGTCGTCCTCTTCGTGTGCGTCCACAACGCGGGCCGCTCGCTGATGGCGGAGGCGTTCCTGAACTCGCTCGCCGGCGACCGTTACAAGGGGATGTCCGCGGGGACCGAGCCTGCGAAGCGGCCGCACCCGGAGGTCGTCGAGGCCATGGCGGAGGTGCACGTGCCGATCGAGGACCGCCCCGGGACGATGCTCACGCAGGAGATGGCGGACGAGGCCGTGATGGTCGTCGGGATGGGCTGCGCGGTCGAGGAGGCGTGCCCGGCGCTCACCGTGCCGCTCGAGGACTGGGCCCTGGACGACCCGAAGGGGAAGTCGCCGGAAGAGGTGGCGGAGATCCGCGACCTGATCGAGATGCGGGTGCGGAACCTGGTGGCGAAGCTGGACCGGGAACGGGCCGTCTAAGGGGCAGACAACGGACGCAGCCGACGCATGGCTCCAACTCCGCAACACTCTGGCGCATCCTCCGGGGGCGGCTGCGGAGGTCGGGAGCCGGCCTAACGCGCTATACGTCGCGTGCATCCAGCAGTTCGAACAGCTCGTGATCGCGGCGAAGGCGACCGCGGCACATGCTCGTGCGCTGCCGCTCTACTACGCCGCGATGCACGCGGCTAAGGCCCTCTCTGCTGCATACGGGGACGACCACAAACCGCGCGGCCATGGGCTACTCCAGGCGTCACGGGTCGTACTCGCCGACGTGATGGACTTCGAGATCAAACCGGCTCCTGGCCCCAGCGTGCTCTCGACGCTCTACGACGTGACGGAGTCGGGGCGGCTCGAAGGCCCTGTCTCACTCGGCAGGTTGTTCCTATCGTTGCCCGACCTGGCCGAGAAGCCGCACGTCATCGCCGGGCCCCGCGCGCTCTACCTCGAGGAAGTAGCCGCCAATCGAGTGAGGGATCCGACTCTCCACGTTGTGGTCGAGACAGGAGGCGTGGCTGCTGACCTGTGGGACGTCGACTACGCGGAGCTCGACGGTTGGTACAAGAACAGCGATGACGACGCCACGGTCACCTCAAGGCGTCAGCCGGGCACGCTCTTCGGGCGTCTGGTTGACGTCCGAGATCGGCCGACCGCGCTTCAGGAACTCGCCCCCACCTACCGGTTCTCAGGAGCAAGGTGGCTGATCCCGAACATCGATGGGACTAGCGGCCGATTGTCTCCCTTGGTGACTTGGTACGCGCTGCTATTCGGGTTCTCGATCCTCGCGCGCTATGAGCCGGACACATGGCTGGCCGCGCTCGACGTCCGGCAGCAGCATGCAGTTGCCATCGAGGCCGCGCTGGAGGAAGCAACAGCGGCTTTGCCGGAGCTCGTCTGGAAGCACATCGGGACTCAGCTAGCGGAGGAGCGTCTTCGCGAGAAGGGCTAAGCGTGGGCAGCCTGGTCTAGCTTCTCGCCCTTCTCCACCGGGTACCAGCACGCCGCGAAGTGGTTCGGGTCCACCTCGCCCAGCGGCGGGATCTGAGTCCGGCAGTTCTCGGGGATGTTCCCGCCCCCGACCTGGCGAGCCTTCGGACAGCGTGGATGGAACGGGCACCCCGACGGCGGGTCGATCGGCGACGGCACGTCGCCCTTGAGCACGACTCGCTCCGTGACGTTCGAACCCGCGCGACCCTTCGGGACGGCGGACAATAAAGCAGCGGTGTACGGCATCCGCGGCCGGTCGTAGAGCTCGTTCGACGTCGTGACCTCGACGCAATGGCCGAGGTACATCACCGCGATGCGATCCGCGATGTGACGAACGACGCCGAGGTCGTGCGAGATGAACAAGTACGTGAGCTTGAACTCCGACTGCAGGTCCTCCAGCAGGTTCAGGATCTGCGCCTGGATCGACACATCGAGGGCGGACACCGGCTCGTCGCACACGATGAGCTTCGGCCGCAACGCGAGGGCCCGCGCGACGCCGATCCTCTGACGCTGGCCTCCCGAGAACTCGTGCGGGTAGCGGTTGTAGTGCTCGGGGTTCAGTCCCGTGCGCGCCATGAGGTCCTGCACCTTGCGGCGCGTGTCGCCCTCGGTCTTGTGGATCGTGAACGGCGCCCCGATGATCTGGCCGACGGTCTGGCGCGGGTTCAGCGACGCGTAGGGATCCTGGAAGATCATCTGCATCTCGCGACGGAGCGGGCGCATCTCGGCACGGCTCAGCCTCGTGATGTCGCGGCCCTCGAAGAAGACCTGACCCGAAGTCGCCTCGAGCAGCTTCAGAACGAGCCGAGCAGTCGTCGACTTCCCACAGCCGGACTCACCCACGAGCCCAAGCGTCTCGCCGGGGTAGATCTGGAACGACACGTCCTCGACCGCGTGCACGCGCGCGACCTCGCGCTGGAAGATGATCCCCTTCGTGATCGGGAAGCGCTTCGTGAGGTTGCGGACCTCGACGAGCGGCTCGCCCGTCCGGCGCGGCGCGCCTACCGGCTGCGCCGGCATCTCGACCCCCCTCATACGGTCACGCCCTTGCGTCGCGCCTCTCGCTCGGCCCACAGCTTCTTCTTGTCGTCGATGCTGAGGTGACATGCGTCGGGATGGCCCCCGCCGCGGTCCACGAGATCGGGCCGGTCCTTGTCACAGGGCTCGAACCGATGGGGGCAGCGCGGGTGGAACGGGCAACCGGGTGGGACGAAGATCAGCGACGGCGGGGCGCCTTCGATCGGCACGAGCCGGCTGCCCTTCTGGTCGATGCGGGGGATCGACTCGAGAAGCCCCCACGTGTACGGGTGGAGCGGCTTCTCGAAGACGTGCTCCTTGGGGCCGATCTCCGCGCCGCGTCCCGCGTACATCACCATCACGCTCTGCGCGAAGTCCGCGATGACGCCGAGGTCGTGGGTGATGAGGATCACGCCGATGTTGAAGTCGCGCTTGACCTTGTCGATCAGCTCGAGGATCTGCGCCTGCACCGTCACGTCGAGAGCCGTGGTGGGCTCGTCGGCGATCAGCAGGTCGGGGTTATGGGAGAGCGCCATCGCGATCATCGCCCGCTGGCGCATCCCGCCGGAGTACTCGTGGGGATAGCTGCGGAAGCGGTCCTGGGGCTTGGGGATCCCGACGGCGTCGAGGAGCTCGATCGCCCGCGCCGCGGCCTGCTTCTTCGGCATCTTCTCGTGCGTGAGGATCGCCTCGACGATCTGGTCTCCGACCCGGTAGAAGGGGTGGAGGCAGGCGAACGGGTCCTGGAAGATCATCGCCATCTCCTTGCCGCGGAGACCGCGCAGCTCCTCCTTGTCTAGCGTCAGGAGGTCCTGGCCCTTGAAGATGACCTCGCCCGATATGTTCGCGCGCTCGCGGTTCGTGAGCCCGAGAGCGGTGAGGCACGTGACGCTCTTGCCGGACCCTGACTCGCCGACGATGCCGAACGTCTCGCCGCGGTGGACCTTGAAGTTGAGCCCGTCGACGGCCTTCACGAGACCGTCACCGGTCGGGAAGTGGACCCGCAGGTCCTTTACCTCGAGCAGGACCTCGTTAGTCGCCATTGCGGAAGTGTAGAGCCTGCTGCTGCTCCTGGGCGGAGGCCTTACGGAGCGGGACGAGCGGCCCTATGAGTACCTCACGCGGGGGTCGAGGGCCGCGTAGACGATGTCGACGATGAGGTTCGCCATGATCACGAAGGTCGCCGCGAACACCGTGGTCCCGAGGATGATCGGGAAGTTCGAGCTGAGGATCGCCTGGACGGCGTAGTCGCCGATCCCGGGGATGTTGAAGATCTGCTCGGTGATGATCGCGCCGCCCAGCAGGATGCCGAGGTCGAGCCCGTACATCGTGACGACGGGCGTGAGCGCGCTCCTGAGCGCATGGCGCGTGACCGACCTCTCGCGGAGGCCTTTGGCACGGGCCGTCCTGATGTAGTCCTCCCCCTGGATCTCGAGGAGGTTGCCGCGCACCATCCGCGCGTAGATCGCCGCGGACGTCAGCGCGAGGACGAGCCACGGCAGCCACATGACGCGGAACCACCCGACGGGATCCTCCGTGAGGCCCACGTACGACCCGGTGTCGTAGATCTGGAAGCCGGAGTCGAACGCGAAGACGGCGATGAGCCCGAGCCAGAACGTCGGCATCGACACCCCGATGAGGGCGAACACCATCGACCCGCGGTCGAGCAACGACCTTCGTCTCAGGGCCGAGATGACGCCGATGCCCACGCCGACGACCAGCCAGATCACCGAGGCGCCGAACGCGAGCGAGGCCGTAGCCGGGAGCCGCCCGAGAAGCGCCTGGGTCACCGGCTCCTGCGTCTGGTAGGAGTAGCCGAGGTCGCCCTGGGCGGCGTTCAGCACGTACTTGCCGAACTGGACCGGGATGGGCTGGTCGAGGCCCAACCTCTCCACCACTTGCTCGACGACGATGGGCCGTGGGTTCTTCCCGGCGAACTGGATCGCGACCGCGGGCTGGCCGCTGGGCGTCTCACCGCCCGCGCCGAGGACGAAGAAGATCACGAAGACGCACGCGATCACCAGGACCAGCATCACGATCGACCACATCAGCCGCCTGATGACGTACTGGAGCATCGGTGTCTCCCGTCCTCGTTCCTGGCTTGTTCCTGCGTTGCCGGCGGTGAGGGTGCGGGGGGCTGTTCGGCCCCCGCACCGGCTCACCTCATTGCACTTGCGTTACTGCGTTTGCTGCGCTACTCGGTCTCTGCCGTTGCGACGCCCACGTTCGGCCAGTCGATCAGCGAGTAGTTGTAGTGGTAGTAGGCGTTGACGGCGTCCGGGCTGAACGGAAGCAGGTCCTCGTCCCAGCTCCACGGGACCCAGTAAGCCTGCTCCGTCGCGTACCGGTTGACCTCTTCCCACGCGGTGGCGCGTGCGTCGGGATCGGCCGTCGCCGCGGCGTCGTCGATCATCTGGTTGAGCTCGGGGTCGGCCACCTCGGAGTAGTTCGAGTTCCCCGACTCGAGGATGTTCTCGCCGTGCAGCAGCGGGTCGAAGAACGTGACGGCGTCGTTCCAGTCCTTGCACCAACCGGCCGACGTACCCATGTGCACGTCCTTCGCGGGGATCCCGTAGAACTGCGAGTACTGGAACGGGAACTCCGGAAGCTTGCTGCGGATGTTCGTGAAGCCGAGCTCCTCGAGGTCCTTGCGGATCGACTCGAAGTACTTGTTGTGCGGCGGCGTCGAGGACCCGACGACGAAGATCTCGTCGGTGTAGCCGTTCTCGTAGCCGGCCTCGGCCATCAGCTGCTTGGCCGCCTCCATGTCACCCGCCATGTTCGGGGTCTCGTACGGGTTGAACTCCTCAGCGGAGAGGTAACCCGGGATGCCCGGCGGCAGGATGCTCGTGGCGATCGGTCCGGTGACCGGCCCACCCTGGAGACGCTTGATGTTCTCGCGGTCGATCGCGAGGTTCACGGCCTTGCGGACGTTGAGGTCGTCGAACGGCTCGAGCCGCGTGTTCATGTAGATGTAGCGCATGCAGCCCGACGGGCCCTTCGCGAGGTGCGAGCTGAGGTCCGGGTCGGACACGGTCTGCTCGAGCAGCGCCTCGGTCGGCGACGCGTCCCAGGCGATCGTGAAGTCGCCGTCCTGGATCTTCTTCACCGCGATGTTCGGGTCGAACCCGAGCCGGATCTCGACCTCTTCGGCGTATGCGCCGCGGGCCTCGTCCGTCTCACGCGACCAGTGCTCGTTGCGGGTGAGGACGATGCGCTCCTCGGGCTTCCACTCCTGGATCTGGTAAGGGCCGGAGGCGACGACGTGGTTGTCGTAGTCCGAGTCCTTCTCGCTGTCGAACTGCTCGGCGTAGGTCTGCGGGACGGGGCTCGTCGCCGGCATCGCCAGACGGAGGTCCCAGTCGCCGGTGGGCTCGGTGAGGTGGAAGACGATCTCCTTGTCGTTCACACACTCGATGCCCTCGATGTTGTCGGCCTTCTCCTCCTGGAAGTCCTTCGCGCCCTCGATCATCTCGTAGTAGTACGCGTACTGGGCGCCGACCGACGGGATGAACTGGCGCTCGATCCCGTACTTGATGTCGTCACAGGTGATCTCCTCGCCCGTGACGTTGGGGACGTCCTCGCCACCGAGGGCCTGGCCCCACTTGACGCCGTCTTTGATCTGGTACGTCCACTCGGTCGCGTCCTCGTTGGACTGACCGAGGTCGACCGCCAGGTCGCCGATCGGCTCGATGCCGGCCTCACCGCCGACCGCGGGGTACGTCACGAGAGTCCTCGAGACGCCGCGGTGCAGGATGCTGCCGAGCGTGTAATACGTGGCCTGCGGATCCATGTAGTCGACGTCCGACGTACCCGCCATCGTCAGCTTGCCCCCGATGGGGATGTCGGCCGTGTCGACGTTGGCGCCGCCACTGCCCTCGCCGCCGTCGTCGTCGCCCCCGCCACCACATGCGGCAGCGATGAGCATCAGCCCGACGAGCAGAGCCGCGAGCTTGAAGAACCTTCTGTCACTCCTCACCAATCACTCCTCCTCCGTGCAACGGACGAACCCAACTGCGATTGAAACTCGATCCTCGAACCGACCCCCTCTCCTAACGCGCGGTCTTCGGGTCGAGCGCATCGCGCAACCCGTCGCCGAGCAGGTTGAAGCCCAGAACCGTGATGAAGAGCGCGAGACCGGGATAGAACATGTACCACCACGCCGCTCCGTAGCTGACGTAGTCGACGGCGTTGGAGAGCATCTCGCCCCACGACGCCTCCGGGTTCTGCACGCCAACGCCGAGGAACGACAGGCTGGCTTCGAAGATGATGTTGATCGGGATGATCAGCGTCGAGTAGATGATGATCGGCGCGATCAGGTTCGGCAGGATCTCGCGGAGCATGATCCACCGCGACGTGGCGCCGACCGAGTACGCCGCCTCGACGAACTGCGCCTCGCGCAGAGACAGCGTCTGGCCGCGCACGATGCGCGCGACGTACGGCCACCCGAAGAACGAGATGATCGCGATCACGAGCCCCTTGCTGGGCGTGAGCACGATCCCGAGCGAGATCGCGAGGAGCAGCGCCGGGATCGACAGCGTCAGGTCGATGAACCGCGAGATCAGGGCGTCGACCCACCCCTTCTTGAAGCCGGCGAGCATCCCCAGGAGGACGCCGACGAAGATCTCGATCCCCGTCGCCACGATCGCGATGAACAGGGAGACGCGTGCGCCGTAGAACACGCGCACGAACAAGTCACGTCCGAGCTGGTCGCCGCCGAACAGGTATTCCGATGTGGGGCCCTTGGGCGTTCCGAAGTCGTTGAGGAGCTCGCTGCGGTATTGCTCGGTGTAGCCGTGGCCGACGAGGTTCTCGAAGACCGGCGCGAGGAGCGCGACGATCACCATGAAGAGGACCATCCCGGCCCCCACGAGCGCGAGCTTGTCGTCCTTGAAGCGCTCCCAGAAGATCTGCTTGGGCGAGCGCGCCTTTACGCCTGCGGGACCCTCGGGATCGGCGGACGCGAGGGGACCGCCGGAATAAGACTGAAAGTCGGTCGCGCTCTGAGCCATCTAGCGACTCCTCTTGGTTCCCCCGGTCACACGTGCTCCAGCATCGGTACTCGGCCGTCCCGCGGCCGACGCCACTCAGTCCGGCGGCAGAGCCTACTACAGCGGTCGTAATCGTGCCGGAACCGCCTATACCCGGCCCCCCGTCAGCCGAACCCGCGGGACTCTAAGTTCCCCCATCTGCCCCGTCAATCGCTTCACCCTGGCGGGATCGCGGCTTACGGCCGGATTCTGCTACTCCAAGACTAGGGTTGCCGGATGTCCACGGAACGGATCCTGGCCGAGCTCGCCCTGATGTTCGTGGCGGCGAAGGTGGCGGGAGCGGCGTTCGAGAAGGTCGGCCAGCCGGCGGTCATCGGCGAGCTGGGGGTGGGGATCGTCCTCGGCGCCCACGCCCTCGGGCTCATCGGCCACTCCGTCGCCCACGAGGTCTTCCAGGAGCTGGGAGCCATCGTCCTCCTGTTCGCCGTGGGCCTCGACACGCCGCCGTCTCACCTGAAGGCGGTGGGGGGCCGCTCGGCCGCGGTCGGAATCGCCGGGATCGTCGTCCCGTTCGCGGCCGGGTTCGCCCTGATCATGGCGCTCGAAGGAGACGGGCTGGAGGCGGCGTTCATCGGAACTGCGCTCGTCGCCACGTCGGTGGGGGTCACCGCGAGGGTCCTTTCGGACCTCGGCCGGGTGGAGGAGCCGGAGAGCCGCGTGATCCTGGGGGCCGCGGTCGTCGACGACATCCTCGGGCTGCTCGTGCTGGCGGTCGTCTCCGGGGTGGCGGCCGGGAGCCTGTCGGTGGGGTCGGTCGTCGCCCTCGCGGGGCTGGCGATCGGGTTCGTCGTGCTGGTCGGGGGCCTCGGCCCCCGCGTGATCCTCATGCTCACGCCGTGGCTCGACCGGCTGGGGAACCAGGGCGTGTTCGCCTTCGCCTTCGGGCTCTGCCTGGTGCTGGCCGCGGTCGCCGGCGCCCTGCAGCTCGCGGCGATCATCGGCGCCTTCCTCGCCGGCCTCGCGCTGGCCGAGACGAGGGACCGCTACGGGCTCGAGGAGCGGCTCACGCCCGTCTACTCGTTCCTCGTCCCGTTCTTCTTCGTCGTGACGGGGTCGCTCGTGGACGTCGGCGCGCTCGCCGACCCGGCGGGCGGCGCGCTTGCGCTGGGAGTGACCGCGATCGCGGTCGCCGGCAAGCTCGGGGGCTGCGGAGCGGCCGCGTGGGGCATGGGGAGGCGTTCGGCCCTGATCGTCGGGACGGGAATGGTCCCCCGGGGGGAGGTCGGGATCCTCGTCGCGACGATCGGGCTGTCGGAGGGGATCATCGACGCGGAGCTCTACACGGTCGTCGTGATCATGAGCGTCGCGACGACGCTCATCGTCCCGCCGGCCCTCAAGGCGCTGTTCGCAGGGCGGCCCCCGGCCGTTCCCGGCCCGCGGACCCGCGCCGACATCGAGGGGATCGGGGGCTAGCTAGCCGGCGCTCCAGTCGAGCGATCCCTCGTGGGCCGACTCGATGTACGCCGCGAGCAGGTCGACGGTCGCGTCGATGTCGGTCACGTACGCCATCTCGTTGACCGTGTGGACGTAGCGGATCGGGATCGAGATCGTGATGACCGGCACGCCCGCCCTCGTCAGCTGGATGCCGCCCGCGTCGGTGCCGCCGCGCGGGAGGATCTCCATCTGGTGGGGAATCGAGCGGCTCTCGGCGAGGCCCTTGAACGTGCGTACGAGCCGCGGGTCGGAGATCGACCCCGAGTCCATGAGCCCGATCGCTGCACCCTTTCCGATCGCGCACACCTGCTGGCTGCGATCGGCGCCGGGCAGGTCGCCGGCGATCGTGACGTCGACCGCCACGCCGACCGCGGGCTCGATCTCGAACGCGGCCGTGGTCGCGCCCCGGACGCCGACCTCCTCCTGCACGCTCACGACCGCGTAGATCTCCGCGTCGTTGCGGCCGGCCTTGCGCAGGGCCTCGAGGACCACGTACACGCCGAGGCGGTCGTCGAGG
>DASZDG010000037.1:0-45747 GCA_035942255.1 Actinomycetota bacterium | reverse complement strand
ATGTCTGCCAGCGACAGATAGAGCTCGACCGCCTGCTCCTTGAACAACTCCGAGTATCGGTGCGACCGTGCCATGGACCCTCCCTCCGGTCACCTACGTGACCATTCTGAGTGTCCACAAAACCGGGGCAAGGCCAGCGTGCACCAGTTGCACCACATGCACCAGTAACTTCGGACGGACGAAGTCGTGGTAGGCGAGCGTCGCGCTGGACTTCTACGCCTTCTATGCAATGTGTCGTCTGCCTCCGTGGATGACGTCCCGGCCCCCGCCACCGCAGATCCGGTCCCTGCCCGTGCCGTTCCGCCGGGCGGTTTACTTACCCTAGGCGGGTTGCTTGCGGATGTCGTGCCGACGGCTCTCGACGGCCATGCAGCGGTCCTGCACGAAGTCGATGCCCGCGTCCTCCGCTATCCGGCGAGCGTCGTCGGACTCGATCCCCAGCTGCAGCCACACCGCCTTAGCTCCGATGGCGACCGCCTGGCGCACCACCTCTGGAGCCTCCTCCGCGGGCCGGAACACCTCGACGACGTCGACCTCCTCGGGCACGTCGGCGAGGCTCGCGTACGCCTTCTCGCCCAGGATCTCGTCCGCCTTCGGGTTCACCGGGATGATGCGGAAGCCGCGCCGCTGCAGGTCTGCGGGGACGCCGCCACTCGGCTTGTCGGTCGTGCGCGCGATACCGACGACCGCGATCGTGCGTGCTCGCTCGAGGATCTGCTTCGGGTCTGCCATGCCTCCGACAACCGGCTCGGAGCAGTGGCGATTCCCGCGGTCGCGGCGCGCCCCCGGGTCCAGGAGAATGGGAGAGACCGGCCGATGACAGCGGAGGGCTTGTGGTGGCGTCCGTGCGAGACGAGATCCTCGGGAACATCAAGCAAGACGATCGCCCGTGGGGTGGGTTCAGGCAGTTCGCGCACAACGCCCTGTGCACCGTGAAGATCCTCACGGTCTCCGAGGGGCAGCTGCTGAGCCTGCAGTCGCACCGCAACCGCGACGAGCTGTGGGTCGTCCTCGACGAGGGGCTGAAGGTCGAGATCGACGGGGAGGAGCACGTTGCCTCGCCCGGCGACGAGTTCGTGATCCCGCGGGGGTCGCGGCACCGCCTCGGCTCCGCGGGAGGGACCGGCCGCGTGCTGGAGATCTCGTTCGGCGAGTTCGACGAGGACGACATCGAACGCTACGAGGACGTGTACGGCCGTTCCTGACGTCTAGTGTCCCGAGTCGTTGGTTCGCCTGCACCGAGAGCGATCCTGACCACCGAGGGCAAGGCGCGAGGAGTCGAGCGTACCGGGGAGTACGGTCGCGACGAGCAACGCCGCCATCGGCGAGGCAGGATCGCTCGAATGCGACGAATTAATGACTCGGGACACTAGATCAGCCCGCGCCGCGCCGCGAGGTAGACGGCGTTGATCCGGCTGTTGGCACCCAGCTTCTCGGCTGCGCGCTTCAGCCTCCGCCGCAGGGTCGCGTCGCTGACGCCGAGCACGCGCGCGACGCGTTGGGCGGCGTAGCCGTCCGCGACGAGCGACAGAGCGCGCAGCTCCTCCTTGTCCAGAGCCGCTTCACCGTCCACGCACTTACACACGCCGGCCGCGCCGCGTTCGTTTACTCGTAGCAGCGACCGCAGTTGAGCGTTTTCGCTCAGCGAGCCGACGGAGGGACAGCGCGCCCGCGGTCGAAGCATCTTCTCCGTGAGAGGACGGAGGACCTGGCCGGCGTTGCTCGCGCTCGCGCTCGCGGCGTCGGCGTCGTCCGTCGGTGCGACGGGGCGCGTGCCGGCGGCTCCGAAGCTCGCGGCCGAGGTGGTCCCGTACGACGAGGCCCGCGTCGAGGAGATGAGCGTCGCGACGTTCGACGGCAGTGGGCGTCCGTTGCCGCCCACGACGTGGAGGGTGGTGAGCGGGACCGGCAACGACCGCGAGAACTACCTGGCCGCCACGAAGGACGGGATGCTGCTCGACTTCGGCGGCGAGTGGATCCGCTTCTCCACGGACGAGGGACGGACGTGGTCCCAGGTCTTGCCCGCCGAGGAGCTGCGGCCCTGGTACGGCTACGAAGGAACGGTCGCGGTCGCGCCGGGCGGCGACGTCGTCGCGTTCGCCCAGGACTACCCGCCGGGCCTCGCGCTGACGTTCAAGTACGAGGGCTCGTCGAAGAAGTGGTTCTACTCGACGAGCAAGATGCACGCCCCGGCGCTCGACCGGCCGGCGCTCGGCGTCCTCCCGGGCCCCTTCACGGTCGGCCCCCTCGAGGTCCCGTACGTGTCGGTGATCCGCGGCGGCTTCTTCCTCTCGAAGACCCCCTGGTACTACAGCTTCGACGGGCTCAACTACACCGTCCCGAACAGCAGGGCGGCCGACGCGGCGACCGGATCTTCCGCCGAGCCGCTTCAGATCGAGCCGTGGGACGAGCTCGACTGGGTGCAGCCGCACGAGCTGAACGCGATCACGCCGTACGGCCGCGGGCGCGCGCTCGCCGAGAAGCCGTCCCTGGGCGCGTTCGACCTCGACGCGACCGCGCCGCGGACGATCCTCGACCCCGACACGCTGCGGTGGGCCGCGTACTCGTTCCCCGGCTCCGGGCCCGAGCAGAGCCAGGTGACGGACCTCGCCTCGCGCGGGCGAACGCTGGTCGACTCCACGGGACTGCTTCACCACACTTCGATGACCGACACCGCGATCGTCTACAAGACGTCGTCCGACGGAGGCGCGACGTGGGTAACGCGGACGTTCCCGCTGCTGCCGGGGTACAGCGTGACGAACGGGGGAGCGGGCCGCGAGTCCGCGAAGTCGTTCAAGGTCAACGGCGCGGCCGCGACTGCCGCCGTCGTCGTGCACGCGATCAAGCAGATGGAGCCGCTCGTGACGCAGGACCTCGTGTACCGGTTCTCGCTCCGCGACGGGCTCCCGCACCTGAAACGGGTCTACGCGCTGGGCGCGGGCGACTTCGGGTGCCGCCCCGGCGGCCTCGCGACGACGACGCCGCCCGACGGGAACTGCGACTTCCCCAGCGTCGTGCTGCTCCCCGGGGGCCGGATCGCGGCCTCGTTCACCGACGCGGCCCACCCGGAGCCGAGCGTCGCCGTCCAGCTGCAGGCCGGGAGGAAGTGACGGAACCCCCGCTCCCGGAGTAAACATCCCGACACCCCCGGACGTGTAAGTGGGTGATGGGAGCGGGCAGGCCTTCGGCGAGAGAGGCGTACAGCGGGTTCTTCCGCGCCGAGTACCAGGCGGTCGTGCGGACGGTCGAGCTGATGCTCGGCGACCACGAGGCCGCGCTCGACGTGGCCCAAGAGGCGTTCGCGCGCCTCTACCGGCACTGGTGGCGGGTGTCCCGGTACGACGTGCCGGCCGCGTGGGTGCGGCGCGTGGCGGTCAACCTGGCGATCTCGCACCTCCGCCGCCGCAAGCTCCAGCAGAAGGTCCTTCCGGCCCTGCCGTTCGGCGCGGCGCCGCAGCCCGAGGCCGACGACGCGGTGCTCGCGGCGGTGCGAGCGCTTCCGCCCGCGCAGCGAGCCGCGGTCGTCCTCTTCTACTTCGAGGACCAGCCGACGTCCGAGGTGGCCGCGCTGCTCGGGTGCTCGGAGGCGACCGCGCGCGTCCATCTCCACCGGGCGAGGACGAAGCTCGCGGCGGTGCTCGACCCCGAGGAGCACCGGACGAGGAGGAGCAGCGATGTCACTCGATAGCACCCTCCGCTCCGGGCTCGTCGCGAGCGGCGACTCGATCGTCGTGAACGTCGAGCAAGGGCTCCGCGAGGTGCACGGCGCGGTCGTGCGCCGCCGTCGCCGCATCACCGCGGGGACCGCCGCGGCCCTCGCGCTGGTGCTCGCTGCGTCGGACACCGGCATCCGCGAGCTCCACCGTCCCGGTCCTCCGCCCGCCCGCGAGGTGGACGAGCGCCTGGACCCGCCCGACCTCCGGCGGCACGAAGGGGGCCTGCCCCTGGGCCCTGCCGAACCGGGCACGAGGAACGAGACGGTCACGCGGGGGCGTTCGGGCGAGGCCGTGCCGCAATCCGACGGCGCCCGGCGCGCCGTCGCTGGCGAGCCGCGGTCCCGGAGCGCCCCCGAGCCGCACGGCGACCCCTTCGTTCCCTTCACCGACGTGCGCAGTTTCGTCGAGCGCTACGAGACGACTCGCGTCGCCGGCGTCGCCGTGGGGGAGAACGGCGGCCTCGGCTGCTCCGACGGGAAGGGGACGCTCGGCGGGAACGACTGCTTCTTCTTCGAAGTCCACGGACACGAGACGCGGCTCGCGATCCGGCTACTGGACAACGCGGGCGCGCCGGTCCACGCGACGGTCTTCATGGACCCGCCGGGGGAGGACGAGACCGCGATCCTCGCAAGGCTCTGTGGCGGGACCGTCGCGCCCCTGCCCGTGGTCCCGGACGCGACGATCTCCGTCCACATCGGGGGGACGGACGAGTGCCCCGGGCCGGTCACGACCGGGAAGATGCGCGTGCGGCTCTGGGCCGGATAGCCCGGGAATACCCCTCCCCTCACGACGTTGCCGGTCCTAGACGAGGACCATTACCCGAGGGGGCTTACGTGAACACCGCAGAGCGCGCCGCGATACCGGACGAGCTGAGGGACATCCTCGACAAGAAGGGGATCGCGCACGTCGCGACCGTCACGCCGGAAGGCAACCCGCGGACGTCTCCGATGTGGTTCGAGTGGGACGGCGAGCGCGTGCTCCTCTCGCACACGAAGGCGCGGGCGAAGTCGCGCGACGTCGCGGCGAACCCGCGCATCGCGCTGTCGATCACGGACCCCGACGACCCCTACCGCTACATCGAGATCCGCGGCCGCGTCGAGGTGGAGGACGACCCCGAGAAGACGCTGATCGACCGCCTCGCGAAGAAGTACATGGGTCAGGACAAGTACCCGTGGGACGGTCCCGGCGACCACCGAGTGATCTTCAAGGTGACGCCGGAGCGGGTCGCTCCGCAGGGGCGGCGCTAGCGCCCGTACGACCTGAGGTCGATCGACTCCATCGACGCGAGGTACCCGGCGTCCGTAGCGCCTGAGAACGAGTAGAGGCGGGTGCCTACGGCGGCGCTCCCGAACCCGGTGCGGCCGGACGGCAGCGACGGCATGCCCGTCCAGCGATCGGCGCGCACGTCGTAGACCTCGGCGGTGTCGAACACCGCGCCGGTCATCTCGCCGCCCATGCACGCGATCAGGCCGTTCGAGGTCGCCGCGCACGTGTGGCCGCTGCGCGTCTGGTGCATCGGCGCGAGCTCGGCCCACTTGCCGGTCCCCGGGTCGAACCGGTCCACGTCGGCGACGTTCGTGTCCGGGCTGCCGACGCGGCCCCCGATCACGTAGACGAGACCGTCGTGCTCGACGAGCATGTGGTGCTCGCGCGGGTCGGGCGTGCCCTCCTCGACCGACCACGTTCCCGCGTCCATGTCGTAGACGAGCGTCGTGGTCGCGAGCTGGCCCTGCTGCGTGAAGCCCCCGATCACGTAGAGCTTCCCGTCGACGCCGACCATGCCCGCCGCGGCGCGCGTCTCGGGCATCGGCGGGAGCGGGACCCAGGCCAGGCCGTCGTACATGAAGAAGGTGTTGACGGCGCCGAAGACCACGGCGGTGTAGCCGCCGGCCACGTAGACGTTCCCGTCGTAGGACGCCGCCATCGCGTGGTTCACCGCGACGGGCAGGGGGGCCGCGTCCGTCCACGCGTCCGCCTTTACGTCGTAGATCTCCACGAGCGGGACGGTGACGAGGCTGGGGCCGAGCCCGCCGATCACGAAGATGCGGCCGTCGTCGAGCGCGTACGCGGCCTCGGTCCGCGCGTGGCGCATCGGCGCGTGGCTCTTCCACTTCGGCGCGCGGCGCGCGCCGGCGGGCGCCGCCACGGCGAGCGCGGCGAGAACGGCAAGCGCGGCGGCCGCGAGGCGCGCGGGCAGACGATGAGCGTGCGGCATGTGCCGGAGGTTCGCCCGAGCAGAGCGGGCTCCTGCCGCGGCGATCCCGCCGCGCCCACACCGGCCACAGCCTGTTCGCGCGTCGTGGAACCGGCGCTTTCCGCACGTTCCACGACGCCGGTGCGGGCATCTAGGGTCTGCCGATGCGCGCCCCCCTCGGCCTCGCCGATCGCCCCCTCGCGACGGCGGCCCTCGGCGCCGTGTGCATCGCTTCGTCCGGCGTCCTCGTGCGGCTGGCGTCCTCGTCGCCCGTGACCGTCGCGATCTACCGGTGCCTGTACGCGCTGCCGGTGCTCGGCGCGATCACTTATCTCGAGACCCGGCGGTTCGGCGTCCTGCCGCAGAGGACGCGGAACCTCGCGTGGGTCGCCGGAATGTTCTTCGCTCTCGACCTAGTGTTCTGGCACAACGCGATAGACGCGGTCGGAGCGGGGCTCGCGACCGTGCTCGGGAACCTCCAGGTGCTGATCGTCGGGTTCGCCGCGTGGGCGCTGCTCGGCGAGAGGCCGCGCCGGCAGCTGTTCTGGGCGATCCCGGTGGTGCTGACCGGGGTCGTGCTGATCTCCGGCGCGGTCGGGAGCGACGCCTACGGCGACAACCCGGCGCTCGGGGTCGTGTTCGGGGGCCTGACGTCGCTCGCGTACGCCGCGTTCATCCTCGTGCTGCGGGAGGGCTCGCGCGACCTCAGGCGCGTCGCCGGCCCCCTCTTCCACGCGACGCTCGTCTCCGCAGTGGTGGCCGCGCTGTACGGCGCCGTCGCAGGTGACGTCGCGTGGGGGCCGCGGTGGCCGGAGCACGGGTGGCTCGTCGCGCTCGCCCTCAGCGCGCAGGTCGTCGGGTGGCTGCTGATCTCGCGGTCGCTGCCGCGGCTCCCCGCCGCGGTCACGTCGATCGTCCTGTTGCTCCAGCCCGTCGGTGCGATGGTGATCGCGGCGATCGCGCTGGGGGAGGACCCAGGCATCGCGCAGCTGTTCGGCGCGGCCCTGATCCTCGCGGGCGTCGTGGTCGCGACGTCGGGGACGAGGCGCCCCGCGCCGGCGCCCGACGGAGCCGGCGTCTAGCTCCTCAGCAGCGCCCGGTAACCGAGGGCGGTGAGCACGACCGTGACGCTCCCGGCCGCGGCCAGCAGCAGCGCGCGCCGGTTCCACCGCGTCACGCCCCCGAGGACGACCGCGGCGACCGCGGCGAGGGCCGCGTGCAAGGCCCGGCCCCCGCGCCCCAGCACGAGAACCGTCTCTCCGGCGAAGGCACCGGCGGGAAGGGCCCACGCCGCGCGGTCACCGGCTGCCGCGACGCCGCCCGAGATCGCGCCGCTCGGAAGCGCCAGCGCCATCCAGAACGACGACGCCCTCACGAGCCACCGTTCGGAGATGTTCTGCGCCACGAGCACGCGGTACGCGTAGTAGCTCGCGGTCGCCACCACCAGCGCCGTCGCGCCGTGCAGCGCGCCCGTCCGCACGTCCCGCGCCCTGCGCCCGACGAGGAAGGCGACGAGGATCCACAGCGCGAGCGAGTTGCCCACCCACGAGGGCGCGACGTAGTCGGTGAGCTTGCTGGCGACGCCGAGGACGACGCCGGCGACGAGCGCGAGGATCACGCCTTCGTCAGCTCGGCTTCCACCGGTGCAGCTCGTTGCGCGCCAGGACCATCTTGTGGACCTCGTCCGCCCCGTCGACGATGTGGAGCGTCCGCGCGTGTGCGTACATGAGCGCGAGCGGGAAGTCGTCCGAGACCCCGGCCCCCCCGTGGACCTGGATCGCCCGGTCGATCACCCACGTAGCGGTCTCCGCGGCGGCGACCTTGATAGCGGAGATCTCCGTGCGGGCCCGGTCCTTGCCGGCCGTGTCCATCATCCAGGCGGCCTTCAGAGTCAGCAGGCGCGCCTGCTCGATACGGATGCGGGCCTCGGCGATCCAGTCGCGGATCACTCCCTGCTTCGACAGCGGGACCCCGAACGCGACGCGGGAGTGCGCCCTCCGGCACATGAGCTCGAGCGCGCGTTCGGCCATGCCGATCGCCCGCATGCAGTGATGGATACGCCCGGGGCCGAGGCGCGCCTGGCCGATGAGGAAGCCGCCACCCTCCGTCCCGAGGAGGCTCGACGCCGGGATGCGCACGTCCTCGAAGACGATCTCGCAGTGGCCGTGCCCGGCGTCGTACCCGAACACCGGGAGCGTCCGCAGCACGTTCACGCCCGGCGCGTCCATCGGGATCAGCACGAGGCTGTGCTGGAGGTACTTGTCCGCGTCGGGGTTCGACTTCCCGAGGAACAGGCAGACCTTGCAGCGCGGGTCGGCGGCCCCCGACGTCCACCACTTGCGCCCGTTCACGACGTACTCGTCGCCGTCGCGCGCGATCGTGCTCGCGAGGTTAGTGGGGTCGGAGCTCGCGACCGACGGCTCGGTCATCCCGAAGCAGGACCGGATCGTGCCGTCGAGCAGGGGGGCGAGCCACCGCTCCTTCTGCTCGTCGGTCCCGAACTCGGCGAGGATCTCCATGTTGCCGGTGTCGGGGGCCGCGCAGTTCGTCGCCTCGGGCGCGATGGGGCTGCGGCCCATGATCTCGGCGAGCGGCGCGTAGTCGAGGTTCGACAGGTCGAGAAAGAGGTTCCACAGCCCCCGGCTCCTCGCCTCGGCCTTCAGCTCCTCCATGACCGGCGGGAGGACGTGCGGGTCCTCCTGCGAGAAGACCTGGTCCCGGTAGACGGTCTCCGCCGGGTAGACGTGCTCGTCCATGAACGCCAGGAGCTCTGCCTGCAGCTCCTTGCTGCGGGTGCTGTGCTCGAAGTCCATGCCGGGAGGCTACTCGCAGGACTACGGGGCAAACCGCCGAAATACGGACCTCATGCGCCCACTCAAAGTATTCGTCGCGGCCGCCGTCTTCGCCGGCCTCCTGCTGCCCACGTCCGCCTCCGCCGAGTCCGCGCCCGACCGCGGCCGGCGCTTCGTCCCGAAGCCGCTGTCGGCGGACCTCTACGGGTCGAAGGCGCCGGACGAGGACCCCGAGACCCAGCGTCACTACGTCACCGCGGCCGACGGGGTCCAGCTCTACGTCGAGACGTGGCTGCCCGAGGCGAAGGCCGGCAAGAAGCCGCCGGCGAAGGTCCCGACGATCCTGATCATGACCCCGTACGTCGCGCAGGGGGTCGAGGCGTACTCCGGCAACCCCACCACGCCGAACTTCATCCAGTACTTCAACGCCCGCGGCTACGCGGTCGCGCAGCACCACGTGCGCGGCACCGGCGAGTCGGGCGGCTGCCTCGAGCAGACGTCGACGAACCAGTTCTCCGACGGGGCCGCGGTCGTGGAGTACCTCGGCAAGGAGGCCCCCTGGACGAACGGCCGCGTCGGCATGTACGGCGCGTCCTACGACGCCGAGACGCAGATCTCGACCGCCGCGTTCGGCGACCCGAAGCAGGTGCAGTACCTGAAGGCGATCATCCCGACGGCCACGGTCGGCGGGCAGTATGACTGGAACTTCATGGACGGCGTGCCGTGGTTCGGCCAGCCGGCGCTCGGCAACGGCAGCTACCTGCTGACGAGCCTCACGCCCGGCGAGCAGCCGGCTCCCCAGCACTACCCCGAGAAGGTCGAGTGCCAGGGCGACGTCATGGGCTCGTCCGCCGACCAGAACGGCGACTTCACCGAGTACTGGCAGCAGCGTGAGTACCGGCCCCGCGCCCACAAGGTGAAGGCCGCGACGCTGATGGTCCACGGGCTCCGGGACTTCAACGTCCAGGACATCACGCTCGCCGGCTTCTTCAACCGCCTCTCCGGCAACACGCCGCACAAGGGCCTGTTCGGGGTGTGGAACCACGCGTTCCCGTCGGGCCACTCCGCCGTCGAACCCGAGTGGAACCGGCAGGACTGGTACGACATGGTCACGGCGTGGTTCGACCGCTACCTCAAGGGCCGCGACACCGGCGTCGAGCAGTGGCCGGACGTCCAGGTCCAGGCGAGCACCGGCGAGTGGTGGTCGGTCAAGGAATACCCCACGACCGGTGGGCCTCTCGGGCAGCTCGCTCTCGGCGCGGAGGGATCGCTCGGGACTGCGTCGCCCCAGGGCGAGACCGTCTACACCGAGCAGGTCGCGGTGGGCGACCCCGAGGACGGCCAGCTCGCGGTCTTCCAGACCCCGAAGATGAAGGCGCCGCTGCACCTCACCGGCCAGCCGATGCTCGACCTGTGGCTGATGTCGAGCCGTCCGGACGGCCACGTCGCCGCCGAGCTCGAGGTCCTCGGCTCGGACGGCGAGCCCTTGACGCACGGCGGCAGCAGCAGCGAGGCCCAGGCCACCTACGGCGTGCGCTCCCTGCAGCACATCGACGCGATGCCGAACGGCTGGTTCGAGCAGGAGGCCGCCAAGGAGATCGCGACGAACGAGCCGGTGAAGGTGACGATCCGTCTGCTGCCGACCGACCTCGTGGTCCCCAAGGGCGGCTCGCTGCGGCTCACGATCTCCGGCTCCGTGGCTTACTCGAAGGGTGAGTCGCTGCCCTCGGGGGCCGCGTCCGAGATCACGCTGCTCCACAGCTGCGAGCGCCCGAGCTTCCTGCGCTTCCGGATGCCCTCCCCGGGCGCCCGCCTGCTGAACGTGCGCGAGGTCGACGAGAAGACGGTTCCGAGGCTCGGCTCCTCCGACGCCCGCGTCGGGCGCCGCGACGGCGGCGGTCTCGCCACGGCGCCGGTCTGCGGCCAGCGTCCCCGGGCCCTGCCCCACATGTAGCCCATTCGTTCCCGGAGGAACCCGGGGGGCGGTGGCGAACCTCCCCGGCAGACGACTACGACCCGAAGAGGAGCAATCGTGAAGAGGATTTTCGCAGCGCTGGGTGCCGCTCTGGTCGCGGCCAGCGGCCTGTTCGCCGCAGTGCCCTCCGCGGGCGCAGGTCCGTCGGCCGGGGGCCTCACCTCCGAGAACGTCGAGTGGGTCACCTACGTGCCGTTCAACGTCGGCACGGCGTCGGGCGCCAAGATCATCGGCAAGCACATGTACGTCACGTCGTGGCACAACTTCTCGATCTACGACGTCTCCGACCCGCTCGCTCCGCAGGAGCTGAGCACCACGCCGTTCGGCTTCAAGTTCGAGAACGAGGACGTGGACGGGAACGACAAGATCATGATCTTCTCGGAGGAGCTCCCGGACGCGAGCGTCCACGTGTGGGACGTCGAGGACAAGTCGAACCCGGTCGAGCTCGCGGTGCTAGACGGCGCCGGCCAGCACACGATGAGCTGTCTCCAGAACTGCAAGTGGCTCTACGGATCCGACGGCAACATCGTCGACCTCCGGAACCCCGCGAAGCCGAAGCTCGCCGACGTCAAGTGGGGTGAGGGGATGCCCGTCGGGAACGCGCACGACGTCAACGAGATCGCCCCCAACCGCGTGCTCACTTCGAGCGACCCGATGATGCTGCTGGACACGAAGAACCCGCTCAAGCCCAAGCTCCTCGCGGCGGCGGACCCGATGGGTGAGTTCATCCACTCGAGCAAGTGGCCGCAGGAGGGCCGCGACCGCTTCGCCCTCTCGACGGGCGAGACGTGGCTCCCGGGCGCCGACATCCAGTGCAACGACACGAGCGGCGGTTTCTCCACCTGGGACGCGTCGAAGTGGAAGAAGACCGGGAAGCTCACGCGCATAGAGACCTACCGGCCGCCGTCCGGCACCTACACCGACGGCAACCCGCCCAGCGGCACCACGTTCGGCTGCTCGACGCACTGGTTCGAGCCGCACCCGGACTTCCGCAACGGCGGGATCGTCGGCGTCACGATGTTCAACCACGGCACCCACTTCATGGGCGTCGACAAGAAGGGCCACATCACGGACGAGGGCTACTTCCTCCCGCACGCGGGCAACTCGGCCGCCGTCTACTGGATGACGGACGAGATCGTCTACTCGGTGGACCTGCAGAAGGGCTTCGACGTCCTGAAGTGGCACGGCGTCCAGAAGTAGAGACGGGCACGCGAGAGAGGGACCCACGATGAAGAAGACGATCGTCTCGTTGACGGCAGCGGCTCTGGTCGCCGGTTCGCTCGGCGTCACCGCCCACGCGAAGAAGCCGGCGGGGATCGACTTCTTCCTGCGCGGCCCCGACTGCAGCGCCGCCGTGCTGGGCCTGAGCGTGGTCGACGGACCCGGCGACGGCACCTGTGGGGGCGCGGAGAACGGCGCGGTCAACGGCGTCTCGGGCCAGACCGGCGCCCAGCCGATGGTCGAGCAGGCGTGGATGGCGTTCGACGGGCTGCCGCTCGTGCTCGACGCGTCGAAGCCCGTGACCGGCAAGCTCTACATCACGTCGTTCCTCGGACGTTCCGCAGGCCCCGCGACCCTGGACGTGGTGGTCGAGGCCGAGGTCGGGGACAAGAGCGTCGACGTGGGTTCGGCGACCGTCGACTACCTCGTGACGCCCGCTCAGAGCTGGACCGAGGTGACGTTCGAGATCGACGTCCCCGACAAGCTGAACAAGAAGAAGGTCACCGGGCTGACGATGCGTACGACGTCACGGGGCTTCGCGCCGCTCCAGGGCTACTTCCACATGGAGAACCCGGCGTCGTTCATCACGATCCCGGCGTTCAAGTAGAGGTCTTCTTCTTCCAGCCGTCCCAGTACGTGATCTCCTCCGGGGGCCGCCGCTTCGCGGGCTTGAAGTCGTCGCCCGTGAAATAGGCGACGGGGATCAACCCGACCTGCGTCACCGTGTCCGGGATCCCCAGCAGCTCGCCCATCTCCCGCTCGAGCGCGAGGTGCATCGTCGTCAGCGCGCTGCCCAGCCCCCTGCTCCGCGCCGCGAGCATGAAGCTCCACACCGCGGGCCAGATCGATCCGTAGAAGCCCGACGCGACCATGTTGCGCAGGGACTCGCCCCCGTACCCGAGCCCGGCGAAGAACTCCTCGCTCTGCGCGGTCGTCCCCAAGGCGCACGGGATCACGAGCACGGGCACCCGCGCCATGATCCCCTCGAGGTAGATCGACGAGTCGACGACCTTGCGGAGGCTCTTGTTCGACGGGTCGATCGACCGGTCCCAGAACGCGTTGTACGGGCCGATCGCGCGCTGGTAGACGCCGGCGACCTGCGCCCGCAGGTCCTCGTCGGTCACCACGACCCACCGCCAGCTCTGGAGGTTCGAGCCGGTGGGCGCCTGCACCGCGACGCGCAGGCAGTCGAGGATCAGCTCGCGGTCGACGGGCCGTTCGAGGTCCAGGCGCTTCCGCACCGTCCTCGTCGTCGTCAGCAGGTGGTCGGTGCTTGCGAGGTCCATCAGCCTCGCCTCCCTTCCAGGAACCACTCGACGGCTTCCTTCGCGATCGGCTGCGGCGTGCGGTGGCCGCCCTCGAACTCCCGGTAGACGACGTCGTAGCCGGCGCGCTTCAGCTGCGGGACGTAACGACGGCTCGTCGACCCGATCGGCAGTATCGGGTCGGTCGTGCCGTGCGACGTGTAGATCCGCGGCGACCCGTGCGCCTCGCCCGGGGTCATGAAGCCCGCCGAGAACGCGATCACGTGGCTGAAGAGGTCGCCGTTCGTGATGCCGAGCGAGAGCGCGTACGACGCGCCGTCGGAGAAACCCTGCACGGCGAGGTGCCGGCGGTCGATCGCGTAGGTCGAGAAGACCTCCTGCAGCGCGTCGTCGATGTGGTCGACGTCGGGGCCGAAGCCCCCGTAGATCACGTCCCAGGTCCGCTCGTGCGACGCGACCGCGAGCAGGATGATCCCGTTGTCCTCCGCGTACGGGAGCAGGCGCTTCAACCCGTTCGGCGCGCCGGCGTTCGCGCCGTGCAGCGTGAGCGCGAACGGCGCGGGCCGCTTCGGGTCGTAGCTCTCCGGGACGAACAGCAGCGGGAGCCGGCCGTCGCCCACCTGCAGCTCGAACTGTCCGGTACGAGCGCGGGCCGGTACGTCGCGCCGCGGCCGTGCCGTCAGGCGGCCTTCGCCGGTCTCCGGCTCCTCGGTCGCGCTCACCTCGTCACCCGCGGTCGCGCCGCGCTGCGCGGCCGTCCCGAGATCCACGTCCGGGCGCGACGCCGAGCACGCGACGAAAGCCGCCGCGACGACTGCCAGGAGCAGAGCGGGGGCCGAGCGTCCGATCAGATCCCCAGCTCGTACACGTGCCCGGGGTCGAGGTCGAGCCCGTTCATCACCTGCCACAGCGCGGCGGCAGCCTTGAGCGCGTTGCGCTCCTCGAACGGCGCCAGCTCGTCGCGGTGCTCGGACAGCACCCGCACGAGCGATTGGTAGCAGGCGACGAGCTCGCGCTGCGCGGGCGAAAGGGTGGTCTGGTCCATCACATGCGCTTCCTTTCCCCCTCGCTGCCGGCGAGAACCCTCTCGTCCACCAGCCGCTTCGCCTTCAGCTCGAAGCGCGGGAGCGACCCGAGCTCGACGCTCCTGACGCCGAAACGCAGCCCCTCGTGCGCCTCCGACAGCGACGTGGACAGCTCGCCCAGGAGGCGGTCGGCGTCCGCGTCCGGGTCCGGGATCTCGACGAGGACCTCGATCTCGTCGCGGATGCCGTCGGCGGTGTAGAGGTGGATCTGGAACTCGTCGACCTGCTCGTACTCGCGCACGATCGCCTCGATCGCGCGCGGGTAGATGTTCGTGCCGCGCACGAGCTTCATGTCGTCCACGCGCCCGACGATCCCGCCCTCGTACAGGTCGAACGTCCGGCCGCACGAGCACCGGTCCGCCGGGACCTTCACGACGAGGTCGCGCGTGCGGTACCTGATCACGGGGATGAACCCGCGCCCGAACGAGGTGACGACGCGTTCGCCCTGCTCGCCGTAGCCCACGGGCTCACCGGACTCGGGATCGACGACCTCTTCGATGTAGTGGGGCTCGATGATGTGCGTGCCGCCCGGCTGGTGCTCGCACTCGAACATCATGATCGTGCCGAGCTCCGTCATCCCCGCGGTATCGGCGGCCTTGGCGCCCCACTGCTGCTCGATGAGCTTCTTCGTCGCGGGGATCGACCCCGCCGGCTCGCCCGAGAGGATCAGCCGCTTCACGGGCCCGTTCG
Organism: Actinomycetota bacterium; assembly: GCA_035942255.1. Classification (GTDB taxonomy): domain Bacteria; phylum Actinomycetota; class CADDZG01; order CADDZG01; family WHSQ01; genus JALZEG01. Next base: position 30,809 of record DASZDG010000037.1, on the reverse strand, counting down.
CGAGGTCGACGCCCATCGTCGCCGCCTCCTGGGCCATACGCAGCGCGTAGGTCGGGGTCGAGCAGACGACGGTCGCCTTCATGTCCATGATCTGGCGGACGCGGGCCTCGGTCGTCATGTTGCCGCCGGGCAGCACGAGGCAGCCGATCTTCTCGCACGCGTAGTGCGCGCCCCAGAAACCGACGAACGTCCCGTACGAGAAGGCGAAGAACACGGTGTCGGAGGGCCGGACGCCGAAGCCCCAGAACCCGTAGCACCACATCTCCGCGATCCACTCCCAGTCCTTCATGCCGTCGAGCACGCGGATCGGCGTGCGCCCGGTCGTCCCGGACGTCATGTGGTAGCGGACGGCGCTCTCCTCGGGGGCCGCGAGGATCGGCCCGTACGGAGGTTCCTGGAGCTGCGCGTCCATCCACTCGGCGCGCGTCATGAACGGGATCCGCCGCAGGTCGTCGAGCGTCGTTATGGACTCCGCCGAGACGCCGGCCTCGTTCAGCCGTTTCGAGTGCCACGGGACCTGCGACGATGCCCACTCGAGCGTGAGCCGCAGCTTGTGGAGCTGCAAGGCGTCGAGCTCGTCCCGCGGCATCGTCTCGTGGCGCGGATTCCAGTACCGAGAATCAGCCATCCGGCCTCCCAGCTAGGCAGCGCTGCGCGTCGCGGTGAGCCTAGCTGAGCACGGGTACGCAAAAGCAGCGTCGTGCGAGGATGACAGCGGGATGAACGATCGCTGGGTTCGAACGCTCCTGTGCTCGTCGTCGGCCGCCGTGCTCCTCGCCGCGGCTTCGTCCACTCCGGGCGTGACGGCGGAGCGTCCTCGTTGTTTCGGGAGGGTCGCGACGATCGTCGGGACGCCCGACACCGACGTCCTGACCGGCACCCGGGGCCCGGACGTCATCGTGGGCGGCGCCAGCCGTGACGAGATCCGCTCTCGGGGCGGTGACGACTACATCTGCGGGGGCGAGGGCCCGGACTCGATCGTGTCGGGTTTCGGGGACGACCGCGTCCGGGGCGGCCGCGACTTCAATCGCATCAACGCCGGCCCCGGAAAGGATCTCCTCATAGGGGGGCCGGGGCCGGACGAGATCGCCGGGTTCGAGGGCAAGGACCGGCTGGTCGGCGGAGGGTCGTCCGACAACCTCGACGGCGGGAGCGGAGACGACGTGATCGTCGGCGGCGCCGACGACGGGATCGGTGACATCGCCGGCTACGACGTCGCGCCGCGAGGGATCCGAATCGACCTTTCGAAGGGGCGGGCGTCCGGCCATGGGAGCGACACCCTGCGGGGGCTCGAGAGCGTGTGGGGCTCGCCCTACGACGACGTCATCCTCGGAGACGCCGGGCCGAACGCGCTGCTGGGTGGGCTCGGCGACGACTTGATGCGAGGACGGGAAGGCGACGACTGTCTCGCGCCCATCTTCGGAGAGAACGACGTCTACGGCGGCGCGGGCACGGACACCTACGGGGCACAGAGGTCGGGGTGCTCGCCGGACGCCCCCGACTGGGCGATCGCGGCGGGCGTGCAGGTCGACCTGTCGAAAGGGACGGCGACGCAGCCGGACGAGGTGTCGCGGCTGTTCGGGATCGAGTCCGCCATCGGGACGTTCGAAGGCGACGTCCTCACCGGCGACGACGACCCCAACCTCCTCGTCGGACTGTACGGCGACGACTCGATCGCCGGCGGCGCCGGGGACGACACGCTGGACGGGGACCAGGGGACGGACACTTTGAGCGGGAATGATGGCGTCGACGACTGCCGGGACGGCGAAGTCGTAACAGCCTGCGAATCCCCGTAGACCCTGCGCGCTGCACGCGGCGCAAACGTGCACCGGGCGCACCGGTCGGAACATGACTAGTGACGTCGCGTCACGCTCAATCATCCGATCGCGCCATTGCCAGCGCGCTCGTCCCCACGCAGACTCAGTCGCCGGACGTGGGGACCACGCTGGGGGGGTCGGATGCGAAATCGTGCTACGGGTCTTATCGCGCTGTGCATATGTCTCGTCGTGCCACTGACTGTGACGGGGAACGTCGCTGCACAGACACTGCCCGTCCCTCCACCTGAGACTCCGGAAGGGGTCGTGCAGATCTGGGACGCGAACATGCATCAGCTTCGGGAGACTGCGTGGCGCGGGTTCGTCGAGCGCTTGGCGACGAACCAGTTCCAGCCGGACATCATCACGTTCCAGGACCTGAGCAGGTGTGACGGGAACGGCGACGGGGCCGACGACACCATCCAGATCCGCGACCAGCTCAACCAGGTGCTCGGCGCGCACTGGGACTTCCGCCACACCGACGCGTCAAGGGCGTGCGACAACACCAGGAACGCGGTTTTCTGGAACTCCAATCGCTTCTCGCTGAGCACGTCTCCGACCGAATGGGACCCGGCTGGGTGCGCCTCGGGGTCCGACCATTCGCTCGCCGTGCTCCTGAACGACAAGAAGAACACGACCGGCGTACAGAAGTTCGTCGTCGCGGCGTCGCTGCACCTCGACCCGGGCCTCGGCTCACCGTGTCTCAGCAGCGCCCTGCACGAGACGCACGTCAAGATCAGCGGGATCTACTTCGGCTCCGACCTGTACGTCGTGGGAGGCGACTTCAACCAGAACCCGGACCTCGACTCCGCGACCGCGGCTGCGAACGGCCTCGAGGCCGACCCCGACTGCTGGTACCGGAGGTTCTCGGCGGCCCATGCCAACACGACCACGGTCAGCCAGACCTCGTGCGGCTCGACCCAGTCCGACCAGTACTACGACTCGACGTGGTTGTATCCGCTCAGCGGCGGCGGGACGAATCCCACCGCGACGTCGTTCTGCCAGCAGTACACGTACTCCACGACGTTGTCGTTGGGGACCCCCGATGCCGAGGACGTGGAGAACAGCTGCACGGACGAGAACCTGGACGGGAACCCGGACAAGAAGCGCATCGACCAGATCTGGCTGCGTTGGGGCACGAGTCAGAACCCGCTCGGTGGGGCCACACCGATCCCCGTCACGATCGCCGCGAGCCACCTCCTCTATGCGAGCGCCGACACCGGTCTGCGGCTGAACTCCAGCCTTTCCCGCTACTCGGATCACCGGGCGGTGCAGGCTCTCGTCCAGTACCCGGCGTTGAGCGCCCCGCTGTAGGAAGGCCCGGTCGCCGCTACGTATCGGCGGCCGTGACGTAGTTTCGACGGGATGAAAGGCCGCGGAGTCCTGGTGCGTCTCTGCACCTGGCCCGCGGCCTTCTTCCTGTTGGCCGGTGTGATGGTTCCCTTCTCCGACGCGGCCCCCGCGCGGTGCTTCGGCAGGGCCGCCACGATCGTCGGGACCAATCGGTCCGACCGCCTCGTCGGGACGGGCGGCAGCGACGTCATCGTCGGCGGTGACGGCCGCGACTACATCCGCGGGCGGGGGGGCGACGACTTCATCTGCGCGGGGTCCGGAGAGGGAAGCGTGCGCGGCAAGATCGAGACGATCGACGGCGGCGGGGGTGACGACACCATCTCGGCGGGCCCAGGCCCCGACCGCGTGATCGCTCGGGGCGGCGACGATCGAGTCTTCGGCGGCGACGGGCGCAGCCAGATCAATGGCGGTGACGGCGACGACGTCCTCGTCGGCGGCGCGCACGAGGACGAGCTGCGCGGGATGGCCGGGGACGACCGGTTGGTCGGGCGAGGTTGGTTCGACCTCCTCCTGGGCTGGAGCGGCGACGACGTCTTGATAGGCGGAGCCGACGGCCCCCTGGGCGACAACGCGGACTTCAACGGCGCGCCGAAGCGGGTGCGAGTCGATCTCGGGAAGGGGGTGGCGCGGGGGCAGGGGCGCGACGTCCTGCGCGGCATGGACGCCGTCATGGGCACCGACTTCGACGACGTGATCGTCGGCGACGCCGGCTCCAACCTGCTCTACGGGAGCAGCGGTGACGACGTCCTGAAGGGCCGGGGCGGCGACGACTGCTTCTTGCCGTCGGTCGGCGACAACGACGTCTATGGAGGCCCCGGCGACGACGGCTACGCGTCGGACGTGTTCCTCCTGTGCACGGTCGACACCTACGACGCGGCTGCCAGCACGCTCGCGGGCGTCGAGGTCGACCTCGAGGCGGGGACCGCGACGTCCGTCGACCAGGTCTCTCGGCTGCACGGGATAGAGCGCGCCTACGGAACCATGCTCAACGACACCCTCAACGGGGACGCGAACGCTAACCGTCTCGTCGGCCAGGGCGGCAACGACACCATCGGCGGAGGCCCTGGGGACGACCTGCTCGAGGGCGGGCCCGGCATCGACTCGCTTAACGGGGACGACGGCGTCGACGAGTGCAACGACGGAGAAGCGGTCGTCGGCTGCGAGTGACGCGCTCGCGGCCCCCCAGGTGCGACGATGACGCGGTGAGCGATCCCGCGTTCGTGCTCGGTCCCGCGCAGGTCGAGGTGCTCGAACGCGCGCGCCGCGTCGCCCGCGAGGAGTTGAGGGGCGTCGCGGAGTCGGGTTCGCCCGGGCGCGTCAACCGGGCCCTCGTCGCGGCCCTCGCCGAGCACGATCTGCTCCCGCGGTTGTTCCCCAGGGACGCCGGCGGGTCCCGCGACGGCTCGGTGTCCGCGCTGGAGCTGTGTCTCCTGAGAGAGGGGATCGCCCAGGTGTCGCCGGAGGCCGAGACCGCGCTCGCGCTGCAGGGGCTCGGCTCCTATCCGATCCTCCAGTCGGGGACGCCGGAGGTCGTGAAGAGGTGGATCCCGGAGGTCGCGAGCGGTCGCGCGGTCGCGGCGTTCGCCCTCACGGAGCCGGGGGCCGGTTCCGACGCGGCCGCTCTGTCGCTGAGGGCCGAGCCCGACGGCGACGGGTACCGCCTCACCGGCGAGAAGAAGTGGATCTCCAACGCGCCCGACGCGGACGTGTACGTCGTGTTCGCGCGGACGACCGAGGGCGCGGGAGCGCGCGGCGTCACCGCGTTCGTCGTCGAGGGGGCCGCGCAGGGGCTGTCGGGCGAGCCGCTCGACCTCGTCGCCCCGCACGCGATCGGCACGCTCGTGTTCGACGGCGTGCGGGCAGAGACGGTGCTCGGCGAGAGGGACCGCGGGTTCCACGTCGCGATGCGCACGCTCGACCTGTTCCGACCGAGCGTCGGCGCGTTCGCCGTGGGCATGGCCCAGGCCGCCCTCGACGCGGCGGTCGCGCATGCGGGGGAGCGGCGCGCGTTCGGCGGCCCGCTGAAGGACCTCCAAGCGGTGTCGCACAAGCTCGCCGACATGGCTACGAAGCTCGAGGCCGCGCGGCTGCTCGTGTACCGGGCCGCGGCCGGCTACGACGCCGGCGAGCCTCCGACGCGCACGTCGGCGATGGCGAAGCTGTTCGCTACCGAGGCCGCGCAGGAGATCGTGGACGCCGCCATCCAGATCCACGGCGCCGCCGGCCTGGAGAAGGGGCACCTGCTGGAGCACCTCTACCGGGAGGTGCGCTCGACGAGGATCTACGAGGGGACTTCGGAGATCCAGCGCAACGTGATCGCGCGGTCGCTATTCGGCTGAGGGGATCACCGCGATCCCGACGAGCTCGACGAGGGCCGCGGGATCGAAGAGACGGGACACCTCGAACAGTGCCATCGCGGGGTAGTGGGAGCCGAAGTGGCTCCGGTACGCGTCGCCGATCGACGACAGGTCGGCCCGGTAGGCCTCGACGTCCGTGACGAAGATCTGCAACGACACGAGGTGGCTCGGCTCGGCCCCCGCGGCACGCATGGCCTTCGCGACGTTCGCCGCCGCGATCTCGAACTGCGCGGTCACGGTGTCCCCGACGACGCGCCCCCGCGTGTCGGACGCGACCTGCCCGCCGAGATAGACCGTGCGGCCGCGCGCCGCCACGACCGCGTGCGCGAACCCCTGCGGGGGCGCGAGCGACGGTGGGTTGACGATCTCGTGCGGGCTCACCTGCCCTTCCACTGCGGCGGCCTCCCCTCGGTGAACGCCCGGTAGAACTCCCGGTGGTCCTCGGTCGTCATCAGCAGCGCCTGCGTCATCGCCTCGAGCTCGAGGGCGCCGGCGAGGTCGGAGTCGAGCTCACGCGACAGCAGCATCTTCGTCGTGCCGTAGGCGAACGTCGGCCCGCTCGCGAGCCGGGACGCGAGGTCCGCGGCGGCGCCGGGCAGCTCCGCGGCGGGGACGACCGACGAGGCGAGGCCGATCTCCAGCGCGCGGGACGAGCTCACCTTGTCGCCGAGGATCAGCAGCTCGGTCGCGCGGCCGAGCCCCACGAGGCGCGGCAGGAGGTACGCCGACCCCATGTCCGCGCCGGCGAGACCCACTTTCGTGAACAAGAACGCGAACGACGCCTCCTCCGCCATCAGGCGGAAGTCCGCGGCGAGCGCGATGACGGATCCGGCTCCGGCGGCGACCCCGTTGATCGCCGCGATTATCGGGATCGGACAGTCCCGCATCGCCCGTACGACCGCCCCGGTCATGCGCGTGAAGTCGAGCAGGTCGCGCGACTCCATCTTCAGCAGCTCGCCGATGATCTCGTGGACGTCCCCGCCGGAGCAGAACCCGCGGCCGGTCCCGGTGATCACGAGCACGCGCACGTCGTCCCTCAGCGGGAGCTCGGTCAACAGGTCGCGCAGGTCCGCGTACACCTGGAACGTCAGCGCGTTCAGGACGTCCGGGCGCGTGAACGTCAGCGTCGCGACCCCGTCGTCCACGGCAAAGTCGAAGTGCTCCCACTCGCCGGTGAAGGGAGCGGACGCGCGCCAGGGGCTCACGCGAACGCGTCCAGCCCGGTGATCTCCTTGCCGAGCACGAGCGTGTGTATCTCCGACGTCCCCTCGTACGTGAGCACGGACTCGAGGTTGTTCATGTGGCGGATCACCGGGTACTCGAGCGTGACGCCGTTCGCACCGAGGATCGTCCGCGCCTCGCGCGCGATCGCGATCGCCTCGCGCACGTTGTTGAGCTTGCCGAAGCTCACGTCCTGCGGCGTGGCCTTGCCGGCGTCCTTCATCCGGCCGATGTGCAGGGCGACCAGCATCCCCTTGTTGATCTCCAGCATCATGTCGACGAGCTTCTGCTGCGTCATCTGGAACGAGCCGATCGGCTTGCCGAACTGCACCCGGGTCTTCGCGTACTCCAGCGCGCTCTCGTAGCACGCGCGCGCGGCCCCCAGCGCGCCCCAGACGATCCCGAAGCGCGCCTCGGTCAGGCACGACAGCGGGCCTTTAAGGCCCCGCACGCCGGGAAGCACCGCGTCCGCGGGGAGGCGGCAGTCGTCGAGGATCAGCTCCGAGGTGACCGAGGCCCTCAGGGACAGCTTCCGGTGGATGTTGCGTGCGGTGAAACCCGGCGTCCCCGCGGGGACCAGGAACCCGCGCACGCCCTCGTCGGTCTTCGCCCACACGACGGCGACGTGGGCGATGCCCCCGTTCGTGATCCACATCTTGTTGCCGTTCAGCACCCAGTCCGAGCCGTCGCGCCGCGCGGTCGTGCGCATGCTCCCGGGGTCGCTGCCGGAGTCCGGTTCGGTCAGCCCGAAGCAGCCGATGGCCTCGCCGGCCGCCATGCGCGGGAGCCACTCCTGCTTCTGCTCCTCGGAGCCGTACGCGTTGATCGGGAACATCGCCAGGGAGCCCTGGACCGAGACGAAGCTGCGGAAGCCGCTGTCGCCCGCTTCGAGCTCGAGGCACGCGACGCCGTAGCTCACCGCGTTGGTCCCCGCGCAGCCGTAGCCCTCGAGGTGCATCCCGAGGAGGCCGAGGCGGCCGAGCTCGGGGGCGACCTCGTGCGGGAACTCGCCCTCCTCGAACCACTTCTCGATCCCGGGGAGCACGCGGTCCGCGACGAACCGGCGGGCGGTGTCGCGCACCATCTTCTCCTCGTCGGAGAGAAGCGCGTCGATGCCGAGGAAGTCGAGGGCCTTCATCGCCGCGACGTTACCGCTCATTCCCCGGCGGCGGCTCGAAGACGAGCTTCTCCGGGGGCTGCGGCCCGGCCTCGAGGAGGACCTTCCGGTAGTCGCCGGGCCAGGGCCGCGGCGTCCCCTCGCGGTCCAGCAACGCGACGACGACCTTCATCGTCACGCAGCGCTCGCCGGCGCGGTCCAGCGTGAAGGCGTACTTGAGCGACGTCTTCCCGACCTCCTCGACGGCGATCGTCGCGTCGACGAGGTCGCGGAACCCGAGCAGGCGATGGAAGTCGGCCTCGACGTGGACTCGTGGGAGGTGGCCGTAGACGTCGTCGACGATCCCGAGCCGCTCGAGCAGCGCCGTCTCGGCCCACTCGACCATCCGGAACGCGGCGGTGTTGTGCCAGTGGCCGGAGGCGTCGGTGTCCGACCACTCGATGCGGCGCTGGATCGTCAGCGACGCGGGCGCGCTCATGGGCCTCCGCTTCCGTCGGTTTAGGTTTGTCGCTCCGCACGCTCGATACGCTTGAAGGCGCGAGGGGGTGACTCTACTTGGAGGTCGGTGTGGGGTTGCCGAACGCCGTGCCCGGCACTCTTCCCGGCGCGCTGTCGGAGTGGGCGGCGCGCGCAGACACCGGCCCGTTCTCCAGCGTCGGCGTCGTCGACCGCGTGCGCTATCAGAGCTTCGAGCCCCTCACCGCGCTGGCGCTCGCGGCCGCGGTCACGACCCGCGTGAAGCTGACGACGATGGTCCTGATCGCGCCCCTGCGGCGCGCTGCCGTGCTGGCGAAGGAGGCCGCGACGATCCACGCGGTGTCGGGCGGCCGGCTCGTGCTCGGTGTCGGTCTCGGGGCGCGGCGCGACGACTACGCGCTCACGGGGACGCCGTTCGGGGGCCGCGGCGCGACGCTGTCGCGGCACCTCGAGACCCTGCGCGCGGTCTGGGACGACGGTGTGGCGGGGCCGGTCCCCGGGAACGGCGACGGCCCCGGACTCCTCGTCGGCGGCGGCAGCGACGCGTCGTTCGCCCGCGCGGCGCGCTACGCCGACGGATACGTCCACGGCGGCGGGCCGCCGCGCGCGTTCGCCCGCGCCGCGGAGAGGGCACGGGCCGCCTGGTTCGACGCCGGCCGTCCCGGTGAGCCGCTGCTGTGGGGGCAGGGCTACTTCGCGCTGGGGGACGCCGCGACCGTGGAGCGGGGCCGCGCCTACATGCGCGACTACTACGCGTTCACGGGATCGTTCAGCGAGCGCATCGCCGAGGCGATGCTGTCGACGCCGCAGGCGGTCGTGTCGTTCCTGAAGGGCTACGCCGACGCCGGTTGTGACGAGGTCGTGCTCTTCCCGGCGGTGGGGGACCCGGCGCAGCTGGACCTCCTCGCGGAGGCCGTGTCCGCGCTGTGAGGGTCGCGACGGTCGGCGCGGGTCCCGGCGGCCTGTACTTCAGCCTCCTGCTCGCCAAGGCGATGCCGTCGGCGCGGATCGACGTCTTCGAGAAGAACCCGCGCGGCGCGACGTACGGGTGGGGCGTGGTGTTCTCCGACCGGACGCTCGCGTCGTTCCGAGAGGCGGACGCGCCGACGTACGAGGCGATCACCGGCGCGTTCGCGATCTGGGACGTGATCGAGGTCCGGTACAAGGACGAGGCGGTCAGGTGCGGGGGCCAGGTGTTCTCGGGGATGGCGCGGCGACGGCTGCTCGCGATCCTCCAGGAGAGGTGCGAGGAGCTCGGGGTCGCGCTGCACTTCGAGACGGAGCGGGGGCCGGACGACTTCGACGGCTACGACCTCGTCGTCGCGGCGGACGGCATCCACAGCCGGTTCCGGCGGGCACACGAGCATGTCCTCCGCCCCCGCGTCTCCGAGGGCCGCTCCCGGTACGTCTGGTTCGGCACGACGTGCCCGTTCGACTGCTTCACGTTCGTCTTCCGCCTCGCGGAGCAGGGGCTCTTCCAGGCGCATGTCTACCCGTTCGACGGCCACACGAGCACGTTCATCGTCGAGTGCGACGAGGACACATGGCGCAACGCCGGGCTCGACGGCGCGGACGAGGCGGCGTCGATCGCGTTCTGCGAGGACGTCTTCGCGCGCGACCTGCGCGGCCACCCGCTGATGTCGAACCAGTCGCGCTGGCTGACGTTCCCGACTCTGAGGACGCGGCGGTGGTGGGACGGCAACGCGGTCCTGCTCGGAGACGCGGTGCACACCGCCCACTTCTCGATCGGCTCGGGGACGAAGCTCGCGATGGAGGACGCGATCGCGCTGGCGCGGGAGATCGCACGCCACGACGACCTGCCCGCCGCGTTCGGCGCCTACGAGCTCGAGCGCAAGGGCGTCGTCGAGCGCTTCCAGCAGGCGGCGCGGGAGAGCCAGGAGTACTTCGAGTCCACCGCGCGCTACACGGGCCTCGACACCGAGCAGTTCGTGTTCCACCTGCTCACGCGCAGCGGGCGGGTCGGCTACGACGACCTCCGCGTGAAGGACGCCGGGCTGATCGACCGCGTCGACCGGTGGTTCGCGCGCACGCCGGGGAGGTTCGCGCCGCCCCCTGCGCTCGCGCCACTCGACCTCGGAGGCCTCGCGCTGGGGAACCGCGTGGTGTCCGTAGTCGCCTCCGTGGACGCGTCGGCGGAAGGAGTGCCGGGGCCGGAGCTCGTCGCGGCGACGCGGCACGCTGCTCGTGCCGGTGCGGCGCTCGTCGTCGTCGAAGACGTCGCGGTGTCGCCCGACGGCCGCACGACCTCGGGGAGTCCCGGCCTCTACGGGGGCGCCGCGGCGTGGGCCGACGTCGTGGGGGCCGCGGGTGGGCCGATTGCAGCCCGCCTCACGCACGCGGGGAGGCGCGGAGCGACGCGCCCCCGAACGCGCGGCGTCGACCGCCCTCTCCGGGACGACGCATGGGAGCTGATCGCGCCCACCCCACTCGCGTTCGGCGCGAACGCGACGCCGCGGGAGATGACGCGGGAGGACATGGACCGGGTCCGCGACGCGTTCGTCGCCGCGGCGGACGCCGCCGCGAGCGCGGGGTTCGACGCGCTCGGGGTCGAGCTGGCACGGGGCCATCTGCTGGGGAGCTTCCTGTCACCGCTCTCGAACGCCAGGAGCGACGGCTACGGCGGGGCCGTGGAGGAGCGGGCGCGTTTCCCGCTCGAGGTCTTCACCGCCGTGAGGAGACGGTGGACGGGTCCGCTCTTCGCGTCGCTGGCGGCGACGGACGGAGCGCGCGGGGGCATCGCCTTCGCCGACGTGCTGTGGGTCGCCCGCGCCTTGCGGGACGCGGGGTGCGACCTCGTCGAGGTCACGGCGGGCGGCGCGGCCCCCGACGCGGTCGTCCCCTACGACCCGTACACGCTGCCGAGCTACGCCGACCGGATCCGCAACGAGGCAGGGGTCCCCGTGATGGTCGGCGGCGCGATCTCGACGCCGGGCCGCGTCAGCACGCTGGTCGCCAGCGGGCGTGCCGACCTGTGCGTGCTCATGCCTCCACGCGCTCGCTGACGGCGCCGATGGTCGAGCGGAGGAACGACACGACCTCCTCGACGACGCGGGGGTCGCGCAGGATGCGGCCGTGCCCGAGCCCCTCCGTCGTGACGAGACGCGCACCCGTCCACTCGGCGGCGAGCTCCACCGCGTCGGCGAGCGCGACCTGCGGGTCGTCCCGGTCGTGGACGATCAGCGCGGGCAGGTCGACCTTGCCCGCGAGCGCGGGACCGGAGAACCGCGCCCACACGTCGGCACCGTAGCGACGATCGATCGTGCGCCTCAGCCCGATCGTCGCGGCCGGCGGCAGCTTGAACATCCCCGCGAACGTCTCCAGCGCGCTGTCGAGGCGCACGGAAGGAGCGAGGAGGACGAGGGCGTCGAGAGCCAGTCCCTGCGACACCGCGTACGTCGCGGTCATCGCACCCATCGAGTGGGCGACTACCCCGCGGACGTCGCCGATCTCGTCGCAGACGCCGCGGATCGCCTCCGCGACCTCGAAACCGTCGGTCCGGGACCCGGAGCTCCCGCCGTGCGCGGGCACGTCCATCCCGACGACGCGGTAGCCCGCTGCCACGAGCGGCGCGACGAACGCGCCGAGGCTCGCGGCTCGTTCGCCCCAGCCGTGCACGAGGAGCACGGTGGGACCGGACCCCCCGGCGTACCCCGCGATGCGGTGACGGCCGGCGGAGAACGAGACCGGCTCGGTGTCCTTCAGCCACTCGGCCTGCCGGGCGAGCGCCCGCTCACCGGGTTCGATCCGCCACGGCGTGAACCACAGCCGCGCCGCAGGTGGCCCGGCGAGGGCGGGGGAGACGGCGGCCGCCGCCCTCGTCGCCAGCCACGTCGCTCGGAGCACGAGCTTGCTGTCGGCCGCGCGCATCACTTCGCGTCGCCCGCGAGCCACGTCGACCAGCCCGGCTCGAGGTCGTCCATGATCTCCTCCAGCTCCACGCGGAACGTGTCCTGCCACCAGCTCTCGGTCGACAGCGTCGTCGCCATGGGGCACCTCCCGTCTCGAGGTGAGTTGCGATTTGCAACCCTCTGCGAGGCACCCTAGCGAACACCGTTGCAAAAAGCAACTGACCGTCTATGATTCCCCCATGACTCCCACCGACTTCTCCGCGATGGACTGCTCGGTCGCCCGCACGCTCGACGTCATCGGCGACAAGTGGTCGCTGCTGATCCTGCGCGACGCCTTCTACGGCGTCCGACGCTTCGAGGACTTCCGCGACGACCTCGGGGTCGCGCGCAACGTCCTCACCGACCGGCTCCAGAAGCTCGTCGCCCGCGGCGTCCTCGAACGCCGTCAGTACGAGGAGCGTCCGCAGCGGTTCGAGTACCGGCTGACGGAGAAGGGCCGCGCCCTGCTCCCGCTGCTGCTGGCGATGATCGCCTGGGGCGACCGCTGGGAGAACGAGTCCGGCGAGCCGCCGGTGACGCTCACGCACACCGACTGCGGGCACGAGACGACTCCGATCGTGTCGTGCGGCCACTGCGGCGGCGAGCTCACGCGTCGCAACGTGCGCGTAGACCCGATCAAGGTCAAGGGAGCGGTGCTCGAGTCCGTCCTCGGCGGGGCTTAGGCGGGGATCGACTCCCGCGCGACCTCGAGGAACGCGCCTACGACGGCGGGGTCGAACTGGCGCCCGGCCTGTGACTCGATCTCCGCGAGCGCGTCCGCCACCGGCCACGCCCGCTTGTAGGGCCGCTCCGACGTGAGCGCGTCGAACACGTCGGCCACCGCGACGATCCGGCCGGGGAGCGGGATGTCCTCGCCCGCGATCCCGTGGTACCCCGTCCCGTCCCACCGCTCGTGGTGCGTGTAGGCGATGACCTCGGCCATCTGCAGGCACGCCGACCGGCTCCCGGACAGGATCTGCGCGCCGATCGCCGCATGCTTCTTCATGACCGCGAACTCCTCGGGCGTGAGACGGCCCGGCTTCAGCAGGATCGTGTCGGACACCCCGATCTTCCCGACGTCGTGCAGCGGCGCGGCCCTCCGGAGCATCGCGACCTCGTCCTCGTCCATCCCGAGCAGGCGCGCGATGCGCGCGGCCATCTCGCCCACGCGCACCGCGTGCTCGCCGGTGTCGTCGTCCCGGTACTCCGCGGCGAGCGCCAGCCGCTGCATCGTCTCGAGCTGCGCCTCCTCCAGGTCGCGAGTGCGCTCGCGCACCCGCTCGGCAAGCGTCTCGTTCGACCTCCTGAGCTCGACGTGGAGCGCCCGCGTCTGCACGAGGTTCGCGACCCGCAGGAGCACCTCGTCGTGGTCGAACGGCTTGGTGACGAAGTCCCGAGCCCCCAGCGACAGGGCGCGGGTCTTCGTCTCCCTCGTGACGTCGGCCGTGAGCACGAGGATCGGGAGGTACTCGGACGGGTCGACCAGGTCCTTCATCGCGGCCATGACGCCGAAGCCGTCGAGCTGCGGCATGTGCAGGTCGAGCAGCAGCAGGTCGTAGTCATGCTCGCGCAGCGCGCCGACCGCGGCGGCGCCGTCGGTGCTCGCGTCCACGTCGGCATAGCCGGCGCGGCGCAGCAGCTTCTGCAGCAGGACCACGTTCGCGGGCTCGTCGTCGACGACGAGGATGCGCGGGTGTGGGCGCTCAAGCATCAATCGCGGCCCTCTCGGGGTCCAGGTGCGCGGTGACCGCGTCCACGAGCGTCTGCGCCTCGAACGGCTTCGTCAGGACCTCGGCGGCCCCCGCCGACGACAGCCGCGCCGCGACATCGGGATCGTCTTCCACCGTCACGACGACGACCGGGATCGAGGCCGTCCGCGGATCGTTCCGCAGCGACTCGAGGACCTCGAACCCCGACGCATCCGGGAGGTAGAGGTCGAGCAGCACGAGATCGGGCAGCTCCTCGGTCGCGATCGATATCCCTTCGGCTCCCGTCGACGCGAGGTGCAGGCGGACGCCCGGGTGGCGCGACATGATCTTCTCGACCAGGCGCAGGCTCGACGGGTTGTCGTCGACGTAGAGGATCCGGGGGCCGCCGTCGCCGGACTCGGCGGAGCCGGTGCCGGCCGGCAGCGAGATCGTCAGCGTCGTCCCCTCTCCGGGAGCGCTACGGACGCCGAGCGACCCCGCCATGGCCTCGAGCGTCCGCTGCGCGAGCGCGAGCCCGATCCCGATGCCCGGCGTATCGCCGGTGCCGCGCTCGAACGGCGCGAGCAGCCGCTCGAGGTCGGCCGTCTCCATGCCGCGTCCGTCGTCGGCGATCAGGACGTCGACGACCCCGCCGCGCCGCTCCGCCGTCACGGTGACGGTCGCGGACGTCCCGGCGTGGGTCAGCGCGTTCCCGATCAGCTCGGCGATCACGTCCTCGAGCTGGTGCACGTCCGCGAGCACGCGCAGGCCCTCGTCCAGGGCGACGCGAGCCCGCTCCTCGCCGACGGCGACGCGTACGGCCGCCGCGACGACCGGCGCCAGCGCGGTGTCCTCGATCGTCAGCCGGACCTTGCCGCTCTCGAGCCGCGATAGGTCGAGCGTCTCGGTCAGCAGGTGCAGGAGCTGGTCGCCCGCGCGCCGCATGTGCGCGAGGTCCTCCTTCTGGTCCGGCGTCAGGTCCTCGCCCTGGAGCAGCTGGACGAAGCCGAGGATCGCGTTCAGCGGCGTGCGGAACTCGTGGCTCATGCGCGAGAGGAACTGGCTCTTGGCCGCGGAGGCCTGCTCGGCCGCCGCCTTCGCGCGCCGCAGCTCCTCCTCGCGCTCGACCGAGCGCCGCAGCGACAGCCTCAGCTCCATCTCGTCGACCACGATCCGCGCGAGGTCCGTCAGCGTCTGGCGGTCGCGTGCGGAGAGGCCCGGGCGCGGGTGGTCGTCGATGACGCAGAGCGTGCCGAGCGAGACGCCCTCGGCGGTCTGCAGCGGAGCACCGGCGTAGAACCGGATCCCGGGCCCGCCGAGCACGTCGGGGTTGCCGGAGAAGCGGGGGTCGAGCGTCGCGTCCGGGACGACCAGCACGTCGTCGCCGAGGATCGCGTGGGCGCAGAAGGAGACGTCGCGCGACGTGCTGCGCGTGTCGAGCCCGATGCACGACTTGAACCACTGGCGGTCGACGTCGACCAGCGAGACGAGCGCTATCGGGACGTCGAAGAGCCGCTGCGCGAGCTTCGTGATCCGCTCGAACGCCTCCTCGGGCGCGGAGTCCAGGATCTCGTACCGCCGCAACGCGGCGATGCGTACGTCCTCGTCGGGTGGGAGCGGGGCGATCTGCATCAGACGGCCGCACCTTCGCGTACCTCGGCCACGCGGTCCACCACTGCGAGGAGCTCGCGCAGGTCCAACGGCTTCGTGAGATACGAGTCGGCCCCCGCAGCGAGCGCGGCCGTCCTCTGGTCCGAGGTGGCGGCGGCGCTCACGACGACGACCGGGGTGCCGGCCGCGGTCGCCTTCAGCGCCTTCAGGACCTCGAGCCCGTCGGCGTCGGGGAGGTTCATGTCCAAGAGGACGAGGTCGGGCCGGAGCGCCGCGGCCCGCTCGAGCCCCTCGGCTGCGGTCGCCGCTACGTCGAGGCGAACGCCCGGCCGGGCGGCGAGCGCGCGCTGGACCAGGCGCGCGTTCGACTCGTTGTCCTCGACGTAGACGACGGCGCAACGGTGATCCCGAGCCGGGGCCCCGCTGGAGGCGGGGGGGATGCCGTGGGGGGGCTGCGGGAGCCCCGGCTCAGACCTGGCCAGCTGCAAGGTGAAGGTGGACCCGGACCCGTCGGCGGTCGTCAGCGTGAGCGACGCGCCCATCGCCTCGGCGAGCTGCTTGCTCACCGCGAGGCCGAGGCCCGTCCCCTCGACGGCGGAGTGCTCCGCGCCGAGACGGTCGAACGGCGTGAAGAGCGACCGCACCTTCTCGGCGGGGATCCCCGGGCCCGTGTCGCGGACGGAGATCCGCAGCGTGTCGTCGTCGGCCGCGAACGTCACCGCGACCATGCCCTCGGCGTGGTTGTACTTGACCGCGTTCGACAGGAGGTTCAGAAGGATCTGCTTGACCCTCTGCGGATCGGCCCACACGTCGTACAGCGCGTCGGGCTCCTCCACCACGATGGAGATGCCGCGCTCGGCCGCGAGCGGCTTGATGAGGTCGAGGCTCTCCGACACTGCGCTCGTAGCGGAGACCCGCTCCATCGTCACGGACGTCTTGCCGCTCTCGATGCGCGCGATCTCGAGGACCTCGTTGATCAGGCCGAGGAGGTGCCGTCCCGCCTTCTCGATGTGGCAGACGCTGTCGGCCTGGTCCTCGTCGAGCGGCTCGGCCCCCAGCAGCTGCGCGAAGCCGAGGATCGCGTTCAGCGGCGTCCGCAGCTCGTGGCTCATGCGCGAGAGGAACTCGGACTTCGCCTGGTTCGCCGCGTTGGCCTCGTCGGTCGCGAGCAGCAGGGCCTCGTTCTTCGCGGCGAGCTCGTCGTGGAGGGCGCGCAGCTCCTCGAGGGCCTCGGTGCGCTCGCGGACGACGACCTCCCGCGCTACCCATGCCTGGACCTTGCTGATGATCGCCCCGAAGAAGCCGCCGAGGATCTCGAGGTCGGTGACCTCGGCCTCCGCGAACCCGTCGACGCGGGTGGAGTGCACCGCAAGGACGCCGACGACCCTGCCCGCGTCCGAGAGCGGGATGCAGATCGCCGAGCGCGTGCCGACGGCGCGGGAGAAAGACAGGTCGACATCGGGCTCCGCGAACACGTCGTCGGTCACGAAGACGCGGCCCGACTGCAGCGCGCGTCCCGCCAGCGACCGCTCCACGTCGAGGTCGCGCCCGACGTGCGCCGCTGCCGGGCCGACTCCCGCCACGACCTTCAGCTTCCCGGCGTGCTCGAGCTGGAGAGCCGCGCCGTCTGCGCCCGTGAGCGCGACCGCCCGCTCGAGCAGGAGCTCGTGGAGGCGCTGGACGTCCATGCCGGCGCTCGCCATCCGGCTCATCGTCTGGATGATCCCGGCCATGTGCTCCGCGCGGCGGGCCGCGTCTTCCTGCGCCTTCTTGGGCTCGGTGAGGTCACGGACGAACGCGTGGAACGTGAGCCCGTCGCGGCCCGGGATCGGGATCACCGAGAGGTCGATCGGTACGAGGTGCCCGTCCTTGTGCAGCGCGCCGGTCTCGACCCGCTTGTTGATGTACGCGCTCTCGCCGCTCTCGAAGAACGCCGTCAGGTCCTCGACGTGTCCGGCGCGGAGCTCCTCCGGGACGACGACGTCGAGCAGGTTCCTCCCGATCACTTCGTCCTTCGACCATCCGAGCATCCGCTCCGCCGACTTGTTCCACGCAGTGAGGTTCCAGCTCGCGTCGAGAGCCGAGTACCCGTCGGCGAGCGTCTCGAGGATCAGCCGCGATCGCTCCTCGCTCTCGCGCAGGTCGGCGAACGCGCCGTGGACGCGCTTGCCCAGGACGCCGATCTCGTCGGAGCCGTTGGGGAAGTCGCCGGCCGCGTCACCGGCGGCGAGGCGCTCGGTCGCAGCGCCCAGGCCCGCGATGCGCGCGGTGAAGTTGCGGGCGAAGAACCCGGCCGCCAGGACGCCGCCGAATAGCCCCACGAGGATCGTCACCGCGTCGGCCGTCCGCTCCTGTGACTTCAGCACCCCGAGCCGGGCCTCGATGCCCTCCGCGACCCGGTCGGCCTGCGCCTCCGGCACCGACAGCTCCTCGGCCTGGACGAAGATCCTCTCGACGAGGTAGTCGAGCGAGTCCTCCGCGCGCTCGGACGGCTCGCCCGCCTGCGCCATCTCCCGCCCCAGGAGCTCCGCGCGCAGGATCAGCTCCCGCAGCGTCGCGGACGACTGCGCCGCTCCGGCGTACGTCTCGCCGGTCTCGGGGTTCCTCTGCTCGCCGAGCTCCCGGACGTGCGAGAGGAACCGCGAGCCGATCTGCGGCAGGGCGTCGGCGTCTTCCGTCAGCGTGTAGCGCTGGAGGGCCGACGCGACCTCGTTCACCTCGTGGCCGAGGTGGTCGATGTGGACCTGCGCCCCGCGTGCGCGGTCGGCGAGGGCGTCCATGCGGTCGTTGCGCCGGTCGAACCAGAAGCTGGTCAGGGCGGTCAGCAGGAGGGCGACGACCGGCGCGCCCACGATGAGCGCCCCCTTGTACCGGAGCGGCAGCCGGTCCCACACGGTCCCACGATCGATCGCCATGCGTGCACTTTCGACGGTCGAGAGGCGCGTGCCAACCGGTTCGGCGCACTTCTTGCGACGAAACTTGCGCAAACGCCGGCTCAAGGGCGTAAAAACTTGCGCAACAGCACGCTACTGCGGAAGAATCCGGACATGAGCCCCCGTACGTACTCGGTGTCCGAGGTCGCCGCAGTCGCCGGCGTGGCTCCCTCGACGATCAGGTCGTGGGAGGCCCGCTACGGGTTCCCCGCCTCGTCCCGCACGCCCGGGCGGCACCGGCGCTACACGGACACGGAGGTCGAGCAGGTGCGGGGGCTGGTCGAGGAGATGCGCCGCGGCCGTCCGGTCCGGAAGGCGATCGAGGCGTTGCGGGCGCGAACGGAGGCGGATCCGGCCGCGGACGCCGAGGTCCGGGAGGTCCTGCGGGGCGCGATGCGGGTCGACCCAGCCCGCGTCCAGCGGACGCTCGACGGGTCGTCGCTGGGGGCCGGCGTCGAGGCGACGATCGAGTCCGTCCTCCTGCCGGCGTTGCGCGAGATCGGGCGCTGGGTCGAGACCGGCGCGGCCTCGGTCGCGAACGAGAGGGCCGCGTCCGACGGCGTGCAGCGGTGGCTCGCGAAGCTGCACGCGCTCTCGCCGCCCCCGTTCCGCGACAAGACGATCCTGTTCGCGACCGCTCCCGACGAGCTCCACACGCTCGGGCTCGAGTGCCTCGCGCTGCTCATGGCGCGGCGGGGATGGGCGGCGGTGCAGCTCGGTGCGATGACGCCCGCGGACGTGCTCGCCGGGGGGGCCGAGCAGGCGGGCGCGGACGCAGTCGTGCTGAGCAGCCACCGGGCCGCGACGAGGAGGTCCGCGATCGAGGCGGCGCGCAGCGTCGTCCGCTTCTCGCGCGTGCCCGTCTTCTACGGCGGCGACGGGTTCCTCGACCCCGCCGCCCGAGTCCCGATGCCCGGGCGCTATCTCGCGGACACGATCCCCGCGGCAGTGGGCGCGCTCGAGGCCGCGCTAGCTTCGTGAGGCATAGGCTGTCCCGCGTGCCGATCTTCGACGTCGTGACCGAGCCGGAAGACGTGATCGCGCCCGCGCTGCTGGTCTCGTTGGAGGACTGGGTGGACGCGGGGGCCGCGGGGACGACGGCCGCGCGCCACGTCGCAGCCGGGGGAGAGGTCGTCGCGACGTTCGACCCGGACGCGCTCTACGACTACCGGAGCCACCGGCCGGTGCTCGACATCGTCGACGGCATCCCGCGGGCGTTCGCTTTGCCGGCGCTCACGCTCACGCGCCGCCGGTTGCCCGAGCGCGACGTGTTCGTGCTGACCGGCCCGGAGCCCGACTACCGCTGGCGCGAGTTCGCTGGTGACGTGCACGAGCTTGCGCTTCGGTTCGGCGTGATCCAGCACGTCAGCCTCGGCGCGATCCCCGCGGCCGTCCCGCACACCGCGCCGACGCCGGTGATGTCGACGGCGTCGTCCGAGGAGCTGCTGCGCGGCGGGAACCCCACGGAGGGCCTGCTACGCGTGCCGGCGGCCGCGGTGAGCCTGATCGAGTGGACGATGGCGCAGAACGGCATACCCGCGGTCGGGTTCTGGGCGCAGGTCCCGCACTACGCGACGCCGTACGCCGCGGGGGCCGTCGCGCTGATCCGCAAGGTAGAGGACCACCTGACGGTCACGATCGGCGCGGGCGAGCTAGAGGAGCAGGTCGCCGCGCAGACGACCGCACTCGAGCAGATATTCGCCTCGAACCCGGAGGCGCAGGAGCACCTGGGCAGGCTGCAAGGGTTGGTGGGTCAGCAGGAGGTGCCGCCCGCCGAGAACATCGCCGAAGAGGTGGAGAAGTTCCTGCGCAACCAGCGCCGCGGCGAAGGAGGCCCGACGCCGTACAGCCCCTAGGGGGCCGCGGCCGTGGCTGTACGCGCGACAGGTTCCGCGGGCGAGGTGTCCGACACGACAGACACGTCAGACATGTCTGTCATGTCTGACGCACCCGGCGAGAGCCCTTATGCAGGAGCCTTCCACGGCGGGTTGTCTGGCGTGTAGACGCGCGGCTCGATCTTGCCGACGAGCTCGAAGTAGAAGAAGTGCAACAAGAGCGTCATCAAGACGCCGATGACGACGGATATGCCGGCGTGGGCGCAGAACCGGTAGACGGATACCGTCGCCGCAGCCGATGAGGCCAGTATCACCAAGAGGACCCAGAAGTACGTCCCTGAACCCAGCTTCTCTGACGTCCGCAGCGTTTGTCTCGAGAGTTGAACGACGTTCCAGACCTTCAAATCCGGGCCGACGAAGAGGGAACGGATGTTGTTGATGATCGCGAAGTGCTCCAGCTGTACGCGCCGGAGCCGCCCGAGGATGCAAACGATGACGCTCCCCGCGACCGCCGCTCCGGCGAAGAGCCATGCAAGCAACGTCTCGTCGCTCCGTGGCGTGTCGCCGAGAACCTCGACTGCGACCCCGATGGCACCTACAATCGTGACGAACAGCGTCGAGAGGCGGTTCCGCAACTCGTCCACGTGAAACGTCAGGTCGACGGCCGCTCGATGTTCGGCGAGAAGAAAGTCGACGTACCGTTCGCGCGGGTGGATCACCGGACCCTCACGTGGGCAGGAACCAGTGCACGTAGCCGCACTGCTCGCATACCAGGCACGTCGCGCTCGCGTTCGCCCAGTCGAGGTCGAAGAACGTCATCGCAGTCGTCTGGATCTTGCCCTCGCGCTGAAAGAACCTCGTGTGGTGGCAGATCTCGCACCGCATCCCCTTGCCGAGGATCGTGACCTCCTCGGCCTCCATCCGCCCGAACAGTCCCATCGCATCCCCCTTCCTCGTCGGCCCGCGCAGGCTAACGTGGCCGCACGCGACGCGAAGGAGGACGGCGTGATCAACGAACACGTGCGGGCGGTGCTCGAGTCGGACACGCTCGCGCACCTCGTCACGCTCGACGAGGACGGGTCCCCGTACGTGACGATCGTGTGGGCGGGGCTCGACGGCGACGAGATCGTCTGCGGAACGCTGTTCGACCAGCGCAAGCTGCGCAACGTCCGCCGGGACCCGCGCGTCGTCCTCTCGTTCCAGACGGACAAGACGAACGAGATGGGGCTGCGTGAGTACCTCGTCGTCTACGGCCGCGGGACGGTCGTAGAGGGCGGGGCCCCCGAGCTCCTCCAGGAGCTCGCCTACACCTACATCGGGCCCGGCGTGGACTTCCCACCGATGCCGGACCCGCCGCCGGGCTACGTGACGCGCGTGCGTGTCGACCGCCTCGCCGGCATCGGCCCCTGGAAGTAGCTCATTCGTACGGCGCCGGCCGCTCGAACACGAGCTCCTCGCCGTCGATCTCGTCCCACTGCACGCCGGTCCGGACGAAGCCGAGCTTCTCGACGAGCGCGAGCGACGGCGCGTTCCCCGGAGAGACCGAGGCGCGGAACCCGCGGACGCCGGGCTGTTGCTGCGCCCACCGGAACAGCGCGACCGCCACCTCGTGCGCCACGCCCTGCCGCCGGTGCGGCTCGAACACCGTGTAGCCGATCTCTACGAGCCCGCGCTCGTTCGGGGGGCCGTGGAACCCGGCGTGTCCGATCATGGCGCCCTCGCGCAGGATCGCCCGCATCAGCCACTGCTCGGCCCCCGGATCGGCCTCGACCTGGTCCAGCCGGTAGCCCAGGAGCCACGCCTCCTCCTCCGCCCACCCGTCGGGGACGGTGAAGCCGAAGGAGCCGGGCTCGCCGCGCCCCGTCAGCGCGGCCATGTGGGCGCGCGTGAACAGCACGAGGCTCAGACGGGGCGTCTCGATGACGTGTGGCGGGCGTGCCGGCATGGCCGCTGAAAGATACGCCCGCGCCTCAGGACTCGATGCGGATCTCTTCCCAGTCGCCGTTGCCGAACAGCTTCACGTGCACGGTCGACGTCGCCGGGTCGAACCAGTAGCCGGAATCGCTGCGTCCCGCCAGCGCGGCCGCGCCCGATGCTTGATGCAGCGCGCGGCCCCAGCGGGTGACCCTCGCCGGGCCCGGCACGCGCAGCGCGAGTTGCACCCACCGCCCGCGCCCGTTGAACAGCACGAGCTTCACGTGGTCCGGGACGCCGCCGTTGAACGCGACCTCGTACGACCTGCCGGGGACGACCGTCGTGTACGCCTCGGTCGCGCCGTCGCAGCAGCCGCTCAGCTTCTGCTCTACTCCGTCGGCTCGATGGATCGTCAGCGGCTTGATCCAGTCGCTGCTCCCTCCGACGCTGCCGGCGACGAGCGACACGTAGTCAGAGGAGCACAGGTGCGCGTTCCAGTCGGCGCGGTAGTCGCATCCCTCGTCGACGAGGAACGGGTTGTTGACTACGACCGCGGTGCCGGCCGTACCGGTGACCGACCCGTCGCGGTCGTAGAACACCTTCGAGACGTCGCCGTCCATCCCGGGCTCGGGCTCGGTGAGGTAGACGCGGTTGGAGTTCTCGAACGAGACGTCCTCGGCGAAGTTGCTCGGGTCGAGCGAGAACGCGTTCGGCGCGAGGTACGCGAGCGCGCCGGACTGGCGGAGTGAGTTCGGCCGGAACGACGCGAACGCGGTGCGGCGTACGGCCACGCGGCCGTCGTAGAACTCGAACCCGGTGATCGGCGTGCGCGGCTTCCAGAACGCAGGCAGCGCGCGGCCCCCGGGCCCCTCGTCCTCCCACGGCTCCGTCATCCCCGGGTTCGCGGTCTCGCCGACGACGACCGAGTCCTCCAGGTACGTGTCGGACGACGCGAACGTCGCGCCGACGCGGTTGTCGGCGAGCGTCGCGCCGGACACGACGAGGCCCTCGCCGCGCAGCCACACGCCGCGGTCCCTGTTCATGTACGCAATCAGGTTCTCGAAGCGCGCCTCGACGGGGGCCGAGTCGGGATCCGCGGGATCCTCCACCGGCGCGTACCACGCCGACTCCGTGCGGCCGTCGGGCCGGGGGCCGTCGTCTACGTTCACGCCGGAGCGGTTGTTCGAGTGCGCGACGTTGCCGGAGAACTCGAGCAGGGGAGTGCGCCGCGGCCACACCTCCTCGTCCGCGGAGAGGCCGGTCGGGTGCTTCGGCAGCGCGTACCAGAACCCGAACCCGTCCGAGCCGGCGGCGACGTTGTCGCGCACGACGTTGGCGGGGTTCGTGATCCAGAAGGTCGCGGGGGCCTCGTCACTGGGCAGCAGCCCGTTCTCGACCGCGCGCGTCCCGAGCCCGAGGTTGCCGGTGATGACGTTGCGGGTCTCGATGCCGTCCTCGAGGAAGAACCCGTGCCCGGGATGGTCGTAGCAGACGTTGTCGCGGACGACGAGCTCGTTCGTGCCGTGCACGACGACGCACCGGTTGAAGCTGTGGTGGATCGTCGAGCGCTTCAGGTACGAGCCGGCAGCCTCGCCGTCCATGTGGAAGTGGACCGGGTAGCGGCGCAGCGCCTTGCGTTGTCCCATCGACTCGAACTCGACGCCGTCGATGCGCGCGCTCGCGCCCTCCATGACCATGACGTGGCCGCCGAAGCCGTCGGACGCAGAAGTGTCGTCGCCGCGCACGACGACGTTGTGGTCGAGAAGCCCCACCTCGGCGCGCTCGTCCACCACGCGGCCCCCGAACGTCTGCACCTCGCCCCAGTGCCGGTACTCGAGCGGCTCGTCGAGCTCGACCGTCCGGCCCGAGATGCCGGTGATCGTCCGCTCCTCGTCGTGCTGGCGCCAGTAGTCCGACGACGCGAGCACGATGCGGTCGCCCGGCTTCCAGGGGACGTCGGCATCGAGCGTGATGCGCCGTGCGCCCCGCTCGCCGGTTGCGTCGAGCCGCGCCCACGTCCGGACGCGCCGTCCGTGGAGATCGAGGCTCCCGCCCATGACGCCGAGGACCTTCGTCCCCATGCCCATCACGTCCTCGCTACGATCCGCTCCCGTCAGCGTGATCACGGCCTCGTGACGGAACGGCTTGTTGGGCTTGCCGACGCGCAGCGTCCCGTGCACGACGATCCACGCCGACGTCAGCTCCACGTCCTTCTGCGCGAACGACAGGACACCGTCGACTTGGAGGCCGGCAAGCGGCGGCGGCGACTCGTCGAGCACGAGGTGGGCGCCTGCGGGGATCGTCACGCGGTCGCCGCGCTCGGGCGGGCCACCCTTCCAGGTGCCGGGGTCGGACCACCTCTGGGCGACCGCGGAGCGGGCGGCGAGCTTCACTGCTCGGGGGGCGGCCCCCGCGGGGGCCGCGTGCAAGAGCGTCGCGAGCAGCGTCAGGACCAACGCTGCGCCGCGACCGCGCGGGGTGCGGTGCAAGAACCTCTCCTGTGGGTGAGACGGGCGGCCGCCGGCCGGTGACGTCTGCGTCTTTCTACGTATCGGCTCCGGGGGCCGGGGCTGTAGCCGGATGCCGGGAATGCCCCCTTTGTGCAGTCGCGCAGGAGGCCGGGCCCGGGCCGCCGAATAGACCCCCCATACGACTCCTGCAAGAAAGGCCCCGGCCATGCTGAAGAAGGTCCTCGTCTCCGTCGTCGCAGCGTTCCTCGTGGCCGCTCCCGTGGGCGCGGGCGCGCTGGCCAAGGGCAAGAAGAAGGCGCCGAAGCCGTACGTCAGCCCCGAGATGACCATCCAGGTGGGACACCCCGCCTTCCACGACGCGTCCGGAACCCTCCTGACCGTCACGGCGCAGGAGTTCATAAACACGTGCGCGGTCCCCGCGTCAAACGGCGTGGACGCGGCGGTCTACGAGGTGCCCGCCGAGTACAAGGGCATCCAGGCGACGATCAAGGCGATCGGATCGGGCTCCCAGGTCCCGCACGACGTCGACATCTACCTCTTCAACGACGCTTGCGAGGAGGTCGGCTTCTACAACGCGACCGGCACCGACGAGCTCGGCATCCTCACTGCCGACACCGCGTTCGTCCTCCTGCACAACTACACAGGCGACCCCGTCAACGTGCACTACGAGCTGACGCCTCCCGGGAAGTAGGCGCTAGCTCCGCTCACCTTGGTCGTGCGGATGGTCGTTCGTCCACCCCGTCTCGGCCAGCATGAACCCCGCCTGGAAGCGCGACCGCGCGCCCAACTTGTCCATCAGGGCCTTGAGGCGTCGGCGGAACGTCCGGCGGCTGAGGCCGAGCCTACGCGCCGCCATCTCGTCCGTCATCCCCGTTACCAGCAGTGACGCCACGGCACGCTCTTCGTCCGTGGGCGCCGGCAGCTCTCGTCGCATTGCCTCTTCGGTAGCCATTGCTGCGTAGAACGAAAGAGTGCCCCCCGCGTAACACCCCCTCGCCTCAGGACGTCATTGCGGCTCCCCCAGGTGGGGGACCCACGCCCCGGTATAAGTGCGGGATGAGCCGGGAAGCCGCCCGCCGCATGTGGAGACGGCTGGAGACCTTCCACGCCGTCGTCTACTTCGCTCCCGAGAAGAGGGCCGCGTACGACGCCGCCGGTCTGAAGGGCGGCTGGATGGGCTATTTCGCGGGGCGAGCCGCCCCGCTCGGACCTGTCTCGGCCGAGGTCGTCACCGCGGTCTTCTACAACTTCCACCCGCGCATGGTCGAGCGCTCGATCCCGGACGCGTGGCGCTTCTCGACGCCCGAGCGGGTGCTCGACGCGCGCCTCCAGGTCGTCGACGGCGCGCTCCGGCGGCTGCTCGGCGACGCAGCGGTTGGCGAGGCCGCGGACCTCGCCCGCGCGGCCGCCGAGCACTGCGACCTCGCGGGGCGGCCGCTGTTCGCCGCGAACGCGTCGCTCGAATGGCCGGCCGAGCCCCACCTGCGGCTGTGGCACGCCGCGACGATGCTCCGGGAGCACCGCGGTGACGGGCACGTGGCCGCGCTCGCCGCGGCCGGGCTCGACGGTTGCGAGGCGCACCTGACGCTCGCCGCTACGGGCGCGGTGCCGGAGTCGGAGCTGCAGCCGAACCGCGGCTGGTCCGACGACGAATGGGCCGCGGCCCGCGTCCGCTTGCGCGAGCGCGGCGTCGTCGGCGACGACGGCGGTCTGACGCGTGAGGGGGCCGACCTGCGACGGCGTGTGGAAGATCTCACCGACGACCTCGCCGCGGCCCCCTGGCGCCTCCTCGGCGCGGACGCGACCGAGAGGCTCTACACGCTGCTCGAGGAACCCGTGAGGCTCGTGCTCGAGGGCGGCTCGGTCCCGTTCCCGAACCCCATGGGGCTGCCGGACCCGCGGAGCTAGACCGGGCAGCCCGCCGCGATCCAGCGGCGTGCCGCGGCCTCGTCCCCCGTGACGGTCTCGGGCCGCGCGGGCTCGCGGCCCCCGAGCCGCAGCACGAACGCGGCCCCGTCCGCCGATATGTGCGCCGCTCTGCCGGTGCCGGCGACGAACGTCCCGAGGCCCTCGAGCTCCACGGTCGCGTCGGCGGCGGTCCGGCGCGCCCAGTCCTTCAGCATGTCGGTGGCGACGCGCGTGCTCGCGGCGTCGAACGTCGCCGTCCGTCCGGTCGCGGCGCAGATGTCGAGCTCGTGCACGACGAGGTCGCGCGGGAAGACCGAGTTCAACAGGTATCCGAGGTTGAACGGCCCCCCGAGGAACCCGGCGTAGGCGGGCACGTAGTGGAGCGCGCCTCCGAGCCGGCGGCGGAGCCGGGCCGCGCGCGGCAGCATCTCGCGCAGGCGCGCCACGACCTCGTCGGTCGAGTACGCGCGTCCGCCTTCGACCTGTGCGTCGTTCTGCGCGTCGAGCAGGTTCGCGAAGCGCTTGCGGCGACGGAGGGCGGCGCGCCCTTGCGAGACCATCGCGCGCGGCGAGCACAGCGCGTCCGCCCACCCGAGGAGGTGCACTGCGACGTCCTTGACCGTCCACGGGTCACAGGCTGTCACCGCGTTCCATTCCTCCGGCGAGAGGTCCTTGAGGAGCGAGACGAAGCGGTCGGCGAGCGCGAGCGAGAGGTCTCGCCCCTCGCGTGCCTTGATCCCGGGCTGCTCCGCCAGGAGCACCGGCATGGTCGCTGCGGTTGCCGTCATCGGTCCTCCCGTCGCCCGGCTGCGACCGCGATTATCCACCGCGGCTCCGTCGCTCGTCTTCTAGCTTCCGGCCCCCGCTAGGCTCAGGCGATGGCCGGCGCCGTCAGGAAGCTCGTCCCGTTGCTCGCGTGCGTCCTCGCCGCCGCGGCGTGCAGCACGGGGTCGCGCGGCGACGACGCCGGTGGCGAACGTCTCACGTGGACCAGCCATCCGGCGAAGACGGAGAAGCAACGCCCGAGGGCCGCCGCGCTCGACGACGGGCTCCCGCCGGACGAGATCTCGATCCGCCTGCGGCGCGTCGCGTCGGGGTTCTCCTCGCCGCTCGGCGTCACCGGCGCCGGTGACGGGCGGCGGTGGCTGTACGTCGTCGAGCAGGACGGCTGGATCGTGCTGTTCCGCGACGGGCGCACGACGACGTTCCTGGACGTCTCCGACCGCACCGAGGGCGGTGGCGAGCAGGGCCTGCTCGGGCTCGCGTTCCACCCGGACTACGAGTCGAACGGCAGGCTCTTCGTCAACTACACCGACCTCCAGGGCGACACCGTGATAGCCGAGTACCGCCGCTCCGGCAGGTCCTATGCCCGCGCGCGGAAGGGATCGGAGCAGGTGCTCCTGCGCGTCGACCAGCCGTTCGCGAACCACAACGGCGGGGGCCTCGCGTTCGGCCCCGACGGGATGCTCTACGTCGCGCTCGGCGACGGGGGCTCGGCGGGCGACCCGCAGGGCAACGGCCAGCGCAGGGACACGCTCCTCGGCAAGGTCCTGCGCATCGACGTGTCCGGCTCCCCTTACGAGGTGCCGGAGGACAACCCCTTCGCCGGCAGGCCCGACGCGCGCGGCGAGATCTGGGACTACGGCCTGCGTAACCCGTGGCGGATCTCGTTCGACCGCGCCAC
Source organism: Actinomycetota bacterium (assembly GCA_035942255.1). Lineage (GTDB taxonomy): Bacteria > Actinomycetota > CADDZG01 > CADDZG01 > WHSQ01 > JALZEG01. The sequence goes on along the minus strand of DASZDG010000037.1, from coordinate 2,518 downwards.
CGGCGACCTCTGGATCGGCGACGTCGGTCAGGGACAGTGGGAAGAGATCAACCGCGAGCCGGCGGGCGGCCCCGGGGGCGTCAACTACGGGTGGAACGTCAAGGAGGGCCGCGCCTGCTATCCGGCGGGCGAGCAGTGCAGCGTCACCGGCGAGGTGCTCGAGGAGATGACCGACCCCCTCGCCGTCTACTCCCACGACCACGGCTGCTCGGTCACCGGGGGCCACGTCTACCGGGGCCGCGCGTTCCCGGCGCTGCGCGGCAACTACTTCTTCGGCGACTACTGCTCGGGGACGATGTGGGCGGTCGCCGCCGGGGGGCCGGCACGGCAGCAGCCCGTCAAGCTCCTCGAGACCGACCTCTCGATCAGCTCGTTCGGCGAGGACGACCGGGGCGAGATCTACGTCACGGACCTTGCCGGCGGGGGCCTCTACCGGCTGCGCCCGGCGCGCTAGACAAGAGACCCCGGACGCGACGACGGGGGCACGCTCCCGGCATGCCCCCGTCGAAAAGCTGTGGTCGTTACGGCCTGATCGTCTTCGACTTCGCGGCCTGACAGGTCACCCTGTCGCCGTCGTCGTTCTCGGTCGTCGACTTGGCCACGCTGGCGTAGAACCGGCCCTTGGCGTTGGGCTCTGGCACCGTGTACGCGCCCTTCGCGTTGGTCACCGCGCGCCCGACCAGCGGGTCGTTGCCCTTCTTGAGCTTCCTGACCTGGACCTTCCGGGCCCGCTTGCACATCGGCTCGTCCGAGCCGACCTTGCCCTTGAAGGCCCGGCCGCTGTAGGCGATCGTGATCGTCGACTTGCACGTCACGTCCTGGTCCGCGGCGGTGACGGGGACCTTCTCGTCGGGGATCAGCGACGGGACGATCGACGGCGGGAAGCCTTCGTCGCTCTCGGACGGGGACGGGGAGGCCGACTGGGACGGCGAGCCGCCTCCACCCCTGCACCCTTGCTGGGCGATCGCGTCATTGCCGGTCGTCGCGAGCGCGAAAGCTGCCGCGATCGCTACCACCCACACCACCGTGACGAGCGCGATCGCTCTGCTCGATCTCTTCTGAGACATACAGGGCACCCCCTGGCGCTTTGTCGTATTTGTGACGATTCTAGTCCTCAGCTGGCTCTTAGATGTTCTCCAGTTACCCGCCCCTTCAATCACGCGGCTCGGCGGGGGCCGCGTGGAGGATGATGTCGCCATGTCCAAGATCCTGGTCGTCGAGGACCAGCAGTCGGTCGTCGCGATCGTCCGGTATCACCTCGAGAGCGCCGGGATGGAGGGCCTCTTCGCTTCGGACGTCCAGGCGGGATGGAGGCTCCTGACGGCGGAGTCGCCCGACGCCGCCGTGATCGACATCGGGCTGCCCGGGCCGGACGGGTGGACGCTGATCGAGAAGCTGCGCGACGACGAGCGCTTCTCCGACCTGCCCGTCGTCGTGCTCACCGGCTTGATCGAACCGGACGTCGTACGCCGGGCCTCGGACCTGCGCTGCGACTACCTCAGCAAGCCGTTCGCCGCCTCGGCGCTGCTCGCGAAGATCCGTGACCGCATCGGCGGAGGCGCGACGCCTCCCGCCCAGCCGGAGCCGCGGCAGGACCCGAACAAGGTCGAGCTCGTGGTCGTCGGCGTCGCGATGCTGCTCGACTACTACCAGATCGAGGGGAACGTCCACCTGCCGCCCGAGCTGGCGCGCTTCTCGGACGCGTGGGAGTCGCTGATCCGCGACAACCGCGACTACGTCCCGGTCACCGACGTCCGAGTCACGCTGCGCGACGGGCACACGGTCGTCGCGTCGCCGCCGTTCATGGAGGTCAGGAAGGCGGACGTGCGCGCGGTCTTCCCGCAGGACTCGCCGGTCGGGTGAGCCGGCCCGAAGGCGAGGTGTTCCCGAACACGATCCACGAGTCGCTCGGGATCCGGGTGGTCGAGGCCGGTCCGGACCGTGTCGTGCTCGAGATGGACGTCACGCCTGCCGTACACCAGCCGCTGGGGCTCCTGCACGGAGGCGCGTCGGCGGTGATGGCGGAGAGCGCGGCGTCGATCGGCGCATACCTCAACTGCGGCGAAGGGGAGTCGTCGGTCGGGACCGACCTCAACATCAGCCACCTGCGCGCTCGGCGCGACGGGATCGTGCGAGCGACCGCGGTGCCGGTGCGCAAGGGCCGCTCCATGCACGTGTGGACTGTCGATATCGTTGACGGTGACGGCGTCCTCGTCGCCGTCGCCCGCTGCACGCTGGCGATCAAGCGCTTCGACTCGCGGAAGGACTAGGGCGATGTACGACCGGATCGTGGTGGGCACCGACCTCTCGAAGACCGCTCGTGTGGCGACCGACCGCGCGGCCGGGCTGGCCCGGCGGCTCGAGGCGGAGCTCTATCTCGTGCACGCGGGGCGCGACCCCGGTGACGAGTTCGCCAAGCTCGCGGCCGACTACGGCGGCACTCCCGTGGTGGCGGCCGGGAACCCGGCCGAGGTGCTGCTCGCCGAGACCGAGCGCCTGGACGCCGACCTCCTCGTCG
>DASZDG010000036.1:0-62478 GCA_035942255.1 Actinomycetota bacterium | reverse complement strand
GATCTACACCGCGCTCGTCGACGACCGCGAGCCGAAGCTCGAGCCCTTGCCGATCCAGTACGCGGACTTCGCCGTGTGGCAGCGCCGGTGGTTCCAGGGGGCCGAGCTCGAGCGGCAGCTTTCCTACTGGAAGAACCACCTCGCCGGCGCGCCGGCCGCGCTCGAGATCCCGACCGACTACCCGCGGCCCCCGATCCAGAGCTTCGAGGGCGCCTCCGTCAACTTCACGATGCCCCGCGAGCTCTCCGAGCGGGTCACGGAGCTCGCCCGAAGCCGCGGCGTGACGACGTTCATGCTCGCGATGGCGGCGTTCTCGACGCTGCTCCACCGTTACACCGGCTCGACCGACATCGTGCTCGGGACTCCGATCGCCGGGCGGAACCGCTCCGAGATCGAGGGCCTGATCGGCTTCTTCGTGAACACGCTCGTGATGCGCAACGACCTCTCCGGAGACCCCTCGTTCACGAAGCTGATGGAGCGCGCCCGCGATGTCGCGCTCGGGGCGTACGCGCACCAGGACCTCCCCTTCGAGAAGCTCGTCGAGGAGCTCAAGCCGCCGCGCGACCTCAGCCACTCGCCGCTGTTCCAGGTCGCGTTCGGGTTCCAGAACACGCCGGCGCCCGAGTTCGAGCTCACCGGCCTCCGGATCGACCTGCCGGACCTCGAGGACACGAGCGCGAAGTTCGACCTGTCGATGGACATGGTCGAGACCGACGAGGGCCTCGCCGGGTCGCTGAACTACGCGACCGCGCTGTTCGAGCGGACCACGATCGACGAGATGCTCGGCCACTTCGAGACGCTGCTCGAGTCGATCGTCGCGCGCCCGGAGGCCCGCCTGTCGGAGCTTCCGATCCTGACGGACGAGGCGAAGCTCCGGATCGTCCGTGGCTTCAACGACACCGCGGCCGACTACCCGCGGGAGCGGCTGATCCACGAGCACTTCGAGGTCCTCGCACGCGAGACCCCGGACGCCGCAGCGCTCTCGTTCGAGGGCGAGGCCGTCACGTACGCGGAGCTCAACGAGCGGGCGAACCGCCTCGCGCACCACCTGCGGGCGGAGGGGCTCGGCGCGGAGGACCTCGTCGGCATCGTGCTCGAGCGCGGGATCGACCTCATCGTGGCGGTCGTGGGCGTGCTCAAGTCGGGGGCCGCCTACGTCCCGGTCGACCCGGCCTACCCGCCCGGACGGATCGAGTTCACGTTCCGCGACGCCCGGGTCGGGGCGGTCGTCACGACCGCGGCGCTGGAGGAGCTCGTGCCGGGGGGAGTGGCGAGGATCCGCGTCGACGCCGACGCCGCCGCCATAGCCGGCCGCCCCGCGTCCGATCCGGAGCGCGTCACCGGCCCGGACGGCGTGGCGTACGTGATCTACACGTCGGGATCGACCGGCACGCCGAAGGGCGTGGTCGTCGAGCACCACGGCTTCGCCAACATCGTCTCGGTGGTCGGGCGTGACTTCGCGATGACCGCCTCCGACCGGGTCCTGATGTTCCCCTCGATCGGGTTCGACGCCTCGCTGTTCGACGTCGCCAACGCGCTGGCGGGCGGGGCGACGCTGTGCCTCGGGACGCGGGCGACGCTCCTTCCCGGGCCCGACCTCGGCCGGTTCCTGCGCGACGAGCGCATCACGGTCGCGTCGCTCCAGCCGTCGGCCCTCGCGGCGTTGCCGTCCAACGACCTGCCGGACCTGCGGGTGCTGATGATCGCCGGCGAGGTGTGCCCCGGCGACCTCGCGCAGCAATGGGCGCGTCAGCGGAGGGTCTTCAACGGCTACGGCCCGACCGAGGCGACGATCGGGTGCACCTGGTACGAGATCCCGTACCAGCCCGCGTCGACCTTGCAGTCGCCGCCGATCGGGCCGCCGATCGCGAACACCGAGATCTACGTCCTCGACCGCGACCTCGAGCCGGTCCCCGCAGGCGTCCCCGGCGAGATGTACGTCACCGGCGCCGGCCTCGCGCGCGGCTACCTGAGACGCCCCGGCGTCACGGCAGAGCGGTTCCTCCCGAACCCGTTCTCGCAGGAGCCCGGCGCCCGGATGTACCGGACCGGCGACGTCGGGAGGTTCCGGCGCGACGGGAACATCGAGTTCCTCGGCCGTGCTGACCGGCAGGTGAAGGTCCGGGGATTTCGCATCGAGCTCGGCGAGATCGAGACCGCGCTCGCGGCGCACCCGTCGGTGCGGGAGGCCGTCGTCGACGCGCGTGGTGACTCGCCGTCGGACAAGCGGCTCGCCGCCTATTACGTCCCGCACGACCCGCCGCCGAGCGTGACGCAGCTGCGGGCCCACCTCGCGACGACGCTGCCCGACTACATGATCCCGTCGGCGTTCGTCGCGCTCGACGCTCTGCCGCTCCTCCCCAACGGGAAGATCGACCGCGCCGCCCTGCCCTCTCCGGAAGCGGCGCGCCCGGAGCTCGGGACCAAGTTCGAGCCGCCGCGCACGGACACCGAGCGCAAGCTCGTCGAGATCTGGAAGTCCGTGCTGCGGCTCGACAACGTCGGGATCTTCGACAACTTCTTCGAGCTCGGAGGGGACTCGATCCTGATCATCCAGATCGTCGCGCGCGCCGCGGAGGAGGGCATCCACCTCACGGCCAAGCAGATGTTCCAGGCGCAGACGATCTACGACCTCTCACTGCTCGGCGAGGGCGTCTCGACGTTCGCGCCCGAGCAGGGGATCGTCACCGGACCGGTGCCGCTGACGCCGATCCAGCTCTGGTTCTTCGAGCAGGAGCCCCCGGAGCCGCACCACTTCAACCAGGCGATGATCGTCGAGGTCGACCCGGGCATCGGGCCGGACGTCCTCCGGGAGGCGATCGGCCTGGTGCTGACGCAGCACGACGCGCTCCGGTCCCGCTTCACGCGCGACGGCGACGCGTGGCGGCAGTACATACCGGCTCCGTCCGACGAGGTGCCGTTCGAGACGGTCGACCTCACCGGCATGACCGGGGAGGAAGAGGAGGCGGCGTTCGTCGAGACGGCCGAGCGGGTGCAGAGGAGCTTCGACCTCTCGCGCGGGCCCTTGCTACGCGGCGTGTTGTTCCACCGGCGACCGCCGCACGTCCCGCAGCTGCTGCTCGTCGCGCACCACCTCGTCGTCGACGCAGTGTCGTGGCCGATCCTGATCGAGGACGTCCACGACGTCTGCCGGAGGCTGCAGCGCAGCGGGACGGCGAAGCTCCCCCCGAAGTCGACGTCGTTCAAGTGGTGGGCGCAGAAGATGGAGGAGTACTCGCGGACGCCGTTGCTCGCGCGGGAGCTCGACTACTGGCTGAACGCCGTGCCGGCGCGGGTCGAGCCGCTGCCGGTGGCGCGCACGGACGGGCCGAACGACGTCGGATCGTCGGTCACGATCAACGCCCGCATGACGCCGGACGTCACGACGGCACTCCTGCTCTCGGTCCCGGCCGCGTTCGGCACCCAGATCATGGACGCGCTCGTCGCGGCGTTGACGCTCTCGTTCCAGGAGTGGAAGGGCTCGGAGGGTTTGCTGGTGAACCTCGAGGGTCACGGTCGTGAAGAGGTGCTCGAGGGCGCGAACCTGTTCGCCACCGTCGGGTGGTTCACGACGCTCTATCCCTTCTACGCGACGCTCGATCCCGCGGACGGGGTGCGGGCGAGCGTGCACCGCATGCGCGCGGCGCTCGCGGCGATACCGAACAAGGGGTTCGGCTACGGGCCCTTGCGCTACATGACGGCCGAGGGCCGCCGGCTGGCCGACCTCCCCGCCGCAGAGGTCAGCTTCAACTACTTCGGCCGCATGGACTCCGCGTACGGTGGGGGCGACACGTTCTCGCCCACGTACGGAGCCACCGGGCGCACGATCAGCCCGGCGATGGCGCGGGCGCATCTGATAGAGGTGAACGCGTCGGTCGTCGAGGAGGGCCTGCAGGTGCAGTGGACGTACAGCAAGAACCGCCACGACCACGAGTCGATCGAACGTCTCGCGGCGTTGTTCGAGCAGCGCGTCGCGCAGATCGGCGCGGCCGCGCGCGACGCTTTGGAGGAGCGCGAATGAGCGGCGTCGACAGGTGGACCGTCGTGACGCGCCCGAACCCCGACCCGCGCGTGCGGCTGTTCTGCTTCCCCTACGCCGGCGGGAGTGCCGCGATCTACCGGACGTGGGGAGACGTGCTTCCGCCGGACATCGAGGTGCAGGCGGTCCAGCTCCCCGGCAGGGAATGGCGCCTGAAGGAGGAGCCCTACACGCGTCTGCTCCCGCTGGTCGAGGACCTGGTCGTGGTGCTGAAGGCCCTGTTCGAGACGCCGTTCGCGTTCTTCGGCCACAGCCTCGGCGCCGTGATCTCGTTCGAGCTCGCGCGCGAGCTGCGACGGCGCGGGCTGCCGGCTCCGGAGCGTCTCTTCCTGTCGGGCCACCGCGCCCCGCAGCTCCCGAAGCTCGAGATGGACATCCACGACGCGCCCGACGAGCTCTTCTACGAGGGGTTGCGGCGGCTCGAGGGGACCCCGGACGAGCTGCTCGAGAACGAGGAGGCGATGGCGCTGCTGCTCCCGTCGATGCGCGCCGACTTCGCGATGGCGGAGACGTATGCGCTCACGCCGGAGCCCCCGCTCGACGTCCCGCTCTCGATCTTCGGAGGCCTCGGCGACCTGACGACCGATCGGGAGAAGCTCGAGCCGTGGGCGGAGCACACCACGCGCGAGTTCAAGGTCCGGATGGTCCCGGGGGGCCACTTCTTCGTCAACGAGGCGCCGGACCTGATCCTGCGCGCGGTCTTCCAGGACCTGATGCCGGTCCAGCGGCGGCACGCGTGATGCTTCCGCTCGGCGACCGTTCGGTGCACGTGTGGAGGATCGACGTGCGGCAGCCCGCGGGCGTCCTCCGCGACCTGAGGTCGTCGTTGTCCCGGGACGAGGAGGAGCGCGCGGCGCGCTACCGCTTCGACCGCGAGCGCGACTCGTTCGTCTGCACGCGGGCCGCGCTCAGGTCGCTTGCGGGCGCCTACCTGGACCTTGCGCCGCGGGCGGTGGCCTTCACCTACGACGCCAAGGGCAAGCCCGGGCTCGGCGGGCTGTCGTTCAACGTGTCGCACTCGGGTGACGTGGGACTGGCGGCGTTCGCGCCGTCCGCGCCGGTGGGGGTCGACGTAGAGGAGATGCGGCGGGAGCGGGACCTGCGAGGGCTCGCGCAGAGGTTCTTCGCGCCGGGCGAGAACGCGGCGCTCCAGGCCCTCGACGGCGACGCGCTCGTCACCGGTTTCTACCGTTGCTGGACGCGCAAGGAGGCGTTCGTGAAAGCCGTGGGGGAAGGCGTGTCGTACGAGCTCGCCCGTTTCGAGGTATCCGTCGGTGCAGACGCGCGGATCGTGTCGGTCGACGGCGACGAGGGCGCGGCGGGGGACTGGTGGATGGCGGACGTACCGATGGGCCCGCGCTACGCCGGCGCGGTCGTGGCAGGGGCGCGGGTCGACGAGCTGGTCGTAAGGGACTGGGCACCGGTGGGGGCCGCGGCGGTATGAGCGACGACGTGCGGCGCGAGCCGCTGCCCGAGGTCACGATGTCGCGGCTCAGGCGGCGGCACCTCAACGAGATCATCGCGATCGAGGCCGACGTCTTCGCGCGGCCGTGGAGCACCGCGTTGTTCCTGCAGGAGCTGTCGAAGCCGAACCGGTCCTACTTCGTGGCGGAGTACGATGGTGAGATCATCGGGTACGGGGGCCTGATGTTCACCGGCCCCGACACCGCGCATGCGCTGAACGTCGCGGTCACGCCGGCGTTCCACCGGCGCCACGTCGGGACCAGGCTGCTGTGCGTGCTGATGATGGACGCGATCGCGAACGGCGTCGACACGATCTACCTCGAGTTCCGGGTGTCGAACGTGGCCGGCTACACGATCTACCCGAAGTTCGGGTTCGAGATCGTCGACATGCGCAAGGGCTACTACTTCGAGACGGGCGAGGACGGGATCGTGATGGCGCTGAAGGGGGCGCAGTCGCAGGAGTACCGGGAGAGGCTGAAGGCGATCGCGGACTCGGTGGGCGGCATGACGGGGGCCGACGTCCCGGTCATCTAGGGCAGCTCGCCAACGGCTCCGCTCGGGATCCCCGCGCCGGCTGCCACCTGCGCCGCGAGACCAGGTCCACCCTCGAAGTGGACGACCCGCCCGTACGACCTATGATCGCGGCACCCCCATGGACTAGCGGCCGAGGTCGCCACCTTCTCGGGTGGAGGCACGGGTTCGAATCCCGTTGGGGGCACGATGGTTCTCGAAAGCGTCGAGCGGCGGGGCCGTCCACTGCTGCTCTACGACGGTACTTGAAGGTTCTGCCGGTGGGCGGCGCGGTGCGTCGCGTGGATGGATAGGCGCGGCGATCTCGCGTTTCTCCCGATGCAGGACGAACGCGCGGCCGGGCCGGCGGGAGCCGTTCCGGAAGGGGTGCGGTTCACCACTTTCCACTTGATCACACCGGATGGAGTCGGGTACTCGGGGGGGGCCGCGGTGATCGAAACGCTGGTCGCGATCCCGTGGCTCACTCGATTGGGAAAGTTGCTCCGACGGCGGTATCTCCGCCCCCTCGTCGGTGCCTTCTACGGGACGCTGGTCTGGAGTAAAGGCTTCCTCGGGCGCTTCGTGCGCGACGCGCCCGGGCCCGTCCAGTGGCCTTGAGGCGCCCAGGGCGCTCGATACGCTCGAGAGGGAGGAAAGCGAGCAGGCACAGTACGTGCGGCCAGAACATGATCCTGATCGTCAACCACGTGATCGTGTGGAACAACACGGCCGACGCGAGAAAGAAGCGCCCGATGCGTCCCCGAGTCAGCATCAAAGGGGACGAGAGCTCGAACATCACGATGAACCATTGCCCGATGTGGAGGACCCAGGGCATCCCCGCGAGGGGCTCGGCCAGGTCGGTGCCCCGGCGAAGCACCGCGCGGAGCAGAGTCGCCCCGTTGACCCAGTCGGGTCCCCCGAACCGGAACTTCGCGAACGTGGACAGGAAGTACGTCGCGACGACGGCCAGTTGGATGCATGTGATAGCCCACCCTGCCTTCTCGTCGGCAGTCTTGTCGCCCCATGACACCTTCCCAACGGTGGGAAGAACGGCGAGGGCTACCAGAAAGGCGACGCGATCATGGTCGACCTTTCCGTAGGAGAAGGCGATCACCATCCACTCGAGGTAGAGGCAGAACACGGCTGCCCCGGCGAGCTTGACGAGTCGCCCGGTCGCCGCCACGGCCGCACAGGCAAGCATCGTGTACTTGACCGCATCCACGAACAACGGGGTGGGCGTGGGCAGCGGCAGAAGCCGGCCGATCATCAACGGGTGGTACTGATCCGGCGGAAGGTGGCCGTAGTCGCCGACCCACGGTCGCAGCCACAAGACGTCCAGGAAGACGAACCCGTACACCGCAACGCGAAGCCACGCGACGCGGCGCCGTGGGAGCGGCGAGAGCCACCACTCGAGGAGCAACTCCCAAGCTCGCCGGAGACGCCGCCACGGCGCGGGCACGATCCCGTTCACGCTAGGCCCTCCAAGTGCCGAGCGTGACGACTTCTTCGCCGACTGGTACCCCGTTCTCGATGTCGATCGTGCGTTCGCGGAGACGCAGCGCAACGATCTCGTAGTCACCGCGCCCGAAGCGGTCGTACGCGATCGACATCGACGCCAGCACCTCCTCCGGCGGGCGGGCGAGCATTCCGAGCTGGCCTTCGACGTCGGCTCGGCGGAGGCCGAAGTCGTCGAACGGGAGGCCGACCCATTGGCCGGACGGCGTGAGAGCTTCAACCTCGGTCACTCTGACCTCGCCGTCGAGCCCCTGTTTCGTCGAGTACATGCGGAACGGACCGAAAGGGAAGTTGTCGTCGTCGCCCCAGAACGTCCCTACGAGCAGGAGCACCGCGACGAGTAGCCCTGCATACACCCGCGCTCGCATCCCCGCAGTCATCGGCGCCTCCGCCTGGGTACGTCGCGACACTCGCAGGAGGCCGCGTTGGGTACACGTTAGGTCGGACGGCCCTTTGCGGCTAGTACATGAGAGAGATCAATTTCGGGTGCGACCGTACCTGCGCCTACCGACGACAGCGAATGCCCAGGTACCTATCTTGTTCCTCGCCCCCCAACTACTATGCGTCTGGTGAGACGGTTGGTGGGGGGCCTCGTTTGCGTGCTGCTGCTCGGCGGCGCGACCGTCTCCGGCGCCCAGGAGCCGGCGTCGTGCCGGTGGGCCACCGATACAGCGACCGTGCCTGACGCCTTCCTCAACGGCGTGGCCGCGGCCGAGCCCACGAACGTGCTGGCGGTCGGCGCGGTGACGAACTCGGAAGGGCGAACGCGAACTCTCGTCCGCCACTGGGACGGATCGTCGTGGGAGACCCAGCCGAGCGCCAACGTCAACACGCAGAGCCACGAGCTGACCGACGTCGCCGTCGGGCCGAACGGCACCGCGTGGGCCGTCGGCGTGCGGGGAGGCGCGAAGACGAAGACGGTCGTGCAGCGCTACGACGGGTCGTCGTGGGCGATGCGGGCGAGCCTGAACCCCAGCGTGGACCGGAACATGCTCACCGGCGTCGACGTCGCGCCGTCCGGCGACGTGTACGTGGTCGGTGCGCGTTGGAACACCAAGCGGAAGTTCCGGACGATCATCCACCGGCACGACGGCAAGGCCTGGAAGGAGTTCCGGAGCGATCCCGGCGTCCTGTGGGACCTGGACGTCGTCGCGGAAGACGACATCTGGGCAGTCGGCGAGAAAGGCGTGGGAGTTCGGTCGCGCACTTTCGTCGTCCACTTCGACGGGACGCGGTGGACCGAGATGGCGACGCCGTTGCCGAACCAGGGGTTCAGCACGTTCTTCGGGGTCTCGGCCGCGGGCCCGGACGACGTCTGGGCCGTCGGCGAATGGTGGGGTGGCGGGGGCTACTCAGATGCCCGGCCGTGGATCGTCCACTACGACGGCACCAGCTGGTCGGAGCAGGAGATTCCGGCTCTGGCGAACCAAAAGGCGGGGCTCTTCGGAGTCTCGGCCCTCGACGCCGACACCGCGGTCGCCGTCGGCCTGGACTACAGGTACCCGGTAGAGGACAGCCGCGTGGTGATCGAGTGGGACGGGACCTCGTGGACGCGGGCCGAGCAGGACGGCGACGCTTTCACGGGCGCTTTGATGGACGTCGACCTCACCCCGGACGGCGGGGGCTGGATCGTGGGCAACCAGTATTCGGAGTCCCCGTCCACGGAGTTCGTCTCCGCGGACTACGTCGCGCGCCGCACCTGCGGATAGGGACGATTCCGGAGGGGGCTATTGATCCACTCGGGACGGACCGCTATCGGCGCGAGGGTCGGTCAGCGCGGTTCGCATAGAGGTCCTCGTCTGCCCTCTTGACTAGATCCTCGAGGGAGTCACCGGCGCACATCTCCGCGAATCCCACGGTGATCGAGGCCTCCAGGGCTTCCAGCCGCGCGTTCGCCGCGGCGAACCTGGGGGCGGCCTGCGACTTGCTCACGTCGATCAACGCGCACACGAACTCGTCACCGCCGTAGCGGACGACGAGGTCGTAGGGGCGAAGGTTCGCGCGGATGCTCTGGACGGCCTCACGGAGAAGCTTGTCACCGGCGACGTGCCCCAGCGAGTCGTTCGTCTCCTTGAGGTCGTCGACGTCGACGAACGCGAGGACGAGCGACTGCTGCGTCCGCTTCGCCCGCGCCAGCTCCCGCTTCAGCTCGAGCGTGCCGGCGTCACGTGTGTACGCGCCGGTGAGCTCGTCGATCGAGGAGATCGCGCGTTCCCGCGCCGACAGGTGCCGATCGGATGCCGCCGCCTCGCGGTCGTCTGCCGCCTGGGTGCGGTCGCTCGCGCTTCCCCGGCGGTCGCGGGACGCCCCGGCGCGGTCTGCCGCCGCTCCCGTGTCGACACAGTCGGCAGCGAGCTCACGGGCCTCGGCGCGGTCGTCTCGTGCCTGGGCGCGGGCGTCACGGGTCACCGAGGCCTCGTCGTGGGCGTCGGCCCTCTCGTCCCGATCGTCCGCGATGCGGTCACGGTCGTTCCCGACTCCGATCGAGCTCTCATCCGAGGCATCTATGTGCACGGAGAGATCATCGACCGAAGCCGGCACGTCCTGAGCCAACTGCTCGTGCGCGGTGCTCATCCCAGCCCCTTCCGGGTGAAGGCCGTAGCGTCTGTGGGGCTATCCCAGTCGAGCACGCCCACAGACGGACCTACCCTTCACGACATCGGCATAAGTGGCCTGTCGCTTGAGAAACCCGCTGGCCCCGACGAGTCAGTGCGTCGTGACGCTTTTCGGCCTCGATCTGCCGGCGCGGTGGTCGTCGTCCTGCTTCGGCCAGGTGCCGCGATAGGTGGCTTCCTTGTAGCTCGCGACGTCGCGGAACCGCGCCACGCAGTCTCCGTTCACGTCCTTGCTGCCGAGCGGCTTGAAGCCGGGCTCGTCTCCGACCTTGCGTGCCAACCGGACCGACGTGCCGGAGTGGCCCTCGCAGTTCCTCAGCTTCAGAGTGATCCGCATCGCCTCGCCGCGCTTCGGCGTCCGGTCTGACAGGTTCAGCTTGAGAAGGGGGCCGGGCTTCGACTCGCCGCCACCGACGGTGCCACCATCGCCGCTACCGCTTCCGATCTTGTACACGTCGAAGCCATGGTTGACGTCGTTGGAGAACACCCACTTGGACTCCATGCGGGGGTGGAACTTCGACGACCAGCTGTCGCCTCCCTCGGGGATGAACCAACCGAGCTCGGTGATCGCCGCGGGGTCGGAGATGTCCAGGAACCGCGTTCCGGCGGTGTACCAGGAGATGATGATCCTCTTCGAGTCACTCGAGATCTCGAACACGTGCGAGGTGCAGGCGCCGACGCCGCCCTGGGCGCTCGCGACAACCACGGGTTCATACGTCCCGACCAGCACCGGAACAGGCGTCACCGGGGTGCCCGTGATCTCGTAGGCGTAGAGGGCACCCCCCGGGCACGGGAACGGAGCGCCGCCCCCGGCCTCGTCGCCGATGAAGATGTGGGTGCCGTCCGGTGTGAACTTCGCATCGTGGGTGATGGAGCAGCCGGGACACTGATCCGTGAACGTCAGGACCGGGTTCTCGGGATCGGTCGTGTCGAAGATGTCGAAGTGGGAGACGGCCGCGGTGACCGCCATCGTCCCGTCCTCGTTGAACGAGATGTCGTGCGGAGAGTGTGGGGCGCTCAGCACCGAGTTGACGAGCTTCGGCTTCGCCGGGTCCGCGATCGACCAGATCTGGATCTCGCCCGGCCCGGTCAGCTCGCTGTCGGAGTTGTAGACGTACGGCTTCGTCGGATGCGCCGTCACGTTGTGCGACCCGAGCGGGATGTCGGCCATGCCGATCACGCTCGGGTTCGTCGGGTCGGTGATGTCCACGGTGAGAAAGCCGAGCTTCCCGACCATCTGGCAGGATTCGGGGCTTCCGGTGTCGTCGGACGCCATGATCACGGTCTTCTGGTCGTGCGAGATCTGGATGTCGGACTGATACACCGTGCACTTCAACCACGCGACCTCCCGCGAGTTCGCCGGGTCCGTGATGTCGATGACGTGCAGGCCGCCCCCCTGCGCCAGCGGGGCAGCGGACCCCGCGAACGCGTAGTCGCGACCGCCGATCGTTGCCAGCTCCATGTCGGTGCCGAACTCGTACTTGATGTTCTTCACGTACGTGAGGCCTTCTCCCGTGCCCTTGGGCGCGGCAGCGTCGCTCTCGGCGCTGCTCTGGGTCATGGGGGCCGCGAGTGCGGCTACGGCGACCACGAGAAACGTGGCGATCCTTGCTCTGGTGTTCATGGGTTCCTCTCCGGCTAGTGCATCAGGAACCCGGGCCGGCTCGTCTTCTCAGCCGATACCTCACGAACTAACTCCTGGTAGAAGGTTCTCCGGCAAAGGCCGCCGACCTGTCTCCCGCATCGAAGCCTCCAGCCCTAGGGAGACCTCCGCCCGCGGAATCTAGGGCCGAGGTCGTCACCATCTCGGATGGGAGCACGGGTTCGAATCTCGCTAGGGGCACTCGTGCAGCTGCATTGCGGCGTGCGCTGATCCATCCCGCCAATCGACTTGTTCGAGCGAGCGACATCTCCTGGACGGAGTGCTCTCACCGCCAGCAGTTTTGTTCACCAACCCCCTTGCCCCGGCACTCCCGTAGCAGTTCGATAAACGCGGAGGAAAGTGGGAGGTCTAACCCAGCAGCCCGAGCCCACTGGGCTGCGTTCGCTTGATCTCGCGCGCCGCTCTTCAGCTATCGGCGCATATGCAGTAGGAGGTCCCATGGCACAGGTCAGATCGAAATCGACACGCGCCGCCCCACGTCCCCGGAAAACCTTGAAAGCAAAGCCCAAGGCAACTCCTTTGCGTGGGTTGTCGGCCGATGGAGCAGAGGTCAAACCCAACGGGTCGAAGCGCCCGGCCCCCCGGACGCGCAAGACCAAGCCCGAAGAGGCATCGCAGGGTCTTTCTGCGGCAGAAGCGCGCGAGATCGTGACCGCGAGCTTCGACGCGGCCGTCGAGGGCCTGCGTACCGCCCCCCGAACGCTCGGCCCCCTTGGGGCGGCGCAGGCGTCACCGGCGGAGGTCACCGACGAGATCGACCGAGGCGGCCCTGCCTTCGGCAACTTCGTCAAGAGTGTGGGATTGGGTGTCGCGGCTGCACAGGCAGAGCTCGACACGAACATGGTCGCCACGGCCACGGCACTTTCCCAGGCACAGATCGACGTCATCGCCGTCTTCGAACAGGTGCTCAGCGACACCACGGGCATCATGTCGACCGGTAACGTCCACCTCCAGAAGTTGCCGCTCATCAACTACTTGATGCCGACGGCCTATCAGTGGACCAGGGTGTTCCTCCAGGCGGACATGAAGGTGGCCGAGTTCAACAGCGCGAACGGGTTCAACATCAAGGCCAACTCATCGTCGCTGGGTGTGGGCGCGAGCGCGAGCTACAGCAGGAAGAAGGGGGTCGGGGTCGCGGCGAGCGTCAGCTACGGATCGAGCAGCTACGCAGCTGAGGGCGAGAGCTCCGTGTCGGTGGACACGGCGGCCGGGTCGATACACATGGACGCGTTGCTGGAGCCGAAGAAACCGGACGTGGCGCTGCCGACCCCGTTCATCCTGCAGAAGGGCCCTCGACTGAACCTGCTCGTAGGAAGCAGCGAGGGGCTCGACGCGGCCGGTGCTGTCACACTGATCGCCACCGCGATGACCGGCAGACGCGTCACGCTCACGGCTCAGCTCCTCACGACGGCCGGTGCCGTAAACCCGGCAAAGCCTCTGTCGGTCACGCTCGATCAGCCTTTGATGTCCTATAAGACGATGAACACGCTAGGGGCACTGTCCACAGTCACGGACACGAATGGGAAGTTGGTCATTCAGGTCGATAAGAACGGGGCTGCCTTCGCACCATCGACGCCTATTCCCACCACGATCACCGTACGGTTCGGCATGGTCACGGAATCCGTCGTCGTGTCGCTCTGACGGATGACATCGGCGACGGAGGTCAGGACGAACGTGTCTCGGCTCGACGACGCGCTGCAGGTGGGAGACCTCCTGGCTGCAGTCGCGTCGGCGACCGCCCACGCCCAGGAAGCGCTGGACGAGTCGGCGCGCCGGGACCTGCGCCGTCGCGAGGATCAACGGCTCCCGCCTGATGCCTGGCAATGGTCGTCCCTCGAGGTGGAGATCGGCGTTGCAACCCGGTTCTCCCCGAGGAGCTCGCTGCGGACCGCCACGCGGGTGCTCGTCCGGCCCTGTGACCAGCGTGGGGCCGGGATCCTCGCCGTCCGTTTCCGGTACGAGCCATGAGCCTCCCGGAGGTCCACGATCCTTCGACGAGCACGACCGTCGAGCTAGACGAGTCGGAGGCTCGGAAACGGTATGGCCACGAGGAGCGGGTCGAAGTGGTGATGCACGAGCTGGGGGAGAGCCTGGCGGCGAGCCTTGCCGGCATCCAGGACGAGCTGGCGCGCTATTCCGCTTCCTCGGGCCGCCACGTAGTTGACGAATTGAGCCTGTCTATCCCCGTCGACGTACGTGTCGACCCGCTCGGGCAACTCGTCGTAACCGCGCGCGAGCCTGGACAGGCCGGGGGAAAGATCACTCTCCGCTTACGGCCGGACGACGTTCCGACCAGACCGTTGCTCGCGCCGGTCGACCTCGCGAAGCTCGGGTCTCTTATGGCCGGCGACGTCGAGGTCCTCAACGAATACCGGATCTTCTCGGTGGAAGACCTCCTGCGCGTCGGCAGGAACCCGTCCGGGCGGCACGCGTTGAGGAAGATCGCGTTGGCGGACACCCTCGATGCGGTCCTCGACGAGGCCGACCTGCTGACACTCCCCACCGTGCCGAGGCGAGTCCTCGAGCTCATGACGAGCTTGGGGATCCACAGCAGCGCGGAGTTCGTGGCCGCGGATGCCGAGGTGGTTGCCGCGGCGCTGACGAAGCAACTCGGACAGGAGATCTCCCCGGAGGAAATCTCATCATGGCAGCAGGAAGTCGAAGAGCTGGGAGGGATCCGTCTGCCGAAGCTTCACCCGCCACCTCTCGACCCGGTCGACACCAGAGGAGAACCGACAGTCAGGAGTAGGTAATGAACGGAACGCTCGGCAGAAGGGTGCCCACCGACTGGAAGCATGTCGAAAAGTTCAGGTTCGCAACGCTCGCTCCGGTGTCGGTCACGACGGCCGAACGGACACTCCCACTTCCCCGCTACCGTCTGAAGTACGACCAGGGGGCCGAGGGCGCGTGCGTGGGGTTTGGCTCTTCGTGGATGACGTCCATCCTGAACCGCTCGTTTTACGACGCACCCTGGCTGTGGGACCGGGCCAAGGAACGGGACGAGTGGGCGGACACGAATCCCGGGGACGGGAATGGGACCTCGGTTCGAGCTGCCATGGACGTCCTTCGCCTCCTCGGCCACGTGAAGGTGTGGCACGGAGCCAGCCAGCCCGCGGACCAGATCCACGGGATTGCCGCGAACCGATGGGCCACACAAGTAGACGAGGTGAGGACGTGCGTGGCGGGCGGGACGCCAGTCGTCCTCGGCGTGAACTGGTACGTGAACTTCGACCATCCGGTGAAGAAGGGCACCCGATGGTGGATCGGTGAGGGGCCGCTCGGCAACGTCCGGGGTGGTCACGCCGTCTGCATCTATAGCGTGAAAGATTCGATCGACGCGGTCGGGGTCGTCAACAACTGGGGGGCCGGCTATCCGCTCGTGATGCTCCCGTACGTGACATTGCAACGGCTTCTGGACGAGCAAGGTGAAGCGACGATGGTCACCGACCGCTAAGGCGCATGTCCACCGACTCGAGGCGAGAACGGCCACTCGATCGGACAATCGCAAGAGGGCTACCTGCCCTTGTAGACGGCCCTGAGCGCCTGTCGGAATGCCAGGGTCGATAGCCGTCCAACTGGGGGCACCAGCATCTATGGAGTTGCCAATCGTGCTTGACAATTCGTGACTCCGGCAGTCACCTGATTGGGGACGAAAGGAGGAAGCGGATGCGTCTGTTCAACCAGCTCCTTGCCGAGCGTTCGATCGAGGTGGCGCACACAGGCGGGGAGGCCGAGTACACCGGGCGGTATCTCGTGCTCCTAGAGGAGGGATCGGGCCAGGATGCCATTGACGCCGTCTCGGACGCCGGGCAGCTGAACGTCATGTCGGCGTCGCCGGACGGCGACGAGATCTCGAGCGATCAGATCCGAGAGGCCGACGCCGTCGTCTTCCCCGCGATCGACGTTGCCCTCGTCGACGCACCACCGAGCTCGGTCAAGGGCCTGACGGTGGCGACCACTGAGAGATCTCCCATCCTCGCAGTCGAGCCGGAGCGGATCGTGCACGTCGCGGGCGTCTCGGTGTTCGACATGCTGGCAGCCGAGTCGCCGGCGGCCGAAACGCACGAGGTGTCGCCGGAGTATCGCCACGGCTATCGCGACGCCATCCTCGACTTGACCGGGGCCCGCGCGCCCGAGGAGACCACGCTTCGGCTCGACGACCACGTGACGGCCGAGGCCGCGACGACATGGGGTCTAACCGCCGTCGGAGTCGGCGCCTCGACCCGCACCGCGAGCGGCATCAAGGTGGCCGTCCTCGACACCGGGTTCTACCGCGGCCACGACGACTTTCAGGGCCGCACGATCCAGTCGATGTCGTTCATCTCAGGGGAGACGGTGGAGGACGGGCACGGGCACGGGACGCACTGCATCGGCACGGCCTGCGGACCGACTACGTCTCAGCAAGGCCGATACGGGATCGCCTCGGACTGTGACATCTTCGCCGGCAAGGTCTTGAGCAACGGCGGAAGCGGTGGTGACGGCGGGATCCTCGCCGGGATCGACTGGGCGGTACGAAGCGGGTGCAGGGTGATCTCCATGTCACTCGGATCCCGTGTCCGCGCGGGGCAGAGGCCGTCGACGGTCTACGAGAACGCCGCGAGGAGGGCCCTCCAGAAGGGATCGTTGATCGTTGCGGCCGCGGGCAACGACAGCGCACGGCCGCGGATGACGTCGCCTGTCTCTCATCCCGCGAACTGTCCGTCGATCATGGCGGTGGGTGCCGTGGACAGCAGGATGAAGATCGCTCCGTTCTCGAATCGCGCGATGAACCCGAACGGCGGCGAGGTGAACCTCGTCGGTCCGGGCGTGCTCGTGAACTCGAGCTGGATCGAGCCGCAGCGGTATCGGCGGATCAGCGGCACGAGCATGGCCACACCCCACGTTGCAGGCGTTGCGGCGGTCATCTGTGAAGAGACCGGACAAAGAGGGCTCCAGCTGGCTTGGGAGATGCTGCGACGTTGCAGGAACGTGGGGTTGTCGGTAGCCGACGGAGGCAGGGGCCTCGTCCGCGTCAACTAGTACGCTCTGCGAGTCATCCCTCCAACCTCATCGGAGCTCGCGTGGCAATCGAGATCGTGATTTCGGTCGACGACGAGAATCTGGGGCGGCTGGACGACATCGCGGCCGCGCTCGAACGCATGGGAGTGAAGGTCGAGCACCGGATGCCGTCGCTCGGCACGATCAGCGGGGTTGTGGACGAGGCTGCGATCGAAGGGATTCGAGCGGTGGCGGGCGTGGAGGCGGTCGAGGTAGCGCGGACGTTCCAGATCCCGTCGCCTGATTCGGAGGTGCAGTAGGGCCGCGGAGCCGTGGCCCTACTGCCCCCTAGCGCGGCCCCTAGCGCGGCCCCCGGTCGGCCCCCATGGCCACGCCCACCGACAGCAGCATCCACGGCGCCAGCCACACCGAGTGCGCACCGGCGGCGCCGAGCGGCGTCTCGAGGATGAAGACCAGCGGGAACATCGCGCCCGCCAGGATGGCGGCCACCGCGAGCCGGCTTCGTCCCCATGCGGCGATCCCGACCAGGAGCGTTCCCAGCGCGAACAGGATGCCGCTGGCGCCGATGACGTACGCGTACCACGGAGCCTCGTCGCCCTCGAGGCTCGGATCGAAGATGTCGTACGACCATCCGTCGGTCGCAACCGCGCCGAACGCTCCCGCGAGGAAGGTCACCGCGGTGATGCCCGCCATGACGAGGCCCGTGCGGCCGAGGCGTCGTGCGCCGGCTCCACTGCCCTGCGCGAACGCCAGCAGAGCGCCGAACAACACGATCCGCAACGCGCCCAGCTCCACGAAGTGGCGCCCCGTTCCCTTCAGCCCCCCGACGAGCGCGTAGACGACGAACACCGCGATCGCCGCGGTGGCCACGTGTCCGGCCCCTATCCGGGCGGTCGGGCGTCCCTCGATCGCTTCCATAAGCCTCTCCCTTCGTCTCCGGCGGTGCGGTTGCACCTGCCGTCATCGACGTTAGGAGTGGCGGGACCACAGCGGAACGAGGCCGTCCGCCGTTTTCGCCGGGCGGTCCCGCCGCCTGGGGGTGTGGTTTTCCACACCATCCATCGGCGGCCTCTGCCCTCGACGGGGCAACCGATGTACGCAAGGATCGATGCGTGCAGGCGCGCTTCCCGTCCCAGACGCTCTCGCGAGGCCTGCTCGCCGTGGGAGCCCTCGCGTCGGCGGCCACCATCGCTGCGTTCGCGATCGCCTTCGGGAGCGACTTGTCGGGCTGGGCTTGGAGCACGCCGTTCGTCGGCGGATACGTCGCCGGAGCGATCGCTTTCCGCGCCCGCCCTGAAAACGTGGCGGCGCGCAGGCTTCTGCTGTCGGGCACCGCGGCGACCTCGTGGATAGGCGCGAGCGTCGCGGTCGCGGTCGGCCTCGAGAGCTACGGCCGCACCTGGTGGCTCGGACCGGCGAACGTAGGCGTGCAGCTGCTCGGTCTCGTCATGTGGGCGGCCACGATCGCACTGCTCGCCGTCTATCCGGACGGCGCCTACGGTCGCGTCTACGAACGCCGGTTGGTCCGCGTGCTCGCCGGTCTCGCCGTCGGGGTGCCCCTCGCGCTCCTGGTCTGCCGTCCTGCGCTGCAGCCTGCGTGGGTCTTCGCATGGGACGAGGCGGCGGGCCCGACGGGAGGCTGGCCCCGTATCCCGAGCCCCTTCCACGTCGAGGCGCTCGCGTTCCTGGGCACACCGTT
The DNA here is from genome assembly GCA_035942255.1 of Actinomycetota bacterium. Classification (GTDB taxonomy): domain Bacteria; phylum Actinomycetota; class CADDZG01; order CADDZG01; family WHSQ01; genus JALZEG01. The sequence continues at coordinate 43,975 of DASZDG010000036.1, read as the reverse complement.
GCGCGCCTACCTCGACTCCGCCCTCGCGCTGTCTCCCGTGATCGGGGCGATCGTCGTCTGGCGGCGCTACCGCCGCCTCCCGGAGAGCGGACGGATGCAGGTCAGGTGGCCGCTCTTCGGCGCTCTCGTGGCGCTTCTCACGCCGCTGTCGGCGATCCTCCAGACGCTCGGGGCCCTGTCCCTCGGAATCGGTCAAGCGATCCAGGTCTGCGCGCTGACCGCGCTGCCCGCGACCGTCGCCATCGGCCTCGTCAAGCCCACGTTGTTCGACGTCGACCGCGCGCTCAGGCGGTCGTTGCTCTACGCGCCGTTGTGGATAGCGATCGCTGGGGCCTACGTCGGTCTCGCGGCTGCACTGGGGCTCGCGGCATCGGGCAAGGGGCTCCAGCTGGCCGTTCTCGTGACGATCGGCGCGACGCTCCTGTTCGAGCCGCTCCGGCGTGCTCTTGCGAGGCGCGCCGCGCGCTGGGCGTACGGCGAGTCGCTCAGCGGTGACGAGCTGGTGCAGCGGCTCGGCTCTGCGCTGGAGCACACGCTCGACCTCGAGCGGCTCGTGTCGGAGGTCGCCGCGATAACGCGCGAGGGATTCGGCGTGAGCTGGGTGCGGATCGACGTCGACGGGCTCGAGCCCACCGTGGCCGGCGATGCTCCGGCCCCCGGCGAACCTCCCACCCTGTCTGCACGGCTCGTGCAGGACGGGAGGGGGCTCGGTGAGATCGCCTGCGGACCGCGGGTGCGCGGCCGGACGCGCGCTGCCGACAAGCAGTTGCTCGAGACGCTCGCGCGGCAGGCGTCGCTTGCGATCCACAACGCCCGGCTCGCCTCGGAGTTGGCGCACCGGCTCGACGAGATCCGGGCTCAAGCCGTCGAGCTGGCGGCGTCACGCGAGCGGATCGTTACCGCCGACGAGTCCGCGCGCCGCCGGATCGAGCGCGACATCCACGACGGCGCCCAGCAGGAGCTCGTCGCGCTGATCGCTCGGATGGGCCTCGCTCGGAGCGAGCTCGGCCGCGATCCCGCCGGTCTGGACGACACGCTCGTGACGCTGCAGTCCGAGGTACGCGGCGCGCTCGAGAACCTGCGCCGTCTCGTAGCCGGCATCCACCCCGCGGTGCTCACCGATCACGGTCTCGTGGAAGCGATCGAGATCCGGTCGGCTCGCCTGCCCGTCGACGTCGCCGTCGAATGCGATCCGGAGACGCGCGCGGCCCGGTTCACCGACGCGGTCGAGGGGGCCGCGTACTTGTTCGTCAGCGAGGCGCTGGCGAACGTGCTGAAGCACGCCGGCGCCACGCGCGCGTGCGTGCGCGTGAGTTGCTCGGACCGCGAGCTGGAGGTCGAGGTCGCCGACGACGGCCGCGGTTTCGACCCCCGCGTCGCGTCCCACACGGGGCTACGCGGGCTGGCCGACCGCATCGAGGCACTGGGAGGCACGGTCGACGTCGAGTCCACACCTCAGCGCGGTACTCGCGTCACGGCGCGACTGCCGATCCGGGACCACGCCGATGCCTGAGACGCTGCGGATCGTCCTCGCAGACGACCACTACCTGGTGCGCGAGGGAGTGCGCCGTCTGCTCGAGGACTCGGGTGAGGTGGAGGTCCTGGATACGGCCGGCGACGCGACGGATCTCCTGAGGCTCGTCGCCGAGCTCGAGCCCGACGCGGTCATCACCGACATCCGCATGCCGCCGGGCCACCATCTGGAGGGGATCGAGGCCGCCCATCGGATCCGCGCGCTCCACCCGCACGTCGGCGTCGTCGTCCTCTCCCAGCATGCCGACGAGTCGTACGCGTTCGAGCTGCTGAAGAACGGCACAGCGGGGCTCGCGTACCTGCTGAAGGACAGGGTGGGCGAGCTCGAGGAGCTGCTTCGTGCTCTGCGAGAGGTCTCCGCGGGGCGTTCGGCGATCGACGCCCGCGTGGTGGACGCGCTCGTCCAACGGCGTGCGCGCCGCGAGTCGTCGGCCCTCGAGAGCCTGACACCCCGCGAGCGCAGCGTGATGAACGAGATGGCTCAGGGGAAGAGCAACGCGGGAATCGCCGCGGCGCTCGTCCTGTCGGAGTCCGCGGTGGAGAAGCACGTCAGCTCGATCCTCGCGAAGCTCGGACGTCCCGACGAGGAGGGCGTGAACCGGCGCGTTGCAGCGGTCCTGACGTTCCTCCAGGGATAAGCGACGGAAGCTCTAGCCCGCGCACTCCTCCGCAAATCCCACGACCTCTTCCTGGTCGAACTCGTCGGGATCTTCGGCGTCCGGGTACCGCTCCTCGAGCTTCTCCTGAAGGCAGCTACAGCTCTCCTTCGTGTTGCCGCTCGACTCGCACCCCGCGATGAACTCCTCGCGCGCCTCGGCCCCCCAGCCCTCTTCCGCCGCTTTCTCCACACGCCGCGAGGATCGTGAGGACGACTATCGCTTTTCTCATAAGGCACGAAGTGACGGTCACGCCGTCGAACCCGTGCTGCATAACCTAGTGCGTCGATCGGGGAGCAATGCGACTCCTTAGGGCGATGGGGCGAGCAGTAACGTAATGCTTGACTAGTCGTAAATGCCTAGTCATACTGCGGGCAGACCAAGCGGTGGGGACCGCTTGCGACGAAGGGCGGACGAAATTGAACATCGAGCGAACGCGGCGTGGCGGCGTCGTTGTGCTGCTTCTGATCAGCGGGGTATTGAGTCAGATGTCAGTGTCTTCCGCCCAGGCGAATGGAACGGAACTCGCAGAGAATGTCTCCGCTGAGGTTTCGGGCCCCGAGGCATCCGTCGCGCTCGTAGATGTGTCGGCGTTCCCCCCCGAGGGGGAGGCGATCTTTGAGCCTGGGACGCCCTACGAGGAGCAATTCACCTACGAGAGCGTCGACGAGAACACGAACAAGCTCCTCGGGGTGACGCGCCCGTCGCCGATGTACCACGCCTCGGGTGTTTTCGTTCAGGCACCCGATGTCGCGCCCACGCCCACGCCTTCTCCTCCAACGTCGCCTGCTCCGGAGAGGCAGTCGTCGAGTGACGAGACGGCCGCGCCCGACAACTCCTCGACATCGGGGGGGTCGGATACCGATGTCTCCTCCGATGCGTCACCCCAAGCAGGTTCTGTCGACGACGGCGTGACCGAGTTGTTGAGCGACAGCGGGTGCACAGACGATCCCGTTTGCAGCCAAGTCGGCGAAAGCCTGTCGGACCCGATCGGGAAGATCGGTCTCTCGGGCACCTGCGACGTCGAGACGGGCGAGGCGTGCCCGGTGGCGCCTTGCCCGCCCTATCTCCAATACTTCGATCCGAACTTCCTCGAGTGCTCAACCGAGCTCGAAGACGTCCTTTCCGAGGCCTTGCCCACCGTCGAGACCCCTGATGGGCCTGAGGTCGACCCCGCGGTGCCGTGGCCTCCGATGGTGATTGATCCGGGCGCCCCCGTCCTCGCGGTCGATGATTTGGTTCCGGACGCACCGTCGGCGGAGGAGCTAGTGGAGGTCGGGCTGAACCTTGTCCCAGGCCATTGCAAGCCGAGCGCTGAGGCCCCCTATCGCAGTGAGGGCGGCACGATGGTCCGCGCAACCGGCTCTGGCGACTGTGACGAGGACGTCCTAAGGATCTCCATTCTGGTTCAGATCCAGGTGAAAGACGGCGCCGTGTGGGAAGAGCAGGGAGTCGACTGGAAGTTCAAGAGTGACGCCTCTCATATCGAAAAGACGAACAAGCGCACTGCGTGCCGGCCGGGGACGTGGAAATACAGAACCGCCGTGATCCTGGAGTGGACCGCCTACAGCGGTGAACAAGGGATGAAGTCGAAGATCACGGACCCCGTCGAGATCTTCTGTGGTCAGAACGAGACCTTCTAACAGGGTTCCGCGGCCGCAGGAAGAAGCCTCGTGGACACGTACGCATCTCTCTACGTGCTAGAGCCGAGAGGATCGTTTTTGATGGTTGTCGCAAGGGCAAGCGTTGGTAGAGGACATCCCCGCGCTGGCATCGCATCCGTCCTCGTTGCCGCGACCTGCATTACCGGGACGATCGGGTCGGTATCGCACGCTACGGCAGCGCGTGGAGGTTCGCCCCATGGGCGCGCGACCCGCATCGTCGGACGAAACGTTTTCCAAGTCTCCGGATCGCGGCAGTTCATCATTGATGTGACCCGGCCTACGACCTTGGCTGCGAATGAAACCTCGTCCGCGAGCAAGCCGGCGCGATCGGTGCAGGTGAAGGGCGCGGGCCGCTTTGCCGGCATCGTCATCACCGAGGACCCTCCTAGGGATAACGTGCCGTTGTTTGTGGCAGCAGAGTTCACGATCTGCCGTCTCGACCCCTGTCGCCAATCGGAGAGCTCGACAGTAGTCGCGACGCGGGCAGGTGGGAGGTCGATGAGACTACGGCCGGGACGATATCGCGCCTACGTCGTCACCGACGGCGCCGCGGAGGTCACGCTCAATGTACGCGGTCTTACTGGCACGACCACGCTTGTCGACGGAGAAAGAGCAAACGTCACAGCCGAAGAGATGACTCCTTGGGGTGTATCCCTTCCAGGGTCCTACGCCGCGAGCACGTCGTATGCCTGGGACAGGTCGAGTCTTCTCTTGTCGTCGCTTTGGGTCCGGAGCGCTACTGCCGTAGGTCCCGTGGCATACGGCCACTGCAATTACGAGGGTAAGCCGGATCCCCCTCCGCCAGTCGCGGACTCACCGGGCTGTCACCTCTACGACCATGCAGGTCTCGGCAACGCGATCGGGTCTGAGGCGACTGTCTACAACCCTCCGGCCGGGCCGCCCCAGGAGCGACTACTACAGTTCTCCACCCTTACTGTGCCGGACCTACCTCAGGGCGCGACGTTGAATCATGGGTTATGGGCTACGACGACGGGGACCGTCGACGACGCCGGCGCTATGGCCGTTCTCCTGCGGTACAACTAGCGGCGCGTCATTCCGTTCTTCCTGTCACACGTGCCGCCGGCTCGGCGCCCCGTTAAGTGGGCTCGCCGCCGAGGTCGCAGCAGCGAAGCCGCGCAACCCGGCGCGTGGGCGGCGGGACGACCGGGTTCGGGGAACTGACCGAGGCTCGCCGCCCTAACGGCAGCGCTCCGGGACCTTGAAGCCGTTGGTGCCGTCGGCCTTGTTCTCGAAGTCACGCTGCTTCGCGTTCACTCCGAGCCCTCGCCGCGCGAACGTCCGCCAGATCAAACATTCGTTCTCGCCCGGGCGCCCCTTTGCGACGTCACCGGTCAGCGCCGCGTCGGCGGCGATGATCGCGTCGCGGGCGTCCTCGAAGCCCGGCTCGCACGGGGCGAACTTCATCCCGTCCACGACCAGCTGGATCGCGAGGTTGTTGCCGCCGGTCCGCCACGACTCGTAGGGGTTCGGGTTGAACCCGTGCTTCTCGACCAGGTTCCAGTACAGGTCCCACAACATGCTCGCCCACACGTAACCCACACCGTGCGGCTCGGCCGCGGTCGCGACGGTCTCGTACGTCGCGGGGTCGACCTTCATATTCGTGGAGTAGGGAGTGATGCGGATGCCGTGCCCCTTGCGGCCCTTCTCGTGGTAGACGACGTAGGTGCCGATTCCGCGCGGCGTCCGCCCGTCGTCTCCGGGACGCATCGTCAGCGCGTAGGACCAGAAGTCGCTCCAGCCCTCGCCCTCGCGCTCGTCGTGCGTTCGCAGGCACTCGACGTTGCTGGGACCGCCGACGAGACGGTTCGAGATGCCGTGACCGTACTCGTGCGCGATCACGCCGCCGTCCAGGTCGCCGTCACGGACCTGGCCGCTGTACTCGCGGACGATGTCGTCGCGCGTGAGGCCGAGCGTGTCGAACGCGTCGACCCACAGGTACATCTGCATGCGGCCGGGCTCACCCTCCTCGGGTGTCGCGAAGTTCGCGTTGAGGACGCCGCCGCCGTCCTGGGCCTCGGCCTGGACCTCGTCGCCCGCGCGGCCGCGGCCGCTGTAGTTCGCGGCCTGGAAGTTCCCCGCCTCCTCGTTGAACCCGTAGCGGAACGTCACGTCGTGCATGACGTTGTTCCAGTAGAAGAGGTTGTCGACGGCTGCGGCGCGGTAGACCGCGGGAGTCGCGTCGAAGCTCGGGATCGGGTGGTCGAAGTCGAGGCCGCGGCCCCCGTCGGGCTGGCTCGCAGGATCCTCGTCGTTGTCGTTGGCGGTGTCGGTGTAGGCGTTCACGTTGTTGCCCCGCGTGGTCGTGTACTCGGGACCCGCGATCCCGTTGGTGTCGTGCCACCCGAACGGCGACGCGATCCGGTCGGCAGGGTTCTCGACGACCACGCGGTCCCCGTCGTTGGGGCTCTCCATCGGCATCGCGTAGACGTTGTACGAGGAGCCGTCGTCCGCGCGCTGCGGGGGCAGGACCGGCTTCACGAGAGCCGCCGCCACGTCCGCGTCCTCGGGCCGCGCGGTCCTGGCCGCGATCTCGCCCTGGCTCTCGCTGTCCACGAGGTCGAAGCGCTGGAGGACGTCGCCCGTCTCGGCGTCCACGGAGACGACCCACCAGTGGCGGGCCGTCGCGATCTCCACGTCGTACGCCAGCCGCGCCGTGCGGTCTTCGAGGGCGCGGTACACGAGGACGGGGCCCTCCGTGACCTCCTGGTCGTCCGAGCGGACCGAATCCTGCGCGACGCGGAGGGCCGCCGCAGCGTCGAGCACCTGGTCTCCCGACGCGTCTTTCGGGTCGATGAAGCGCGACCCGCTGTAGACGACGACGCCGTCCTGGATGTTGACAGTGGCCTCGGCCCCCATCGTCTCGGTCTTCTTGATCTTCTGGCGCAGGTAGACGTGAGTGACCCGGTTGTGGTCGGAGGTGTACAGGTCGGTCACCTTCACCGAGCCCGGCTTCACGCGGAGGTGATCGATCGCGATCTCGACGGGCCCCCTCCGTCCCTGCGACGACTTCGCCGCGGAGGTGGCCGCCGACGGGAGGACCAACAGCAATGCGGCCAACAGCAGTCGGCCGACGCGAACCATTGACTTCGTGTGCATATACCGCCTCCGCTGGGGATTCGCCCGCCGGGTGTCAAAGGAGCATTCGGCACAAACGAGGCGGTACCTCCCTCCACGGGGTCTCCCGGCCGGACGCGAGAAGAGGGGCCCTCGTGAGGCCCCTCTTCAGCAGCTCCGCCCGTGGTTGCGCTAGGTGACGTAGCACCACCGGAACAGCGGTGCGGTGCGCTCGTCGCTCAGGCCGACGGCACATACGACGGCACACGGGCTGTGTCCCGTGATCGTGGAGCAGTTCGCGTGCGCGGGGGCCGCGCCGCCCACGACGAAGACCGAGGCCAGCGCCGAGGCCGCGAGGAGCATCCGTAGCTTCTTCATGTCGTCCCCCTGGGGTCTAGGTGAGGCACTCCAGGCCGTTCTCGCCGCCCTCCTGGATGTAGACACGGAACAAGCACGCGACCTTGTCGGTCGCCGCCGTGTCGACGAGCTCGTTCGCCATGGCCGGGCCCGCGAACGAAACGGCCGCCGTCACCAGCGCCAGCACTGCGATGGACCTCTTGATCATCTCTCCGCCCTCCTTGTCCCCGATGGTTTGACTCAGACGATGTAGCACCACTGGAACAGCGGCGCCGTGTACTTGTTGCTGAGACCGATCGAACAGACGAGCACGCACGGGTTCACGGGCTCGCCCACGCACTTCGCATGAGCGGGCGACGCGCCGCCCACCACGAAGACCGAAGCCAGCGCGGAGGCCGCGAGGAACAGCCGCAGCTTCTTCATTTTCATCCCCTATCTCCAGCTTGCGTTGCTTTCGGACCGCAGGAGCATACCGTGACAAACCGTCCGGATACGGTTGCTCGATGAGCGCGCTCGACGACCTCGTCCGTCCCGGCGAGTACCCACTGGCGTCGCGCTACGACCAGTCGTGGGTCCTCGGGCTCGACATGGGCCCCCACCCGTTGTGGCTCCTGGAGGACCTGTTGCGCGATCTCGATCTGGAGCCGGGTATGCGCGTGCTGGACCTCGGGTCCGGCGGGGGAGCGACGTCCGTGTTCCTGGCCCGCGAGGCGGGTGTGGAGGTCTTCGCGGTCGACCTCTGGGTCGAGCCGGACGGCCCCGCACGGGTGTTCGCGGAGGCGGGCGTCGGGGGCCGCGTGCACGCCCTGAAGGGCGACGCCCGCGCGCTGCCGTTCGCGGCGGAGTACTTCGACGCCGTCGTGAGCATCGACGCCTTCGAGTACTTCGGGACCGGCGACGACTACCTTCCGTACCTGCTCCGCTACCTCAAGACCGGCGGCGCGATCGGGATAGCGACACCCGCGCTGGCGCGGGGGGTCGACGACCTGGGCGGGATCCCGCCCCACATCGCGCGCTGCGTTGGATGGGAAGCCGCCGCGTGGCATACCGCGGAGTGGTGGCGGTCGCGCTGGGAGGCGACGGGCCTCGTCACCGTCGACGCGGCGCGGCTCCAGGCCGGAGGGTGGCACGACTGGGTCCTGTGGACGCGGGCCTGCCTCGAGCAGGGGGCCGGCGATCCCGCGGTGCTCGAGGACGTCCTCCGGATGCTCGAGGCCGACGCGGGCGAGCTGCTCACGTTCGCCCTCGTCGCCGCACGCAAACGAGCCTGAGCGAAAAAACGCGCGGCGCCGGCAGGAATACAAGCTCACCCCCCGAATCCTCAACCCGGCCTGTCACCGTCCGCACGTCTGGTGTGACACGCGACGGGCTCGTTCTGGGCGGATAGGGGCGCGGTTGCGCGCCCCGGGGAGGTAGCGGATGAGGTTCAGGCACGTTAAGGCCGCGCTCGCGGCCGTGGCAGCTGCGCTCGCGCTGTTGCCGGCTCCGGCGGGGGCGCAGGTCTCGGTTCAGCCATGCACCCTGGTCCCGAGGGATGGTTCCGCCGGCACTCATCTCCTCGTCGGGCAGGCCACGGCCCTGGGCGCCGTCGCCGCGACGATTCGATGCGGGATCGTCGAGAACGGCCGAATGGTCGCCTCGTTCTACGCGTCGATGCCGGGGAGTGTGGTCGTGGGTGCCTGGATCGTCCAGTTGCCGCCCGGGACCTACACGACGTGCAGCGACACGCACGCGTACTTCGCGGACGGGTCGTTCGCCTCTGTCAACCGATGCCCCGCGTAACACCGACAAAAGGAGCTCTGACGCACATGAGCATCACGAAGATCCGCCGCCGCCTCGCCGCCGTCGTCGCGGCGGGAGCCGCTATCGCCGCGCTCGTCCCCTCGCCGGCGAACGCAACCACAGTGTGCAACGCCACCGGCCTGGTGGCGACGCCGGGGTCGATGCAGGTGCTCCTGGAGGCACATGCCAGCGACCCCGACGCGTCGACGATGTACATCGCGTGCGGGATCGTCCAGAACGGCCGGACGGTCGCGCACATCAGCGCCATCGGGTCCAAGGCGGCCGCCGCGGCGGACGTCTTCACGATCGCGCTGGCGCCCTACTCGATCTGCCGCGAGTACCGCATCACGTACACGAACCGCCCGCCGGCCGTCTTCGACGGCTGCCCGTAGCCGCGGGCTCCACAGGAGGAACGATATGAAGCTGTTCGACTTGAGGCGCGGCATCGCCGTGGCGCTCGCCGCGGGCGTCCTCGCGGCGCCGGTGACGCCCGCATCCGCGGTGACGTTCGCCAACCCCGCCGACTACGACACCGCAGTAGCCGCGAGCGGCGCCAACGTCGCGACCACCACCTGCGCCGCCGTGGCCACGGACGAGGGCACCAGGTACCGGATCGCGGTCACGGGAACGGCTGCGGCGTCCGGAGCCGTCGCGACCCGCGCGAGCTGCTCGATCGTCCAGGAGGGCCGCGTCGTCGCCCGTCTGACGAGCGCGCTGCCGGGCTCGTCGGCGGTGATCGCCGGTGTCGTCTACGTCGCACGGAAGCCGTGGTCCGTCTGCGCCGGCATCTACGCCCTGTACCCCGACGGCACCGCAGCGAGCGCGGAGAACTGTTGAGCACCCGAACGATCCGCCGGACCACGGCCGCGCTCGCGGTGGTGGTCGGGGCCGTCGCGGCGTCGGTCCCCGCTCCCGCGGGCGCACAGTCCCCGGTGTCGACAAGCGTCGTCCACGACGGCGCCGGGGTCGCCGTGGCGCCGTGCTCCTTCACCGCGTTCACTACCGGGAGCCAGCAGACGGGCGTCCTCGCCGCCCACGCCGTCGAGCCGGGCGCCGTCGCCATCCGGGTCAGGTGCGGGATCGTCGTGGCCGGCAGGGTCGTTGCGAGTGTCACCGCGAGCGGCGCGATCGTCGCGACCAATGCGATCGTGGTGCAGATGCCCGTCGTGCCGTTCACCGTCTGCACCGACCGCTACATGGTGTACGCCGACGGTGGCGAGGTTCGCGAGAACCGTTGCCCGTTCTAGGAGGTCGTAGATGCACAGGCATGTGATGGGGCTGATGGCGCTGGTCGTAGGCGTGGCGTTCGGGGTGTCGCCCACTCCCGCGCTCGCCCAGGTCGGGCAGCCGGTAGTGCAACACGACACGTACGTCCAGGACGACCCCGGGCGCGCCGTCGCCGCGAGCTGCGTCGCCTCCGCCGTGGTGACCGGATCGAGCATGACCGTCGTCGTGGCCGGGTCAGCGTTGGCCCCCGGCCCGGGGATACGCGTCGGCTGCGGGATTGTCCAGGGCGGCCGCGTCGTCAGGTCGTTTACGAACGCGGTTCCCGGCTCGCTCGCGGCCACTGCGGGTATGGGAACGCTGTCGGTTGCGCCCTACCGCGTCTGCCTGAACCTGTACGTCTCGTTCATCGACGGGAGCGAGGTCCGGTACAACGGGTGTCCAGTCTGACTAAGATCGGATGGCCTTCACACGCTTTCTAGCAGGAGGTCGAGACCATGGCCGTGAAGCCGATCCCCGACGGGTACCCGCAGGTGACGCCCTACCTCCACGTCGACGGAGCCGCCGAGGCGATCGAGTTCTACAAGAACGTGTTCGGCGCGAGGGAGCGGATGCAGATGCCCGCGCCCGGCGGAAAGATCGGCCATGCCGAGATCGAGATCGGAGACTCGGTCGTGATGCTCGCAGACGAGCTCCCCGACATGGGCATCCGCGGCCCGTCGGCATACGGCGGGAGCCCCGTGACGATCTCGGTGTACGTCGAGGACGTCGACGCGACGTACCGGCGTGCGCTGGACGCGGGCGCGAAGTCGATCAGTGACCTAGAGGACCAGTTCTACGGCGACCGCAGCGCGCAGTTCGAGGACCCGTTCGGCCACCGCTGGAGCATCGCGCAGCACGTCGAGGACGTCCCGCCGGACGAGATGCAGCGGCGCGCCGCGGAGGCGATGAGGTCTACGACCTAGGCGCGGCGCCTGCGGCCGGCACGTGCCTGGTAGAGGCGGTCCAGCAGGTCGTACATCACCATCTCGTGGGCGCGCTGCGCCGAGCGCAGCAGGCGGTTGACGTGCATGTGCGCGAGGCTCGCCGCGAGATCTTCGAACGACACCGTCAGCCGGCCCGCGGGCCCCAGGTCGCGCAGCCCAGCGATCGCGGGAGCCGACGCGGCCGACCGCCGCTCGAGCGCGGCGATGCCCTCGCCAAGGGGCCCGGCGTGTGACGCCTCCCGATCGATGAGCGGCTCGAGCGCGCGCCGCTCGGCGCGGTAGCGGTCGCCGATCTGGCGCTTCAGCAACGTGTCGGCGCCGACCTCCGCGGCGTAGCCGTCGCGCATCCGGCGCGCGAGCCGCGTCTGCGTCTCCTCGTCCAGCCCGAGGTCCTCGAACAGCCGGTGGATCCCCGCGAGGCCGATGCGCCAGCGGTCGTCGAGCGACCCGCCGCCGCACACGATCTCCATCACCGCGTCGCTGTCGGCGGAGAAGAGGTCCTCGGCGAGGCCGATCGCGTCCGGCCCCCCGTAGCGCTCGAGCTCGCGCACGTACGTGCCGGCCTCGACGCGCCACACCCGCCCCTCGAGCTCCGGCTCGACGGCATCCCGCAGCGCCGGGAGCACCTCCGACGTCAGACGCGCCCGGTCTCCGTGCAGCCTGATCCGGAGGTGCGGCTCGGGGTCCGCGTACCGGATGAAGAACCACCGGCCGGCTGCTCCCGACGCGCGCGCCCGCGCGACCACCGGCCCCACGACCGCGCGCAGCAGCGCGTCCGCCGTGGCCGTCCCGGTATAGACCTTGACGTAGAGCCACTCGGACCCGGGCGGGAAGCTCCGGCGTCCCGCCGCCACGCGCGCGGGGGCCGATGCAGGGATGCCGGACTCGACGCGCGTGAACGGGATCAGGACCTCGTTCACGTACGCGCCGCCGTGACCCTCCAGCGGGAGCTCGTCCGGGTCCGGCCACACCTCGACGAGCCGGAAGTGCGGCCTCCGCCGCACGAGCTCGACGAGCATCTCGACGCTCAGCACGTTGTCGAGGTCGACCATCATCGTGTTGTCCTCGTCGTAGAGCGCGACGTGGCGCGGCAGCCCGCGCGTCTCCCGCAGCTCCTGCATGCGCGCGAACACGCGATCGCCCTTCGCTTCCAGCAGGTCTCCGACGTCGGCCGCGCGGAACGCCCACCGCGCGCGGTGCAAGACCGTCCTGCCGTAGGTGACGCGGGGGAGGAACGACGCAGCGTTGAAGGCGCCCCAGTTCCACACGACCCCCTCCGCGACCCCCTGCGCCTGGAGCGTGCACAGGAAGCGATAGATGCCGAGGCTCCGCAGCGTGTAGTTCTGCGCGCTGGCTAGGCGCGGCGCGACCTCGCGGCCCAGCGACTTCGACCGGAGCACCACCCGCTGACCCTCCACGGACACGAGCAGGTCCGTGACCGGGACCTGAGCCTCGACCGGGGCACCGGAGCGGCCGAGGAACGGGATCTCGTGGCCGCGCAGCACGGGCCGGGCGAGGATGTTCCCGCTGCGCCCCTCCGGCAGGTGCACGATCTCGGCGTAGACGGTCTCGGGCCGCAGCGCTTCCTCGGCGCGCAGGTGGGCGCGCACCGCCGCCTCGACGGCGGGGTCCGCATGGCAGAAGCGGCCCAGCAGGCGCGCGCCCGACGGCCCCGACACCCCGTGCAGCAGCAGCCGGAAGTCGCCGCGGTCCACGTGCTCGCCGCTCCGGGCCGCGATCGTCACCATCGCCGCGAACGCATCCGGTGTCTCGGCCTGATCCTCCGCCCGGAGCGCCTCGACGTCGGCGTCGTCGAGCACGAGCTCCTGCAGTCCCGCCCCCGTCGTGTCCATCAGCCGGCGCATGAGGTGCGCGAAGCGCGCGCCCACGGCGCCGGTCTCGTCCGAACGCTGCGGCCACACGAGCCCGCGCACCAGAGGCGACGCGTCGCTCCCGGGCGACGTCGACGCGAGGAAGCCGATGCCGGACTCCTCGTCGAGGGCCTCCACGAGCGGCACCTCGCGCGTCTCGTAACGCGCGACGAAGTCCCCGCGCCAGCGCTCGAGCGCGCCGCTCGACGTCCTCCCGATCGTGCTCTGCAGCGCGCGCGTCGCGCGCAGCACCTCATCGACGACGACGGGGCCCAGCGACGCCTCCTCGAGGGCGGTCACCATGTCGGTCTGGAAGAACGTGCTGCGGTCCGCGTCCGCCGGTAGCGGCTGCACGATCGAGAAGATCTGCTCGTAGCGTTCGACGGGCGCCCCGACGCCCTCCGCGTCGAGCTTGTCGAGCGCCGCCCTCACCTCCTCGAGCAGCGCGAGCTCGCTCTCGGCCCCCTCGACCGTGCGCAGCTCCTCGATCAGTGCGGTGATCGCCTCCGGCCCCGTGATCGGGGGGACGAGCGTGGACTCGAGCAGCTGCGAGTCGACTAGCTCCTCCACGAACGCCGCCGCGTCGTCGTAGGTGATCTCGTCGTCGACGAGCAGCGTCGCGAGCTCCTCGAACGTCGCACCGCCCCGCGCCCTATCGAGCACCGCCACGACCGCCTCGTTCGGCTCCACGGCGACGAGGCTGTAGCTGCGGCCCCCGCGCATGCCCGCTTCGGCGTACCGCAGCTTCCCGCCCGCGGGGTAGAGGCTCGAGTTCACGCGGTACGTCAGCTTGCGCTTGTAGCGGTCCTCGAGCCCCAGCGCGAGCGCGGTGAGGTAGAGATGGTCGAGGCGCGTCCTGCGGCCGTTGAGGGCCGGGGGTGCGAGCTTCAGACGCGTCGAGTCGCCGAGCCGCCCCACGCCGTTGCCGGCGAACGTGCCGAACGGCGTGGGCCGCGTGCACATCCGCAGGAAGTACCGGATGAGCGGGCGCTCGACCTTCGCGTCGTCCGCCCCTTCGAGCCACGAACGGGACCTCTCGGCGAGCTTCGGCGACGCGAGGTACAGCGCCTCCTGCACCTCCGGGCGCGTGTAGAAGGCGCGCAGGCGGTCTCTGAGCAGCGCGCGGTCGCGCGCCAGCGCGTCGGCGTCTTCCGGTGTCGCCGCGGCTTCGAGGCCGTCGCTCCAGGCGTACGCCTCGCCGGCCGGCAGCAGGGGAGCGCGCAGCATGAACGAGCCGTCGGGCGTGGATGCGTGTCTCATGCGACGTGCGACAGCAGCAGGTGGCGGTCCCACGCGGGCGCGTGCGGGGTCGCCGCCGCGACGAGCGCGAGCGCGATGCCCGAGGCCCCCGCGAGGAGGCCCGGCCCCTGGATGTCCCCGCCCTCGTCGTCGTGCTCCGGCCGCCACACCGAGTACCCGGCGAAGCCGCCCGCTTGAACGCGCTGGGCGAGGGCGACCGTCGTCCAGTGCTCGATCGACCGGCGCAGGGTCTCCGAGGGGTGTCGCTGCCAGATCCGGTTCCACAGGTGCGCGAGCCCCATCGAGCCGTGGCAGAGGCTCGCGCCCTGGACGTCGCTGTCGCCCGGGGGCCGCGCGGCCGCCCGCTCGAGCGCCTCGAGTGCCGCCGTCTCCCACTCGGCGCGCCCCGTCGCCTCGGCGGCCATGAGGAGGACCGTGATCACGCCGGCGTCGCCGTAGCACCAGGCGAGCCGCGCAGGCTGCGGGTCGATCCCGGGGCCGACGAAGTAGGGCCACGTCGCCCGTCCGCCCGGTGGAAGAGCCTGTGCCAGCACCCACGGGACGCTTCCCTCGAGGAGCCGCTGCGTCCGGTCGCGTGCGACGCCGGCGCGGTGCGCCCCCGCGAGCAGCCCCACCACGCCGGGGACGCCGTGCGCGAGGCCGAGGTTGTAGTAGCCCTCCGGCACACGCTCGCGCGCCGACGGTGGGATCAGCTCGGGCTTCGTGTACCAGGTGATCCCCGTCTCGTGCGTCTCGGCGGACTCGTCCAGCGCGTCTACGACGAGCTCGAGCAGCTTCCGGCCGGACGGCGTCGTCACCCGCTCGAGCGCGTACAGCCCGACTCCGACGAGGCCGCTGACGAGGTCGTAGAGGCCGTTCCACGCCGCGGCCCCGCTCATCGCGAGCAGCGCGTCGTCGATCGCGGCGTTGCCGTCCTCGGCCCCCGTGTTCTCACCCAGGTGCTCGATCGCCCATGCGACCCCGGGGAACCCCTGCATGAGACCGACGTTCATAGGCTGGGCCGCGACCGCCTCGGCCGCGCGGTCGAGGGCCGCGGCGCGCACCTCGCCGAACCCCGCGTCCGGGAAGGCGCGATCCAGGTAGTGCATCGTGACGGCGGTCCCGGTCCATCCGCGGGAGAGCGACGCGTCGCCGCGTGCGGGAGACGCGCCGTCGGCGCGGAAGGCCGCGGCGATCGCGTCACCGATCGCGCGCGCCGCCCCCAGCGCCCGTTCGGCGAGGTCCCCCTCGAGGACCGGCCGCCATCCCTCCACCTCTGTCACGCCCCCCATACGAACACGAGCGGCCCGAAGGCCGCTCGCGCGTTCGACTCGATCCGGTGCCCCGGCTAGGCGCAGCTGACCCAGGTGCTCTCGCAGGTGGTGAACCACGTCGCGCCCGAGGGGCACGCCATCGTCTGGGTGGGCCAGTCGCAGCCGGTCGTAGCCGCGCCGCCGGCGACCTCCGCGAGGTTCTCGTCCGACAGGCCGACGAGGGTCTCCTTGTTCAGCTCGAGTTTCTTGGCCATCTGGTCTGCTCCCTTTCTTCAGGCTGGGCTAGCCGCAGCTGACCCAGGTGCTCTCGCAGTCGGTGAACCACGTCGCGCCCGACGGGCACACGAACGTTTGCGTGGCGTAGCCCCCCGTGCAGCCGGTGGTCGCAGCGCCGCCGGCGACCTCCTGCAGGCTCTCGTCCGAGAGGCTTACGAGAGTCTCCTTGTTGAGCTCGAGCTTCATGGTCTTCTCCTTCGTCGATCGATCAGCTGCAGCCGCTGAACCAGGTCGCGCCGGACGGGCACAGGGGCGTCTGCGTGTGCCCGCAGACGGTCGTGATCTCTTCCACGCCGCCGGCGACCTCGGTGAGGGCCTCGTCCGTAAGACCCCGCAGGGTCTCCTTGTGGAGCTCTAGCTTCTTGGCCATCGCGGTCTCCCTCTCTCGTCGATGCTTCGTCTCTCGTACTAGCTGGTGGCGGTGCCGCACTCCTGGAACCACGTCGCGCCGGAGGGGCACGCCGGCGTCTGCGTCATCGTGAGGAGCGTCGTGACCTTGGGACACGTGGTCGTCGAGGCGCCGCCGGCGACGGACCTGAGGTCCACCTCGGTGAGGTCCCGGAGAGTCTCCCGATGGAGCTCGAGCTTCTTCATGCCATCCCCTTCCTGGAGCATCGCCGAGGCGATGCTTCGTCCCTTCCGTCCTGGTCTCGCCTGTACGCGCTGAAGCAGAGCTAGTACAGCGGGTGCCGACAACTTATACACGCAAACACCGTTTCCCTGCCTGTTAAGGACGATCCGGACGAAATCCCCCATCCGGCCACCGCCGGTTCTACGTATGGACCCCGCCGTGCGCGCTAGGGCTGAATCGGGTCGAAAGCGGGCGGGCGGACCCCCCCACGGGAGGTATTGACTTGCAACGAGCTCTCAAGCGCCTGGCCGCGCCGTTGACGGCTGCCCTCGTCGGGGGGCTCCTGTTCCCGGTGGCGGCCCAGGCCTCGGGCGGCGTCTGCCTCGGACGCAAGGTGACCGCGAGCGGGACCGACTCCGCCGACACGCTCGCCGGTGGCGCCGGCTTCGACGCGCTGGCCGGGCTCGGCGGGAACGACGCGATGGACGGGGCCGCGGGCGACGACCACCTGTGTGGCGGCACGGGCGACGACGTGCTCTCCGGCAGCGACGGCGCGGACGTCATCCGCGGCAACGAGGGCAACGACCTGCTGCTCGGCGGCGAGGGTGCCGACCGCTACAACGGCGGCCCCGGGACGGACATCTGCGACCTCCAGCCGGGGGACCGCTCGTTCGGCGGCTGCGAGCTGACGCTCGAGGACGACCCGGACCGCGACGGGCTCTCGAACGGCGCGGAGCTGCTCGCGGGCTCGGACCCGTTCGCGAAGGACAAGAAGGAGGTCGCCGAGGCGCTGCAGGAGGAGCTGGCCGAGCCGGCGCCCGACGTGCGAGAGACCCAGGCCGGCGAGGACGCCTGCGCCGATCCGGCGGGTACGCCGGACCTCGACGAGGACGGGCTGCGCGACGAGTGCGACGAGGACATCGACGGAGACCAGATCGTCAACTCCGAGGATCTCTGCCCGACGCGGATGCACGGCGACCGGAACTACGGCGGCTGCCCGCCGCTGGTGCCGACCGACCGCGACCTCGACAACATCATGGACGGCTCCGACAACTGCCCCGACGCCTGGAACCCGCGCCAGGAGGACGCGGACGCGGACGGCAGGGGAGACGCCTGCGACGCGACGCCGATGCTTCCCTCGTTCTTCGAGTTCTACGACGCCCTGGTGGCCATCGGCGGCCCGTGCCCGCTCGGACCAGAGATCTGTGAGGCGGTCGTCAACCTCTTCTACTTCTTGACGTACGGGCAGCCGCCGCCCCCGTACACGCTGCCGCCGGGGTTCTTCGCCGCCGGTCCTCCGTGCATGATCATCATCATCTGCGGCATCGGCATCCCGGGAGGAATCCCCGGTGGGATTCCCGGCATCGGGATCGGCATCATCTAGGTTTCCAGACTTAGAGAGGAGCCCGGCCCCCTCGGGGGCCGGGCTCTTTGCTTTGTCTCCGGCAGGAATCCGAGCCCCGGTCGCATACCTCTACGGCGACCGCTTCATCCGTCCGCGCCCGCCCGGAGGACACCTATATGGCTCGTCGCGCCCCTGCGATGCTCGTCTCGCTCGCCCTGACGCTGTCTGCCACCGGCGTCGCGACCTCGGTCCCCGCCCGTGCCCAGGCCGAGCCGGACGCCGTCGTCAAGGCGGGATACGGAGAGGCCGACGCCACCTGGCACGTGGGTGCGGGGGCCGGGCAGTACACCGAGAAGAGCCCCGACCAGGCCCAGCTCCTCGAGGGCGGGGACGTCGACCCGCACGCGCACTCCACGACACAGCGCGACAGCTACGGGGTCCACTCGCGGCTCAGCTACCGGGCGGTCGTCGTCGAGGACGGCGAGGGCGACCAGACCGCGTTCGTGAAGTCCGACAGCTACCTCGCGCAGGACTACCTCTCCCGCCGCGTCGGGCAGATCCTCGAGCAGGAAGGCTCCGCGGTCTCGTACGACGAGATCTTCCACATGGCGAGCCACAACCACTCGTCGCCCTACTACCAGAGCCCCTCGTGGGGGGTCTGGGTCTTCCAGGACGCGTTCGACCTGAGGGCGTTCGAGTACCACGCACGGCAGATGGCCGCCGCGATCCTCGCCGCCGAGGAGGGCCTGGTCCCCGCTCGCATGGGCGCGACGACCGTCACCCACCGGCTCTTCAAGGGCATGATCGCGCGCAAGGGCCTCGGCGACGACGGCACCCCCGTCGGCTATCCCGACGACTTCGGCGACCTGGGGCTGTCGGTGATCCGGTTCGACGACGTCTCGGACCCCGCGGCCCCCACGCCGCTCGCGACGCTGATCAACTGGGGCCAGCACCCCGAGGGCCTGGACGACCACGACCTCATCACCGGCGACTTCCTCGCGCCGCTCGAGCGGTTCGTCGAGCGCGCCACGGGGGCGCCGCTGGTGTTCGGCCAGGGCGACGTCGGCAGCGCGGAGGCCGGTCCCGGGCGCCCGGACCTCGTCCCCGCCGGCATCCCGAAGCGGTGGTCGCACGCCGGCCACGCGCAGGCCGAGCGCGGGGCGTTCCTGCTGTCGGAGGACGTCGTGAAGGCGTGGGAGCAGATCGGCGCCGGCGACGCGCTCGTGCCGTTCAGCTCCGCGTTCGACGTCGAGGCCGGCAACGCGTGGGTCCCCGGCCCCCTGAGCCACCCCTACCCGAGCGTCTCGAACTGCCGGACGGAGGCGACGGCGGAAGGCGCGCCGACGGCGCCGGGAGCGCCGACGTGCACGCGCGTCGGCTCGGCGGACCCGGGCAACATGATGTTCGAGAACCTGCGGGCCCACGGCATCCCCGTCCCGGAGAGCTACGGCCTCCCCGCGTTCACCGCGGTCGAGGAGAACCTCCGCCTGCACCTGCAGGTCTTCAAGCTCGGCGAGGTCGTGCTCGCGTCGTGCGCATGCGAGGCGCAGGTCGACCTCATCCTGAACTTCGAGACCCGCGCCGACGAGGCGCAAGAGAACATCTGGCACGGCTACGACTGGACGGAGCGGCTCGGCTGCACCCAGGCCGCGAGCGGCACGTGGACGTGCAAGAACCCGGGGAACGAGCGGCAGACGATCACGTTCTCCGACGGGGGGTACCGCCGGATGCAGGCACAGATCCACAACGACGCCCGGGGCTGGGACTCACCCGAGAACGCAGCCACCGCGAACACCGAGCCCGGCGACCCGGCGAAGATCCTCGGGAACTTCACCCACGAGGAGCTGCCGGCGGGCCTCGGCTACAAGCTTCCGATCGGCGTCGGCCACGCGAGCGACTACAACGGCTACACCGTCAGCTACCGCGAGTACATGGCCTACGACCACTACCGCAAGGCGCTCACCGCTTACGGCCCCCACACCGCGGACTACATGGTGACGCGGCTCGTCCGGCTCGCCGGTGAGCTGAACGGCGGGCCCGAGCTCGAGCCGGAGCCGCACGACGCGACCGCGCAGGCCGACGAGGCTCGTCAGGTCGCCGCCTCTACGGCACTAGGCGCCGCCTCGAGCGCGGCGTACGACGAGTGGGTCGCGAGCCTTCCCGACGACCGGGGGCCGGCCGAGGCGGTGTCGCAGCCGGAGGACATCACGCGCTTCTCCGCCGCGTACTTCTCGTGGCGGGGCGGGTCGAACGCGGCCGATAACCCCGTCGTGCGCGTCGAGCGGCTCGTCGACGGCGCATGGGAGACGTTCGCCGACCAGTCCGGAGAGGTCCAGACGATGGTCGAGTTCCCGGACGGAGCCGACGGGTTGCTGAACACGTACCAGGGCAACGAGGAGTGGGTGTGGACCGCGGGCTTCGAGGCGTTCGACGCGTTCCCCGTGGCGATCGGCAGCACGCCGGCGGGCGAATACCGGTTCGTCGTCGACGGCCACATCCGCCGGGGCGGGGAGGCAGTCCCGTACCAGCTCGCGTCGGGCTCGTTCCGGGTGAAGCCGTGGGACGGCGTCGAGGTGGCCGACCTCCGCGCCGACGCGGCGTCCGTGTCGTTCCGGGCCGCGAGCGACTACCCGCAGACCTACGAAGGCTCCCCGTTCCGGTACGTCGCGGTGACGTCGAAGAACGACGAGACCGGCGTGCCGTTCTGCCCGACGTGCAGCTTCCGGCCGTGGGCGTCGTCGGGACGGATCGTGAGCGCGCAGGTGACGGTCGTCCGGGCCTCCGGTGCCGTCGAGGTCGTCCCCGCGCAGCTCGTGGACGGGCGCTGGGTCGCGCCGGTCGAGCTCCGGACGCGGGACTTCGCCTGCGTCGCGGCGGGGGCCGTGGTCGACGAGCACGGCGAGACCAACGCCCGCCCATCCGACACTGTGGTCTCACCCCATGCAGGTTCTCTGCCCTCGCCGGCTAATCCCACGGGTAAGCCGTCACCCGAAGGAGGTTCCCCTTGCGCCGCCGTCTCGTAGCAGTCCTCTCCGTCCTCGCGCTACCCGCGGGAGCGCTGAGCGGCATGCCCGCGAGCGCCGGCCCGACCACCGGGGGCCTCGCCAGCGACAACGTCGAGCACGTGCGGCACATACCGATCGCTCAGAACGGCGTGGGTGGCCGGCTGATCGGCAAGCACTTCTACATGAACGACCAGAACAAGATCATGATCTTCGACGTGAGCACCCCGGAGGACCCGCAGCTCACCGGTCAGCTCCCGATGCCGCAGGAGTGGCAGTTCAGCCGCGAGGACATCGACGGCAACGGCGAGATCCTCGTCGTGCCGAACACCGCGAACGGCGTGGCCGACGGCACTCCGCCGCAAGGCGCCCCCACGGGGGCCGCGAACGCGGTCTACGTCATCGACGTCGAGGACAAGACGAACCCGCAGATCATCTCGAAGATCAACGGCCCCGCGCAGCACACGTACAGCTGCGTGCTCGACTGCAAGTGGGCCTGGGGGTCGGAGGGCACGATCATCGACCTGCGCGACCCCGCGAACCCGAAGGTGATGGAGGAGAAGTGGGGCGACGGCCTGCCGGCGCAGAGCGGCCACGACGTGGAGGAGGTCGCTCCGGGGCTCGTCGTCACGGCGACCCAGCCGATCATGTTCCTCGACGCCCGCAAGGACCCGCTGCACCCGAAGCTGCTCGCGCAGGGCACCAACGAGGACCGCCGCTACATCCACGGCGCGCGCTGGGCCCACGGCGGGAAGGACAAGTTCCTGCTGATGGCCGGCGAGACGACGTTCAACCTGCAGTGTGACGAGACCTCGGGCGCGTTCATGACGTGGGACGCCAGCAAGTGGCGTAAGACGAAGACGTTCACGATGATCGACGAGTACCGGGTCGAGAACGGGACGTGGGTCGACGGGAACCCCGCTGCGCAGCGCAACTGCACGTCGCACTGGCACGAGGAGCACCCGGACTTCCGTAACGGGGGCCTCGTCGCAGTGGCGTTCTACGACCACGGCACGCGCTTCCTCGACGTGTCGAAGACGGGCAAGATCTCCGACGCGGGGTGGTTCATGCCCTACGGCGGCCAGACCAGCGCCGTCTACTGGATCACCGACGAGATCGTGTACTCGGTCGACTACAACCGGGGCCTCGACATCCTTCGCTTCAAGGGCTGACCTTGGAGGCCGCCGCGCGAGCGGGGTGACGGGGCTGGCTCGCCTGCGCGCTGGGGGCCGCGCGCGGTGCGGCGTTCCTTCCCGCTGGTGGGCGCGGCGTTCGCGATCAAGCACCTGGCGAAGCGCTAGAGACAACGGCGCGGCGAAGGGGCCGCGCCGGTCCCCTGAGAGCTACCCGAAGTCGATCGGCCCTCCGTTCGGGCACGGGAAGCCCCCGCGCAGGTCGTAGCCGATGCACATAGTTCCCGGCTGCAGGACGTCGAGCGGGACCCGCGGGAGGTCCGTCGCGATGCACGTCTCCATCCCGTCGGCGGTGTAGCAGAGCGTGACGCCGGTCTCCGCGTAGCCGCTCATCCCGTAGTCGACGTAGTAGGCCATGCAGCTCCCGAACCCGCCGCACTGCTCCCGCTCGATCTCGGGCGTGTCGGTGAGGACGACGTCGGCCCCAGCGCAGAGCGTCACGTTCGTCACCGACGGCACACGCACGTCGCGGGAGCCGTCGGCGTCGAGGTCCACCTCGGCCGACGGGGTCGGCCCGGCGAGCAGGACGTGGCACGTCGACGGCGCCGCCGACGCAGGCGAGGCGAACGAGGACGAGAGCGCGGCCACAGCGGCCCCCATGGCGGCGGCCCGGAGCTTCGACGAGGTCATGCGGGTCCTTTCGGTCGCGCGTGCGGCCGGAGTCCCGGCCGAGAGTCTGCCAGGGGTTCGCCGGAAGCCCGGCCGATCCCTCTATCCGCCGGCCGCCGCTAGCCCGCCGGAGTGACGGCCGGGCGTGCCTTCAGGCGCACCTTGGCGCGGCCCCCCCGACCCCGCGCGTAGACCACGACCTCCCTCGTCTGGCCCCCGTCGATCCACAGGAGGTCGTTCAGGAGCTTGACCTTGACCCTGCCCTTGCGCTTGGCCTTCAGGCGGAAGACCCCGCTCTGCTGCGCGGTGTTCGTGACGTCGAAGACGAACCGCGTCACCTCGCCCTTCGTGACGCGCCCCGAGACCTTCTCAACCGTCGCCTCTGCCAGGACCGGCGCCGTCAACGACTGCACCGCGACCTCGTAGACGAGCCGGCGACCGTCGACCTCCTTCGAGAGCACGAAGAACGCAAGCTCGTTCGCCTCGTCGACGTAGCGGTTGACGACGCCGCGTGCCTTCCCCGCGTGGAACGCCGCGTCCGCGAGCTGGCGATAGTCGCCGACCGTGTAATAGAACTTCTCGCCGTCGGCCCGCACGTAGTCGACCTTTCGCAGGTCCTTCGGGTGCGAGTCGATCACCCAGATGAACGGCGACGCGTCGGCGGCCTTGGACTTCGCGATGATCACGCCGTGGTCGGGGATGAACGAGTCGAACCCCTGGCGGTTCACGACCTCCACGTCGTAGTGGTCGTAGCCCCCCTCGTCGCACTTCGGCTTGTTCGCGTCGCATGAGGACCGGTCCTCGCCGAGAGCGACGCGGAGCCCGCTGTAGAGGTTCGGGTCCGTCGTCTCCGGAGGCGACTCGCGCTGCAGGATGCGGGCGCGCACCGGCCCCGCGGTCAGTGCCTCCTGCGTCACCGTGAGGACCTCCGACGGGGGCATGAAGCCCATGCGGATCTTGTTGCGCAGCATGTGGTGCGCCCCCATCGTGGCGCCCTCGCGCGGCGGGATCGTCCAGCGCTCGAACGGCCCGCCCGGCCCGTTGAACGTCCCGCGGCTCATCATGTCCCACGGCCCCGAGTAGGCGCGGTCGGGCTGCTCGGCGTACGGGTTGTTGTAGTTGTCGAGGACGCCGAGGACGTGCGAGAGCTCGTGCGCGTACACGGATCCTCCGTCGCTCTCGCCCTCGGTCGCGAGCGTCCCCGGCAGCGCGTGCGACCAGATGTTCTGCGCGGCGAAGAACGAGGTCCAGTCGACGTAGCGGGTCGTCGCCCAGTTGCGGTGGTCCGGGAACGCGGCGGGGCCGAACTTCTCGGTGACGTCCTCCGGCTCGGCGAACAGCGCCTGGCCGAAGTTCAGCCACACACCGGACTCGTCGTACCCCGCGTGGAGCAGGAACCGGAAGTCGAACGGGCCGTGCTCCTGCTGCGAGGTCGTGACGTCGGCGAGAGAAGCCTGGACGAGCTCGGTGTCGAAGTCACTGTCGCAGCCGCTGTCGTCGGGGCAGTCCTCGGCGCCACCGAAGTCGGTCGCGCCGTACTGGTACATGTTGCCTTCCATCGTGTAGGGACCGAACGCCTCGGCGTCCACGTCGATCAGGCCGTACGAGTTCTCGAGCCAGTACTCACCGACGGTGTGCCCGCGCTGCGCGTTGCGGCGATCCGTCGACTTGAAGAGGAGGTCGAGCCAGTACTGTGCCGGGTCGTCGACCCCGAGCCCCCTCTGCCCGGTCGCGTCGACGGAAGTCTCGGCGACGCGGAACTTCTGGTCCTGGAAGTCTCCGAGGATCAGCGCGGCCCGCAGCGTCTTGGGGGCCTCGTACTCGGGGTTCTTCCAGTCGACGCCGGGGATCCGCCGGTAGTCGCCCCACGTCATGTCCTCGGGCACCTCCCAGGACTGCGGGTCGATGGCCGGAGGGAAGGGGTCCTTCGACGGCCCCTGGCGCGCCTCGCGCGCGGCGGCGGGGGCGAGCCCGGCGACCAGCGCGCCGGCAATGAAGATCGTTACGGCAGCAAGACGTCCTGACACCATTTTCCCGAGCCCCCCGACGACGTGGATAGTCCCGAAAACGACGATATGCGCGCGGAGCCACTTCTGCCGGGGCTAAAGGCCGAGGGCCCCATCTTCCGAAGGGATGAGGTGGACAAATCACCGGCCCCCGCGCCCGCCGACACGCAAGCACCCGGGGCGGAGCGGCGGCTCGGCCCCCTCAACCCCCTGACGGTAGCGGTAGCCGTGTTGCTGCTGGCCGCCGGCGGCGCGTTCGGGTGGAGCATCAAGGGGGCCGCGCCCACGGCACGGGCGGCTCCGGAAGCGGTCCGGAGGGCCCTCGGCCTCGAGCGGATCGAGCGCGCCGCCCTGTGCGCCCCGGGCGGTGAGGACCTCCTTCGCGAGGCGGTGCTGCGCGGGGACTCGGCCCCCGCCGACCACCTCACGGACTACCTGCCGAAGAAGTCGCCGATCCCGGGCTTCGAGAAGGTCCGCGCCGGCGCGCTGGACGCGGCCGGCGACCCGGACTACCTCCCCGGCGCGGTGGAGGGGCACGTGGCGGGGTTCGCGCCGGCCGGCGACGGTGGCTTCGACGTATACGCGTACCGGTTCCTGACGCGCCCCGCCGCGGTCGAGACGCTCGCGGGGACGGTCGCCGAGAAGGTGTGCCGCTCGGGCGCGACGGCGTTCGAGGCACGAGGCCGTCCGGGGATGCTCGTCGTTCGCGATGCCGGCGCGGGCGGCCGGATCAGTGCATGGTCGTTGACGCGCGCGGACGTGGTGGTGATCAGCTACGGCGGGTGGGGCGACCCCGACGCGGACCTCGCGAACCTCGTTGTGGTCGCGCGGGCTACGGCCGCCCCGCGCTGACCGTTAGCTCGCAGTCCTCTTCTCGTACAGCCGCACGGAGAGGGGCGCGAACACGACGACGAGACCGATCACCCAGGCCAGCGCGATCCACCCCTTCGATCCGACGGGCTGGTCCAGGAAGTACCCCCGGACGACGTCGACGATCACGCTGAACGGCTGGTTCTCCGCGAACGGCCGGAGCCATCCCGACATCTTCTCGGGCTGGACGAACGCGCTGCTGGCGAACGTGAGCGGGAAGAGCCAGATGAACCCGCCGGACTGAGCGGCCTCGACGCTGCGCACGAGCAACCCCACGCTGGCGCCGACCCACGAGAAGGCGAAGCTCAGGAGGAGCAGGAGGCCGATCGCGCGGGCCCAGTCGAGGACGCCGGCGTCGGGGCGGAACCCGACGAGAAGGCCGACCAGGAGCATCACCACGACTACGAACATGTTGCGCACCAGGTCGGCGATCGTGCGCCCGGTGAGCACGGCGGAGCGTGACATCGGCAGCGACCGGAACCGGTCGATGAGGCCCTTCGTGAGATCGTCGGCCAGCCCGATGCCGGTCGCCACCGAGCCGAAGGCGACGGTCTGCACGAAGATGCCGGCCATCAGGTAGTTGACGTAGCTCACCCGCCCGACGTCGATCGAGCCGCCGAACACGTAGCGGAACAGGATCACGAGCATCACCGGCTGGACGGTCGCGAACACGAGCAGCTCCGGGATGCGCGGGATCTGGACGAGGTGACGCCAGGCCAGGACGCGCGCGTCCTCGATCGCCCAGTAGAGACGGCCGGCCTGTCGCGGCTGCAGCTCCGCCGGGGTCAGCGGTGTCGTGACGCTCACGCGGGCTCCTTCGTAGTCGTGCCACCGGAGTCGTCGGCCGCGTGACCCGTCAGCGCGAGGAAGACGTCGTCGAGCGTCGGGCGCCTCAATCCCATGTCCTCGATCTCGAGCCCCGCGCCGTCCGTCTCGCGGATCACCTTCGGCAGGAGACCGGCGCCGCCGGTGATCGGGAGCGCCACGTGACGCAGCTCGCGGTCGATCCGGACGTCGCTGCCGAACGATCCGAGCACGCGCCCGGCCGCGTCGATGTCTCCGCCCGGGGCGACCGTCACCTCGAGACGCTCGCCGCCCACCTGTGCCTTCAGCTCGTCGGACGTCCCCTCCGCGATCGTGCGCCCGCTGTCGATCACGGCGATCTCGTCGGCCAGCCGGTCCGCCTCCTCGAGGTACTGCGTCGTCAGGAGGACGGTCGTGCCGCCGGCCACGAGCTCGCCGATGATGTCCCACATCGCGAGACGGCTACGAGGGTCGAGCCCGGTCGTCGGCTCGTCGAGGAACATCACCGGCGGCGACATCACCAGCGACGCGGCGAGGTCCAGACGGCGGCGCATGCCTCCGGAGTAGGTCTTGACGGGCCGGTTCGCGGCGTCGACGAGGTCGAAGCGCTCGAGCAGCTCGCCGGCGCGCCGGCGCGCGATGTCCTTCGGCAGGTGGTACAGGCGCCCGACCATCTGGAGGTTCTCGCGGCCCGTCAGGTACTCGTCGACCGCGGCGTACTGCCCCGCGAGCCCGATCCGCGAGCGCAGCTCGTCCGCCTGCGTCACGACATCGAGCCCGCCGACCTCCGCGCTGCCCGCGTCGGGCGCGAGCAGCGTCGTCAGGATCCGTACCGCGGTGGTCTTCCCGGCGCCGTTCGGGCCGAGCAGCCCGAGGACGCGGCCCTCCTCTACCTCGAGGTCCAGCCCCCGCAGCGCCTCTACTTTGCCGAAGGCCTTCCGCAAGCCGCGCGCGCGGATTCCGCCCCTGCTCTCGCTCATGGCGGTGAACTCTACAGAAGCCCTATTCCTGCGGAGGCAATCCCTTGGGCCGGAAGACGTCGAGGCCGCGCGTGCGGTCGTTCCCGTAGATGCGTCCCTTGTGCCAGTACGCCGACCAGTAGTTCGCGTAGTCCTCGCCGGACCCGAAGTAGTGGCCGATCTCGACGGGGTTCGCAGGGTCGGTGAAGTCGATGACGTTGATCCCCGCCGCGTACCACGAGGCGACCATGATGTAGGTGCCGGGAATGAAGTTGTAGAGGTGGGCCGTGCAGTAGCTATTGCGGTCCGAGCCCGCGCTCCCGGGGGCCTGCCCGCGGCTGATGCCGAAGTAGCTGACGGGCTTCGGCAACGCCGGGTCCGTGATGTCGTACACCCAGAGCGCGCCGGTCGTCCCGCCCTCGCACTCGTCGGCTTCGACGTTCTCGTCGCCGATCACGAGGTACTTACCGTCGTGCGTCGCCACGGCCGAGTGGTGATAGAAGATCGACGGGTTGACGATCTCGCTGATGGGAACCGGCGCGAGCGGATCCGACACGTCCCATATCTCGGTGCGGTCCGACCCCGGGCAGAAAGCGAGCTTCTTGTCGCCCTTCACGTAGAACGTTACGTCGTGGCACGAGTTCACGCGGTTCGGGTAGCTCGCGACGACCTCGGGCTTCATCGGATCGGATACGTCGATGATCTGCTCGATGCCCCTGACGTTGCCGAGGCCGTTCGGCGACGAGTAGATCAGCGGCTTGCCGGGGTACTTCGTGAGCGTGTGTGTCCCGCCGTCGAACGAGACGCTTCCGAGGTAGCGGGGGCGTGACGGGTTCTCGACGTTGATGAGGCGGATCCCGCCTCCGACGGCGTTGCACTGTGTCGAGTGGTAGCCGATCGCGATGAGGCCGGGCTTGACGACCTCTACGTCGTTCTGCTCGCCGGGACAGGGGACGAAGCCGACCTTGATGTGACCGCGCTTCGTCTTCGTCCTCTTCACGATGTGCACGCCGCCGCTCTCGCCCTGCTGCATGGCGTAGATCAGACGGCCCTGGAAGGCCATGTCGGTCCCGCCCTTGAAGTAGTCGTCGGCGGCCACGGGCGGGTAGACCGCGCCCTCGTACGTGAAGGTGTAGGTGCGCCGCAAGTTGTCGGACTTGTCGATCTCAGCGCCGGCGGGCGTGACGGGGCTTAGGGGGACGAGCGCGAGGGCGAGGAGCCCCACCAGGGCCGCCCGAACCGTATGCCTCCTGCCCGCGCTCACGAGGTCAATCTTCCCATGCGGGAGCGGTCCCAACCCCCTGCCCCTTGTATCCGGGCGCCTGTCGTTCTTTCAGAAGCAATTCTGAAGAAAACACACGGGTCCTCAGGGGGCGGCGACGGTGAAGGTCCCCGTCCACGAGCTGGGGGAGTAGCGGTCGGATCCGGCGAAGGAGGCCGTCAGCTCGTAGGCCCCCGGGGGCCCGGCCACCCTGACCGTCGCGGCGGCGTTCCCGGAGGCATCCGTCACGGCCTGGTAGCGCTCGCCCCGGTACGTGAACGTGACCGCGGCCCGCGCAACAGGACCATCGGACCCGCTGAGGGTCGCGGAGAAGGTCGCCGTCTCGCCCGGCCGGGCGCTCGTCGCTCCGGTGTACGCGAGCTCGGTCGCCGGGTCGAATCCCTCGGCGAGGAAGAGAGCGGACGTCATCGCCAGCGTCGCGAGGTCGTTGCGGCAATAGGTCGACTCGCCGCCGAAGAGGCCGTCGCAGGCCGCCGAGCGCTCGGCCCCCGCATCCGGCTCGTAGATCTCCGCGCGCACCCACGTGACGCCCGCGTCCGGCGTCGTCTCGTAGACGAAGTCCGGGCCGGTGACTGGGACGGCCTCCGCGATCGAGCGGCCGCCGGTGCCGGTGACGTCGAGGAACGACCCGGGAGCTCCCTCGACGCGCACGCGCACGGCCGACCCGGGCGGCACCTCGTCGCCGGCGATCGCCTCGAAGACGCCGTCGCCGTCCGCGTCGCCCTCGAGGAAGAGGCGCGGCCCCCCGTGTGCGGGAGGCTGGTGCGAGATGAACGTGTGCCCCGCGCGGAGCCCTTCGAGTACGCCGGCGACGCTCGCCTCCGGCGCACACACCCACGTCGTCGGCTGACCGACGCCCTGCACCGGGGTCGTCGCGAGGTAGTGGTTGTCGCTCCCGCCCGTCGCGCCGACGCGGTGCCCCGCGTCGAGGAGCCCTTCCCAGAACCGGATCGCGTCGTCGTTCGACGAGCCGGACGGAAGCGGGGGCTGCCACAGCCGCGAGATGTTCCACACCTCGACGGTGTCGGGGATGACCGCGTCGCCGTAGGACCAGTCGCGGTCGTGCGGGAAGTCCGTCGAGCCCTCCGCGGGATGGTTGATCTGGAAGACGCCACCGTCGGCGCGCAGCGCGCCGGCGAGCGTCTGTACGTCCGCCGCGGTCGCGTCGGGGCCCTCGTAGACACGTCGCGCCCCGAGCATCTGCGCGTGCCCGCGGTACGAGGCCTCGTAGCCGGGGATCCCGAGCACGCCTCCGCTCCCGAAGCCGCGATCGGCCTGCGACCGCACGTCGTTGTGGTCGGTGATCGCGAGGAAGTCGAGACCGCGCGCGGCCGCCACGGTGAACTGCCCCGTCACCGGATGGCCGAGCGTGTACGCCTCGTCGGGCGCGGTGTTGTCGTCGGCAGGGCCGCCGTAGGAGTCGTGCGAGAACGTCGTGTGCACGTGCAGGTCGCCCGCGAGCCAGATGCAGCCCGCGGACGCCGCGGGCACCCGCGCCACGAGCAACGAGACCAGCGAGAGCCCCGCCGCCGCGGCCGCGAGCAGCCTTCGTCGCATCGCTACCGAAGGGAGCTCAGCAGGTCGATCGTGTTCTCGAGGACCGCGTCGCCGAAGCAATGGTCGATCGAGTAGGCATCCTCGTACTCCGCGACCCCGACCGGAGGCAGGGGGGCCGGCTGCTGGTTGCCCAGCGGCTTGTCGTCGGTCGTCCCGACGAAGCCCGCGCCCTGGCGGCCGGCGTGGTCGGTCTCGAAGCTCTGGACGATGTAGCCGAGCCCGTCGTTGACGAGGCCGAGCGCGAGCGTCACGCCGTTCGGGTTGCGCTCCTCGATCGTGTTCGTGAGGTTCGAGAACAGCTCGCCGGGACCGCCCGTGATCCACAGGGACCCGATCTTCGCGGCGCTGACCGACGTGCGGACCGACACCGGCGAGGCCGAGCGGCACTTGCGGTTCTCCGGCCCCTTTCCCTCGCTGACCGTCGCCGGGGTCTCGTTGAACTTGCGGTCGAAGAAGCCGGCGACACCGAGGCCGCCCAGAGGCACGTTCGTCACGGGCTGGTCCCAGAACGCACGCCCGACGCGGACGTCGGGCTCGGTGATCTGCGTGCCCCCGCCGATCGGCGGGATGAGGGCCGCGAGGCCGTTGCCCATCTCTATCTTGTCGCCACGCGGCGACATGTTGCCGAGGCCGGTCTGGAGGAACATGCCGACGCCGCCGAACGCCTCCTCGACGCGCGCCGCGAAGACGGCGGGGAAGTCCGCGTCGGCGCGGCCCCCGCTCTCGTCCGCCGTGACGGGGTGCGCGGCGTAGGCGCCGACGGTCGCGATCGCCTTGCCGGGCGAGGCGGGCGTGCAGACCGGCGTGGGGCTCGGGGTCGGGAAGGGCTGTGCGCCGGGCCGCGGCGTCTGCGACGGCGGCGGGGTCGTGCAGACCTCGGGGCTCGGCTGGTCGTCGGCGTCGACGAGCCGGAACCACGAGAGGCCGTCGTCCTCGGCCGAGCGGTAGAAGTCACGGCGCTCCGCGTTGAAGCCGCGGGCGAGGATCTCGCCGGTCTCGAGGACCGCCGGCTCCAGCGCGGCGACCGCCTGCGTCGCGGCGGTCTCGAGCGAGGCCGTCGCCTGCTCCATGTACCAGGTCGGGACGCCGCCCCAGCCCCCGATGAAGTCGGGCGAGGTGTGGCTGTGCGTCGAGGCGAAGACGAAGCTCTCGGGCTTCAACCCGGTCTCCGCAGCGAGCTTGTCCGCGAGGTCGAGGAAGCCGCACCCGTCGCACATGTTGGCGTAGTGGGCCTCCCAGTAGACGGCGTCGATGAGCGTGAGCACGACGGTGTCGGTGCCGTCGCTCATCGCGACCGAGCGCGCCCACAGGCCGTACTCGTCGTCCCACTTCACGATCGGGTTCATCGGGCCGATGCCGTAGCCGCCCATGAAGATGCAGTCGGTGTTCTCGGCCCAGCGGACGCGGAAGTCCGCGACGTGCATCAGGCCCTCCTGGAACCCGGTCGGGTTCGGCTGGAGGTTGGCGCACTTGTCGTAGTTCTGCTCCCAGACGCCCCCGTACCTCTCGGGCTCGGGCCGCAGAGAGACCTTCGCCGCTCCGGCGAGGAGCTGGCCCGACGCCAGGTCGAGCGAGGGAGTCTCGCCTCCGGCTACGACGTCACCTTCGCCCTCGGGGGCCTGGCGCGGCGCGGGGACAGCGGAGTCCTCGAGCGCGTCCTGCTGCGAGCTCACGGGGATGAGACCCGAGCCGGCCCAGGCCATGCCCACCGATAGAGCGCCGACGAGCAGCGATCCGAGGAGCTTCCTGGCGGCCGAACGGACGAACGAGGAGCGCGGCGCTCCGGGGGCTTGCTTCCACATGTCGGGCATCGAGAAAGGACCTCCTAGGCGGGGGGCTCATCCGCTAGTTCGTCCCGGGGGGCCGACTTCCTCCACGGCCCGGCCGCCTAACGCCCGATCCTGCTTCGGCCGATAAGCGAGTGGACGAACGCGAGGGTGGGGGTGCGGGTGTGAGGGTTCTCGAAGGCCGTTGGATGGACGTTCGCCGCCCTCTTCGTCGCGGGGTGCGGTGACATACGCGGCTGCCTGATCCGGACCTAGCTCGTCCGGCGCACCCTCAGCAGGAAGTCGATCTGGTGCTGCTTGCGCATGATCACGTGCTCGAGCAGGTGCTCCAGCGCCTCGGACCTCGCCTCCTGGCCGGTCGCGGGGATGATCGCGTGTAGCGCGTCCAGCGCCTCGTTCTCGAGCTCGATCAGCCGTTCGACCCCCTCTACCGACGAAGGGATCGCCGCGAGCGGCGCCACCTCGGTCGGCGGCGTCCCGCCCAGCGCAGTCATCTTCTCCATCAGACGCCGCGCGTCGTGCAGCTCATCCTGCGAGAACTCCTCGAGCTTCGCCGCGACCGACTGGAACTCCACGCCCACCGCGCTGCCGGCGACCCACGCGAGCTGCAACGCCGAGCGCATCTGCAGCGGGATCGCGGTGCCGAGCAGCTCGAGGACCTTCGGGACGTCCATCCGTTCGTCGTCGCTCACGTTTCGTCTCTCTTTCTTTGTCGATCGAGGCCGGAGCCTACGTGCGCCTACACTCGTTACATGCCCATTCGCGAGGACATCCGTAACGTCGCGATCGTCGCCCATGTCGACCACGGCAAGACGACGCTCGTCGACGCCATGCTGTGGCAGTCCGGTGCGTTCGGCAGCCATCAGGACGTCGCCGTCCGGGTGATGGACTCGATGGACCTCGAGCGCGAGAAGGGCATCACGATCCTCGCCAAGAACACCGCGGTCCGCTACGGCGACGTGAAGATCAACATCATCGACACACCGGGCCACGCGGACTTCGGGGGCGAGGTCGAGCGGGGGCTGACGATGGTCGACGGCGTGCTCCTGCTCGTCGACGCGAGCGAGGGGCCGCTGCCGCAGACGCGCTTCGTGCTGCGCAAGGCGCTCGAGGGCCGGCTGCCGGTGATCCTCGTCGTGAACAAGGTCGACCGTCCGGACGCGCGCATCTCCGAAGTCGTGAACGAGGTCTACGAGCTGTTCCTGGACCTCGACGCGGACGAGGGGCAGATCGACTTCCCGATCGTCTACTGCAACGCGAAGGCCGGCTGGGCGTCCACGGACCCGGAGCAGGCCGGAAGCGACCTCAAGCCGCTGTTCGAGCTGCTGCTCGACCACATACCGGCCCCCTCGTACGACGACGCACATCCTTTGCAGGCGCTCGTCACCAACCTGGACGCGTCGCCGTACGTCGGCCGGCTCGCGCTCTGCCGCATGTTCCACGGGACGATCCGGCGCGGCTCGCAGGTCGCGTGGTGCCGTGCCGACGACACGATCGAGAAGGTGAAGATCACCGAGCTGTACGTCACCGAGGCGCTCGACCGCGTCGCCGCGGACGAGGCCGGGCCGGGCGAGATCATCGCGATCGCCGGCCTGTCGGAGGTCACGATAGGGGAGACCCTGTCGGATCCCGACGATCCACGCCCGCTCCCCGTCAGCCACTTCGACGACCCGAGCCTGTCGATGACGCTCGGCATCAACACGTCGCCGCTCGCGGGGCAGGACGGCAACAAGCTGACTGCCCGGCTGGTGAAGAACCGCCTCGACGCGGAGCTTGTCGGCAACGTCTCCATCCGCGTGCTCGAGACCGAGCGGCCGGACGCGTGGGAGGTCCAGGGACGAGGCGAGCTGCAGCTCGCGGTGCTCGTCGAGATGATGAGGCGCGAGGGCTTCGAGCTCACCGTCGGCAAGCCGCAGGTCGTCACCCGGATGGTCGACGGGAAGCTCCACGAGCCCGTCGAACGTCTCACGATCGACGCGCCGGAGGACTTCATGGGCGTCGTGACGCAGATGCTCGCGCTCCGCAAGGGGCGCCTCGTGAACATGGTCAACCACGGGACCGGCTGGGTGCGCATGGAGTACCTCGTGCCGGCGCGCGGGTTGATCGGCTTCCGGACCGAGTTCCTCACCGAGACGAGGGGCACCGGCTTGCTCCACCACGTGTTCGACCGCTACGAGCCGTGGCACGGCGAGCTGCGGACCCGCCCGACGGGGAGCCTGGTGGCGGATCGCCGCGGCCCGACCACGTCGTACGCGCTGCTGAACCTGCAGGACCGCGGGACGATGTTCGTCCCGCCGGGTGTCGAGGTCTACGAGGGCATGATCGTCGGCGAGAACACGCGCGGCGAGGACATGGACGTGAACCCGACCAAGGAGAAGAAGCTCACGAACATGCGCTCGTCCACGAGCGACGAGCTGGTGCGGCTCATCCCGCACAAGGAGATGTCGCTGGAGCAGGCCCTC
Organism: Actinomycetota bacterium; assembly: GCA_035942255.1. Taxonomy (GTDB): domain Bacteria; phylum Actinomycetota; class CADDZG01; order CADDZG01; family WHSQ01; genus JALZEG01. The sequence continues at coordinate 9,591 of DASZDG010000036.1, read as the reverse complement.
GAGTTCCTCCGCGAGGACGAGTGCGCGGAGGTCACGCCGCACACCGTCAGGCTCCGCAAGGTGATCCTCGAGGGGGCCGAGCGGGTGAGGGCCTCGCGCCGCAGCGCCAAGTCGAAGGCCTAGGAAAGGTTCCGCTGGTGAGCGCGGGGTACTCGGGCACGCCACTGGCGAAGAAGCTCGGCATCAAGGAAGGGAGCGCGCTCGCGCTCGTCGCCGCGCCCGACGGTTGGGCAGTGCCGGACCTTCCCTCCGGGGTCACCGTGAAGACGTCGCTCCGCGGCGCGTTCGACGTGGCGGTCGTGTTCGTCCGTTCGGCCGCGGAGCTGCGTCGGCGGGCCGGATCGGTCGAACGGTCGACGCCCGACGGGTCGGCGGTCTGGATCGCGTGGCCGCGCAAGGCCGGCGGCCACGACAGCGACGTCACCGAGAACCTGCTGCGCGAGGTGTTGCTCCCGACGGGCCTCGTGGACGTGAAGGTGGCCGCGCTGGACGACGACTGGTCAGGGCTGAAGTTCGTGTGGCGCAAAGAGAGCCGCGGCAAGGCCTAAGCCCCCGGGCCCTCACCTTTCAGCTCCGGGTTCACTTCCAGGCCCCCCAGGCCGTTCCACGCCAGGTTCACCAGGTGCGCCGCTACGATTTCCTTCTTCGGCTTCCCGGCGTCCAGCCACCACTGGCCGACGAGCGCGACCATCCCCACGAGCGCCTGTGAGTACAGCGGCGACAGCTTGGTGTCGAAGCCGCGGTCGCGGAACTGGTTGCGCAGGATGTACTCGACCTGCGTCGCGATGTCGCCGATGACGCTCGCGAGCGTCCCCGTGGCGCTCGTCACGGGGGAGTCACGGACGAGGATGCGGAAGCCCTCGGGCTCGGCCTCGATGTACCCGAGGAACGAGACTGCGGCCTGCTCGAGCAGGGCGCGCGGGTGCGAGCCTTCGAGCGACTGCGTGATCCGTCCCAGCAGCGACTGGACCTCCCGGTCGACGATCACCGCGTAGAGCCCTTCCTTGCCGCTGAAGTGCTCGTAGACGACCGGCTTCGTGATCTGGGCGCGCGCGGCGATCTCCTCCACCGACGCGGCCTCGTAGCCGCGCTCGGCGAACACCGAGCGTCCGACGTCCAGCAGCTGGGCCCGCCGCTCCTGGCCGGTCATGCGGACCCGGGGCTGCTTGGAGCCCACCCCTACTGCACGCGCTTGCTGGCGACCTGCTTCGGGGTGACGACCTTGACGTCCCGGATCAGGCGGAGCCTCTGGAGCCCGCGGATGAGGACGCCGCTCATGTCGAACTGGCCCTTCTCGATCCCGTGCACGGCAGAAGTCGGGAACGCGTGGTGGTTGTTGTGCCAGGACTCGCCGAAGCTGACGATCGCGAGCAGCCAGTTGTTCGTGCTGTAGTCCGTCGTGCGGTACGGGCGCTTGCCGTAGAAGTGGCAGATCGAGTTGACGCTCCACGTGACGTGGTGGAGGAAGAAGATCCGGGCGAGGCTGCCCCAGACGAACGCGCTCAGCGCGCCGCCGAGCGTGCCGGTCACGGCGAACCCGATAGCGGGGGGAATCGTGAACGACAGGAGCGCCCACAGCGGGAACAGCGAGTCGATCTTGCGCATGACCGGGTCCTTCACGAGGTCGGGGGCCCACCGGCGCGCCGACGTCTGCTCCTCGTCGAAGAACCACCCGATGTGCGCGTGCCACAGCCCCTTCAGCACGCCTTTGACGCCTGGGCCCTCGTCGAGGTGGGGGGAGTGCGGGTCGCCGGGCTGGTCGGAGAACGCGTGGTGCCGCCTGTGGTCGGCCACCCAGCGGATCACGGGTCCCTGGATCGCCATCGAGCCGGCGATGGCGAACGCGGCGCGAAGCCAGCCCGGGGCCTCGAAGCCCTGGTGGGTGAAGTAGCGGTGGAAGCCGACGGTCACGCCGAGGCCGGTGCCCACGTACATCGTGAGGAACAGCGAGGCGTCGAGGACGCTCAGCCCGCTGCCCCAAAGGGACCACACCGCCGCGATGAACCCCAGGAACGGGACGATCGTGACGACGAGGACGAGGCGGCGCTGCAGGCGGGCGATCTTCGGCTCCAGAGGTCGCACACCGGGTACGGCAGGCGCGGGCGCGGCTACGGCTACGGCTGCGGGCCGCTCCTCGAGCGTGGTGGGGGTCATCCGGTCTCCCTCGGTCTGGTTCCTACGGTTACGTAGGAGTAACTTACCACCCCGTAAGGATCAGTGCCCGTCCAACGCGTTGATCTTGAACGCGCGCACCTGGCCCACGTTGTGCAGGCGGATCCGGCCGATGTGGCTCGTGGCCACGGGGGCCGCCACCTGGTCGAGCAGTGCCTCCGACGCGACGACGGTGCCGGGCCGGGCGAACGAGGTAAGGCGCGCGGCCACGTTCACGGGCCGGCCGAAGAAGTCGCCGCCCATCGGGAGGACCGCCCCGTAGTCGAGCCCCGCGCGGGCGGCGGGAAGCCCCTCGTCACCTTCGACGTCCTCGACGATCGCGACGCCGACCCGCAGCGCGGTCGCAGCGTCGGGCGTCACGAACATCACCGCGTCCCCGATCATCTTCACGACGTGGGCGCCGAGCGCGACGCACCGTTCGAGCGCGAGCGACTCGAAGCGCGTCACGAGATGCCCGAGGTCCTCACCCTCGAGCTCCTGGGTGACTCGTGAGAAGTCGACGAGGTCGACGAAGCCCGCGGCGAGGTCCTCCGTCGCGCCGGCGCCGTCTCCCGCCGTCACCTCCTGGAGCGCGATCGCGAGGTGACGGCGGTGGACCAGGTCGAGCTGCTTGCCGAGAAGGTCGAGCAGGACCGGGATGATCGCGTCGAGCCGCTCCGCCAGCGCGTTCTCGTCCGGCGCCTTCTCGCGCAGCGGGACGAGGAACGCCTTGTTGAAGATCCGGACCTCGGCCTGCGCGACGCGCGACATCGCGTGGCCGTACGCGCGCGCGACCTCGAGGATGTCGTCCTCCGGATACCCCTGGTCGAGGATCAGCTTCAGCGACGCCAGCACCTCCGCGTCGGCTTCGTTGAACTCGACCTCGTCGTCGGGGATGTCGGGGAGGCCGAGCGCGAGCCACACGCGTTTGGCGAAGACGTGCGAGACGCCTGCCGCCGCGGACACCTCCGGGCCGGTCATCGTGGAGGGCTCCCGGAACCGGCTCGGATCGATCGGTCTCATCGCGCGACCGTAGCAAGCGTGTGCGGACCGCGGCAGCACCGCCGCGGCGCGCATCGGCTTGCATCTCTTGAGTCGCCCTTTTGTCACGTTTCGCGTAAATAATCCGCATTCGCGGCAGGACCGGCCACGCCGTGGGAGAAGGCTCGTGCAGCGCTGTTTACCGGCAGCCGCGCAAGCCGACCCGAGAGGAGAGCCCATGCGGAAGTTCGTCCGGATCATGTTGCTGACGGCGGTGGCAGGAGGGGTGCTCACCGCCGGCCCGGTTCACGCAGGGGACCGTGGCCTCACGCTCTCCGAGTTCACCGTCGACGAGAAGGCGCTGTGCGAGCTGCGCGACCAGTGGATAGACGACCTGCTCGCGAAACACGAGCCCGGGACGTGGGCGAAGATGGACTTCGAGCTGACGGACGAGCAGCTTCGCAGCGTCGGCCTTCCTTCCGCGGACGTGCTCCGCGCCGGCGACTTCTCGAAGCCCACACTGGTGACGCAGGGCGGTGACTACGTCGACGTGCCGCTCGAGGACCTCGAGGCCGCGACGGTGGCGAGCTTCGGCGGGACGGGCTGTCTCGGGATCCGGCCGGGCGCCCTCCTTCTGTCGGTGACGAGCAGCAGCATCGGGTGGTGCACGCTCGCGCACGCGTACGGCGCGCCGGGGAGCTACGACATCAGCACCGCGGGGCATTGCGGCAAGAGCGGCGAGGCCGCGACCGTCATCGCGGGCATGGGGAACCGTGGTGACGCGACCGGTGTCGTGCTGCTCGACTTCGGGCGCTACGCGAGCAGCGTCGACGGCGGCCTCGGCAACGACCACGCGCTGATCGACATCGACGCGGCGTACCAGGGTCTCGTCACGCCGACGATGTGCTTCTGGGGAGGGCCGCGCGGACGCTACGACTCGACCGGCGCGGTCGTGGGCGTCGCGTTCAAGGGGAACAGCCTGTTCCCGGAAGTGACCTTGACTCCGAACCCGGCGCTCGCGCAGACGGTCGTGCATTACGGGCACGGCACGGGCATCGGCGCGGGCGGGACGCCGCGTGTCGGAGAGGCGATCGCGTGGGGGCAGAACCACTTCATGTTCACGGGCGCGATCACACCGGGCGATTCCGGCTCCGGGGCGAACACCCTGACCGGTGACGCCGTCGGCGACAACATGGAGGCTGCCGGGATCATCACGCACATCTGGGTCGACGGGCTGATGCGCGACGGCATCGGGATCATGGGCGGTACGCGCGCCAGCCTGGTGGGCACGCCTGCGAACGGCCAGATCGTTCCGTGGCCGGCGCCGATCGCCGGCCTTCCCTAGCTTCTCCGGCTCTGCCCGCGGGGGCCGCTCCGTTGTTTCGGGGCGGCCCTCTGCGCGTCCTACGGGTCCTCGACCTTCCTCTTGTGCGCGTACGCCCGCGGGTCGAGCCCGTGCCTGTAGGCGAGCGAGATGCGCGGCCCCGCCTGCGCGACCTTCGGCACGCTGTGCTCCCACGTCCGTTGTGTCTTGCCCCCGGTGACCAGGAGGTCGCCGCGCCCGAGCATGAACGCGCGCGACCTGCCGCCGCCCTTCGGGCGCAACAGGAACCGCCGCGGCTCGCCGAGCGACACGAGCGCGACGAGCGGCTCTTCGATCTCCTTCTTTATGTGGTCGCCGTGCCAGGCGACCGAGTCGCGGCCGTCGCGGTAGAGGTTGAAGCCGACGGAGTCGAACTCGATCCCGTAGTGGTCGGAGAGCGCATGGCGTATCTCCTCGAGCACCGGCGGGCGTAGCTCCTCGCCGGAGCGGACGTTCCACGGCGCGGTGAGGCGCGGCTCGACGACCCTGCCGTCGTACATGCGGCGCGAGCGCTGCCCCCAGTCGCGCTCCTCGAGCACCTGCGAGAACAGCTCGTCGGAGCCGCTGACGCACGCCGGCGCGTAGTCCACCCACGCCGTCGGGTCCAGCTCGATCCGTTGCAGCGACGAGAACGCGCGGTCGAAGCCGGGGGCCGCGGTGTCGAACAGCGTCGGCTGCCAGGTCAGGTCCGGTGCCATCTTCTCAGTCCGGAGGTCTCTCCTTCTCGAGCCACGACACGAACGTCTCGTTCTCGAGAGCGTGTCCGTCGCCTCGCTTGCTGCGGACGGTCTCGATCGCGTCGGCCGGGTCGTAGCCTCGTTCGATCAGGGTGCGGGCGCAGATGAGCCCGGATCGATTGTGCCCCGACCTGCAGTGGACGAGGACCTCCTTGTCGTCGTCGAGGAGCCGCGCGACGAACGACGCGATCGCCCGGACGAGGTCCTCCTCGGGCATCTCCTCCTTGTCTCCGATGGGCCAGTAGACGTAGAGCGTGGTCGCGTGCTGGCCCTCCTCCTGGGGGATGGCGGTGTCGACGTCGCCTTCCAGGTCGACGACCGCGTCCACGCCCCTGCGCATGAAGTCGTGGGTGTGGTCGGGATGGCCCGAGATGAAGAGCCCACCGGCGACCTCGTAAGGGTGCGAATGATCCGCCGGGGGCGGGTGCTTATGCCTGGTCATGGAGGCTTGTCTCTCCGGCGGGGGAGGGGGCCAAACGTGTGCTCGCCTCTCTCAAGGAATCGGGGCTCCCCTCCGATGACGGAAGGACACGAGGGGGGAGAGGTAGTTGAGGCGCCAGTTAACGAACCAACTCGCTCGCGCGATCATCGAGGTGCTGCCCCAGGATCAACGACGTGTCGTGACGGCGCGACTGGGGCTAACCGACGAGCCGCTCCCGCCCGGGGTCGAGGATCTGAACCGGGAGCTTGGGCTCGGGTTTGGCCAGGTCCCCCGGATGGAGCAGCAGGCACTGGAAGCGATACGTCATCATGCGGAGGCTCGCGGGCGCGGCCCCGCGTTCGAGCTCGTGGAATCGGTTAGAAGCGCGATCGACCCTGGGTCTCCTGAACTCGTGGAGCAGGCGCGGCGCCTCGCAGGCCACACGCCCGGGGTCCCCCTCGCGCGCATGACTGTTGCACTGTTGTGCCTGGCTGGTCTGACGTGGGATGAAGCACAAGCCGACGTTCGTCGGTCGTTCAAGCCGACCAGGGACGCATTTCGCAACGTCCTCCGCGAAGGCGTGGTCTGGCCTAACCAGCAGGCGTGGAGCTTTCCCGAAGTCGGTCGGGCTCTGCCGCGCCTAGAGATGACGCGGAAGGTTCGTGGAAGTCGCATCTTCACGAGCCGGAAGATGGCCCGCGACGTCAAGTGTGAGTCGGGTGGGGAGCGTCTGTTCTACGAACGTCTCGACGACCTACGGGAAGTGATGATCTACCAGGAGCAGCCCCTCAAGGTGGAATTGCCGGGGAAGAAGTGGCCGTATCACCCCGATGCGTTCGTTGTCTTCGTTGACGGGCGCTGCTTCGTGGCAGAGGTAAAGCCGGTGGACGACATGTCGCTGTTCAGCACGATCGTGAAGTTCAACGCTCTCGCTGCGAAATGTGCGAGCGAGGGCGTCGGGATCTTCCTCGGAAACGCGACGACTGCCGTCCAGGAGCTTCTGCGCGCTGATCCGGGGGAGCGCCTACGGCGAGCGGTCCTGGATCGCGTTTCGGGAGGATCCATGGACGTAGACGAGTGGAACGCGCTGCACGCGAAGCTGCGGGCTCCGCTCGCGAGCCTCCGCTCGGTCGTCCTACAGGAGGGCCTCTGTTTCGAGAGGCCGTTTCGCGTACGCGATGCGACAGCGTGGGAGAGAGACGAGATCGAGCAATTCGGTCGGCGTTTCGCCGGGGACGTGCGGTCACTTCCGCCCCCGAGAGTCACCAACAGGGCCGCCACCGCAGGTTTCTCACATGCGGCCCCCATACGAGGCCTGATGTGAGAACCCTCGCCGAATAGCCGGACCGCCCCCGCGCCGAGATTGCGTATGGCCCCCGCCCCCGCGGCCCCCTAGCGTCGGCCCCGGACGAATCGCACGATTTGAGGGGGATCGCTATGACTCTGCGCCGGAAGCTCTCGTTCGCCTACCTGGCTCTCGTCACCATGCTCGCGTCGGGCGCGGTGCTCGTACCGCAGGCGGAGGCCCACAACAAGGGCAAGCATTGCACCAAGGGCTACAAGCCGTGCCTCCACCCCGCGAGCGACTACGACTGTGCCGACGGCGACGGCAACGGCCCCAAGTACGTCTACCAATCCGTCACGGTGACGGGCTCGGACCCGTACGGTCTGGATTCGGACAACGACGGCATCGGCTGCGACAACCTGTAGCGACTCTTACCAGGCGTAGTCCTCGGGCGCCGTCTTGTGGCCCGGCCAGATCTCGTCGAGGCGCGCCATCTCGTCGTCCCCCAGCGTCACCTTCAGCGCGCGCGTCGAGGAGTCGAGCTGCTCCATCGTCCGCGGTCCGACGATCGGAGCGGTGACCGCCGGCTGGTGCAAGAGCCACGCGAGCGCGACCGTCGCCGGGTCCTCGCCGAGCTCGTCGCAGAAGTCCTCGTAGGCCTGGATCTGCGGACGCCGCGCCTCGAGCGCGTCCTTCGCGCGGCCCGTGCGGCGACGCTTCCCCTCGCGCTCCTTGCGGAGCACGCCGCCGAGCAGGCCCCCGTGCAACGGGCTCCACGGGATCACGCCGAGACCGAAGTCGAGGCACGCCGGAAGGACCTCCAGCTCGACCGCGCGCGTCGCTAGGTTGTAGATCGACTGCTCGGAGACGAGGCCCATGAAGTTGCGGCGCGCGGCGACACCCTGCGCCTTCGCGATGTGCCACCCGGCGAAGTTGCTCGACCCGACGTAGAGGATCTTCCCCTGGGCCCGCAGGACCTCCATCGCCTCCCAGATCTCGTCCCACGGCGTGTCCCGGTCGACGTGGTGCATCTGGTAGAGGTCGATGTAGTCGGTCTGAAGCCGCTTGAGCGAGCCGTCGCACGCGTGCCTGATGTTGCGCGCCGAGAGGAACGTGTCGTTGGGCCAGTCGCTCATCGACCCGTAGAGCTTCGTCGCGATCACGGTCTTCTCGCGGCGTCCGCCGCCCTGCGCGAACCACCGGCCGACGATCTGCTCGGTGATCCCCTCGCCCTTCTTCCATCCGTAGACGTTCGCGGTGTCGAAGAAGTTGATCCCGAGGTCGAGGGCGCGGTCCATGATCTCGTGCGCGTCCTCTTCGGACGTCTCGGGGCCGAAGTTCATCGTCCCCAGGCACAGGCGCGAGACCCGCAGCCCGCTGCGCCCCAGATGCCGGTATTCCACTAGCCCCTCCCGGGTGTCGTGATTGTCGGTGCCATTGTCCCGCGGGCTTCCGCCGCCAGTGTCCGCGCCGCGGCGGGCTTCCCGAGCGCACGGGCGATCTCGGCCGCGTGCGCCAGCATCGAGGCGTCGGGGCGGGGGCCGGCGATCGCCTCACGTGCGTACCTCCACGCGGCGGTGTCGCGACCGTGCGCGTGCAGCACCCACGCGAGCGCGTCGGCGGTCTTCGCCGTGGGGCGATCCCGGTAGATCGCACGGGCCTCTCGCAGCGCTGCGTCCAGCCGCAGCCCGTGGTCGGCGTAGAACACGACGAAGTCGGCGTCGGGAAGGACCCCCGCGGCGCGGTAGGCGGCAAGCGTCCCGGCCGCCGCGTCGTACTGCTCCCGTGCCTCGGAGGCGCGGCCCGTCGCGGCGTAGAGGTCTCCCAACGTCGTCAGGTACTCGAGCGAAGGAAGCTGCTCGACAGCGCGCTCCATGATGCGCACGGCGCGCCCGAGGCGCCCCCGTCCGATGAGGCTCTCGGCGAGCCCCACCTGCGGCGGGACGAACCCGGGGGCGACCTCGATGCCGATGCGGTTCTCGCGCGCGGCGCGACGCAACTTCCCCAGCCCGGCGTAGACGTCGCCGATCTGGTGGCGTACCCACGCCGCGGTCTCGCCGGAGGGCCCGGCCGCCTGAAGGGCGAGCCTCAGCGCGCGGAGCGCGGCCCTCGTCCTGCCGTGGTGCTGAAGCGCGTACGACGCCCGCACGTAAGAAGCGACGTCCGGACGCCGCGACACCATCTCCTGGTACGCGGCGTCGGCGGCCTTCACCTTGCCGAGCTCGAACAGAGCGTCTCCGCGCAGCCCGTAAGCCGCGGCGTTGTACGGGTTCGTAGCGATCGCTTTGCGAGCCCAGTCCACCGAGCGCCTGAAGTCGTGACGCGCGTTCGCGAGTGCGGCCATCCCGACGTACGCGGTCACGTTGTCGCGCGGCTGCAGTCGCAGGGACAGCTCGAGCGCCGACTCCGCTCGGGGCAGCGCCGCAGGTGCAGCAGTGTCGCGGGCCTCCCGGACGTACGAGAGCCCGCGCTCGGCTGCAGCTGCCGCGCTGCGCGTGACGGTCTGGGCGGGTGCGTCTGCGCTCGACGGCACCGAGCGCAGGGGGCCGATCGCCCCGCCTAGCAGCGCCGCTCCGGCCAGGAGCAGTGCCGTCAACGTCTTCGATCTCACGTGGGCCTCCCGCAGGGTGAAAGGGGAGTGCGGGGGCCCGCC
>DASZDG010000035.1:0-6152 GCA_035942255.1 Actinomycetota bacterium | reverse complement strand
GCGACAGCGCCTCGTCTCCCGGCATCCGGCCCAGCAGCCTCCATGGTCGTTCGGCGAGGAGGACGTTCTCCGGCTGCGCGACGTCGCCGTCGTGGCCCAAGTGCTCGAACTCGACGACCTCGAACAACCGCGGCTGACGACCCTCGACGCCACACTGCCGGACGTGCAGCTCGGTATGAGGCGCGTCACCCACAGGTCGAACGAAACGCGGCGCGTTCACGGAGAGTCCCGCAACGCAGCGGCCCCCATGCTTGCGCGAGTTCGCAATGATCATCATCCGCTCGGTGATCACCAACGGAACAATAAGCAACGCCCGAGCGTGTAGGTCCTTCAGAGGTGGGTGATCGTCACCTCCGGCCAGCGCTCACGTAGATATTCGAGCACGAGCCGGCGGTGGCACTGCTCGGGCGTCGCCTCGCTGCAGAGGAGCGCAGTGGGAGTCCGGAACTCCTCTCGATGGAGCGCGGTCTCGATGCTGCGGGCCCGCATGAGCTCGAGGAACCGGCGCTCGTACTCGCCCCACGTCATGCTCTTCCTACGCTTGTAGTCCTCCAGGATGTCGTCGGTGGGGCACAGCAGCGGCTCGTGCCGGTAATCGATGTCGCCGACCACCTTCAAGAAGAACGGCAGGTCCCTGCCCTTGGCGAACCCGGCGAGCTGCGACGTCGTGTTGAGGCGCACGTCGACGACCCGGCGCACGCGAGCGGCAGTCAGGCGCGTGAAGAAGTGCTCTGCCGACGTCTTTGTGAAACCGATGCTGAAGATCTCCACGGACGCTCCTCCGACCCGAGCAGCGAGTACGTCACGAACCCCTGCTCCGCTTCCTGCCGGCCGTCTCGCCGGACATGCCAAACGGGGTGGCCGAGCTCGTACAACACACGACTGACGAGCAGGCGCCGATGGCAGTGTTCGGGGTCTTCCTCCGCGCACATCACCGCGACGCGCATGCGGGCGATCCCGTCGAGCAGCCGATCGAGTCCGGCTCTGAACTCGACCGACGCGGCGACCGCGTCGTATCGCACGTGGCCTTCATCGTCGTAGAAGTCCGCTGCGTCGGGACGACCGCCCAGCTCCTGACCGAGGAACACATATCCGACCTGCTGCTGTCGTAGCGCCGACGGAAGCGTCGTGCGATCGAACCACGGCACGTGACGCGAATACGGCGCTGAGCGGACGTCGGCGACGACCTCGATCCCGCCCCGAGCCAGAAGGTCGAGGAAATGCTCGATCGGGTGATTCGAGTGCCCGATCGTCCACAGCGGGGGAAGGTCAGACGACATCGTGCGGCGCTGCATCCGCGACCAAACGCCAGAAGCGATGATCTGCCAGCGTCCGCTCGAGCTGCTCAAGACAATCTTCGGTCCCGCGGTACCGGATGACGCGCGCACGATCGCGTGTTTCCAATTCGGCGAGTACCGCGTCGCCGGCCGAGGCGCCGTCCCTCCGCAGCGCGATGATCGGCCGGTCATGCGCCAGCGCGCAGCGGACGATGGTCTCGACCGAATCGGAGGTCGCGGTGACGTCGACGATCAGAGCCTGGGCGAACCGAACCGCTTCCTCGGACTCGCCCCGGGAGGCTCGCGTGGCGGACGAGATGCCGTCCGCAGAAAGCGGGATGCGCCCACTCGCTTGCACGACACGGGCGATCCCGGTGACCAGACCGACCGCATCGTCGGAGCTCTCCGTCGCCGCCGAGACGTAGAACCAGTCGCCCTCGTGCGCATCATCCGCTCGCGACTCGGCAGCCATCGGACGGAGTGTACGGCGCGGTCAAGACGTTCACTGCGGCGACGGAGTCACGCGCGAAGTAAGCCCGGACGCCTACTCGGGGACGAGGTAGAGGACGCCTAGGCGTGGGAGGGTGACCGCGGCCGACTGGGCCTGGTTGTGCCACGGGATCTCCTCGGTCGCGACGCCTCCGAGGTTGCCGACGTTCGACCCGCCGTAGGTCTCCGCGTCGGTGTTCAAGAGCTCGCGCCAGCGGCCGGCGTTCGGCAACCCCAGCCGGTAGCCCTCGCGCACGACCGGCGCCAGGTTCATCACGCACACGACGACCGGATCGCCTCCGCGGCCGGCGCGCGCGAACGCGAAGACGTTGTTGTCGGCGTCGTTGGGCTCGAGCCACCAGAAGCCCTCGTGGTCGAAGTCGAGCTCCCACAGCGCGGCGCGGTCCCGGAGCACCGCGTTGAGGTCGCGCACGAGCGACTGCACGCCCGCGTGACCGGGATCCGCGAGCAGGTGCCAATCCAGGGACTGGTCGAACTTCCACTCCTGCTCCTGCGCGAACTCGCAGCCCTGGAAGAGCAGCTTCTTCCCCGGGTGCGCCCACATGAAGGCAAAAAGAGCCCGGAGATTGGCCAGCTGCTGCCACCGATCCCCCGGCATCTTCGTCAACAGCGACCCCTTGCCGTGCACGACCTCGTCGTGCGACAGCGGCAGGACGAAGTTCTCGGTGAAGGCGTAGACCAGGGAGAACGACAGCGAGTGGTGGTGGTACTTCCGGTAGACGGGGTCCTGCTGGAAATACGCGAGCGTGTCGTGCATCCAGCCCATGTTCCACTTGAACCCGAAGCCAAGGCCGCCCACGTACGTCGGCCGCGAGACGCCCGGCCAAGCCGTGGACTCCTCAGCGACCGACACGACGCCCGGCTCGCGCGCGTGCAGCACCTCGTTGAGCTCCTTCAGGAAGGCGACCGCGTCGAGGTCCTCGCGCCCGCCGTGCACGTTCGGCACCCACTCGCCCTCCTTGCGCGAGTAGTCCAGATACAGCATCGAGGCGACCGCATCGACCCGGATCCCGTCCGCGTGGAACTCGCGGCACCAGTACAGGGCGTTCGCGAGCAGGAAGTTCTTGACCTCGTGCCGGCCGAAGTTGAACACCAGGGTGCCCCAGTCCGGATGGGCGCCCCGACGCGGGTCGTCGTGCTCGTACAACGCGGTTCCGTCGAACCGCGCCAGCGCGAACTCGTCGCGCGGGAAGTGCGCCGGGACCCAGTCGAGGATCACGCCGATCCCGCGCCGGTGCAGCGTGTCGACGAACGCCTTGAAGTCGTCGGGCGTGCCGTAGCGCGGCGTGGGCGCGTAGTAGCCGGTCACCTGGTAGCCCCACGAGCCCGGGAACGGATGCGCCATGACCGGCATCAGCTCGACGTGAGTGAACCCCATGTCGGACACGTAGTCGCCTAGCTGCTCGGCCAGCTCGCCGTAGGACAAGAGCCGCTCGGGATCGGAGGGATCGCGCCGCCACGACGCGAGGTGCACCTCGTACACGGACATCGGCCCCTCGAAGGGAGGACGAGAGCGCCGCGCCTCCATCCACTCGTCGTCGGAGAACGAGTACTCCGAGCGCCAGACGACCGACGCCGTCTCGGGCGGCATCTCCGTCGCGAACGCGACCGGGTCGGCGCGGAGCTGGAGGTCCCCCGACGGCGTGCGGATCTCGTACTTATAGCGCTGCCCGCTCTCGACGCCGGGGACGAACAGCTCCCAGATCCCCGACGGCCCCATCGACCGCATCGGGTACAGCCGCCCGTCCCAGTCGTTGAAGTCCCCGACGACGCTGACCGACCGCGCCGCGGGCGCCCAGACCGCGAAAGCCGTCCCACTCACCCCGTCGATCGACCGGACGTGCGCGCCGAGCTTCGCGTACAGCTCCTCGTGGCGCCCCTCCCCCGCGAGGTGCAGGTCGAGCTCGCCGATCGTCGGCGCGAAGCGGTAGGGATCCTGGACCGCGTGCGACTCCCCTCCCGCGTACGAGACCTCGAGCTCGTACTCGAGCGGCAGCGACGCGCCGTCGACGACGCCCTCGAACACGCCCGCCGCGTGCGTCTGCTCCAGCTCGACGGCGCTGCCGCCGGCGTGCACCGCGACCCGCTCGGCGGCCGGCCGGTACGCGCGCACGACGACGCCGCCGTTGCCGTCCGGGTGCGCGCCGAGGAACGCGTGCGGCTCAGGGTGGTCGCGAGCGATCAGGCGCTCGACGTCGCTCACGCTCACGGTTCGGTCACCTCCAGCAGCCGGGCGATCCCCGCGACCGGGATGCGCACCCAGTCGGGCCGGTTGTTCAGCTCGTAGCGCAGCTCGTACACGGCCTTCTCCAGCTCGAAGATCGTGAGCATCCGCTCGGTGTTCTGCTGGCCGTGGGGCAGCAGGCGCGAGTCGACGCCGGCGAAGTACGCGTCGAGGAACGCGGCGCGCGCCCGCTGCTCCCAGTCCTCCGGCGCGGGCACGCCGCGCTGGAGCTCCGACGCGCTCGCGGCGTAGGCGAACGACCGCAGCATCCCCGCGACGTCGCGCAGCGGGGAGCGCTTCTGGCGGCGCTGCGGCAGGCTGCGCGCCGGCTCGCCCTCGAAGTCGAGCACGATCCAGCCGCGCGGGGAGCGGATGGTCTGGCCGAGGTGGTAGTCGCCGTGGCAGCGGATCACGCGACCGCCCGCGCCGGCGTGCGCGAGCCCGCGCAGCTGCGCGCGCACCTCCTGGCCGCGCCCGGCGATGGGCTCCACGGCCTCGACGTCGGGGAGGTCGCGGAAGATCGCCTCGATCTCCTCGTCGATCGTCGCGAGGATGAGCGAGATCGCCTCGCCGCTCGGCTCCTCGGGCGCGAACGTCGGGTCGTCGGTGTCCGAGCCGAGCACCGAGTGCATCCGCGCCGTCACCTCGCCGAGCGTCGCGAGCTCGCCGAGGAACGCCTCACCGCCGTCGTGCGCGAACCCGTCGAGCGCCGAGTCCCAGCCGTCGCTCCCGCCGGGCAGGAACTCCTGCATCAGCCCGAGCGTCGCGTCGACGAGCCGCCCGGTGTGGTCGTACCAGCCCGCGAGGCGCGCGATGTTCTCGAACCCGTGCCGCGTCAGGAAGCGCAGCAGCTCGAGCTCGGGGTTCGGGCCGGGCTCGATGCGCCGGTAGACCTTCAGGATCAGCTCGTCGGCGAACACCACCGAGCTGTTGGACTGCTCGACGCCCACCGGGCGGCCCGCGCGCAACACGTCGTCGGGCGGCAGCCCGTCCACCGAGCGGAACGTCCACCTCGCGTCGTCGCTCTCGAGCGTCAGGTCCTGGCGGATCGCGCGGGCGAGGCGGAAGACGCACTCGGGATCGCCGATCGCGTCGCTGCCCCGGCACAGCGGCACCTGGTAGAGCTCGTGCGTGCCGGCCTGGAAACGCACCTCGACGAGCATCAGCGTCAGGTCGTCGAGCTCGACCTGCTCGAGCACGCGCACACCCGAGACCTCGCGCGACTTCGACGCGAACCAGCGCTGGTCGACGATCCAGTCGGCGAGGCCCTCCATCATCGGTCCTCCTCCCCGGCTTCCTCGAGCAGGAACCAGTAGAAGCCGCGCGGCGCGAGCGTCAGCAGGTAGGGCAGCTTTCCGATGCGTGGGAAGCGCGAGCGGCCGAACATCTCGACGGGGTGGCGGCCCTCGTACCAACTGAGGTCGAGCTCGACCGCCTGCGCCGACGCCGCGAGGTTGTGCACGCACAGCGCGATGTCGTCCTCGTACTCGCGGATGTGGGCGAAGATCCGCGGGTTCTCCGGCACGAGCGCCTCGAAGCTCCCGAGGCCGAACACCGGGTGCTCCTTGCGCAGCGCGATCAGCCGCCGCAGCCAGCGCAGCAGCGACGTCGGCGTGCGGAGCTGGGCCTCGATGTTCACCGCCTGGTAGCCGTAGACCGGGTCCATCAGCGGTGGGAGGTAGAGCTGCGCGAAGTCGGCCCGCGAGAAGCCGCCGTTGCGGTCGCCCGTCCACTGCATCGGCGTGCGGACGCCGTCGCGGTCGCCGAGGTAGACGTTGTCGCCCATCGCGATCTCGTCGCCGTAGTACAGGACCGGCGAGCCGCGCAGCGAGAAGAGGAGCGCGTGCATGAGCTCGATCTCGTCGCGGCCGCGTTCGAGCAGCGGCGCCAGACGGCGGCGGATCCCGAGGTTGAGCTTCATGCGCGGGTCCTTGGCGTACTCCGCGTACATGTAGTCGCGCTCCTCGTCGGTGACCATCTCGAGCGTCAGCTCGTCGTGGTTTCTGAGGAAGAGGCCCCACTGGCAGTTCAGCGGGATGTGCGGCGTCTGGCGCAGGATCTCGAGGATCGGCGTGGCCTCCTCGCGTCGCAGCCCCATGAACATGCGCGGCATCACAGGGAAGTGGAACGCCATGTGGCAC
>DASZDG010000034.1:0-29143 GCA_035942255.1 Actinomycetota bacterium | reverse complement strand
GGCGAGGGTGTCGGAGTAGGGGTCGGGCTGGGTGAGGTCGTCGGCGTGGGCGTCGGAGACGGCGTGGGCGTGGGCGACGCCGTGGGCGACGATGTAGGCGTGGGCGTTGCGGCCGTGCCGCCGTCGGCGCACGGACTCCCGGGCGCGGACGTCAGCAACACGATCGTGTTGCACGCGTTGAGCCGTCCGCCGGACACGCTCTTGCCGGTCATAGCGGGAATGTCGTCCGCGCCGTCGACGAGGGCGCGTGCGACGGCCCCCACCGTCGCGTTCGGCGCAGCGCTCCACGCGAGCGCGGCCGCACCGGCCACGTGAGGCGTCGCCATCGACGTTCCTCCCGCGTACATCAGCTCCTGGCCGGTGAACGAGGCCGAGTAGCACCGGACGGAGACTGCGTCGACCGTCGCGCCGTCACCCGTGACCGAGGCGTTGCTCACGAGCCTGAACCTCAGCCGGACCGACGGGCGCCCGTCGTACGCGAACAGCGTGTCGGTGACGGTCGCGTAGCTCCCGCCGGTCGATCCGGTCCACGCCCCGATCGCCGCCCACTGCGAGCCGTCCGTGGACGCCTCGATCATCAGCTCGTCGTGGTCGCTCTCGACGTCGAGCTTCATCGTCGTGCGCAACAGGCAGTCGCTCATGCCGGTGAGATCGAACGGCGCGTCGAGCGCGAGCCAGTGGTCGGCGTTGTCGGGGTAGTTGGTGCCGGGGCTGTCGGTGACGAACCCCTGCGGGTCGCGCGCCCAGGTGCCGGTGCTGCCGCCCGGCGTCCAGCGTCCGGCGACGTCGGAGTCGAAGCCCTCGGAGAAGCGGCTCACGAGCGCGGGCTGCACGCTCAGGATCCCCGACCCCGGCGCCGCGAGATCGACCGTCGTCGTGCCGTAGTTCGAGAACGACGCGAGCTGGTCGTTCGAGTCGGTCGCGGCGACGCACACGAGGTTGGGGACCGGGTAGTTGCACGGGTACGACGCACCCACGTCGTTGTTCGCGCCGGCGTTGCCGGCTGCGACGACGAAGAGGACCTCGGGGGCCGCCGTCATCGCCTGCAGCACCGACAGCGAGTGGCCGCTGCCGCCGAGGCTGACGTTGACGATCCTGGCGCCGTTGCGGGCCGCGTAGTTGAAGGCGCTCGCGAGCTCGGCCGTCGTTCCCTCGCCCTGGCTGTTCAGCGAACGCAGGGGCATGATCTTGCTCCCCCACGATATGCCCGCGATGCCCGCGCCGTTGTTGCCGCGGGCCCCGATCGTCCCGGCGACGTGCGTGCCGTGGCCGTGCAGGTCGCGTGGGAAGCGGTCGTCGCCGATGAAGTCCCAGCCCTGGAAGTCGTCGACGTAACCGTTGCCGTCGTCGTCGACGCCGTTCGACTCCTTGCCGCCGCCGGACTCGCCGGGGTTGCGCCAGATGCCCGGCGCGAGCTCCGGATGGTCGATCGCGACGCCGGTGTCCACCACGGCGACGGTGACGCTCGGGCTGCCGGTAGTGACGTCCCACGCCTGCGGGGCGTCCACGTCGACGTCGCTCGGCTGGTGGAGCCCCCACAGCTGAGGGAACAACGGGTCGTTCGGCTGTCCGAGCGCGCGGTAGACGTAGTTCGGCTCGGCGTAGACGACGTTCGGATCGGCGGTCAGGGCCGCGGCAGTCTCCGTGACGGTTCCGGGCTCGACCTGCACCAGCTCGGTGTTCGGGAGCGCTACGCCCTCGACCCTGTCGAGGCCGTACTCGGTCCGGAGCTCGGCTCGCTCGCCCGAGTCCGTCGCCCCCGAGTAGCGGACGATCAGCTCACCCCGGACGCGTTCGTGCTCGCGCTCGATCCGCTCCACGGGCTCCGGCGCGGCGACGGCCGCGGGCGCGACGAGGCCGGCGGCGATGACGAGAGCGGCCACGGGGGCCGCGATAGAACGCATTGTTAGAAGCTCTCCCAGGACGACGATCCCCCTCAAGACCTATCGGCACCGGAGGCGAAGACTTTCGCTCTCGGGGGGATCAACCGACTGGCCGCAGAGGTTGTTCCGAAATAGGGTCAAAGGGACACGGCTGTGCCCCACCGGGAGGACCTGGTTCGGCTAGTTCCGGTGGAAGTCGACGACGATCTCGCCCGTCGTCGGGAGCGAGGGGGTGCCGTCGAGGCAGGTGCCCTCCATCACGATGATCCGCACGTCGAACTTCGGCTTCAGCGGCACCGGCGCCTCCGTCTGACCGCAGAAGCGCTGCCAGGTCACGGCCTCGTACGTCGTGGCGGAGGCGGGGCCTGCCTCCCGGTGGGCGACCTGCTTCCACTGCGTCACGATGCCGGCTACCGGGAGCTCGGTCTCGTCCTGGATGAAGACCTCGACGGACTTCTCGCCCTTCTGGATCGGGAAGTCGTACTGGGCGTCGCTGGCTCCGGTGCCGACCACGGCGTAGTTCTCGGGGCCCCCGAGCGTGAAGTTGTCGTCGGTCGCGGCATACGGGAGCGTCTCGCGGCGCGGCTCGTCGTATCCCGCCGCAGCGGCTGCCGCGCCCACCAGCAGGAGCCCCGCCACCAGAATCGCCGTCGCCTTCGCGCGCATGCTGCCTCCGCTTGTCGCCGTGGTGCCTACGTCCCGTCTACGGGATCGCCCGCCCGGAAGTAACGAGGGGTTCTTCGACGCCGGGTGCTTCTACTCCTCTGACGCCTAGACGGCGAAGCGGATGTTCAGCACGTCACCCTCGTTCACCACGTAGTCCTTACCCTCGACGCGCAGCTTCCCCTTCGTCTTCGCCGCGTCCCAGGAGCCGGCCTCGACGAGGGCGTCGTACGGGACCACCTCGGCCCGGATGAAGCCGCGCTCGAGGTCGGAGTGGATCGCACCAGCGGCCTCCGGCGCCTTGGCCCCCTTGCGGACCTCCCACGCCCTGGTCTCGTCCTCGCCGGTGGTCAGGAACGTGATGAGGTCGAGCGCGCGGTAGCAGGCGGCGATGACGCGGGTGAGGCCCGGCTCCTCGACGCCGAACCCCGCCAGCAGCTCGCGTGCCTCGGCCTCCTCCATCCCCGCGACCTCGGCTTCGAGGGCCGCGCTGACCGCGAACGCGTCGTCGGGTAGCCCCTCCGGCAGCCCGCTCCCCTCCTCGGTGTTCGCGACGACGATCCACGGCTTCATCGTGAGGGGGCCGAAGCCACGCAGGACCTTGCGCTCGGCGTCGTCGAACGACCCTTCGCGCAGCGGGCGTTCGGCGTTCAGCAGCTCGTGCGCCTTCTCGAGCACCGCGGCCTCCACCTTGCCCTCGGCGGACCCCCGCGCCTTCTTGCGCGCCTTCTCGAGCCCGCTCTCGACGTTCGTGAGGTCGGCGAGCACCATCTCGGCCTCGAGGGAGGCCAGCTCCGACTTCGGGTTCGCGTCCTCTCCGAACGCGCGCACGACCATGCACAGCGCGTCGGTGTTGCGGAACTCTGCGATGCCCTGAGCCGTCAGGCCCCCCGGCACGTCGACGAAGCGCACCTTCGCGTGCACGACCTTCTTCGACTTCTCGATGCCGGCGAGGACGCCGAGCCGCGCATCGGGCACGTCGACCACTGCCTGGTTCGACCTGCCCCCGGCGGAGCCGGCGCTCGTCAGTGCCTGGAACAGCGTCGACTTCCCCGAGTACGGCATCCCGACGATGCCTACGTCCTTCATGGGCGACAACGTATCGTGCCCGCCATGGACACAGGGCTGAACGGCAAGGGCGTGCTGGTGACGGGCGGCGCGGGCGGGATCGGCGGCGCGCTGTGCCGCACGTTCGCGGCAGAGGGGGCCCGTGTCGGCATCCACTACCGGAGCAGCTCCGAACGCGCGGAGGCACTCGCGGTCGAGACCGGAGGCGTCCCGTTGCACGCCGACCTCACCGACGAAGCTGCGGTGGACGACCTGATCCCGCGGGCGGTGCAGGAGCTGGGGCGGCTGGACGTCCTCGTCGCGAACGCGGGCCGGTGGCCACAGGACGACGAGCCGGTGTGGGCGATCAGCCTCGAACGGTGGCGAGCCACGCTCGCCGCGAACCTGGACAGCGTCTTCCTGTCGTGCCGCGCGTTCCTCCGTCACGTCGAGTCGACGCGGACCGGCAACATCGTGATCGTCGCGTCGACCGCGGGTCTCATCGGCGAGGCCGGCCACTCCGACTACGCCGCGGCGAAGTCCGCTCTGGCCGGAGGGTTCCTCAAGAGCCTGAAGAACGAGATCACACGCATCGCGCCGCTCGGCCGCGTCAACGTCGTGTGCCCGGGATGGACGCAGACGGAGATGGCGCGCGAGGCCCTCGCGGAGCCCGGCTTCGTCGACCGGATCACGAGGACGATGCCGTTGCGCAAGGTCGGTCGGGCCGAGGACGTCGCCCGCGTCGTCGTCGCGCTCGCGTCCGACGAGATCAGCGGCCACGTCACCGGCGAGGTCGTCACCGTCGCCGGGGGCATGGAGGGGCGGGTCCTGCACGAATAGGGCGGGCGGCCTAGGATCGCGGGGAGCCGATGTACGGGACTGCGATAGAGGGCCTGCTCGACGTCGCACCTGCCGCCACGCTCGGGTTCGTGGGGTTCTGCTTCCTGATGTTCGCGATGGGGATGTACAACCCACCGGACGAGGACGACGGCAAGACCAAGACCGCGGTGCTCGTCGACGACGACCCCGACGTGCTGCGCGGCCTCCGCGCGCTCGTCGAGTCCAGGACGCCGTTTCGCGTGGCCGGAGTGGCGTGGTCGGGGGCCGAGGCTCTGCGCGTCGCCGACGCGGTCACGCCGGACCTCGTCGTCGTGGGCGTCAAGCTCCCGGAGATAGACGGCATCGAGACGGCGCGCCGGCTGAAGGAGGCGAACCCGCGAGTGGTCGTGATCGGCTACAGCTCGCCGGACGACGACGCGACGGGGACGATCATGAGGAGGGCGGGGGCCTCGGCGAGCCTCGTGAAGGGCGACGACCCCGACACGATCGTG
The DNA here is from genome assembly GCA_035942255.1 of Actinomycetota bacterium. Lineage (GTDB taxonomy): Bacteria > Actinomycetota > CADDZG01 > CADDZG01 > WHSQ01 > JALZEG01. Next base: position 24,219 of record DASZDG010000034.1, on the reverse strand, counting down.
CGGACGATCTCTGACTTCGCCTGAGCTATTCGCCGAACAGCGGCGCGAGCCGGATCTCGAGCGACGCGCGCTCTAGATCGAGCTCGGCGGTCGTCCACACCTTCGTCGGCTCGTCGTAGACGTCGACCACCGCTCCGGTCTCCTCGATCCACTCCACGAGCGCGTCCGCCCAGCGTTCCTCGAGCAACGCCTCCCGCATCTCCCGGAGACGCGCGGGCGAGGTCACGTCTGCCGCGGGCAGCTGTGCGACCACGTAGATGGCGAGAGCGCGAGAGATCGCATCGGCGTCCTCGGCCAGAAGTATCTGCGGAGGATCCGATCGCACGATGGCGTAAGCGCCGACGAAGGAGCTCCGGCCGGGCACCTCGGAGATCGGCGCCATCATTCCGCGGGTGAGAGGAGGTCCCCGATCGGCTCGTCGTAGCCCTCGCCCAGCGCGTAACGGCGGAGGCGATCCTGACCGGCCTCAGAGAGCATCTCGATCGCGTCGTGGAACGCCTTGCCGCGCACGGCGCGCAGGGCCGCGTCCCCCGACGTCCCCTTCGGCGGCAGGTCCGTCGACAGGAACACCAGCCGGTGTGCGCCCAGCCCCGCCTCGTTCAACACCGCCGCCTTGCCGAGCGCCTTCCAGAGCGTGTCGGTCCGGCGCAGCCCGGGGCGAGTGCTGGTGAACGCTCCCGATACGTCGAAGTACCAGGTGCGGCCCCGCGCGTCGACCGCGGAGAAGTTGATCTCGACCCCGCTCATGAACCGGTGGTCCTGGACGATGTCGCGGAACCCGCAGTGGTCGAGGACGTCCTTGGCGAGCTCCTTCGCGCGCTTTCCTTGCCGGACGGCCCGCGCCTGGAACGGCTCGTCGTCGTCGTCGTCCCGGTCGACGCCCACGCGGACCTCGCGCACGAGCCCGGCCTCCTTCAGCCGTGACAGCTCCCTCTTCTCCTCCTCGATCCGCCGGTTCGCGATCTCGATGTACGAGCTGTCGATCTCGTAGCCGATGTAGTGGCGGTCGGATCGCAGCGCGGCCACCGCGGTCGTGCCCGAGCCCATGAACGGGTCGAGGACGACGTCGTCGTAGTACGTGTAGAGGTCGATGAGCCGCTTCGGCAGCTCGACCGGAAACGGCGCCGGGTGTCGCACGCGGGTCGCCCGTTCGGCCGGGAACTCCCATACGTCCAGCGTCGCCTCCATGAAGGCCTCCTTCGACATCGACGCCTCGAACGGCAACGAGCGCCGCTGTCGCTCGCGCCGTGTCAGCGCGCGATCGAACCGGCCCTTCGACGCGATGATCACGCGCTCGGAGATGTCACGGAGCACCGGGTTCTGGGCGCTCTGGAACGAGCCCCACGCGCACGATCCCGCGGCCCCCTTGCCCTTCTGCCAGATGATCTCGCCGCGCAGCAGCAGGTTCAGGCGGTCCTGCAGTAGCCCGATCACGTCGGCGGACAGCGAGCGGTACGGCCGGCGGCCGAGGTTCGCGACGTTGACCGCGATGCGGCCCCCGGGCTCGAGCACGCGCACGCACTCGGCGAACACGTCCTCGAGACCCTTCAGATATTCGACGTAGGTGGCGGGGACGTGGCCCTCCCCCAGCGCCTCCTCGTATTCCTTGCCGGCGAAGTACGGAGGTGACGTGACGACGAGCCCGATCGAGGAGTCGGCGACCTGCGACATCTTCCTGGAGTCGCCGAGGTAGATGCGGTCGACCTCGTCGAGCTTGTTGATGCGCCGGTCTGTCGAGACCTTCGGCAGCGGCCCGAAGCGGGCGTAGAACCCGGACGAGTCGTGGCTCTCGCGCCGGCCGACGCCGAAGCTCGACGTGCTGGTGCCCTTCCGGCGGGGCTCCTGCTCGGGCTGTGCTGACATGTCCTCCGACGTCCCCTCGGGCATCCGTCCATCCTAGATGCAGGCGTTTCGCGACCTGCGGCACCCACGCTACGCGGGGGCTGTGACAGGTTTCGCGCTCTGGAGGTCTAGACCTGCGGGAGGTCCAGCGTGGTCGTCGCGACGGCCTCGACCGCGTCCCGCTCGGCCACCGACTTGTTGATCACGTGCAGCAGCTCGTCGATCGAGAAATAGCTCCGGAGCGTCGCGGCGGCCCTCAGGTCGAGCAGGATCTTGCCCTTGTAGAACGAGGTCTTCTTCTTCTCGGCCCGCTCGTAGCGGCGGCGGGGGCCGAGCGTCAGCTCCCACGGCCCGAAGATCGCCCACCGCCGGCCCGGGTGGTCGTGAACGACGAGGTACCCCCCGCCCCCCTGCCAGATGATCCGCCGGTAAACGGTCTCGTCGAGGATGAAGAGGAACGAGCCGGGGACGTCCTCCCACAGGGCCTGGACCCCTGACGAATACGTCTGCCGCTTCTCCTTGAGGTCGACCCAGATCCGGCGGCCCCCGTACGTGAACGAGAAGTCGAGCTTGTCGAAGGCGTCGGTGTGGCTCTCGAGGTCCTCGAGCCTCGGGTCCGTCGCGAGCTCGGACGCGAACATCTCCTCGGCGCGCTTCGCGGCGCGGAGGTCGCGCTCCCAGTCCTCCGGCACGCGCGGTCTAGACGACATGGGCTCAGCCTATTCGGCGGGCCTCAGCAGGAGACGGCGCCCCCGTGGCGCGCGTCGTCTCCCTTCAGGACGACGAGCGCGCACACCTTGTTGTCGCGCTCGTTGGACTCGCGGACGTTGTCGTCGGGATCGAGCTCGACCTCGAGCAAGTAGCGGCCGTCGGGGATCCCCGTGATCTCGAGGTACTGGTCCGGGAGATGCACGCGGTACGTGTCGTACCAGCCGGCGGAGATGCCCACGACCTGCTCCGGCCCGGACGGGCCCATGCGGTAGTCGGTGAGGCACCCGTACGTCCCCTGGCCGTTGCCGCCGCCGGAGTCCTCGGGGCAGAAGCCGCTCTTGTTGCCGGACGTGACCGGCTTCTTCCCGGCGCGGCCCCCGTTCTCGTACCTCCACAGGCTGGTGACGTAGAAGCTCTCGAAGTGGAAGTGCGCGTGCGTCGGGTGGAGCTCCGACGCGACCGCGAACCGGTCGACGGTCGTCCCGTCGCCGCGGTGGATCACCTGGTAGGCGTTCGTCTCCGGGGGCTCGACGCGGTAGGCGATCTCGAGCGGCCCCTTCCCCTGGTTGGCCGCCGCGGTGTCGTACCGAAGGCAGCGCTGCGCTCCGCGCCGCGCGGTCTCGTCGGGAAGGCACCCGTTCACCACGAGCGGCGCGGGATAGGCGTAGCCGAAGTCGTCGAGCAGCCCGGTGAACGGGCCGACGAACGTGTCCGGGGGCAGGGGCACGAGGTTCGGGAGCAGCTGGCGGGGGGCCAAGCTCTTCGCGCCGCCGGGCGCGACGAGGCCCCCGAGGACGAGGAGGGCCAGGCAGCACGAAGCAAGCGTCTTGCGCACGCTTGGGGGTTAGCCGCCACGGGGGCTATTCCTTCGCGGTCCGGCCCCTCGGAGGAGGGGTCCGCCGGACCAAGACGGCCCAGGCATGCGACCTAGCCGTTGCCCGCGGCCCACTCCAGGAGCTCGTCGCGCGGCATGAAGTTCACGATCCTCGACCTCTCGATCCCTACGGAGGCCGCCGCCGCAAGGCCGAGCCTGATGTTCGGCAGCTGGTACGGAGCGTGCGAGTCCGTACCTAACGAGAGCCGGCAGCCGGATTCCGCCGCGACCTTCAGCAGGTCCCTGTTGAGGTCCTGCCTGTCCGGGTAGCAGTTGATCTCTATTGCCTTGTCGTTCTCCGCTGCGGCCGCGAAGACACGCGGCCAGTCCGCCGTCAGGCCGAGCCGGAAGTTGTAGACGCGCCCCCGCGGGTGACCGAGGATGTCGACGTACGGATTCCGCAGCGCGGCGAGGTATCGCTCCGTCTGGTCCTCCTTGACGCGCAGCTTCGAATGGAACGAGCCGACGACGACGTCGAGGGAGCGCAGCGCGGCGTCGTCCATGTCGACCTCCCCCTGCGGGTTGAGGTTCACCTCTATGGAACGCAGCACGCGCAGGTCCGAGCCGCTGCCTGCAAGCACGTCGTTGACCTCGGCGATCTCGTCCGCCTGGCGCGCGAGCGTCTCCTCGTCGATGCCCCCGGCGATCTTCAGCCCCTTCGAGTGGTCGGTGATCGAGATGTACTCGTGACCGAGCTCGTCGCCCACCGCCGCCATCTCCGCGATCGCACCTCCGCCGTCGCTGTAGGTCGAGTGCATCTGCAGGTCGCCCTTGAGCTCCTCGCGCCACTCCGGCGCGTCGTCGAGGACCGTCAGTGCCTGCGACATCGTCATGAAGTCCCGGCGTAGCGGCGACTTCTCGGCGCGTCCCGGCGGGTCCTCGATCCATCCCTCGATCAAGCGCGCGAGCCACGGCCCGACCCGCGGCAGGTCCGTCAGCGACCGGCCGGACTCGAGCACGGCCTCGGCTTCCTCGTCCCACATGAACGCGGCGCGCGAGCCTTTCTTGAGAGCCTTCTTGCGATGGTCGGTGTACTCGTTGGCGACGAGCGCAAGGCACTCGGCGATCTCGGCGTTGGTGAAGGCCACGCCTAGAGGATGCGGGCCCCGAGCGCGCTGGCGGCGAGCTCGACCGCGAGCAGCCCGGTCTCGTCCGCGTGGTCGAGGATCGGGTTCACCTCGACGATCTCGATCGACGTGAGGACGCCGGCTTCGGCCATGAGCTCCATCGCGAGATGGGCCTCGCGGTAGTTGAGCCCGCCCTTGACGGGCGTCCCGACGCCCGGCGCGATCTCGGGGTCGCAGACGTCCACGTCGAGCGAGAGGTGCACGAAGCGCGCGCCCTTCACGACGAGCAGGGCCTTCTCCATCACGCTCGGGATCCCGCGGCGATCGATGTCGGCCATCGTGAAGACCGTGAGTCCGAGCTCCTTCACCAGCGCCCGCTCCCCCGGATCGAGCGACCGGACGCCGATCAGGACCGTGCGCGTCGGGTCGACCCACGGCGGGCCTTCGAACCCGTCGAGGCCGAAGCCGCACTGCCCCAGCGCGGCGGCGAGCGGCATCCCGTGGACGTTCCCGGACGGAGACGTCGAGGGCCTGTTGAGGTCGCCGTGCGCGTCCACCCACAGGACCGCGCCGGGGCCGAACGCGGCGTGAAGGCCCGCGAGCGTCCCCATCGCGATCGAGTGGTCGCCGCCCAGCACGAGCGGCGTCGCGCCGCTGCGGGCGAGCTCCGCGACGCGGCCCGCGATCTGCGCGCACGACCGGAGGATCGTCGGCAGGTAGCGGGCTCGTTCGTCGAGCTCGGACGCGACCTCGGGCAGCTCGGCGACGACGTTGCCCGAGTCCGTGACCTCGAGGCCGATGCTCTCGAGCCGCTCCTGGAGCCCCGCGTAGCGGATGGCGCTCGGACCCATGTCGACGCCGCGTCGCGCGGCCCCCAGGTCGAGCGGCGCGCCGAGGATGTTCACGACCTTCGGTCTGTTCATGCCACGATGCTTTCATGTCCAAGACCGCCGTGATCACGGGAGCATCCGCGGGCATCGGCGCGGCCACTGCCGTGAGGCTCGCGCACGAGGGCTTCGACGTCGTGCTCGGGGCGCGCCGCCTCGAGCGGCTGGAGGAGGTGGCGCGTGCCTCCGGGGGACGGGGCCTCGCGCTGGACGTGGCGGACGCCGAGTCCGTCCGGAGCTTCTGCGCTCAGGTCGAGCGCGTGGACGTCCTCGTGAACAACGCCGGCATGGCGACCGGGATGACGCCTCTGAGCGAGCTGTCGGACGAGGCCGCGGCCCGCATGTGGGAGGTCAACGTCATGGGCGTCCTCCGCATGACCCGAGAGCTGTTGCCGAAGATCGAGGCCTCGGGTGAAGGACACGTAGTGAACGTCGGCTCGACCGCGGGGATGGAGACGTACCGCGGGGGCGGGGGCTACACCGCGTCGAAGCACGCGCTGCGCGCCCTCACGGACACGCTGCGGCTGGAGCTGCTCGGAAAGCCGGTGCGCGTCACGGAGGTCGCGCCGGGCCTTGTGGAGACCGAGTTCTCGCTCGTGCGCTTCGGGGGCGACCCCGAGAAGGCGAAGCTGCCTTATCAGGGCATCGAGCCGCTGACCGCGGACGACATCGCGGACTGCATCGCATGGGCCGTCACGCGGCCCCCACACGTGGACATAGACCGGATCGTCGTCCGCCCGGTCGCGCAGGCGAGGTCGACCGAGGTGGCGCGGAAGACGACCTAGGTCGGGATGTTCGTCTCGTCGTCGCCCGAGAGGCGGTGCTCGATGTCGGCCTGCTCCTTCGGCGGGATCTTGAACGACAGGATGGCCGTGATCGTCAGGACGCCGATGATCACCGTCAGCGACAGCCAGATCGGCACGTGGATCGCGTGCTCCGTCAGGCCCACGAGCTCCGTCCCCTCCAGAAGCATCTTCACGCCGACGAACCCCAGGATCACGGCCAGCCCGTACTTCAGGAGGTGCAAGCGGTCCATGCCCCCGGCGAGCAGGAAGTAGAGCGCCCGCAGCCCGAGGATCGCGAACACGTTCGACGTGAGGACGATGAACGGCTCCTTCGTCACGGCGAAGATCGCCGGGATCGAGTCGATGGCGAAGAAGATGTCGGTCGTCTCGATGAACAGCAGGACGATGAACAGCGGAGTCGCGACGCGCTTGCCGTTCTCCATCGTGAAGAGCTTCTGCCCCTCGAGCTTCGTCGTCGTCCGCAGCCGCTTGCGCGCGAACTTCAGGACGGGGTTGTCCTCGGGATGGACGTGCTCCGCAGAGCCCTTGGCGATCTTGTACGCGGTGTAGAGGAGGAAGATCCCGAAGATCGGGATGACCCAGTCGAAGTTCTGGACGAGAGCCGTGCCGAGGGCGATGAAGATGCCCCTGAACACCATCGCCCCGAGGATCCCGTAGAAGAGGACCTGATGCTGGTGCGAGAGCGGGATCTTGAAGTAGCTGAAGATCACGACGAACACGAACATGTTGTCGACCGACAGCGAGTACTCGATTAGGTAACCGGCGAAGTACTCGCCCGCGTCCTTCGACCCCTGGAACACGAGCAGCCCGATCCCGAACGCGAGCGCGAGCGAGACCCAGATCGCGACCCAGATGCCGGACTCCTTCGTCGTCGGCGTGTGGACCTCGGTATGGAAGAGCTTCAGGTCGATCAGCAGCATCGCGATCACGAAGCCGATGAAGCCGACGTAAAGCCAGGGCGAAACGTCCAAGAAATACCTCCGTCCAAAGGGCGGAGACGCTCGACTAGGGTCGAGGGCCCACTCGCCTCACCAGGGGGTTCCAGGTGCGCAGTCGGCAGCCAAGGATAAGTCCGGCGCGCCGCGCCCGTTGACGACGCCCTCCGCCAACGCCAGAGGGATCGTCCTCGCCTCGGTCGCGGCCGTGGCGTTCGGGACGCTGGCGATCTTCGCGAAGCTAGGATACGACGACGGAGCCGGCCTCCTTCCCCTCCTCGCCGCGCGGTTCCTCGTGGCGGTCGTGCTGCTTGCCGCCTACCACATCGCGATCCGCCGGCCGCTCTGGGTCGGGAGGCGGGACGTCGTCCGCCTGATGCTGCTCGGGGGCGTCGGTTACGCAGCGGAGTCCGCGCTGTTCTTCCTGGGGCTCGAGCGCGCGCCGGCAGCGGTCATCAGCCTCGTCTTCTTCACGTACCCCACCTGGACGTCGCTGCTCGGGTTCGTGACGCGGATGGAGCCGTACAGCCACAGGACGGTCGCCTCGCTCGCGCTGGGAAGCGCCGGGATCGCGCTGATCTTCTCGCTTCGTCTGGAGTCGCTCGCGGGGCCGCTGTTCGCTCTGCTCGCGGCGATGTCGCTCGCGGTCTACCTGCTCGTGGCGCAGATCGTCATGGCGCGCGTGGAAGCTTCGGTCGCGGCGACGTGGACGGCGACGGGAGCGCTCGTGGCGTTCTCGGGCGCGACGCTCGTGACCGGGAGCGGCCTTCCGCGCGCGGCGTTCGACGAGGCCGCGGCGCTGGGGGCCGCGACCGCGGTCGCGTTCGTCCTCCTGTACCGGGCGATCGAGCTGATCGGCTTCACGAGGACCGCGGTGGCGAGCATGCTCGAGCCGGTCGCGACGATCGTGCTGGCCGCGCTCCTCCTGGACGAGGCGATCACGGGCCGGGTCGTGCTGGGGGCCGTCCTGGTGGTCGCGGCGCTGCCGGTGCTCGCGCTCGCGCCGCGGGGGGCCGAGCCGGAGCTGCCGCCTCCCGCGGGGCCCTGAGCGAGTCGTGCCCGGAGCGGGTCGGCCGGGTCAGACGAGCTGGGCCTCCTGCGGAACTGTGCGGCGGGTCCCGGTACACGCGGTACACGCTGGGACCAGACGTACCGCGTGTACCGGTGGTCCTGGCCCCGGTAAACGTGCGGACGCGGGCTCACCGGTCGGCCAGGATGGCCTCTATCTCCTCCAGCGTCGCCGCGTCGAGGGTCAGGGCCGCGGCCCCCGCGTTCTCCACCGTGTGCTTCGCGGAGCGCGAGCCCGCTATCGCGGCCGTGACGGAGTCGTGGCTCAGGATCCACGCGAGGGCTAGCTGCGCTGTCGAGGAACCGACGCGGCCGGCGACCACCCGGAGCCTCTCCACCGTGGCGAGGTTCGGCTCGATCTTGCCGGGCGCGAACAGCTCGTCGTAGAAGCTGCTGCTCTCGCGCTTGCCGCTGCGCCAGTCGTCGTCGTCGAACACCGTCTCTCTCGTGATCGCGCCGGTGAGCAGCCCGTAGGCGAGGGGGCCGAACGCGAGCACGCCGATCCCCCGCGACGCGCACCACGGGAACAGGTCGTGCTCGTCCTCGCGGTGCAGCATCGAGAACTGCTGCTGGAGCGAGTCGACGTGGCGGATCGCCAGGCAGCGCTCGATCAGCCCGCGGTCGAAGTTCGAGACGCCGATCCAGCGCACGAGACCCTCGTCGGCCAGCGCCGCCAGCGCGCCCCACGTCTCCTCCACCGGGATCGAGTCGTCGGGCCAGTGGAGCTGGTAGAGGTCGATGACGTCGCGGCCGAGGCGCCTGAGGCTGCCCTCGGCCGCGCGGCGGACCGACGCCGCGTCGAACCCGCTCCCGGCGTCCCGCGGCGCGACCTTCGTGAACACCATGACGTGGTCGAACCCCCGGAGCGCCTGTGCGACGAGCTCCTCCGAGCGGCCGTGGCCGTAGACCTCGGCGGTGTCGACCCACGTGATCCCAGCCTCGACGCCCTTACGGATCGCCTCGATCGTCTGCTCGTCCGGGACCCCGTCGCCCCACGAGGTCCCTCCCGCCTCCCATGCGCCGTACCCGACGACGGATATCTCGGGCCCGCGCGAACCCAGCCTCTTTGTCTTCATGCGCCTCCGATACCCCCTCGGGCTGAGCGGCGAACACTAGTAGCCTGCGTCCGATGTCCCGACGAGCGCGCCTGCTTCGCACGATCGTCGCGGCCGTCGTGTTCGCGGGTGGAGCCGTGTGGGCCGTGAACGCAGCGGGGGACGGCGCCCCGCCCCCGACGGGAACGGCCGCACCGCGACCCGACGGCGGCGACCGGACCTTCGAGTCGAACGACCCGGTGGAGAGGGCCTGCGCGCTCGACCGTGCGCTGCTCGCGCGCGTGTGGCGCGGCTACCACCCGAAGCACTCCGAGGACGTGACGTTCGTGCCGCTCGCCCCCAACTACTCCGGCGCGTTCGACGTGACGAGCCACTCGGGGCCGTGGGACTACCTGCAGAACGTGCCGCTCGTCCTCTACGGGCCCGGGATCATCGAGCGCGAGGGCCGCGAGAGCGACCCCGCCACGCTCGCCGACGTGTTCCCGACCGCGGGCGCGCTCGCGGAGGTCGACCTGCCCCAGAGGGAGGGGCGGCTGCTCGAGGACGCGGTCGCGGACTTCGTCGATCCGCCGAAGCTCGTGTTGACGATCATGTGGGACGGCGTCGGCCGCAACGTGCTCGAACGGTGGCCCGACCGATGGCCGAACCTCGCACGGATGGAGAGCGAGGGCACGTCCTACGTCAACGCGACCGTGGGTTCGTCCCCCTCGATCACGCCGGCGACGCACTCGACGCTCGGCACGGGCGTGTTCCCGCGCACGCACGGCGTCACCGCGATCAACTACCGGAGCGACAACGGAGGCGTGCGCACCGTCCTCGCGCAACGGGACCCGTCGGACCTGAAGGTGACTACGTTCGCGGACGTGATCGACCCGGCGCTCGGGAACGAGCCACTGGTCGGGATGCTCGGGTGGAAGTCGTGGCACATCGGGATGATGAGCCACGGCACGATGACGCCCGGCGGGGACGCGGACCAGCTCGCGATCATCGGCGGCGACGAGCGCATCACCGGCAACCCCCTCTACTACTCCACCCCGGAATACCTCGAGGAGTTCCCGGGCCTGCAGGACCACGCCGACTCCTTGGACCGGCAGGACGGCGAGGTCGACGGCAACTGGCGGGGCCACGGGATCCTCGAGCTCCACGACAACCCCGCGTGGGTCGACTTCGAGACCGACGCGATCCTCGCGATGCTCGAGCGCGAGGGGTACGGCGCCGACGACGTGACGGACTTCTTCTTCACGAACTACAAGCCCACGGACATCGTCGGGCACCAGTACACGATGGACTCGCCGGAGATGGGCGACGTGCTCCAGGCCCAGGACGCGGCCCTCGGACGCATCCTCGAGTACCTCGACACCAACGTGGGTGAGTACGCGGTGATCCTCAGCGCCGACCACGGCCACACGCCGTCGCCGGAGAGAAGCGGCGCATGGCCGTTGCTGCAGGGGCAGATCCAGGAGGACATCGACGCGCACTTCGACGTCCCCGAGGGGAAGTCGCTCGTCGACAGCCCGAACCCGGTCGGGCCGTTCCTGGACAAGGACGTGATGGAGGAGCTCGGCGTCACGGGGGCCGACGTCGCGGAGTTCCTGAACGGCTACACGATCCGGGACAACTGGGGAGGCGAAGAGCTTCCCGAGGGCTACGAGGACCGGGGCGACGAGAACGTGATCGCGGCCGCGTGGTCGCGCCGGCAGTACCGGGAGGTCATGGAGTGCGCGTTCGGCGCACCTGAGCCGCCCGCGATGGCGGGGCTGCGGGGGGACGCGGAGGGGACCTAGTCCGGGCGAGCGGGTAATACGCTCAACCAATGGGAGCACTCGGTGACGGCCTCAAGCAGATAAGCCAGTTCGCCCAGCCGCGGAACCTCGCGCGGCTCAAGCAGGCGAACGCCGTCGACCCCCGCAACCTCGTCGGGCTCGGCTACGCGCTGCCCTGGCTGCTCATGCGCGGCCCCTCGCTGGGTATCACCTCACAGATGCACTCGGTGGCGATCGGCGACAAGCCGGCGATCTACGACCGCAACGGCATGCTGACCTGGCGGGAGGTCGACCGCCGCTCGAACCAGGCCGCGCACCTGCTCGAGGCGCGCGGCATCGGCCCGAAGGACCGGGTCGCGTGCCTGCTCCGCAACGGGCGCGAGATGGTCGAGCTGGCGCTCGCGACCCAGAAGCTCGGCGTCGTCGCGTGCCCGCTAAACACGTGGGCGAAGCCGAAGGAGCTGAAGGCGACGCTGCGGGGCGCGGCCCCCAAGGTCCTCGTCTACGACACCGCCCACGCCGAGCAGGTGGAGGAGTGCGCGCCGCCGGGCGTGCAGCTGCTGTACGTCGGCAACGACGCGGACGCGATCGAGGGATCGGACCCGTACACGCAGGAGCTCGGGCGCCAGCCCACCACGCCACCGTCGCCGTTCACCCGCGACCGCGGCTCCCCCAAGGTGATCATCCACACGTCGGGAACGACCGGGACGCCGAAGGGCGCGGCCCGCAACTCGTCGGCCGCGGGGATCTCCGCGCTGGCGAACCTCCTCGGCGTGGTCCCCTACCGGCGCGACGACGTCGTGTACTGCCCGGCGCCGCTGTTCCACTCGTTCGGCCTCGCGACGTTCACGTTCGCCACGGTGCTCGGGGCGACGATGATCCTCCCGGAGAAGTTCGACCCCGAGGAGTCGCTCCGCCTGATCGACGAGCATCGCGCGACCGCCGCGTCGTTCGTCCCCGTGATGATGCGGCGCATCGTGTCGCTCGACGACGACGTGAAGAGCCGTTACGACCTCTCGTCGCTCCGCCTCGTGATGGCGAGCGGGTCGGTGCTGTCGGAGGACCTCCGCCGCGCCGCGATCGAGCTGTTCGGCGACGTCCTCTACGACCTCTACGGGTCGACCGAGATCGGGTGGGTGGCGATCGCGACGCCGCAGGACATGCGGACGCGGCCGAAGACCGTCGGCAAACCCGTCGAGGGCATCGACGTCGCCGTGTTCTCGTCGGACGGAAAGAGGCTCTCGCCGGGTGAGACCGGTGAGCTGTACGTGAAGAGCGAGGTCCTGTTCGAGGGCTACACCTCGGGCGAGAAGAAGGCGGAGCGCGAGGGCTACATGTCGATCGGCGACCTCGGGCGGCTCGACGAGGAGGGCTACCTGTACGTCGAGTCGCGCACCGACGACATGGTGGTCGTCGGGGGCGAGAACGTCTACCCGATCGAGGTCGAGCAGGTGATCGAGGACGTCCCCGGCGTCAACGAGGTAACGGTGTTCGGCCTCGACGACGAGGAGTACGGCCAGGTCCTCGTCGCGTTCGCCGTGGGCACTGCGTCCCCCGGTGACATCGAGAAGGCATGCAAGGCGGAGCTGGCGTCGTACAAGGTGCCGCGTCGCATCGAGGTCGTGGACGAGCTCCCGAGGACGTCGACGGGCAAGGTCCTCAAACGCGAGCTCGTCGCCGAGCTCCGGGACCGCAAGGGCTAGACGCGCCCGTGCCCTCGTTCGGATACGACGGCTTCCGCATCGCCTTCGAGCAGCGGGGGCGCAAGCACGGCGCCGCGGAGCGGCCGATCGTCCTGGTCCACGGGCTGCTGCTCCCCCGCAAGCACAACTACCCGCTCGCCGACGCGCTCGCCGACCGCGGGAACCGAGTGATCCTCCTGGACCTGCTGGGGCACGGCGACAGCGACCAGCCCGCCCACTCGCGGCACCACTCGATGGAGATCTACGCGCGCCAGGTCGTCGCGTTGCTCGACCACCTGGACGTAGAGGAGGCCGTGATCGCCGGGACGTCGCTGGGCGCGAACGTGACGCTGGAGGTCGCGGTGCACGCGCCGGAGCGCATGCGGGCGCTGTTCGTGGAGATGCCGGTGCTCGAGCGCGCCGCGCCGGCGGCGGCCGCGATCTTCCTGCCGCTGACGATCGCCTACGCGGAGGCCGCCGGGGCGTTCTCGCTGATGGCGCGCGTCATGCGCCGGGTCCCGCGGGGGCTGCATGTCTATTGGGACGTCGTGCTGGACACGCTGTCGCGCGACCCGGTCCCGTCGGCCGCGGTTCTCCACGGCCTGTTGACCGGCCGGCTCGCGCCGCACCCGACCGAGCGCGAGAAGATCGACGCCCCCGCGCTGATCGTCGCCCACCCGCGCGACATCCTGCACCCGTTCTCGGACGCTGCCGCGCTGCACCGGGAGCTCCCGAACTCCGAGCTCGTCGCGGCGCGGTCCTTCCTCGAGCTGCGCTTCCCGCCGAACCGGCTCTCGAACCGGATCGCCGACTTCCTCGACGAGGTCTGGTTGTGAGCTCGCGGAAGGTCCCCGACCCCTGCGTGGTCGTGATCTTCGGCGCGTCCGGTGACCTCACGGCGCGCAAGCTCCTCCCGGCGCTCTTCAACCTCCGGCGCGAGGGCCTCGCGCCCGGGGAGACGTGCGTGCTCGGAACCGCGCGCACCGAGTATTCCGACGAGGAGTTCGCGCGGCAGATGAGAGAAGCCGTGAAGGAGCACTCGCGCGTCGCGCCCGAGGACGACTCGTGGGGCGGCTTCTCCGGGAACCTCTTCTACGTCGCGGGAGACCTCGCCTCGGAGGACACGTACCGCCGCCTGTGTGATCGCCTCGCGGAGATCGACGCCAGCCACGGGACCGCAGGGAACCGCGTCTGGTACCTCGCCACGGCCCCTCGCTTCTTCCCCGAGATCGCCGACGGCATCGGGAAGGCCGGCATGCTCGACACCGGCGGCTGGCACCGGCTCGTCGTCGAGAAGCCGTTCGGCTCCGACCTCGGCAGCGCGCGGGAGCTGAACGGCGTGCTGGCGCGGACGTTCTCGGAGGACCAGGTCTTCCGCATCGACCACTACCTCGGCAAGGAGACCGTCCAGAACCTCCTCGTGCTGCGGTTCTCGAACGCGATCTTCGAGCCGATCTGGAACCGCCGCTACGTCGACCACGTGCAGATCACCGTCGCCGAGGACATGGGCGTGGGATCGCGCGGCGCGTTCTACGACCAGACCGGCGCGCTGCGCGACGTCGCGCAGAACCACCTGCTGCAGCTCCTCACGCTCGTCGCGATGGAGCCGCCGGTGGCGTGGGACGCGACCGCGATCCGCAACGAGAAGGTACAGGTGCTGCGAGCGGTGAGGAGATGGCCGGCGTCCGAGTGCGGGGTGCTCACGGCGCGGGGGCAGTACGAGGGGTATCGCGACGAGAAAGGGGTAGACGCCGCGTCGTCGACCGAGACGTTCGTGGCGCTGAAGCTGCTCGTCGACAACTGGCGGTGGGCCGGCGTCCCGTTCTACCTCCGGACCGGAAAGAACCTGCCGGGGAAGGCGACGGAGATCGCGATCCAGTTCCAGACGGTCCCGCACCTGCTGTTCGCGAAGACGGCGGTCGAGGAGCTCGAGCCGAACGTGCTCGTGCTCCGCATCCAGCCGGACGAGGCGATCACGTTGACGTTCGGGGCGAAGGTGCCGGGGCACGAAGTCAACGTCCGGACGGTCGACATGGAGTTCGACTACGAGAACGACTTCGGCTCCGGGACGCCCGAAGCGTACGAACGGCTCTTGCAGGACTGCATGCTGGGCGACGCGACGCTGTTCGCACGCGCCGACGAGATCGAGGAGGCGTGGGAGATCGTCGACCCGATCCTGAGCTACTGGAGCGGGGGCGGGCGTCCGGGCTCCTACGCGCCGGGGACGTGGGGGCCGGCGTCCGCCGACGAGCTGGCGCGCAAGGACGGGCGGCGCTGGCGAGACCCCGCGGTCTGAGGCGACCTACGGCGCGACCGGGACATCCGCTCCAGCACGAGGGCCGCGGCCCCCAGCAGCACGAGCGTGTCGAGCGTCCCCGCTTCGCACCCGTCGGTCTGCTCGCCGTTCGTGCACGTGTCGACGCCACCGCCGCCCGACAGGACGTCGTCGCCCGGCCCCCCGTCGAGCGTGTCGGCACCGGGGCCCCCGACCAGATAGTCGTCGGCGCCGGCTCCCGTCATCCGGTCGTCGCCCGCGTATCCGTCGAAGGTGTTGAAGGCCCCGTTCCCCGAGAAGACGTCGTTGCCGAACGTGCCGGTCGCGGACTCGACACCGAGCAGCTCGTCGTCACCCTCGCCGACGACCGTCCCGGTGTTGAGGTCGATCTCGACGCCGCGTTCGCCGGGGCTCCAGCCGCCGTTCTGGAACGAGATCGTGTCGCGGCCGACGCCCCCGACGTCCACGTCGTCACCCGGGCCGGGCACGAGCACGTCGCCGCCGCCCTTCCCCTCGAGGATGTCGCCGCCGTCGCCTCCGCCGAGGAGGTTGCCCACGACGTCACCCACGAGGTGGTCGGCGAACGCCGATCCCACGGCGCCTTCGACCCCGTCGAGCACGTCCGTGCCCTCGCCGGTCGCCGATCCCGCGCGGAGGTCGACCTGGACTCCCGACGCGCTGTCGACGTACACCGCGAAGTCGTAGCCGGTACCTCCGGCGAGCGTGTCGTCGCCCGCGCCGCCGAGGAGCCTGTCCCTTCCGCCTCCGCCGGCGAGGACGTCGTCACCGCCACCCGCGCACACGTGGTCGTCGCCGCGCGCGCCCGAGATCGTGTCGGCGCCGCGTCCCGCGACGATCACGTCCGCGCCGCGCGTCCCGCGCAGGTCGTCCCGGCCGTTCGTGCCGACGATCGTCGGGATCTGTCCCCAGCACATCTCCCCGTAGAGATCGTCCTTCGGGTCCGCCTTCGCGCGCGGCGTCCGGTCGTCGTCGGGCGGGGCGGGCTCACGAGTCGTGGTCGTGCCGCCGTCCTCGGGCCCGGGTGGCGCGGCGGTTCCGCGCCCGCGTCTCGGGGGCCGGACGGGGAGGACCGCGTCGACGGTCTCCTCCGTCTCGCGGAACCGGCGCTCCAGCCGCTCCACCTCACGCTCCTCGAGCGTGCGGTCCTCGCGCCGCTCCTCGTCGCGACGGTCGTCCGCCGGCTTCGGATCGTCCCCGAACGTGATCCCCGCGCCGGCCGCCCACGTGACGCCCGCGACGACGGCCGCGAGCGCGACGGCCGCGCCCACGGCGGCGTGCTGGATCCTGCGCCGGCGGTGCGCGACCTGCAGGAACGTCTGCCACGAGTCCCGGGGGCCGGGATCGGCTCCGGCCGACTGCAGCAGCCTCCGAAGATCGTCTTCGTTCATCCTCGGCCCCTCGCGCCCTCTTGCAGCAACGGCCCCAACGATTGCAGCCCTCGCCTGATGTCGGACTTCACGGTCCCGAGCGGCCGGTCGAGCGTGACCGCGATCTGCTCGTCGCTGAGGTCCTCGTAGTAGCGCAGCACGATCGCGGCCCTCCGGAACGGCGGCAGCGCCTTCAACGCCTCCGCCACCCGCAGCGACTCCTCGAGGTTCGGCGGCTCGACGGCGCCCGCGGTCGCGGGCCGCGCCCACTGCTTCCGTTCCATCGACCTCCGCCGGTACGCGTTCTTGCAGAGGTTCACGAGCGCGCGCCTGACGTACGGGCCGGGGTCGGACTTGCGGATCCTGTTCCACCGGCCGTACGCCCGGAGGAACGCCTCCTGGGCGAGGTCGGCCGCCAGCTCGCGGTCGCCGACGAGGAAGAGCGCGAGCTCCCGGACACGTGCTCCCTCCGCGTCGTAGAACGCCTTGAACTCCCCGTCTTTGTCACGTGACCGCATCCTCGTTATTAGGACACCCGGAGACGCAGCCGTCTCCTGGTGGGGTCAGAGCTCGAGCAGGAAGACGGACGACCCGACGGTCCGCCGCACGCCGATGATCTCGCTGTAGGCACCGATGCCCCAGCGCCCCTTGCCGAGCCTGAGCAGGACCGGAACGGACATGTGCGCGTGCGACCTCAACGGGCTGGCGCTCGTCCGCACGAACATCGAGTACTTCTTCGCGCCGAGGAGGTTGCAGCCGGAGTGGTACGCGAGCAGGGGGGCCGCCACCACGCCCCGGTAGAGGCAGACGCCGATGTCGACGGCCTCGAACGGACGGATCTTCGTCCACGTCGTCGCCAGCACCAGCACGGGCGAGTCCAGTTGCAGCACCTTTTCCGCGACGTAGTGCTCGTTGGTGGAGACGAGCTCCCGCACGTTCAGCTCGCGGACCTCGGACGGGGCTCTGCGCTCGGGGTCGACTAGCTCGACCCCGAGCGCCGTGAGCGAGAGCTCGGTCCAGTCACCGTCGGCGATCACGTGGAGGTCGTACGTCCCCGGCTCGAGATGTCCCGTGCCCGACTCCGTCAGCATCCCGTTGCGGTGGTAGTAGAAGACCCATCCGTCGCACTCCGGCTCCATGCACGGCTCGTTGCGGAAGCCGGCGAACGCGAGCTTCTTGCTGGAGGCGTCGACGATCGCGAAGCCCGAGCGCCGGGCCTCGCTCCGCAGCCGGATGTCCGCGCCCGGCGCGACGGTGGAGAGCTCCACCGGGAACTCGACGCGGAGGCGCGTGTGCACGGGGTCGTGGGTTCGCACCACGACCCGATCGACGGCCGGCTCCTGGCCCGCCGCCGGGATCGTCGGGACAACGCTCGCGATCAGCGCGGCCCCCACGAGCGCGATCCCGCTCCTCCGCCTCGACCTGGATGCCCCTTGTGCCGCCATGCCCGCCCCCTTCGATCCAGGACCTGCCCGGTCCCCGGTTTTCCGTCCGCGACGCTCGTCGCATGCCTTCCTGACACAGACGGGCCGTCCGTGGATGCAGCGGGCTGTGGACGGATCGTTACGGCGGAGAAACCGCCTCGAAACAACCCGGAAACAACCGCGTCCTTAGATCGGGTTCCAACGGAGGTCCGGCACCGTCGCCGGCAGAAGCCGCAAAGACGAAAGGATCCCGATGGACACGGGCGATACCGCTTTCATCCTTCTGTGCGCTGCCCTCGTGATGTTCATGACCCCGGGGCTCGCCCTCTTCTACGGGGGCATGGTGCGGTCGAAGAACGTGCTCGGGACGATCATGCAGAGCGTCTTCGCGCTCGGGCTCGTATCCGTGCTGTGGGTGGTCGTGGGGTACACGCTCGCGTTCGGCCCCGACAAGGGCGGCCTGATCGGGGGCCTCGACTTCCTCGGGTTCGCGGACGTGGGGGCCGAGCCGAACGCGGACCTCGCTGCGACCATCCCCCACACGCTGTTCGCGGTGTTCCAGATGATGTTCGCGATCATCACGCCGGCGCTGATCACGGGCGCGTTCGCCGAGCGCATGAAGTTCTCGGGCTACGTCGCGTTCACCGCGCTGTGGCTCGTGCTCGTGTACTCGCCGGTCGCGCATTGGGTGTGGGCGCCGGGGGGCTGGATCCGCGAGCTGGGCGCGCTCGACTTCGCCGGCGGCACCGTCGTGCACATCAACGCGGGGATAGCGGCCCTCGCGGCGGTTTTCGTCGTCGGCAAGCGCCGCGGCTTCGGGAAAGAGGCGTTCGTCCCGCACAACCTGACGATGACCGTACTCGGCACCGGCATCCTGTGGTTCGGCTGGTTCGGCTTCAACGCCGGCAGCGCGCTCGGCGCGAACGGGCTCGCGGCTTCGGCGTTCCTCGCGACGAACCTCGGCGCCGCCGCCGGGGCGTGCGGATGGGCGCTCGTAGATGCACGCAACGAGCGGAAGTCCACGACGCTCGGCGTGGCATCGGGAGCCGTAGCCGGCCTCGTCGCGATCACTCCGGCGGCCGGGTTCGTCGGCCCCCTCGCGGCGATCGCCATCGGGCTCGCGGGCGGCGTCGTCTGCGCCTACGCGGTCAGGCTGAAGTTCCGCTTCGGCTACGACGACTCGCTCGACGTCGTAGGCGTGCACCTCGTCGGCGGCATCGTCGGGGCGCTCCTCACCGGCGTGTTCGCCGACACCGCGATCAACTCGGCGGGGTTCGACGGACTGCTCGCCGGCGGAGGCGCGGGACTGCTCGGCAAGCAGGTGATCGCGATCGGAGCCACGCTTGCGTTCTCGTTCGTCGCCAGCATGGCGCTCCTCAAGCTCGTGCAGGCGACGATCGGGCTGCGCGTCACGGAGGAGCAGGAGGTCTCCGGCCTCGACCTCACGCAGCACGCCGAGGCAGGCTACGCGTTCGCCGAGGGCGGCGGCGGGTTCTCGGCCCCCGCGGCCACGGCCCCCGTCCATTCACATGCGCCGGCGAGCGTGCCGGTCGCGAGAGGAAGCGAGGCCTAGATGAAGGTAGTCGTCGCAATCGTGAAGCCCTTCAAGCTCGAGGACGTGAAGGACGCGCTCGAAGGGATCGGGATCCAGGGACTGACGGTCTCGGAGGCACGCGGGTTCGGACGCCAGAAGGGGCACACCGAGGTGTACCGGGGGGCCGAGTACCAGGTCGACTTCGTCCCGAAGACGCGCATCGAGGTCGCGGTCGACGACGACCAGGTGGACGAGGTCGTGAAGGCGATCGTGACCGGCGCCCGCACGGACTCGATCGGCGACGGGAAGATCTGGGTCCTCCCGGCCGAGCAGGTCGTGCGGATCCGCACCGGTGAAAAGGGCTCCGACGCTCTCTGATCTGAAGGCGTCACGCACTCTGCGGCTGGGCGACGGCACTGCGGTTGCCGTCGCCCGTGCCCGCGGGGTGGACGCGGCGCTGGCCGAGCTGAGCGCGTCGGCCCTCGGCCCCCGCGGCGGCGTCACCCTCGTCGCGGTCGGCGGCTACGGGCGCGGCGAGATGTCGCCGCACTCCGACGTCGACCTCCTGTGTCTCGTCCCGCCCCGGTCCGGCGTCACGCCGGCGACGCTGCGCGGCCTCCTCTATCCCTTGTGGGACGCGGGGTTCCAGGTCGGGCACGCCGTGCGCACCGCGAAGGAGGCGGTGGAGTGGGCCGCCAAGGACCTCGACGCCGCGACGTCGTTGCTGTCGGCGCGCTTCGTCGCGGGCGACGAGGGCGACTTCGAGGAGCTGGTCGACCGGCGGCGGCGCTGGCTCGCGAAGGCCGGCCGGACCCTCGTCCGCCAGATCGTCGAGGCGACCGAGGACCGTCACCGTGCGCGCGACCGCGCGGGTTGGGCGCTCGCGCCGGACCTGAAGGACGACACCGGGGGGCTGAGGGACCTGCACGCGCTCGGGTGGCTGGAGGCCGTCACCGGAGAACCGCTCGACGGGCTGAGCGAAGAGCGCTGCGTCCTGCTAGCGGCGCGCGAGGCCCTGCACGCGCAGTCGAAGCGCAAGCTCGACGGGCTGCGCATCGACGTGCAGCCCGCGGTCGCGGCGGCGCTGGGGTTCGAGGGAGACGACGGAGCCGACGCGTTGATGGAGCGCGTCCACTCGAGCGCGCGCACGATCGAGTACCGCGCGGGACGCGCGACGAAGGAGCTCGCGGGGCGGGGGCCGCGGCGCTCGGGGGCCGCGCTCGAGGTCGCGCCGGGGGTGCGGCTCGAGGACGGGATGCTCGCGCTCACCGGGCCGCGCGACGCGGCGGCGCACGTCGCGCTGCTCGCGGAGCACGCGCGCCTCGGCAAGCCCCTCGCGCCGAAGAGCCTCGACTCGCTCGAGGGCGCGTTCGGCGCCACGCCCGCCGAGCGCTGGGACGACGCGACCAGGGTCGCTTTCGTGCGCCTGCTCGCGGGCGCGCGGGCGTCGTCCGCACTCGAGCTGCTCGACCACGCGGGCGCGTGGACGGCTCTGCTTCCGGAATGGGCCGGCGTGCGCGGCCGCGCGCAGCACGACCCGTATCACCGCTACACCGTCGACGGCCACTCGTTCCTCGCCGTCGAGCTCGTCCATCGCGTCGTGGCTGAGGACGAGGTCGCCGCAGCCGCGGCTGCCGAGGCCGGATCGATCGACGAGCTGCTGGTCGCGACGCTGCTGCACGACGTCGGCAAGGGCTCGGGGGAAGACCATTCCGTCGCAGGCGAGCGCCGTACGCGCACGGCCGCGGCCCGCATGGGCTTCTCACCCGAGCGCGTGGACGAGATCGCGACGCTCGTGCGACGCCACCTCTTGCTGGTCGACACCGCGACGCGACGCGACCTCGACGACGGCGCGGTCATCGAGGAGGTCGCCGCGCTCGCGCGCACGCCGCGCCTCCTGCGGCTCCTGTACGTGCTCACGGTCGCCGACGCACGCGCGACGGGGCCGGAGGCGTGGACGCCGTGGAAGGCCGCCCTCGTGCGCGAGCTCTTCCGCAAGGCGCTCGTCGCGCTCGAGACCGGGGAGCTGCCCGCGCGCAGCGACGTCGCGACGCGGGCGCGCGAGGTGATCGCGTTCGAGCCCGCGCTCGCGGGCCGGGCCGAGGAGGTGCTGTCGACGCTTCCCCCTTCGTACCTCGACGGGACGACCGTCCCGGAGACGGCCGACGACCTCCGCCTGCTGTTGCGGAGGCCCGGGCCGGGCCACGTGGAGACGCGCGTCGAGGCGGGGGCCGAGGACGGGACGGAGGTCCTGACCGTGTGCGTCGCCGACCGGCCGGGCGCGCTGGCGAAGACCGCCGGCGTGCTCGCGATGAACCTCGTCACGGTGCTGAGGGCGCAGGCGTTCTCGACGACCGACGGCTTCGCTCTGCAACGTTTCGTCGTGCGCGGCGCGCCCGGAGGCGCCGCGGTGACCGAGGCGCTGGGGGCCGCGTTCTCCGGGCGGCTCGCCGTCGACGCGCGGCTGACACGCAAGGCGCTGGACTACAGGCCGTCCGTGCCGGTGGTGCCCGACGTGCGCATCCTCGAGGACGCGTCGGCGCAGTCGACCGTCGTGGAGGTGCGCGCTCCCGACGCCCTCGGCCTCCTCTACGCGATCACCGCGGGGCTGAGCGACCTCGACCTCGACATCCACGTCGCGAAGATCGACACGCTCGGGAGCCGGGTCGTCGACACCTTTTACGTCCGCACCGCGACGGACGAGAAGCTGGGGCCGGAGCAACGGGCCGAGGTGGGGCCGGCGATCGCGCACCGGGTCGAACGACTCTTCCGCAGCTAGAGCGGCGCGATCCGGTTCACGAACGCCTCGTCGGTGGCGCGCTCGAACGCGCGGCCGAGCGTCAGAGCGACCTCCTCCCGCGGGGCGGTCAGTGTGACGTTCGTCGTCAGGCCGGGACCTATCTCGCCACAGGGAAGCGACAGCCCCGCGACGCCGCCGAGGTTCATCGGCGCGTTCGTCCTGAGGTACGCGAGCTCCGGCGACATCTGCCCCGACGGCAGCTCGAGCATCAGCGTGTCCTGCGGGGCGGGGGGGCCGGGCAGCGTCGGGGTCACGACGACGTCGACCTCCTCGAACACGCGCGCCCAATCGGCGGCGACCGTTCGCTGCAGCGCCCTCGCCTCCTCCACGTCGGCGTCGGTCATCCCGCGGCCGAGCTCGAGCAGGAACAGCGTCGCCGGCTGAAACGCGTCGGGGCGCTCCGCCACGACGTCCGCAAGCCGCTCGAAGAACAGGGGTAGGAGCAGGCCCGGGACGCCGAACGACGCGGCCGGCGCCGACGGCAGCTCGACGTCGCGCACCTCCGCGACGATCCGGGCCAGCGTCTCGACGGCTGCTTCGGCCGCGGCCCCCACAGCCGGGTCGACGTCATCGAAGAAGAACGACCGCGCCACGCCGAGCCGCAACGACCCGGCGTCGCCGAGGACGACCTCCTCGCCCGTCATGACCGAGAACAGCGTCGCCACGTCCTCGACCGACCGCGCCATCGGGCCGACGCCGTCGATGCTCCCGCCGTGGCCGACGAAGCCCTCTGTCGGGATCCGCCCCGCCGCGGGCTTCAGCCCGGTGACGCCGCAGCAAGCCGACGGGCAGCGGATCGACCCTCCCGCGTCCGTGCCCACCGCGCCGGCGACCATCCCCGCAGCGAGCGCCGCCGCCGAGCCCCCGCTCGACCCTCCGGTCACGAGCGTCTCGTGCCACGGGTTCAGGATCGGCCCGGTCCTCGTCACGGCGGACGTCATCCCGACGCCCCACTCGTGGAGGTTCGAGTAGCCGACGATCGCGGCCCCCGCGTCGCGCAGGCGCTGCACGACGGTCGCGGTGCCGGAGAGCCACGTCCCGTGCGCGCCCGATCCGCACGTGGGGATGCGGTCGCGGTCGACGAGCATGTCCTTGACCGCCACCGGGACGCCGGCGAGGGGACCGGAGGCCGCGGCCGCCTCGGCCACGGGGTCGTCGCGCGCCTCCACGAACGCATTGAGGTGCGCGAGCTCCTCGATCCGCTCCAGCGACGCCCGGGCGGGGTCCCCGGGGGCCGCGGCCCCCCGCTCAACCTCACGGCGCAGGGCGCCGATGCCCATCCGGAGCAGCTCGTGCATCCGCGGGTTCTACACCGGCCCGGAGCACCCAGAAATTCCCTTAAAGGTCCCGGGGGGACCTGCCGAAGCTAAGAGCACAGCAACACCCAAGCGAGAACGGCAAACCCGTCGCAAGGCGGGGGCGCAAAGCCAGGGGCCCCACGTGGGCGGCCCAGCTACCGAACTGGGAGGTTCGCTATGAACGCTGTAAAGCGTGCAGTGATCGGGATCACCACCGCAGCACTCTTCGCCGGATTCGCTCCGGTCACCACCGCCACCGCCGCGCAGTCGAGCGGCAGCTCCTGCTGGGACGTCAAGGGTGCCGAGCGCGGCTTCGCCAAGCGCATCAACGACGTCAGGGGCGTCGCGAAGCGTGGCCAGCTCCGTCTCGACCCCGAGCTCTCCCGTGCCGCCCGTCTCCACACCCGTGAGATGGCGAAGCAGGACAAGCTGTACCACACGCCTTCCGACAAGCTCAGCAAGCGGGTCACGAACTGGACGATCCTCGGCGAGAACGTCGGCGTCGGCGGCGACGTCCAGAGCCTGCACGAGGCGTTCATGGCCTCGCCGGCACACGCCGACAACGTCCTCTACGACTCCTTCCGCCACATGGGCGTCGGCGTCATCAAGGACGGGGACCGGATGTGGGTCACGGTGATCTTCGAGGCCGAGACGAACCCCGGGACCACCCTGCGCATGCCGAACTGCTAGCGACCCGCAACGCCTGCAACACCCGAGAGACCTACCCGACCCCGGCTCTTCCCCCAGCGAGCCGACCGAAGACGAAGGCCCCTAACTCCCAGCTGGGCCTTCGTCGCGTCCACCTTCTGT
>DASZDG010000033.1:0-35910 GCA_035942255.1 Actinomycetota bacterium | reverse complement strand
TGCCGAGCCCGACCCCCACGCCCTCACCGACCCCGTCGCCCGCTCCCGAGACCCCACCCGGGGAGCAACCGCAGCGCGCCGATCCCGCGATCCACGACCGGATCGTCAAGCTCCGGCTCGAGCCCGGCCTCGTCGCGCGCGGCAGGGTGAGGACGCCGGACGGTTTCGATGCGTGCAAGGACGAGGTCATCGTGAAGATCGTCCGCAACAGCAAGGTCGTGGCGACGCTCACGACGCGCGCCGACGGGCGGTTCAAGGTGCGGCTCGAAGATCGCCGCGGGCGGTACGTCGCGCGCGCTCCCGAAACCGCGCCGGATGCAGCGAACGTGTGCGCGGCCGCGCGCTCCCGGACGCGCCGGGCCTGATCTCCCGCCACTAACCTCTCCTCCCATGGATGCGTTCTGGGAGGGTGCTCTCGCGGGTTACGGCATCGCGATCCCGGTCGGTGTGATCGCCGTCCTGCTCGTCGACCTGGCGATGCGGCGCGGGTTCGTCGCGGCGGCCGCCGCGGGTGCGGGCGTCGCGACGGCCGACCTCGTCTACGCGCTCGTCGCGGTCCTTGTCGGCGCAGCGGTCGCCGAGACGGTCGAGCCCTACGAGGACACGCTGCGGATCGTCTCGGCGGTCGTGCTCCTCGGCGTCGCCGCGTACCTGCTGCGCGGAGCCCTCCGCCGCCGCGATCCCGCGGCCCCCGCACCCAAGATCGCCACCGCCGGCGTCGTCGCCACCTACCTGCGGTTCCTCGGCCTCACGATCCTGAACCCCGCGACGATCACGTACTTCGTCGCGCTGATCCTGGGGCTCGACCGCGGCGACGCGAGCGCGGCCGACAAGGTCCTGTTCGTGACCGCCGCGTTCCTCGCGTCGCTGTCGTGGCAGGTGTCGCTCGCCGGGCTCGGGGCGTTCCTCCACAAGCGCCTCCCGGAGAACGCGCGCGCGATCTTCGGGACGATAGGAGCGGTCGTGATCGCAGGCTTCGCCCTCCGCCTGCTTCTGTAGGACGCCCTAGAAGCCCGTTCCGAAGACCACACGGCCCCTGCGGTCGATCGCCTCGAGCCGCCCCCGGCCCTCCGGCGGGGCCCCGACCGCGACCAGCTTCACCGTCGTGCTGCGATCGTCCGCGACCCTCATCACAGGGAGCAGCGTCGTCCGGGAGCCGATCCGCAGGCGGACCTTCACCACGTCGCGTCCGAGGATCCCTGCGACCACACGCGCGTTCTCGGTGTCGAGGTACGAGAGGTAGAGCGGCACGCGCAGCTCGTCGCGCTCGATGCAGTGCACGGCGTACCCGCGCCCGCTGTCGGTGACCGAGAGGCAGACCTCGCCGCGGCGCGACTCGGGGATGGTCCCGGTGCCGCCCTCCACGTACGAGAGCGACCAGCCCGTGTCACCGGAGCGGCCCGTCGTCACCTCGTGCCGAGGCGGCGTGGGGTGGCCGAGCTCGTGCCGCGCTCTCGTCGTGCCGAACCGGTCGCGTGCGACGACGTACGCGTTCGCGTCCCGGGGGACGAACGCCACCCAGTAGCTCGCGCGGATGCCGGTGCGGGAGTCGTGGCCCGTGAACAGATGCGCGGGGATCGTCGTGCCCTGGCCGTCGTCGACCTCAACGTCGACCCTCTCGATGCCGGGTCGGGCGACGCCCCACAGCGCGTCGGTGTTCGGGTCGAGCGCGGCGCTCTCGTCGAGGCGGTTCACGACGAGCGTGCCGTACCTCGCGCGCAGCGGTCCGGAGGTCGAGTGGCCGCCTCGCTCGGACGAGACCGCGAACGTCAGCCGGACGTCGCTTCCGGGCCCGCGCCGCACGGCCGCCGCCCGAAGGTCCCACTCCACGCCGCGGAACGTCCCCGTGGCGACGTGGGGATACTCGCCGGGGGTCGATCTCAGGTCCTGAGTGAAGTCCTCGTCTCCGTCCGTGGCGGGACGGACGGGATCGGTCGAGCCGAGGCCCCCTATCCCTGCGAACGCTCCCGATATCAGCGCGATCGAGACCAGCACGGCCGTCCCCGCCGTGACGGCGCGGCGCCGGCGCGCCCGCCGAAGAACGCGGGCGCCGTCCGCGGGCGGTGCGACCCTGCGCGCCCGCTCCTCGAGCATCACGGTCAGGTCCCTCTCCAGGTCTCTCACTGCTCACCACCTTGCATCTGCGCGCGGAGCTCCTGGAGCCCGCGCGACACCAACGACTTCACCGCCGAGAGCGAGCAGCCGAGCGCGTCGGCCGCCTGTCGCTCCGAGAGGTCTTCGTAGTAGCGGAGGACGATCGCCGCGCGCTGCCTGTGCGACAGCGCCCGCAACGCCTGCCACATCTCGTCGCGCGCCTCCACCTCGGGCCGCGCCTCGAGCGGCTCGCGGCCCCCCTGCGCGCGGCGCACGTAGTCGCGCTGCGTCCGGAGCCGGCGGAGGTGCCCGCGCGAGAGGTTGAGCACGGTCGTCCGCAGGTAGGCCGGGAACGCCTCCTCGTGCCGGAGGTCGTGGAACCGGGCCGCGATCCTGACGAAGGCTTCCTGCGCGATGTCCTGCGCCTGTTGCTCGTCACCGGTCATCAGGTACGCGAGCCGGGTGGCGGCCTCCACGTGCTGCGCGTACAGCCGCTCCAGCCTCGACTCCGCCTGCGCCGGCACCGCGATATCCGTGTCCACGCTCTTCAAGACGCGCGGGGGGCGCGTCTGGTCGCGGCCCCCGTCAGTTCGCCGTCGGGTCGGGGCTCATCGTCGAGAGCATCACGAACTCGCCGCCCTTGCGCCGCAGGACGTCACGCCACAGGTTCCCGGGGTCGGCGGTGAAGACGTCGTCGGGCCGCGCGTCCTCGATCACCCACGCCCCCTCGTCGAGCTCGCCCTCGAGCTGGCCCGGCCCCCAGCCCGCGTACCCGGAGAACACCTTCGCCCGGCGCGCCCCCTCGGTTTCGATGCCGTTCGGGCCGACGCCGAGCATCCCGACGTTGTCGAAGATCAGGTTTCCCCCGAAGTCGTCGTCCAGCTCGCCGACTATCGCCACGGCACCGGGCTGCACGGGACCCCCGAGGTAGATGCGCGGGTCCGCCAGCGGAAGCCCCACGAGCTCTTCCGCCGCCTCGGCCGCGACGAGGTCCGAGGGCCGGTTCAGCACGAACCCGAGCGAGCTCGTCTCGTCGTGCTCCGCGACCAGGACGACCGTCTGGCGGAAGACCGGGCCGAAGATGCTTGCGCCCGCTATGAGGAGCTGGCCCTTCAGCGTGTCCACCGCGAGATCATCCCCGAACGGCTACTCCTCGGGCTCCTCCGGCGTGTCGAAGAACGTGCACCCCGGCGGGTCGCGCAGCTCGGGGTCGTTGCGGTCGTAGACCGCGCACGGCGCGAGCTGGCTCGTCTTGTACGGGTTGTTGGGCACCGGCAGCGAACCTCCGTCGGCACATGCCGGCAGGCCGGTCGGGTACATCGTGTTCGACGTCACCGCGTCCTCGGGCCCCGCGTTCTTCTCCCAGCAGTTCCCCTCGCCCTGGTCGTCCCACCAGAAGTCGACGCCGTTGAGGTCGACGAGGCCCGCGAGGTTCAGGCTCATCGTGTTGCCGGTGTACTTGTTGAAGTGCGAGGTGTCCCATGCCTTCTCGGGATCGGTCTCCTCTCGAACCGGCCCCGGCACGCTGAACAGCATGAACCCGGCCCGCCAGTTGTCCCACACCGTGTTGTCCTGGAGGAGGTTCCAGTTGCCGCCGGCGATCACCATCCCCGCGCCGACCGGTGCCGGGACGACGGGGCAGACCGTTCCCGCCCACACGGGCTTGCCCTTCGCGGGCTTGTAGCCGCGCTCCGCAGGGGGCTTGTCGCAGATGCCCGAGTGCACGTACTTCTCCGTGTAGTTGTTGTTGTTCGAGTAGATGAGGTTGTCGCGGAACCACGCGTGGTCCTGGGGAAGCCCCGGGTGCCCGGCGAAGATCGAGTCCGTCACGACGCCGGCCTGGTTCGCGTAGAACTCGTTGTCGTGCGCGTACACGGAGTTCCCGGCCGTGCCCGAGTACCCGAGCGCGTTGTGGTGGCTCTTGCAGTTGAAGATCTCGATCGCCCAGCGCTCGGTCTGCCCGTACTCCGCCTTGTCGCTGTTCACGTCGGACGCGGAGCCGGGGTAGATGAGCGAGTCGCCGTTGTTGTAGCCGTTGCAGTTCTTGTACACGCCGTGGTCGACGGCGAACGTCAGGAACCCGTACTCGTCGTTGTAGCGCGACACGACCTTGTCGATCACGAAGCCGTCGGTCTCGAGGACGTAGACGGCGTTGAACTCGAACAGCTCGATCGTGAAGTTCCTCAGGTAGAGGCCGTCCGCGCGATCGCCGCGGATGCCGTTGAGCTTCATCCAGTTGCCGTCCTTGTTGAAGCCCCCGGTGATCAGCACCTCACCCGGCTTCTGCCCCGTCCCCTCGATCTGGAGGTCGCACACCGGCGCGTTGCACTCGCGCTTGTCGTCGGCGGGGTCGATGTCGCCGAAGATCCCGACGAGGTTCTGCGCCTGCGGGCACGTGAGCTGCTGCTCGTAGCTCAGGACCGGCGCGCCCTCTTCCTCGCCGGGCTGCTCCAGGCTCTTCGCACACTCGGGCTGGGCGCGGTACGGCGTCTCGCGGTAGACGCCGGGGAGCATGTAGATCGTCGTGCCGCGCTTGCGAACGGCGTTCACGGCATCCTGCAGGTTGCGGAAGCGGCAGCTGTCCAGCAGCTTGAGGTTGTCGGCCTTCAGCTGCGGGTTCGTGATCTTCTGGATCCGCTTGGCGCTCTGCGGCGTGCAGACGACGAGGTTCGGCTTCGCGATCATCGGGCGGTAGGCCGGAACCTCGCCGGAGCCGTCGGGGAAGAAGGCGTCGCGCTCGGCGTGGCCCAGCGCCACCCCCGAGGACGCGAAGAGGGTCAGGATCGTCACGGCCGCGGTCAGGCCGAGCCGGAGCGGAGAGCGGGTCACTGGTGCCTCCCAGGATCGAGATCGAGATAGAGGTCGGGTTGCTGAGGGTTTTATCCCTATTTCCCCCTGTCTAACCGTTTCTCCTCCCGCTGGGGCCCACAGGGCAGGAACCCGAGCGCCCGCAGGCGAACCATGCCCTGGAACGTCCCGCCCGACCGTCCGCTTCTTGCCTGGAGGTCCTCTTGTCGCGCATCGTCCGTGTCCTGACCGTCCTCACGCTGGCGGCCATGCTGCTGCCGGCTTACCTCGCGGCCCCCGCAGCCGCGAACCACGACAACCTCCCCGGCTGCGCGAAGAAGCGGATCACCGGCTACATCCCGGTGGCCCAGGGGACGCTCGACGCGACGGAGCTCCACTACCAGGTGTTCCTCCCCAAGGACGAGATCGCGGGGCCGGGGCCGTATCCGGCGGTCATGGACTACTCCGGCTACCAGCCCGGCCTCCACATCTGGGACGGTCTCGACGACCACTTCACGTGCGAGGGCTACGCAGTCGTCGGCCTCAGCATCCGGGGCACCGGCTGCTCGGGCGGCGACTTCGACTACTTCGAGCCGCGCCAGGCGGAGGACGGCCGCGAGGCGATCGAGTTCCTCACGAAGCAGCCGTGGTCGAACGGGCGGCTCGCGATGGTCGGCAAGTCGTACCCCGGGATCACGCAGCTGTTCGTCGCAGGGCAGCCGCTGGAGCGTGGGGGAGAGGTCGATACGCCCGAGGGCCTCGTCGCGATCGTGCCCGGCCACGTCTTCGGCGACCTCTACCGCGACGTCCCGTACCCCGGCGGCATCATGAACGTCACGTTCGCCGCGGGCTGGTCGGCGGGCCGCATCTACGAGCCGTTCCAGGCCCCCTTGGAGGATCAGTTCAACCGCGGCGAGGTCGACCCGAAGTGCACCGCGCACACCGCGCAGCACGTCGCGAACCCGCCGCAGAACCCGTTCGTGAAGGCGCTCTACAACCACTACGACGGCGACCTCTTCTACGAGCGCTCCCCCTGGTACTGGGCGCACAACATCGAGGTGCCGACGTTCCTCATCGAGTCGTGGCAGGACGAGCAGGTCGGGAGCCGCGCGACGAACCTCGTCGAGCGGTTCCGCCCGGGGCTCGAGTGGCGGGGCCTGTTCACGAACGGCGACCACGGCGAGTACTACGGGCCGCACGTGCTGCCGTACATCGACGAGTTCCTGCGCTTCTACCTCGCGCGCGAGATCCCGCAGAGCTACCAGGGCGGGACCGTCACCGAGTTCGTCCCGCACCACGACGACCCCAAGCACCTCGACAAGGACGTCGCCAAGGACAAGGGCAAGTACGTCGCGCGGCCCGAGACGTTCGCGGAGGCACTCGCGCGCTACGAGAGCAGCGACCCGCTGCGGATCAACTGGGAGACGGGCGCGAAGGGGGGCCGGAACCCCGCGTGGAGCGAGACCTATTCGCAGTGGCCGCCCGCGATACAGACGCCGTGGCGCCTTCACCTCGACTCCGAGGGTCGCATGTCGGCGACGCCCGATCCCGACGGGGGCGAGGTCTCGTACGACTACTCGCCGGCGACGGGTACGCAGGCGCGCGGCGGGCACGAGCTCACCGACGACGCACCGGACGAGCTCACGCCGTCGTGGAGCGAGACGCCTCCTCCGGGGACGTTCGCGCTGTTCGAGACCGGCGCGCTCGAGACCGACAAGCTCATGGCTGGCTCCGGCTCCGTCGACCTGCTGGTGTCGTCGACCGCCCCCGACACGGACTTCCAGGTGACGCTGACGGAGGTGCGGCCGGACGGCAAGGAGGTCTTCGTCCAGCAGGGATGGCTGCGCGCGAGCCACCGCAAGGAGGACGCGTCGCTGACGACGGCGACGCGGCCGTACCAGACGCACGTCGCGACCGACTCCCAGCCGCTGATCCCGGGCGAGACCGCCGAGCTCTCGATCGAGATCTTCCCGTTCGCGCACGCGTTCCGCGCGGGCTCGAAGATCAGGCTCTACGTCGAAGCGCCGCACGTGAAGCCGGACCTGTGGGGCTTCGCGCTGCTGCCGGTGCCGGCGGCGAACACGATCCACGTCGAGGGGTCGTCGGTGGCGCTGCCGCTGCTCGAGGGTGCGACCGCGCAGACCGGGTACCCGGGATGCTCGCTGCGCAACCAGCCGTGCCGGGACGTGTTCCAGCCCTAGCTACTCGGTGGCCTCGTCCGTCTCGTTGAGGTGGACGGCGATCACGAGCGGTGAGGCCCTCAGCCTCTTGAGCGCGGCCTGGTCGACGGCGAGAGCGAGCTGCGGCGTGGTCTCGTAGCGGGCGGCGACGGTGGCGCCGTTCCCGATCGCGCGCAGCAGCTTGCGCTGAGCGGCGGCAATCTCCCGGTCGTTCCAGGTGCCGTCGGCCCTCTGCTCGACCGCGAGGTCGACGATCACCTGGACCGTTCCGTTCTCTCGTGCGATGTCGCGCAGGGGATCTGCTGCGGCCGGTGGAGGTGAGGGGGCCGCGCCGTTGCCGCCGCCGCTGCATCCCGCCGCTAGGAGAAGCGCGATGAGGACGCAGCGAAGCCCCCGGCCACTTCTCGACCGGGGGCCGCGCCACATCGTCCTGTAGCTAGTTGCCGCTGATGTTCTCGAGGATGTTCTTCTGCTGCTCGAGCTGTGCCCGCGTCGCGTTCGGGTCGAGCCGGACGGCCTCGGCCGTCGCGAGCGCTGCTCCGAAGGTGGTGTCGGGCGTTCCGTCACGGTTCGTGTCTACCTGATCGCCGAGCTCGAAGTAGCCATTGCCGAAGTTCAGCCACGCGGTGATCAGGAAGCGGTCGAGCATGTTGCTCATGTTCGAGGCGTTCGCCTTGATCACCTCGAACGCCTTGGCCCTCGTCGACGCGTCGCGCTCCTCGTTGAAGACCGTCGACATGTGGCCCACGACGGTCAGCAGGCAGTCGAGCTGCGCGGCCGTGAAGTCGTTCGGGCCGAGCCCCCGGTACTGGTTCTGCCAGTAGCCGGCGCCGCGTGCCTTCGTCGCGAGACCCGTGATGATGACCTGCACGGCGTCGCTCGCGCTGCCGCCGTCGTCGTCGGCCGAGCCGAACGTCACGTCGTACTCGCAGGCGTCGCCGAACGTGTTGCTCTTCGAGTCGGTGACGTCCCGCGGCTGCACGCTCGGGCTGAAGGCCGGGTTGAACAGGTGCGGCGGGTCGGGAAGCGGCCCGTTCACGAGGTACTCGGTCGTGACGTCGGGGCTCGCGCCGCCGTTGCCCCAGTCCCACGTTGCCGTGATGTCGTCCGACCCCGGGTCGGTCGAGCGGGCCGAGAAGCTCACCGGCTGACCCGACTGCCCGATGATCGTCGGCGTCCCGTTGACGTTCGTCGCCCCGCCGAGGTCGATGAGCGCGGTCGGCGCGACGTTCGCAACCTCGACGGTGAACGTGTCCGTGCCGGTGCCGCCGTCGTCGTCCGTGACGCTCATGTCGACGTCAAACGTGCCGTCGTCGCCGTACTGGAACGAGCCGGTCGACGTGCCCTGGTCCTGCGGGGGCCCGTCCGCCGTCGTGGCCGTCGATGCGGGGTCGGTCATGTCACCGGCAGGCGTCCCCCAGTCGATGACCGAGCTGTAAGTGTCGGCCCAGCCCGGGTCGGAGAACGTCGCGTTCGCCGTGACGAAGTCGCCCTCGGCGATCGACTTCACCTGTGCCGGGTCGACCGTGACGGACGGAGCGACGTTGTTAACGACGAGCGGGAACGTGACGCTCGTGCTCTCACCCTTGTCGTCCGTGGCGGTGATCGTGACGGTCTGGCCCTGCGTCGGGCCGTCGTTCGTCGCGAAGCTCCACGCCCACTTGCCGCCGCCGGTGTCCGTGACGGTGCCGATCGAGGACGTGAGCGTGACCGCGTCGCCCTCGGGGTCCGAGAACGTGCCGGTGTTGCTCGCCGTCTGGCCCTCGTCCACGGTCGCGTTCGCGTTGTCGCGGGCGATGACCGGCGCTCCGTTCAGGTCCTGCACCGCAGCGAGCAGGTCGATGCGCGGCGTCGTGATGCTGTTGCCGCCGCTCGAGTAGCTGATGTCGACGCCGGTGTCCTGCAGTGTCGAGAGGATGTCGGCGACGCTCTCGTTCGGGTACTCGCCGCGCAGGACCGCCCATGCTCCGGCGACGTGCGGCGCGGCCATCGACGTGCCGTCGAAGTTCGAGTAGCCGTCGTCGGGCGTCGAGGAGTCGATCGCCGATCCGGGTGCGAAGAGGTCGAGCCGGGTGCCGCGGTTGCTGAACCCGGAGATGCCGTCGGTGTCGGTCGTGGACCCGACCGTGATCGCGGTCGAGATGCAGCCGGGGGTGCCGACGCCGGCGGGGTGACCCTCGTTGCCGGCGGAGATGACCGTCGCGACGTTCTGCGCGATCAGGAGGTCGATCGCGGCCTTGCGCGAGTCGGTGTCGCACGGGGTCGAGAGGTTGTCGGTGTTGCCGAGGCTCATGTTCGCGGCGACGATCTCCGACGCGAGCGTGTTGCCGGTCTGGAGCGCGAGCACGCGCTGGAGGCCGAGCACCTGGTCGGACGCGTACGTCCGCACGCACGGTGCGGGGTCGCTGCCGCAGTCGCTCGCCGCGTTGAAGCGGGTGAACACCTGGATCCCGACGAGGTCCGCGTCGGGCGCGACGCCCGCGGTAGGTGCCCCGGTGACGCCGGTGCCGTCACCCATCGCGATGCCGGCGACGTGGGAGCCGTGGTCGCAGATGTTGTTGCCCATGTTCAGGCACTGCGCGGTCTCTGCGTCGGCCGAGCCGCCGCCGGTCTGCGAGTTCGTCCCGTCCGGGCAGAGGCTGACGCCCGAGCCGGAGCCGCCGGCGTTCGAGTAGCAGGCCTCGGAGACGACGCTGCCGATGAACGGGTGGTCGAGGTCGATGCCCGTGTCGAGCACGGCGACGGCGGTCCCGCCGCCGCGCAGCCCGACGTTGCGGACGTCGTCGCCGTTGATGACGGCGATCGAGCTGTTGAGGGCCGGGGGCTGCGGGAGGTCCTCGGTGAAGCCGGTGACGAGGGGGTTGGCGACGAGGCTCCGTACGGTCTCGGCGTCGGCCTTGAGGAGGAGGTAGGGGAGGAGGTCGTAGCGGATGAGGACCTCGGTGTCGGTGCCCTCGAGCTGGTCGAGGACGGTCTGCTGGGCCTGCATGCTCCGGAGCGAGATCAGAAGCCGGATTTCGCCCTTCTGCTCGGCAATCTGGACGAGCTTCGTGAGGCTCTTGGGGACCGCGTTGGTGCCGGAGGCAGCGGTGGCGCTGCCCGTGGCTACGAGGGCGAGTGCGAGGAGGACCGCGAGGGGGCCGCGCCCAGGCCTGCCGCCCTCCTTGATGGGTTTCTCGGGCGTCTCCCGCGCGATCCGGATGCCCGCGATGGTGTTGCGCATGTTTTGCGCTCCTTTCCGAAAGCCGCCTCAGCGGCACATTGACTGCGGAAAGGTAGCGAGCCAAGCAACCGCGAAACGTTAGCTGCCGAACAGGACGAAGGTCTTGTTTCGGACACCGGGGGCCGGGTCTCGTTGAGGAATCCGGTACGCATAGCGACCGCCATTGCTCAATGAGGCCTGCAAGGCCCCGGTCTTGCCGCCCGAACCGTGCGGAACCAGTTGCGGTTTCCGCAACCCAATCGAACGCTCGACGAGGGGGCCGGGGGCCAGGCTTCATTGAGGAATCCGGTACGCATAACGACCGCTATTCCTCAATGAAGGTGGGAGTCGTGCGGACTGCCGCCCGTGCGGCTCAGTTGTGGTTTCCGCAACCCAATCGAACGTCGCCGAGGGGGCCGGGGCCGGGGGCCGCTTGCGGACTGAGTTGCGATTTCCACGACTCATTCGACACTCGTTTCGGGCGGGGAGCTGTTAGGGAGCCGACAGGAGCTCGTTGGAGGGTAACGAGGGCCCCTTGTGGGCCGACAGGGGGCTGCCGGCTTCTGAATTGACTGGTCCGTCGACTGTGTGTATGCCACCTACAACAGCGAATGGAGACCCCTATGGAAGCCTTGCCGGCGCGTTTGCTAACCGATCTCGAGCTTGAGGTTGCGGTCCAAGAAGAGGCCGCCGCCGTGCGAAATCGTGTTCCACCGGAGCCTTGGCGGACTGCGGTCGCCGCCTCGACCCAACGGGTGGCCGATTGGGTGCGGGACTCCCTTACTGGCGACATGCGCGTGGCACCAAGTGCCGTAGTGAGTGCTCGGAAGGAAACATATGCGACGCGACCGGTGGCGACTATGGGCATTGCCGAGCGAGTAACTTACCGGGCCCTTGCGCGTCATGTACTTCGAGACGATCTTCCTGATCGATCACCCGAGGCCTATCGAGCTTTCGTCCAAGCACCCATAACTCAGGCGTGGGATGTCGCACCGGGTGAGCTTCGGACTTTCGGTAACGCCCGGTTCTCGCACGTGGTGATCTCTGATATCGCGGCGTTCTACGAGTACATCGACCACGATGTCCTCGCTCGCGAGCTGAGAATTCAAACAGGCAACGTTCTTGGGATCTCATTCCTTAAAGCGCTCCTAGCGGAATCTGAAGGAAGAACGTTCGGCCTACCGCAACTCTACGATCCATCCGACTGGCTATCCGACTACTACATCCGTATCGTCGAGAGGGATCTGAGCCGCAGAGGGTTTCGCGTATGGCGATACAACGACGATTTTCGCATCGCCTGCGAGAGCTATGCCGAAGCGCTGGAAGGCGTTGAGCGTCTTTCGGACGCTGCGCGAACTGTCGGCCTCACAGTTAGCGATCATAAGACATTTACGCCCCAGTTCTTCAACTACCTCGTCGCCAACACCAACGTCGATTTGATCGAGGGCGCTGCGAATATTGACCCTGACGAAGTCGAAGTTACGGTTCGTGGGTATGTCGATTGGGACGAGGATGAGCCTGTGGAGGTCGCCCTAGCGACGCTCCGGCGACTCGCGCTTCCGCCCAGCGATCCCGATCGAATTGATCTCGCGAAGACGCGCGGGGCGCAGTTGCTTGACATCCGCCGGGCTCTCGCGACATTGACCAACCAGGAACACCCTGGTGGCCTTGAATGGGTCGTTCGTTTGGTGGAATTCATTCCGTCTCTGACCCCTCAAGCCGTCACATATCTTATTGCGGCGTACGGAGCCGACGCAGATCGTGTTCGTGAACAGACGACGAAATTGCGCCATGGGGAATCAGTGAGTGAATGGCAGGCAATGTGGTTCGTACACGCGCTGCGCGAACTTGGGTTCTTGGATTCACCTGAGGCTATTGAGTGGACACGAACGCAGCGGGACAGGGGCCGCGGGGGACTTCTCGCCGCGGAGGCATCGCTAGCGTTGGCTGAATCCGCGGCCATCACGTTTGATCAGCTCGACATCGGCCTCCGCATGGAACCTGAGGTTCTAGCACCCTGGTACGTCCTAGGGATCAAGGCCTTGAGGGGCTCGATGAATGAGGCGAGTGTCCAGCAAACAGCTGCAATTCGAGACACGTCACGCCTTTTCAAGATTCTGCTGGAAAGCTGACGCCTTGTTCCCGAAGCGTCCCGCGACTGAGTCCGCTCTGACCTTACTCAGCACCGTCAGAGAAGAGTTCCGTATAGACGAGGCGGCGGCTCATCGTCGTCAGCGAATTGCTGCCGTGGTGATAGGTCCAGTCGGGGCGGTTGAGATTCGAAGACACGCGGCGTACTTCCGCATTGTCAGCATCGCTGAAGCGTATGTAGACGTACTCCAGATGAGTCTTCTGTCGGAAGAGCTTTCGAGCCCGACAGCCTTGATGCTTCAGATTCTCGACACGATCGAGCGAGGAGCTACGATAAGCTGGCCAAGCCGACAAGACGCGTTCTTGAAGTATCACCAGATAGATCTCAGGAAGTGTTCCAACTGGAACGAGTTGCTTATCGCCACCAGGGTTCGGAATTGCCTCGCACATGCTCTGGGAGGGATCACGCCCCGCTACCGAACGAAAACGCGGTTCCCGATTGATCTTGCTTCAATCGGTGTCGGCGTTGGAGGTGGCCGGGTTCATCTAGACGACGTCAGCATCGAGATCCTTGAGGCCAAGACAAGGGGGTTCATCTCGAGCCTCGACCAGAAGACGTAGGCCGGCCTGGCGGCCCCCCCTACTTCATCGGCTTGTCGGAGGGGTAGATGTCTTGCTCCGATGGTTCCCAGACCCGGCCGTCCAATTCTTCTACGTTGAAGCTGTAGTCGTAGGTCAGGCTCCCGCCGTAGGTCGCTCCTAACGTCATCAGACCCGTGATCACTACCGAGAGGGCCGCGAGACCTAGCGACGCATACGAGTGGCCCTCGCCCGTCCGGATCAGGATGTCCACAATCACCAGTACTGCAACCGTGAGCATCGTCACCATGTGGAAGTTCGCCGTCCGCCAGACCTGGGTGTGGCGGGGCGTCGACTTCAGCCAGTCCCAGAAACCCGTCAGCATCGTCGGCAGCGAGAACAGGAAACCCGATACCAGCACGATCGTCCCCGCCCGGAAGAAGTCGTAGCCCGTCCTCGTCCCCTCGCCCCCGAGGTACGAGATCACGTCGAACACCCCGACGAAAAAGTAGGCGCCCACGACGAGGTCCGTCAGCGGCGGGTGGAACGGCTTGCCGGCTAAGCCCCGCAGCCCCTTGAACTTCCTGCCCTTCAACGAGATGCCGGGGCCTATCGAGAACAGGCGGGCCATGCTCATCCCCCTTCGAGCGGGCGAAACCGAAAAAGAACGATCAACCCAGAGCTTAGATGAGCGCGCTCCCGCCCGACCTCCGCGGGTCGTAGGCCGCGTCGACCTCGCCGTCGTCGTTGACCGACGCGACCTGGACGGCCCCGAAATACATATGTATGTCGTCGTAGGGGAGCGGGTTGTAGCCGACCTGCTCGCCGGGGATCCCGGGCTCGTAGCAAAGGAGCTCTCCAGAAGGCCGCGGGTCGAGGTGGATGCGCGGCCCCCCCACCGCCTCCTGTAGCGACACGCCGTCGACCGCCAACCGCACCAGCGTCTGCGCGATCGCCGTCACGATCCGGTCCGCGCCCGGAGACCCGATTGCCACCGTGAGCCCGGCCCCCCGCGCGATCGTCGGCGTCATGTTCGAGTGACAGCGGGTGCCGGGTGGCAGGCCGTGCGCGCCGAAGGGATTGAGCTCCTCCTCGCCGAGCGTGTTGTTCAGCAGGATGCCGTTCACGCAGAGCCCCGCCCCGTACCCGTTCGACTCCGTGATCGAACACGCGTAGCCGTCGGCGTCCGCGCTCGACGCATGCGTGGTGTCGGGGGACGAGCGGCGCGGCGTGATCCCCTGCAGCGCCTCGTCGAACGCGGCCGCTATCCCGTCGGGATCCTGGTAGTGCTCGGCGCGGTAGCCGATCGCGGCGCGCTGTGCCTCGACGAGCGCCTTCGCGCGGGTCACCGGGTCGTCTAGAGCCGCGTCGCCGAGCAGCGCCAGCATGTGGACGAGCACCGCGCCGCCTACTGCCGGAGGCGGGTTCGCCTCGATCCTCCACCCCCATGCGTCGGTGCCGACGGGCGAGCGCACCTCGGCCTTGTACGCCTTCAGGTCCGAAAGCCCGAGGAAGCCCCCGTCGCGCGCGATCGCGTCGCCGATCGAGGCCGCGATGTCTCCGCTGTAGAAGACGTCCGGCCCCTCGTCCGCGATCCGCTGCAGCGCGTCGGCGAGGTCGGGCTGGCACAGCAGCTCGTCCTCCTGCATCGGGCGTCCGCCGACGGCGAAGAGGTCGCGCGAGCCCTCGAACTGCGACCAGATCTCGTTCCACGTCACCGACAGGTAGTACGCGGAGGTCTTCGGGAACGGGAGGCCCTCCCGCGCGAAGCGGATAGCGCCCTGGAACAGGGCCGGCCACTCGATCCGCCCGTGGCGTTCCCACGCGGCCCGCACGGCGGCAAGCACCCCGGGCACCGCCACCGACCCTCCGCCGATCCCCGTGTACATCCCGTTCGAGTACTCGAGGTAGGTCCGGCGGACGCCCTGGTTGGGCTCGGCCGGCTGGCTGTGGGGCATCGCGTTGTTGCCGTCGATGATCTCGACGTGGCCCTCGGGCGTCCGCACGGCCACGAACCCGGAGCCGGCCAGCGACGTGAAGAACGGCTCCGCGACCCACCCCGTGATCGCGGCCGCGAGGCAGGCGTCGACCGCGTTGCCACCTTGCCGCGCGACCTCGACGGCGGACTCGGTGCCGGACTTGTTCCCCGCGGCGATCGCGAGCCTCGGCTTGGACATGCAGCGACCTTAGCCGTTCCGGCTCGCCCCTAGACTCGGCGCGTGCCCGCTCAGAGGAAGATCGACATCGAGGTCTCGCGTAGCGCGAGCTGCGACCCCGAGGCCGTGATGGACCTCGTACGGGACCCGAAGACCTGGCCGCGGTGGCAGCCCGAGATCCTCTCGACCGAGGGGCCGGACCGGCTCGCGCCCGGCGACGACGTATACGGGCACGCGTCGATGCTCGGCTTCCGCGTCGAGGGGCATAGCAAGACGGTCTCGGCGAGCGAGATGGCGTACGAGGAAGACGTCCTGGTCGGCGTCCGCATGCGGATCGTCTACGACGCGCGGCGGGACGCGGACGGACGGACGGTCGTGACGCGCAGGCTCAGCGCGCTCATGCCCGGAGGGATCGCCGGCCGCCTGCTCGCGTTCTTCCTGAAGCGCCGTCTGACCGCGATGCAGAAGGGCGTGGTCGAGGAGCTCGTGCGGCAGGCGGAGCGCCGTTAGGCGTCCTTGACCAACTGGAGGAACGCCACCACGGGGAACACCGCGCCGAGGACGATACCGCCGGCGAACGGCCACAGCTGCCGCTCCCGCGCGAAGACGGCCGCGCACACCACCATCACCCCGGAGGGGACGTAGAGCCACGGGATGCTGACCTCGAACACCCACGCGTAGAGCAGCGCGACGGCCAGCCATCCGATCGCGCCGATGATCGCACCCGCGGCGAGGAGCACCGCTTTGCCGGCAAGGCCTCCGACGGCACGTCCGACGCCGGCCATCTCAGAGCGCTGGACCCGTCAGGCCCCCGCGCCGTCGGCGACGACCATCTCCGACATCGCGGACATGAGGTCGCGCAGCGAGACGATCCCGACCGGATCGTCCATCTCCATCACGAGCAGATGCCGGAAGCCGCCCTCGTTCATCGTCTCGACGGCCTTCAGGAGCTCCCACCCGGGCGAGCCGCTGATGACGTCGCGGGTCATGACGTCGCCGACCGTCACCTCGTCCATGTTCCCGTCCTCGGCGATCGCCCGCAGGACGTCGCGCTCGGTGACGATGCCCGCGACGCGCTCGTTCTCGACGACGACGGCGCAGCCCACGCCCCGGTCGTTCATCACCTTGGCGGCGCGCCGGAGCGTGCTGGCGGGGCCGACGGTGACGAGGTGGCGGATCGCGACGTCCCTGAGGAGCTTCATGGGCGTCATCATCTGCCAAGCCCGGCCCCCCGGCAAGCGGGTCCAGGGTGGGGACTGATCGGCTAGCTTCAGGGACGTGATCATCGGCGCCCACGTCCCCTCGCAGGCCCCCCTCGAGGAGGCCGCAGAGGTCGGAGCGGAGTGCATCCAGATGTTCGTGGGGCCCCCGCAGAGCTTCAAGAAGCCGCCCCCGCGCGAAGACGCGGCCGAGCTGCGCGAGTCACCGCTGCCGGTCTACGTCCACGCTCCGTACCTCATCAACGTCGCGTCCCCGAACAACCGCGTCCGCATCCCCTCGCGCAAGATCCTCACGGACACGCTCGACCGGGCCGCGGAGGTCGGCGCGGCCGGCGTCATCGTCCACGCAGGGCACGCGGAGGACGACGTCGAGCGCGGGTTCATCCGGTGGCGCAAGTGCTTCGAGGAGGTCGAGGCGCGCGTTCCGATCCTCATCGAGAACACCGCGGGCGGGACGAACGCGATGGGGCGGCAGATAGACGTCCTCGCGCGTCTCTTCGAGCACCTCGACGGATTCGACGCCGGCTTCTGCTTCGACACGTGCCACGCTCACGCGGCGGGGGAGGACCTCACCGACGCCGTCGAGAGGGCGCTGAAGGCGACGGGACGGATCGACCTGCTGCACGCGAACAGCTCGCGCGACGAGGCGGGCACGGGCGCGGACCGGCACGCGAGCTTCGCCGCCGGGAAGATGGACCCGCAGGCGATCCTCGAGATGGTCCAGGCGTCGGGCGCGCCGGCGGTCATCTGCGAGACGCCGTGGGCGACGGTCGGCGACGACATCGCCTGGTTGAGAGAGCGGCTCTAGCTCCCGACGACCGTCGACAGCAGCGAGTCGACGTGGCCGCGCGCCTTCACGCCGTAGAGCGCCTCGATCAGCGTCCCGTCCTCGTCGATCACGAACGTCGAACGCTTCACGCGCAGCTTCTTGCCCTCGAACTCGGCGCCGCTGTCGTCGGTCACGCCGTACGCCTTCGCCATCGACAGGTCCGAGTCCACGAGCAGGGGGAAGTTCAGCGAGTACTTGTCGGAGAACCTCCGGTGCGACGCGGCCCCCTGGGGGCTCACGCCGAGCACCTGGTATCCCGCCGTCGTCAGGTCCGTCTGCGCGTCGCGGAAGTCGCACGCCTGCGCGGTGCAACCAGGGGTGTCGTCGGCCGGGTAGAAGTAGACGATCACCTTCTGCCCCCGCAGGTCCGCGAGGCTCCACGTCTTCCCGTCCCCGTCCTCCAGCGTGAAGTCCGGTGCCTTGTCGCCGCGCTGCAGCTTCGCCATGTCGTCCTCCTACAGATGTCTCAGTCGCTGCCGGGCAGGGGGCCCAGCCGCTGGATGATCGACTCCTGGATCCACCCGAGCCAGTGGAGCACCTCCCATGCGGGAGCGTCCGGCGAGCCCGGGTCGACCTCCTCGCCCATTTTCTCCTCGGTCACGCCCAGCCTCGTACCGACCGCCAGCCGCACGTCGGTCAGCCACGCGAGCCAGGCGCTCGTGAGCTCCGGGGACAGCTCCACGGTCGCGTCGCCCGACTGCCCGAGCGACTCGCCGACCATCCGCAGCCCGTCGAGCTTCGCCGCACGCAGCTCGCTCCCGACCATCTCCTCGTAAGAGCGCG
Organism: Actinomycetota bacterium; assembly: GCA_035942255.1. Lineage (GTDB taxonomy): Bacteria > Actinomycetota > CADDZG01 > CADDZG01 > WHSQ01 > JALZEG01. The sequence goes on along the minus strand of DASZDG010000033.1, from coordinate 17,989 downwards.
CGTCCTCGGGGTCCTCGTACGCGTCGGGGAACAGGCGCGCGATGACCGGGTCCTCGCGCGGGACGTCGGCCTCGAGGAGCCTCCGCGACTCGTCGACGAGCTGCCGCAGCAGCCCGGCCTCGTGCTCCTCGACGTACAGGACCAGCCCCTCGCCCCCCGTGACCCGCACGCTCAGTCGCTCTTCGTCAACGTCGCCCACAGGCCGTGCGCGTGCAGACGGAAGCAGTCGAGCTCGGCCTTCTCGCGCGAGCCGCTCGACACCACTGCCTTGCCCTTGTGGTGGACGTCGAGCATCAGCTTCGTCGCCTTGTCGAACGAGTAGCCGAAGAGCTTCTGGAGCACCCACGTGACGTACGACATGAGATTGATCGGGTCGTTCCACACGATCACGAGCCACGGCCGCTCGAGGTCGCTCTCCTCGCCGGTGTTGCGCTCCTCGACCTCCCCCGGCGCGACCGCGGGCCGGAGCGCGGCCCTCACGGGACCTCCCGCACGCCGTGGCCGCCGAACTCCTTGCGCAACGCCGCGATCAGCTTGTTCGAGAAGGAAGATTCCTGCCGCGACGCGAAGCGCTCGAACAGCGACAGCGCGATCAGCGGCGCGGGAATCGCGTTGTCGATCGCGTACTCGAGCGTCCACCGGCCCTCGCCGGAGTCCTCGACGTAGTCGTCGAGCTTCGTCAGGGCGGGGTCTGGCGCGAGCGCCCGCGCGGCCAGGTCGAGCAACCACGACCTCACCACGCTGCCGTGCCGCCACAGCTCCGCGACCTGTGCGACGTCGACGTCGTAGCCGCCCTCGGACATCAGCTGGAACCCCTCGCCGTACGCCTGCATGAGCGCGTACTCGATGCCGTTGTGGACCATCTTCACGAAGTGGCCGGCGCCGGACGGTCCCACGCGCGCATAGCCGTCCGGGGGGGCGAGCGTCGCAAACGCCGGCTCGAGCCGAGCGAACGCCGGTTCCGATCCCCCGACCATCAGGCAGTAGCCCTCGGTGAGCCCCCAGATCCCGCCGGAGGTCCCGCAGTCGAGGAGCTCGATGCCCTTCTCCGCGAGGTCCGCCGCCCGCGCCACCGTGTCGACGTGGCGCGAGTTGCCTCCGTCCACGACGACGTCGCCGCCCTCCAACAGCTCGGCCAGCCGCTCGATCGTGCTCCCGGTGACGTCCCCGGCGGGCACCATCACCCAGACCGTCCGGGGCGCGGACAGCTTCGACGCCAGCGCCTCCAGCGAGTCGGCCCCGACCGCTCCTTCCTTGGTCAGCTGGTCGATCGCCGCGGGGTCGACGTCGTGGACGAGCACCTCGTGGCCGCCGTCGAGGAGGCGGCGCGACATGTTGGCGCCCATCCTGCCGAGGCCGACCATTCCAATCTGCATCCGGGTCAAGAGTAGCCTTGGGCTTTTCCGAGGAGGTCTACGTGCAAGAGACGTTCCAGGTCGCAGACATCTCCTGCGACCACTGCAAGAGGGCGATCGAGGGCGCGCTCCGCCCCCTCGCCGGCGTGCAGCGCGCCGAGGTCAGCGTCCCGGAACGGTCGGTGACCGTCGAGTGGCAGCCGGAGACCGTCGCGCGCGAGCGCCTCGTGGCTGCGATCGAAGACGCGGGCTACACCGTCGGCGGCCATCCCGAGACGCTCACCGTGCAGATGAAGGGAAGCGAGCGATGACCGAAGACCCGCAGAAGCCGCTGGACCGCGACGAAGAGGAGCCGCCCTCGGAGGGCTCGGGGACGACCGACGACGACGACGGCGCCGAGCGCGCCGGCCTCGGCAAGTCGGAGGCCGAGGACAAGATCAGCGAGAAATAGGACCTCCATCGCGCAGCGTAGGGACGGTGAGCGAAATCGAGCACCCGACCAGCCGTTACGCGGCCATTCCGCCGCCGTAGAGCCAAGTAGAGGACGGCGAGAAAGCGGGAGGTTTCCGATGCGACTGCGGGCGGCAGTGGTTGCGGCGGTGTTCCTGACGGCGCTCACCATGGCTCCGGCCGGGGCGGGCAAAGGGGCGAAGACGAGGCGGGTGATCGTCCCGTACGAGCTCACCGACAGGAACCACGGCGTCGCGGCCGGGGGAAACGAGGCGGGCGCCTACTACGGCGAGGACGCGTATGCCGTGGAGCTCCAGAGGGGAGAGAACGCCGTCTCGGTGATGGTCCTCGACAACCAGGAGGGCGACGTCTCCGCGGTGATCGCGCAGTGGGTGACCGACGGGAGCGCGGGCGGCGCCTCCTACGGCCACGCCGCCACCTACCACGAGATCTGCACCAAGACCGCGGCCCCCTGCGCGTCGTGCCGGGCGAGATCGTCGAGATCCTGCTCCAGAAGGGGACGTGCGAGGACGGGACGCCGTCGACTCCCACCGACGGCGATATCGTCGTGGACTTCCACCGGACGAGGTCGTGACGCGCGGCCGTCGTTACCTTGCCGGTGGCGGGGCGTAGTCCCATCTAGGTACTGCGGGCAAGCGGGAGGATCAAGATGCGGCTGCGGGCGGCAGTGGTTGTAGCGCTGGTCCTGTCGGCGGCCGTCACGGCGCCGGCAGGAGCGGGGAAGGCGAGGCGGGCGATGAAGCCCTACAGCCTCGAGGACACGAACCACCACTTCGGGGGCCCGGGGGCGGGCTTCGGGGTCTGGGACACGCGCGACGCCTACGAGTTCGAGCTCAAGAAGGGTGAGAACGCGGTCGCGGTGATGGTGCTCGACGACCGCGAGAGCGCGGTCTCCGGCGTCGTGGTCCAGTGGACGACCGACTTCGAGTCGGGGGGCGCCTCGGTCGGGCATGCGATCACTTCCCATCACTTCTGCACCACGACCGACGGGCCGGTGCCGGTGGTCCCCGACGTGCCAGTAGAGATCATCATCCGGAAGGGCACCTGCGAGGACGGCACTCCCTCGACGCCGATCGAGGGCGACATCGTCGTCGACTTCCACAAGACCTAAGCCAGCTCGAAGAATCCCCCATCCGGGTCAGGGAGAAGCGCGCGTCCGAAGCGAATGCTGACGCACCACTCGCCGAGCCAAGGAGGCAACGAGGTGCGTAGGTCTGTTCGCGTCGCGCTGATAGTCGGGTTCCTGATGGCGGCCGTGCCGGGTCCGGCTCAGGCCGGTCCCTGCGGCGCGCTGGGGAGCGTCTGCTACGAGATCCTGCATCGCCCGCTGTGCGTGGGCCTGGGCATCTGCTAGCGAGTCCCCCTGGCCGGGGCCGGGGGGCGGCGACGTCCTCCGGCCGCTGGTCTTGGCCGATCGCCGAGGCGATCGGTCGCGGCTTAGACCTCGTCCTGCGTACGCCGCCGGCGGCGCACGAGCAGCCACACGATCGCCGACGCCGGGAGCGTCACGAGCCCGACTAGTCCCATCTCCGAGTTCAGGAACTTCAGCCGAGCCCTCATCGGCCCAGCGTAACCGCGGGACGCCCGTTACTACCCGGGACGTGCCGGAAACCCCCTTGTTGCACACCTCCGACGGGTTGTTGACTGTCTTGTCTCCGCAAGACGGTCGAGGGGGTGGTTCGCGTGATCGGGTTCCAGTCGCGCAAGGTCGCGTTCCTGTTGGTCGCCGCGCTCGTCGGGGGCGTGCTTGCCGTGGCCGGCCGGTGACGGTCAAGAGACCGTAAAGAACTGAGCGGACACGCGGGAGGTTCCTCCCTAGGGTCTGGGTAGTAGACGACCCAGGAGGGACAACTTGCGACGTATCTGGACGGCCGCCGTGGCGCTGGCGGTCGCGGCCCCCATGACCGCGGCGACGGCGGCCCCGGCCGCGACGTGCTTCGGCAAGCGCGCGACGATCGTCGGGACGAGCGACGACGACACGCTCAGGGGCACGCCCGGCCGCGACGTGATCGTCGCCGCGGGTGGACGCGACCTCGTCCACGGACGTGGCGGCAACGACCTGATCTGCGGCGGATCCGGTGAGGACGAGGGGCTCTACGGCGACGGCGGCGACGACCGCATCCACGCGGGTCACAGCGAGCGCGCCACGCCGGTCTTCGGTGGCCGCGGCAACGACCTCCTCTACGACGAGCCCGGCGGCGGCGACGGACAGGAGATGTTCGGGGGGCCGGGCAACGACGTACTCAAGGCGGGCGACTCGAACGGGACCTACATCGACGTCCTCGACGGCGGACCGGGGGACGACGTGATGGAGCAGGGTGGCGCCGAGGGTGTCTTCTACGGCGGCGCGGGCGACGACGTCATCTACGGGGGCCGCGGGAACGGCGACAGGGACATGCTGTTGCTCGCGTTGGCGCCGGGCCCGATGGAGGTCGACCTCGCCGCGGGGACCATGCGCGGGTGGGGGAACGACACGGTGCAGGAGATCGAGATCGTCGGGGGCGGCTCCTACGACGACACGATGATCGGCGACGACGACCGCAACGAGCTGATCGGCGCCGCGGGGGACGACACGCTGTCGGGTGGCGAGGGCAAGGACTGCTTGCTCGGAGCGAGCCCCACCGGCTATCCCCATTGCCCCTTCACGTACGAGCTCACGCCGGACAGCGGTGACGACGTGCTCTCCGGCGACGCCGGCGACGACTTCCTCACCGGCGGCGACGGCAACGACGCCATGAGCGGCGGCGAAGGCTTCGACACCACCTGGTACGCCGCGTCGCAGTCGGCCGTGGCGGTCGACCTGCTCGTCGGATCGGCGACGGGAGACGGGATCGACACGCTGCAGGAAGTCGAAGGTGTGATCGGGACGCGGTTCGCCGATACGCTCACCGGGTCCGAGGGCGCGGACCTGCTGAGCGCGTACGGCAGCAACGGAGACGTGCTGCGCGGCCTCGGCGGCGACGACGAGCTGAGCGTGCGTTCGGAAGCCGACGCGGACGGGGGAGCGGGTAGCGACACCGTCTCGTACACATGGCTGGGCTACCAGGAGGCACAGGGGCTCGTCATCGACCTCCGCTCGGACTCGGACTCGGCCGGCAACACGCTCGCGGGCATCGAGAACGTGAGGGGGCCGGAGCTCAACGCGCAGACGACGGTGCACGGCGACGACGGGCCGAACGTCTTCTTCGGAAGCGGAGGAGAGGACGACATGTTCGGGCACGGCGGCGACGACGTCCTAGAGGGCTGGTTCGGGAACGACGACCTCGACGGTGGGGACGGGACGGACACGCTCGACGGGGGGCCGGGCCCCCACAACGGCTACGACGTCTGCCTGAACGGCGAGACGACGTTGAACTGCGACTGGTTCAGCGCCTAGCCCTGTCCCGTCATCGAGATCAGGTGACACCCGCCATGCCAGAGCAGGGTCCCGCGCGATGCTCGCCTGCCACGACGTCGTCCGTCCGAACCTACTGGTGCACGCGGTGCAACTGGTGCACGCACCACGTGCACCGCGTGCACCGCTCACTCCGCGAGCTCCGGCCCCACTACCTCGAGGAACTCCTCGGAGAGGTCAGGTGCTGACGCCCGGGCTGGCTGATCCTTGCGAGCACTCCGACGGCGATGCCCGCGACGACGAATCCGATCATGACCTTCCTCTCTACGCGTGCGGTGGGGGCCCGGGATCGCGGGTGTCCGCGACCAGTGCGTCCCGAGCGTGTGGCCGGGCGCCGTCAAACTGCGCCTCCTCGTCCGGAGCGCGGTCCGGGACCCGCAGCGTGAACGTCGCCCCGCGGCCTTCCGTGCTGGACACCGAGATCGATCCGCCGAGGAGGCGCGCGTGCTCCGCCGCGATCGCGAGGCCGAGGCCGCTGCCTCCGGGGCGAGACGGGTCGGCCTTGTAGAAGCGCTCGAACACGTGCGGGAGGTCCGCGGCGGGGATGCCCCGCCCGCTGTCACTGACCTCCACCTCCGCGGATCCGCCGTTCTGCGCGACCGTCACGCGCGTGCTTTCGCGTCCGTGCTCGACTGCGTTGCCGATCAGGTTCACGACGATCCGCTCCACCCGGGCTTTGTCGGTATGGACGACGACGCTCTGCCCGTCGAAATCGACGGCGTCCTCCCAGTGCTGGTTCGTGATGACGTTGGCGACCAGGCGTCCCAGGTCGACCTCGCTCAGACGCAGGACCTCCCGTGACGAATGGAGGCGCGAGATCTCGAGGAGGTCGTCGACGAGCGCGCGCAGCCGCCGGGCCTCTCTGATCATCTGCTCGGCCATCCACCTCGTGTCCGCGTCCATGTCGGCCAGGCGCGCCTCGAGCATCGAGGCCGAGCTGACGAGGGCGGTCATGGGAGTCCGTAGCTCGTGCGAGACGTCGGAGGTGAACTGCCGTTCCCGGTCGCGCGTCGCCACGAGCTCCGAGATCTTCGTCTCCAGGGCTTCCGCCATCTCGTTGAAGGAGACGGCCCACGCGCCGAACTCGTCCTCGCTCTCCACGGGAAGCCTTGTCGCCAGCAGGCCTTCCGCGAGTGACTGGGCCGCGAGGCTCGCGCGGGACACCGGCCGCAGCGTCCGGCGCGCGAGCGCGTTCCCGACGAGTGCCGCGGCGACGACGACCAACAGCCACAACCTCCAGGTGATCCTCGCAAGGTCTCGCAAGCCGTCGAGCATCGACGTCTTCGAATAGAAGAAGTACATGGCGCTGCCGGCGTCACGCAGTGGTGTGGCCACGACCAGGTACTCGTGCTGGCCGATCGTGACGTCCTCGTGTGGAAGCGCCTCGCCTTCTTCGTGGCGCGCGGGGGCCGCGAGGCCGTCCGGGACGTCTGAGACGTCGATCTCCGGAGCGGACGAGTACACCTGGTCGCCGTCGACGACGACCGTGGCGTCGGCTGCGCGCCGTTCGAGACGTGCGACGAGCGGCCGGACGCCGGCGTCGTCGAGGGGTACGGCCTGCTCCTGCACGGTCAGCCAGTTCGCCTCCGCGTCGGCCGTCGAGCGCTCGACGAAGTCGTCGGACCGGACGTCTCGCACGAGGAGGTACGCGCCGAGCCCGACGGTGCCGGCGGCGACACCTGCCACGAGGACGAACGCGATCGTCAGCCTCCGCCGGAACTGCCCCGCGGGGACGACGCGCCTCACCTCAGCCGCGGTCCATCCGGTAGCCGACGCCGCGCACCGTCTGTATGAGGCGGTCACTCGCGTCGCCCGGGTCTACCTTCTCCCGCAGGCGCTTGATCGCCATGTCGACGACCCGCGAGTCGCCGAGGTAGTCGTATTCCCAGACGAGCTCGAGCAGCATCTCGCGCGTCATGACCTGACCGGCGTGGCGGGAGAGCGTCACGAGCAGCTTGAACTCCGTCGCGGTGAGCTCGATCGGCTCGCCGTCGCGGACCACCCGGTGACCCGGGACGTCTATGTCGAGGCCCCCGATCGCGATCGTGTCCGCTTCGGGGGCGCTTCCGACGCGGCGCAACAGCGCTCTCGCCCGCGCCACTAGCTCCGGCATCTCGAACGGCTTCGTGACGTAGTCGTCGGCGCCTGCTTCGAGGCCGAGGACGACGTCGGACGTCTCCGCCTTGGCGGTGAGCATGAGGATCGGCACCGGGCTGTGGCCGCGTATCTCACGGCACACCTCGAGCCCGTCCAGCGACGGCAACATCACGTCGAGCACCACGAGGTCGAAGTCTTCCTGCCGGAACTGTACGACCGCTTGCCGGCCGTCCTGCTCCTTCGTCACGCGGAAGCCGGCCTGGCCGAGTCCGCGCGCGGTGATCTCGCTGATCGCAGGGTCGTCTTCGACGAGCAGCACGTGCTCATCCACTCCGCTCAGCATACTCAGGCCTCTATGCCGGACGGCCGCGGGGGAGTGGCCCCACCGGCCACGGCAGCGAGTCCGCTCTCCGCGCCAGCTCGGCCGCATCGACGACCCCGACGACCGTGCCGGCCTCGAGGACGAAGAGCATGCGCACGTGGGCCTCCGCCATCCGCCTCTGCACGTCTACCGGGTCTGCTTCGACGTCCACGTAGACGGGCGTCCCCCGCGCGAGCGTCGCCGGAGACGCAGCTGCTGCCAGGTCGACGCCGTGGTCGAGCAGGAACGGTCCGAGACGGTTGAGGTCCGCCACCTCCGTCGCCTGCGGGGATATCAGGTCGGTCATCTTCATTGTTTCCAGTGTGGAGTCGCTTTCTGCTACGGCGGGCGGGTTTTTGTAACAGTCGCGTCACGACGCGGAGCGCACGGGCCGGTGGCGCACCCGTGCGCTCGTATCGCGGAACGCGTTCTAGCGCTCGCACCTGCGCACGTCGTCGCGGCCCTTGCCTCCGCGGCCCGTGTCGCGGCCGCGTCCACAGTCGACGGTGTCGTCGCCTGCGTTGCCGCTCAGGCCGTCGTTCCCGCGGCCCCCGGTCAGGATGTCGTCGTCCTCACCGCCGCGGATAGAGTCCGCGTGCCTGCCGCCGTGGAGGTTGTCGCGGCCCTCGCCCCCGCGGAGGACGTCCGCGCCGTTCCATCCGTAGAGGACGTCGTTTCCGCCCGTCCCCCTGAGGATGTCGTTGCCGGCGCCACCGCGCAGCGTGTTCCAGCCTTCGTTGCCCCTGATCGTGTCGTCGCCGGACTCGCCGCGGACGATGTCGTGGCCCCTCCCGCCGACCGCGATGTCGTTGCCTGCGCCGAGGCGGACGTCGTCGTCTCCACCCCGTCCGTCGACGAAGTCGTCGCCGCCGTACGTGATGATGATCTCGTGGGCGTCGGTGCCGACGATCCGGTCGTCGCCTTCCGTGCCGCAGATGACCTCCGGCTGGCTACAGTCGGGTTGTGGTTGCGTCTGCGCCGCGTGTGCGCCCGCGACCGGCGCGACCGCGGCGATCACGAGGAGGGCGGCGGACGTGGCGCCGGCATTCCTGATCGCGTGTCGTCGAGCTCGTTTCATGGAGACCTCCTGACTAGAGCGCGGGCAAGGTTCCTTGCCCCGCCCCGAGGCCTCCCCCTCCCGCGCGACAGAACGGTCACACGCGTGTCACGAAGCCGTGACTTCGTAGGCGCGGTCTCTCTGGCTAAGTCAGCACTTCATGTTCGGCTTCGCCGCGGCCGAATGGCGCGCCCCGCGCTCGTCCAGGAGCAGCGGGATCAACGGCTCGGTCACCTGCGCCATCGGGACGTACGTGCCGCGCGTGCTGATCCCCAGCAGCGACAGCGTGCGCCTCAGCTCCTTGAGCTGGTCCTTCGCGAGGTCGTAGCCACACGGCGGCGGGTCCTGGACCTGGTCCTCCGACGGCTCCGCGTTGTCGGCACCGCCGAAGTAGACGGGCTCATTGCGGAGGCGGCCCTCGGCGACGGCGCGTTTGCGCGCCGCGGCGGTCACGCCGGCCACCTCGGCCCCGCGCTCGCGCATGAAGCGGAGGGTCGCGTCGATCGCCACCGTGTGTGCGGCGACGCGCCGCAGGCGGACGGCAGGCTCCTCCAGCTCCTGGGGCCCGTTGCGCGGGTCGCCGTCGACGCGCGTCTCCACGAGGATCCCGAGCGAGTGCCGCAGCCCCATCGTGTTGCGCGCGATGCCCTCGTCACCGTCGCCGGCGGACTGGTGGATGTCCTGGTCGGCGAGCTCGTACTGACCGTACTCGTCGGTCGTGTAACCGGCCGCCTCGGCGTCCTCGGTGATGAAGCCGAGCGCGAGCTCCTTCGCCTGGGCGTGGACGTCCTCGTCGACGTTGAGGTTGCGCGGCCACAGCACGAGCACCTCGTCGTCGTACAGGGCGGGGAGCGAGGGCCCGTACTCGTGGAGGTCGACGACGGCTTCGGGCTGCCAGTCGCGGACGACACCCGCGACCGCACGGCTCTCGGGGGTCACGAGGTTCAGGTGGTCGCGGTTGATGTCGGTCCCGTCGGAGTTGCCGCGCGCGTTCGCCTCGCGCCCGTCGGGGTTCGCGCTCGGGACGAACAGGAACGTCTGCTCCTTCAGCTGCGCGAGCAGCTCGGCGTCGTCGGTGAACGCGAGGTCACGGAGGCGCTGCAGGCAGGCCTCGCGGCCGGCGGGCTCGTTGCCGTGCTGGGTGCACACGAACAACGTCGTCGGGCGCCGCAACGAGGCCGCGCGGGGCGCGGGGCGGGGGTAGCCGAGGCGCACGAGGTGCAGGGGCCGGCCCTCCTTCGTGCGCCCGATCGTGTCGATCTCGACCCGGTCCGACGCCTCGTCGACTGCGGCCAGGAACGAGACCTCGCCGTCGTGGGACGTCCAGGCCGCCCCTTCGCCTTCCTCGAACTCCGTCCGGGGCGGCTCGGAGCGACCGGCGCTGGCGGGCGCGATCGCACCTCCGACCAGCGCGGCCATGAGACCGCCGGCGAGCACCTTCCTGAGATCCATCCCTGCCTCCTCTCGGGTCACCCCTCGGGGCAGGACTTCGACGGCCCGGGCCCGGACCCTGCCCGGTTCAGCAGTCGGTGACGATGGCCTCGCAGAGGACCTCGACGCGGACCGCGAAGTTCAGGTTCTCGCCCTGGAGCTTGAAGGTGTTGACCCCGAGGACCTCGCCGAACTTGTTGAGGAGCGGCCCCCCGGAGTTGCCCGGGTTGATCGCGGCGTCGATCTGCACGTAGTTCGGGTACAGCTGCGAGACCACGCCCGTCGTGGACGTCCCCGAGAGCCCGAACGGGCTGCCGATCGCGACGACGAAGTCCCCGACCGAGGGGTCGTGGTCGTGCTCGACCGCCCATTCGAGGGCCGGGATGTCCGCGGCGACGTCGACCACCGCCAGGTCGTTGCGCCGGTCCCAGCCGGTCACCTGCGCGGGGAACCGCTCGCCGCTGCGGTTGACGAAGACCTCGGCGCCTCCGCGCCGGATGGCGTCCTTGATGACGTGGTGGTTCGTGACGATGACGGAGGTGAAGCCCGGGTCGGGCTGGAGGTTGACCGCGAAGCCCGATCCCTGCACGCCGTTGGTGAGCTCGATCGTGACGATCGAGTCACGCGCCCGCGCGACGATGTCCGGGACGTTCGGCGGAAGACCTTCGGAGAGGTCCGTGACCCTCTCGTACAGCGGGTCGAAGCGGTCCTCGAGCGCATCGACCTGATCCTCGACCTCCGCGGCGAACGACTCGTCGGCGCGGCGTTCCTGCTCGAGGAGCCTCTCGAGGCCGGCGACCTGCTCGTTGAGCGAGTCGACCTGCCACACGGCCGCGGCCCCCAGCGCGCCGACGACGAGCAGCAGGACGATGGATATGCCGGTCGTCCGGGCTCTGCTCACTTCTAGGAGCGTAGATGACCGACGTCCCGCGGACGCGGCCATCGCCGCAGATCAGCGAACGGGCGCGACCCTCCGGGCCGGATCCGTCTCCCGGCACTCCTCTACCGCGCTCGCGGCGTCGACGATCCCGTACCCGTAGACGGGGTCCTGGATGCCGCGCTGCCCGGTGACGGGGTTGACGGCGGTCGAGACGATGCACTCGACGATGCGGTCGCGCGCGAAGCCCAGGCCGCTCAACATCGCGGCGACGCCCGCGACGTGCGGAGCGGCCATCGACGTCCCGCCGAGCGGCTCGTACCCGGGGAACGCTCCGCACGAGCCGTAGGTCGACGAAGGCGGAAGCGTCGACCAGATGTCGTCGGTCGCGTCGCAGCCCCCTACGCCGACACCGCCGGGCGCGCGCAGCGTCACGCCTTCGACCTTGTTCGGCAGGTTCGACAGATGAGACGGCCGGCCGGCGCTCTCCGTCGACGCGACGCACAACACCTTCGGATGCGAGGCCGGGTGCTCGCAGTGCGGGAACCGGTCGTTGCCGGCGGCCGCGACGAGGACGACGCCCTTCTTCCATGCGTAGTCGAGCGCTTCGACGAGATCGGGATGGAGCGGGTCCACGGGTGACGCCTCGATCGACGTCCAGCTCATGTTGATCACGTCCGCGCCGCTGTCGGCGGCGAGCCGGATGCGATCGGGAGGGGTCGAGTTGTTGCCGAAAGGCATGACCTTCGCGCGGGGAGCGACCCCTGCGATCCCCCGGCCGTTGTCCGCGGATGCGGCGGCGACGCCTGCGACGTGGGTGCCGTGACCGAGCTCGTCCAGAACCCACTCGCACCGGAGCCCGCGCGGCAGGACGATCCGGCCCCCGAGGTCGGGATGGTTCACGTCGACGCCGGAGTCGATGACCGCGATGACCGCGCCCTTCCCGGTGGCCCCCGCTGCCCATGCCTCGGGAGCGTTGATCTGAAGGAGGTTCCACTGCCGTGAGAACAAGGGGTCGTTCGGGAAGCCCGCGGCGGGGGAGCGCGGCTCGGGTCGCGGGCGGCCGCAGACGGGTGCGCCTTGGGCCGCGGGGGCCGCGGGGACGGCGAGGGCCGCGAGCGCGACGAGGGCCGCGAGGGGGAGCCTCAGCCGGGACGTGGTCATGGAGGAGCGGTTCGCCGGGCCGGGTCCTTCTCCTAGCGGTGCACGTTGCCGTAGCGGCGCGCGCCCGCGGCGGCCAGGAGGACGAGCGCGCCCAGCAACGCCCCCGCGGCCCCCTCGTTCCCCTTCTGGCCGCGCGACCCCGATTCGCCTCTCGGGTCGGAGACCGCCTCCTGCTTTCCCGTGGCGAGGTTCACGCCGGCGGCTTGGACGATCGGGCTGCCCCCGTACTCGCCCTCCCTCACGATCTGGTGGCCGCGGGCCTGCAGCTCGGCCTGGGTCGCCGGGCTGACCCGGACGTCTTCGAGGGTCATCGCACAGCACGTCGGCTCGTTCAGGCGCTCGGCGTCGATCGCGTGCGCCAGGTCGAGGCCGAAGTCCATCACGTTCTGCCCGGTCATGATCACGCCCATCGGGATGCGCGGCCCTCCCGCGCCTCCGAGGACGGCGACGGGGCGACCGGCCTTCGTGATGATCAGCTGCGTGGTCGACGAGCGGGGGCGTTTGCCGGGCTCGGGCTCGTTCGCGGTTCCGGGGGCCGAGAAGTCCGTCAGCTGGTTGTTGAGGATGAACCCCGCACCCGGCGCCACGACCGCGCTCCCGAACAGGAACTCGACGGTGCACGTCACCGACACCGCGTTCCCGTCCGCGTCGACGACGGAGACGTGCGTCGTGTGGTGGCTGCCCGGCTCGTCGTACCCCGGGGCGGGCGTGCGCCGGCCGGGACGCTCGGCGGGCTCGTAGTCCTTCGCCTGGTCCGCCTCGATCTCCTCGGCCCGCTGCGCGGCGTACTCCTCGCTCGCGAGCAGGTTCGTCGGGACGTCGGTGTGGTCGGGGTCGGCGACGTAGGCATCGCGGTCCGCCCACGCGATCTTCTGGGCTTCGGCCGTGTAGTGGAGGCGGTCGGCGCCGAACGGCTCGAACGACGGGACGTCGAAGTTCTTCAGGACGTTGAACATCTCGATCGCGACGAGCCCGCCCGAGGTGGGAGGGCCGACCGCGAGCACGTCGTGTCCTCGGTAGTCCGTCTCGAGCGGTGTCCGCCACTTCGCGCGATAACGGCGAAGGTCGCCGCGGCGCATCAGGCCGTCGTCACCCGGGTACTGTCCCGAGTTCCGCTTCATGTCCCGGACGATCAGACGCGCGGTCCGTCCTCGATAGAACGAGCGCGGCCCCTGCTTCGCGATGCGGCCGAGCGTGCGCGCGTAGCCCTTCTGCACGAGCGTCGATCCGGGCGGGTACGGAGCGGCGCCTCCGACGAGGTAGATGCGGGCCGCGGCGGGGAAGAGACGCAGTCGTTCGGAGTTCGCTGCCATCGACGTCGAGAGCTCCTCGGTGACGACCACTCCCTTGGCCGCCAGGCGTTCCGCGGGACGCACGAGCTGCGCGAGCGGCATCGTGCCGAATCGCCTCGCCGTCTTCGCCATGCCCGCGACGGTGCCGGGGACGCCGATCGTCTTGTGCCCGCTGAACGAGCGGTAGATGCCCGTGCCCTGGTAGGCGTCGGGCGTGATCTTCGCGGGGGCCTCCTCGCGGAAGTCCAGCGTCGCCACGCGTTCCCCGGCGCTGCGATAGGCGAGGAAGCCGCCGCCGCCGATCCCGCACAGGTCGGGCCGCGTGACGCCGACGGCGAAGACCGTCGCGATCGCGGCGTCGACCGCGTTGCCGCCGCGGTCGAGTACCCGGACGCCGACGCGGCCGGCTTGCTCGGACACCGTCGCCACGACACCCCCGTCGCTGCTGGTGGCTTCGCGGAAGGCGGTGCCTTCGGTGGCGGAGGCGGGGAGGATGGGCAGAACGGGGGCGGCGACCGCGAGCGCCACCACAGCACGTCCGATCGCTCGCCGCTGCATGGTTGCGATCCTAGTCGCGCAGGTGGTCGCCTATCGCGTCTGCCAGGGCGCGTGCGTGCTCGTCGAGCAGGATCGTGTGGTGCGTCGCGTCGACGACGTGCGTGACGAGGGGGCCGCGCACACGCTCTCGCCACGCGTCGGCCCGTTCGCGCGGGCCCGCACCCCATTCGTTCGCGGTGCTGAGGAAGAGGACGACGTCGCCTTCGTAGTGCGGCGGGTCGTAGCGCGCTTGCGCCCACGCGCCTCGGTGGAAGCCCTTCAGGAAACGAACGAGGTCGGCCACAGGCAGGTCCACGTAGTAGTCGGGGATCCCGCCCTTCTCGAACAGGGACGCGACGAGCGGCTTGCGAGCGTCACCGATCGTCGGGCCCGTCTCGTCCTCGAGAACGGTCAGAGCGTCGTCGAACCACCCACCGGCGTGCTCGACGGCGCGCTGGTCCTCAGGGAGCGCCGGCGGCGGGGGATCTATCAGGACCAGTCCTCTGGGCGCGCGGCCCCCGGAGCGCAACCGGACGGCGACCTCCCACGCGATCAACCCTCCCAGCGACCAGCCGCCGACGACGAGGGGACCTTCGGGCCGCAGGCTCGCCAGGTCGCCGATGCACTTCTCGGCCATCTCCTGGATCGTCACCGGATGACTCGGGGGCCACTCCTCGAGAAGCGGTTGCAGCGCGAACGTCGAGTGGGACTCGCCCAGGGCTCGTGCGAGGTCCGCGTACCAGTAGGGCGTCGTCACGTTGACCGGGTTGACGAGCATGACGGCCTCTCGATCGGCGTGCTCGTTGAACGCGATCGGCGACTCCCAGTCGTACTCCTCGACGCTGCCGGTCTCGGCAAGCCGCGCGAGCTCGATCAACGTCGGGTGCTCGAACACGTCTCGTATCGCCACTCGCAAGCCCCGCTTGTTGGCAAGCGACGCCACGCGCGCGGCGATCAACGAATGGCCGCCGAGCTCGAAGAAGTCGTCGTGGATGCCGACCCTCTCCAGCCCCAGCACCTCGCACCAGATCGCACCCAGCACCTCTTCTGCCGGAGTGCGCGGAGCTGCATAAGGAGCCTCCAGCTCCGGACGACCCTCGGGTGCGGGCAGAGCGGCCCGGTCGACCTTGCCGTTGGGCGTCAGCGGAAGCTCGTCTAACACCACGAAGTGAGCCGGCACCATGTAGTCGGGCAGGCTCTTGGCGACGTGCGACCGCAGCTCCGAGGTGGTCGCAATGTCGCCAACCACGTAGGCGACCAGCCGCTTGTCGCCACCGTCGGTGCGTGCGACCACGACCGCGTCGCGCACCGCCTCGTGGGCCAGCAAACAGGCCTCGATCTCCCCGGGCTCGATGCGAAAGCCACGGATCTTGACCTGGTGGTCGACCCGCCCCAGGAACTCGATGTCCCCGTCGGACAGATAACGGGCCCTGTCCCCGGTGCGATACAGCCGCGCCCCCGGGACACTCGAGAATGGATCGGGCACGAAGCGCTCGGCCGTCAGAGCGGGCCGGTTGACGTAGCCCCGAGCGACACCGGCGCCTCCGACGTAGAGCTCTCCGGGCACCCCCAGCGGCACCGGGTTGCCGTAGGGGTCGAGGACGTAGACGGCGGTGTTGTCGATGGGGCGCCCGATCGAAGGCGGAGCCTCACCTGTCGTCTCGACCCGTCCGGCGCTGGCGACGACGGTCGCCTCGGTGGGGCCGTAGTGGTTGACGAGCTCGAACGGCACGTCGTGACCCGGTCGCATCCGCAGCTGGTCGCCGCCGGTGAGGATCGTGCGCGCCGTCAACGAATCGCCGTGGCCGCCCGAAAGCACCTCGTGCACGAGCGCGGTAGGCAGGAACGTGATCGTGATCCCATTGGCGTTGAGCCACTCCACCAGCTCGCCCGGCGACGTGCGCACGTGCTCGGGAGGCAGCACGACCGCCGCGCCGCTGCAGAGATAAGGCCACAGCTCCCACACCGACGCGTCGAAGCCCAACGGCGCGAGGTGAGTGGCGCGGTCCCCGGGCGATACGCCGTAGGCCGCGGCGTGCCACGACACGAGGTTGACAAGGCCCCGGTGTGTGACCGCGACGCCTTTGGGAGTTCCCGTCGAGCCCGACGTGTAGATGACGTAGGCGAGGTCGTCGGGCGATGCGACACGCCCGAGGTTCGTGTCGGGACGCTTCGAGATCGCGTCCTCGGCCAGTAGCTCAGAGGTCACCACCACGGGAGCGCCGGTGTCTTGCAGCATGAAGGCGAGGCGCTCTGCCGGATAGGCGGGATCGAGCGGCACGTAGGCGCCGCCGGACTTCAAGGCCGCGAGCGCGGCCACGATGAGGTCCGGCCCCCGCTCCAGGCAGATCGCCACCGGCACCTCGGGCCCCGCGCCCGCCTCGACGAGGTGACGAGCTAGCCGGTTGGCGGCAGCGTTCAGCTCGCCATACGTGAGCTCGCCGTCATCGAAGGCGAGCGCGACCGCGTCCGGCATCTCCCGCACCCGGGCCTCGAAGAGCTCGTGGACCAAGACGTCGGTCGGATGGTCCGCCGCGGTGTCGTTGAGCTCGATCACGACGTGGTGGCGTTCGGCGGGAGACAGAAGCTCGAGCTCGGACAACGCGACGTCGGGGCCGGCAGCGATCGCACGCAGCAGGTTGATGAGGTGCGCCGTCAGATCCGCAGCAACGTTCGAGTCGACGCGAGCGAGGTCGTGGTGCACGACGATCGTCAGCTCGCGCCCCGGTGCGACCACTAGCGTGATCGGATAGTTCGTCTGCTCGACCCCCTCGCCCCCGCGCACTTCGAGCCCCCCCGGCGCGTCGACCGCGGCCAGGCCCGACGTCGGATAGTTCTCGAACACCACGATGCTCTCGAACAGCGGCATCGCGCCGGGGACGTCGCTCCACGAGTGGACGTCGGTGAGCGCGGTGTGCTCGAACGGCCCGCGCGCGATCGTGTCGGCCTGGATGCGCTCGAGCCACTCGGGCACGGTCAGGGACTCATCGGCGGTGACCCGTACCGGGACGGTGTTGATGAACAACCCGACCATCTCCTGCACGCCGGGGAGGTCCGGCGGCCGTCCCGAGACCGTCGCGCCGAAGACGACGTCGCGCTCGCCGCTGTAGCGCGACAGCAGCAACGCCCACGCTCCCTGCACCACCGTGCTCAACGTGACGCGGGAACGCCGCGCCAGGGTCTCGAGGGCCGCGGTGGTATCCGGGTCGAGGGTCGCGTTCTGTCGGGCGTAGCCCTCGCGGCCGGTGCCGGCGTCGCCCGGGATCGGCGTGGGGGCCGCGAAGCCAGCGAGCCGTTCGCGCCAGTAGCGCTCGTCGGCGTCTCTGTCGCGGCCCTGCAGCCATGCCACGTAGTCGCGGTACGGGGGCGCGGCGCCGGCGTCGATGGGATCGTCTTGCACCAGCGCGTCGTAGCGCGAGAAGAGCTCGCCCAGAACCAACGGCATGCTCCAGCCGTCGAGCAGCAGGTGGTGGAAGCTCCACACCAGCACGTGCGACGCGCCGCCGGTGGCGATCAGCTGAAGGCGCACCAAAGGCGCCTTGCCGAGCTCGAAGCCCCGCGCGCGGTCGGCCGTGAGGAACTCGTCGAGGCGCCGTTCTTGCTCGGCCCCGCCGAGTCTGCTCCAGTCGTGCGTTTGGAACGGTGGCTCCACCTCACGGCGGATCGCCAGGAGTGGTTGCGGGAGCCCTTCCCACACGACCGCGCTTCTCAGCACCTCGTGGCGCGCGCTGAGCTGTTGCCACGCTTGTTCCAGCGCGGCCGCGTCGAGCTCTCCCTCCAGCTCGATCGTGAGCTGCTCGAAGTAGACGGCGGAGCCGGGCTCGTAGAGCGTGTGGAACACCATGCCCTGCTGCAACGGCGTCAGCGGGTAGACGTCTTCGGTCCCGCGGTCGATCAGCCCCTTGTCCCACAGCTGGTCGAGGGCCTGCTGGTCGAGCCCCGTCAGCGGGAAG
>DASZDG010000032.1:0-61837 GCA_035942255.1 Actinomycetota bacterium | reverse complement strand
CGTCCCGCGAACGCGGCCCCCTCGACGGCGTCGGGTCAGTAGGTGGCTTTGACGGTGTAGCTCTTCGACTGCGTGCCCGAGTAGACGTGGACGCCCACGTACCACCAGTCCGCAGCCGGGTTCGAGATCGTGCACGAGCCGGTCGAGGCGCTCGTGTAGTGGCGGCACGCGTACGCGGTCGCCGTGGGCTTCGCCCCCTGCCTGACGTAGAGGTCGAGGTCGGGGTTGCACTCCAGCAGCGAGCACGCCGCGCCGGTGAGGTCGACCCTCAGCGACGACTTACCCGCGGGGACCTGGATCTTGTAGTACTTCCACGTGCCCGCCGCGCCGTTCGTGTCCGACGTCGCGACGCCGTTGCTCAGGTTCGGGGTCGACGGGTCGGGGTCTGAGGTCGACGAGACCGTGACGGCCTTCGAGGTGCTCGCGGTCGCGCCCGCGTTGTCCGTCACCGTCAGCGTGACCGTGTAGGTCCCGGCCGCCGGGAACGTGTGCGATGGGTTCGCCGCCGTCGACGTGCCGCCGTCGCCGAAGTTCCAGCTGCGGCTCGCGATCGTCCCGTCGGAGTCCGTGCTCGTGTCGGTGAACGAGCAGGTGAGGCCGGAGCACGTGTTCGTGAAGCTCGCCACGGGGGCCGCATTGCCCGGGGGCGGGGTCGGCGTAGGCGTGGGCGTCGGCGTCGTGCCGGCGCTGATGAACCCGTTGTAGAGGAGACGGTTCGGCGAGCCCGAGCCCGGGCTGGTCACCTTCCCCGTGGTCGCGTTGCTCGTCAACGCCGTCGCGACCGCGGGGGGAGCGGTCGCGCCGTTCGCCTGCAGGTACTGCGCGGCGACGCCGGCGACGTGCGGCGACGCCATCGAGGTGCCGCTGATCGTGTTCGTCGCGGTGTCGTTCGTCACCCAGCTCGAGAGCACGTTCACGCCGGGGGCGAAGATGTCCACGCACGTCCCGTAGTTGGCGAACGAGGCCCTGCGGTCGGAGCTGTCCGTCGCCGACACGGTGATCGCCTCTGCGACCCGCGACGGCGACGTGTTGCACGCGTCCTCGGCGATCCCGAGCGCACCTCCGTTGCCGGCGGCGATCGCGTACGTCGTGCCGTCGGCGATCGAGTTGCGGACCGCCGCGTCGATCGTCGAGCTGGTGCCGAGCAGCGTCCCGAGGCTCATGTTCGCGACGTCCTTCTCGCCGGCGGTGTGCTGGGCGGTCACCCAGTCGACCCCGGCGATGATGTCGGCGCCGGCGCCGTCGCCGTTGCAGTCGAGGACTCGCACCGCGACGAGCGACGCGGCCTTCGCGATGCCGTAGGTGTTCCCACCGACGGTCCCTGCGACGTGGGTCCCGTGGCCGTCGCAGTCGCTGGCGTCGGGGTCACCGTCGACGAAGTCGTAGCCGTGGGAGGCGCGGCCCCCGAAGTCGCTGTGCGTGACGCGCACGCCGCTGTCGACGATGTAGACGGTCGTGCCCGCGCCGGTCGCGTTGTAGACGTACGAGTTGCTCAGGGGGAGGTTGCGCTGGTCGGTGCGGTCGAGCCCATAGGGCGGGTTCGCCTGGGTGTCGATCGCCCGGACGACCGGGTCCTGCTCGACGAGGGCGACCCGGGGGTCGGAGGCGATCGCCAGCGCTCCCGCGCGGTCGATCTCGATCGAGAAGCCGTCGAGCGCGTGCGAGTACACGTACCCGAGCCGTCCGCCGTGCACGCGGGCGAGGCGGGTAGCCACGCCGGCGACGTCCGAGACGTCCGGACGCAGCACCACGATGTAGCTGCCGGGCACTGCCTTGCCGGCCGGGCGGATCGAGGGGCGACTCTCGGCGGCCCCCGCACCCGTCGGAAGCATGGCAAGCAACATCCCCGCGACGAGCGCGGCGACTGCGTACCTGCGGGACGACGTCTTCGATCGAGATCCCATACTTAACTCTCCCCTCGTCTGGCCGACCGGCAGGACTTCTCGCCGGGGGCCCGCGTTTCCTCTCGCGAACCGGGATAAATCGGACGTGTTACGGGGGACAGAGTGTCCAAAGGGGGCCGCGCTACGGGCGTCGGACGCCGGTGAAGACCTCGCAGGAGCTGCCGTCGGAGAACGTGTGGGGGGCGGAACGGGGGTCGAGACCCGCCTCGTTCATCAGGCCGAGCCACGTCGCCCTCGGGAACAGCCCGTTGACGTGGCGGTCGTGCTCGACGGTGACGTCCTCACCCGTTCGCATGACGAGCACGTAGTCGACCTCGTAGCGGGTCGATCCCGCCGCCGGTCCATGCGACCACTCGAGATAGCGAAGCGAGCGACCGCCTCCGTCGTGACCTCCGTGCGAGGTCGAGGGGGCGAACGTCTCGCTCACCTCGTCGGCCGCGATCACGAAACGTCCGCCGGGGGAGCAATGCGCGGCGATCGTCGCCAGAGCGGCCGCGAGGTCGGCTTCGGTCGTCATGTAGCAGATCGCGTCGTGGACGAACACGGCGTCGAACGTCCGCCCCAGGCGCAGCGTCCTCATGTCGCCGGTAACGTGCTCGCACTCGGGGTTCAGGCGGCGGCTGACCTCGAGCATCTCCGCGGAGACGTCCGTCAGGGTCATCCGGAACCGGTGCTTGAGGTGCGACGCGTTGTTGCCGCCTCCACTGCCGAGCTCGAGCACGTCCTCCACCGGCCCCGGCCCCTGCTCCAGGAGCGTCGCGTAGACCTCGGCTTCCTCGGCGTACTCCTCCGGGGCGGACAGCAGCGGCCACCACGCCGCGAGCGTGGAGTAGAGCCGGGTCAAGGGCGCGCGTTGAGCCGCTTCGCTCCTATGAACGCGCGCTGGACCGAGGTCACGAAGCCGGTGACGGCGACGAACAGCAGTCCCCACCACACGAGGCCGGCGAGCGCCGAGACGACGAGGATCAGGATCCTGCTGTCCCGGCCCCCTATCCCTTCGGGACAGTCGACGCCGAGGCTCTGGGCGCGCGCTCTCGTGTAGGACGTCAGCAAGGACGCGGTGAGCGCCAGGCCCGCGACGACCGCGAGGTCGTCCATGTCCGAGTAGGCGAGGCCGAGGATCAGGGCCGCGTCCATCCACCGGTCGAGCACGCTGTCGAGGAAGGCGCCGACGGTCGAAGACTGATCGGTCGCCCGGGCGAGGTCGCCGTCGACGCAGTCGACGATGACGGCGGCCAGCGTGACGGCGGCCCCCGCGACGTAGTAGCCGCCCGCGAGCAGCGCCGCCCCGGCGAGCGCGACCGCGGCCCCCACCCACGTCACCGTGAGCGGCGAGACGCCCGTGCGCGCCAGGACGCTCGCGACGCGCGTCGAGATCGGCCTGTACAGGAACTGCGTCACCGGATACTGAACCGGACCCCCCCTTCGTCCCCCTGTGCCCCTTGCCCCCTCGGCGCGGGTGTCCAGAGGGTACCGGTGCCCGGGAGAAAAGTCGCCGCTAGGGCTGCGGGGGCCTCGCGCGGTCGAACGGCGCCGCCAGGAGCCATAGCAAGAGGGCGGCCGCGGCCGCGCCCGCGACGACGAACGCGACCCTCCCGAGCCCGTCCGGTGCATGCTCGCCCCGGAGGGGCGGGAGCCAGTGGACGAGGGCCTGACAGCGCGTGGTCGTCGGGCCCGGGTCGGAGTGCTGGGTGACGCAGAACGCGGGAGCGAACGCGAGCGCGCCCAGCACGGCTCCGACGCCGGCCGCGATCCGCCTCACCAATCCGGCCACCAGTACGGCAGGCCCGTCGACACCGGCGTCAGGTGCTCTACCTCGCCTCCGCCGGCCGGTACCACGGCTATGCCCTGGTTGTGCATGAAGAGGATCCTGTCGTCGCCGCCCCACACCGGGTTCTCCGCCAGCTCGAACAGCTGCGTCACCGGCTCGACCTCCGAACCGTCGCGGCCGACCTTGTAGATGTCTACGTACGGGTCGTCGCCGTGGTCACGGGAGAACGCCACCCACTGCGAGTCCGGCGACCAGCTCGGGTTCACGTCGGTGTAGCCGTCGCCCGAGCGCGGGTTGACGACGAGCCACGCGAGGTCCTCGCCTTCGGGGGTCACCGTCGCGATGCCGTAGCGGTGCCGCTTCTCGACCTGCTTCGTGAACGCGATCAGCGTCCCGTCGGGGGCCCAGTCCGGCGCGAACTCCTTGGCCTGCGGCGTGAAGGTGAGCCGGTGCACGCGCCGGTCGGAGAGGCGCATCCGGTAGACGTCGCTCTGCCACCCGTCGTCCGTCGGGGTCGTCACCGTGAACGCGAGCGCGCCGCCGCCGGGGGACCACGCGGGGAGGACCTCGTCCGCCTTCCGCGTCCGGGTCAACCTCTTCACGTCCGTCCCGTCGGCAGCCATGACGTAGAGGTCGTACTGCCGGTGGGAGCGCCGCGCGAACGCGATCTGCGTCCCGTCCGGAGACAGCGAGGGGAAAGCGTCCTCGCGCTCGTTTTCGGTGAGGCGGACGGGGTCGGTGCCGTCCGCGTCCATCACGTACACCTCTTGTGCCCGCGGGCGGTCTTCGTCCGTCGACGTGCGCGTGTAGACGATCTTCTCGGGGGCCGCCGCGTCTCCCGCAGACGCCGTTGCCGTTCCAGAGAGGGTCGTTGCCAGCGCGGCGATCAGCGCCGTCGTGCGTCGGTTCATCGTGCTTATTCCTTTCGGTGTCACGCGTTCGCAGGACGGAGGTCCAACCGTCGCAGGAGCTGGGCGTTCGCCGCAACCACGATCGTCGATATCGACATGAGGACGGCCCCCACTGCGGGGGAGAGCGACACTCCCGCCCACGCCAGCACGCCGGCCGCGAGCGGGATCGCGAACGCGTTGTACCCGGTCGCCCACACGAGGTTCTGGACCATCTTCCGGTACGACGCCCGCGAGAGCGAGATCACGCCGGCCACGGCACGGGGGTCGTCGGAGGCGAGGATCACCCCCGCGGACTCGATCGCGACGTCGGTCCCGGCGCCGATCGCGATGCCGACGTCGGCCCGCGCCAGCGCGGGGGCGTCGTTGACGCCGTCGCCGACCATCGCGACGCGCAGCCCCCGCGCCTGCAGCTCCGCGACCTTCGAGTCCTTGTCCTCCGGCAGCACCTCCGCGAAGAACTCGTCGATCTCGAGCTCGTCGGCGACGGCGGCCGCGACCTGCCGCGCGTCGCCGGTGATCATCGCCACGCGCACGCCCATGGAGTGCAGGGTCTTCACGGCCTCGCGCGACTCGTCGCGCACCCGGTCCTCCAGGGCGAAGGCACCCAGCACGCGATCGCCCTCCAGCAGGAACAGGACCGCCGCGCCGCGGCTCTTCCACGCTTCGACGTCGAAGGCGAGGGCCGCGGGCACCGACGCCCCGCGCTCTTCCATGAGCTTCGGCCCCCCCACCGCGAGCGTCCGCCCCTCGACCGTCGCCTCGACGCCGCGCGCGGTCATCGACCGGAAGCCGCTCGCGGCCGGCAGCTCGCCCTTCTCCCTCGCGGCCGCGGTGATCGCCCGGGCGAGCGGGTGCTCGCTGTCGGACTCGACCGCACCCGCGAGGACGAGGACACGGTCGACGTCACCGTCGGTCGCGGCGGCGCCGGTTACGGCGTGCTGCGCCGCGGTCAGCGTTCCCGTCTTGTCGAAGAGCACGATTCCGACCTCTCGCATCCGCTCGAGCGCGAGCCGGTCCTTGACGAGGATCCCGTTGCGGGCGGACAACGCGGTGGATATCGAGATCACGAGTGGGATCGCGAGCCCGAGCGCGTGCGGACACGCGATCACGAGCACGGTCACGGTGCGCTCGACGGCCCCGCGCGGTTCGCCCGCGATCGACCAGGCCACGTAGGTGACGAGGCCGGCGGCGGTCGCGACGTAGAAGAGGAACGCGGCCGCGCGGTCGGCGAGGGCCTGGGCCCGCGAGCGCGAGCTCTGCGCCTGGGCGACCAGGCGCTGGATGCCCGCCAGCGCGGTGTCGTCGCCGACGGCCTCGACCTCGACGCGGATCGCGGAGTCCGTCGCCACCGTCCCGGCCGTCACCTTGTCCCCGGGCGACTTCGTCACGGGCCGGGACTCACCCGTCAGCATCGACTCGTCGACGTCGGCGGTCCCCTCGACGACGCGCCCGTCGGCGGGCACGCGAGCACCCGCGCGGCCGAGCAGCACGTCCCCCGTCCGCAGCTCCGCCACCGGGCCGGTCTCGCCGCCCGCCGGCGTGACGCGCTCGGCGTCGTCGGGCAGCAGCTCGGCCAGCGCCGCGAGCGCGTTGCTCGCCTGGCCGATCGCCTTCATCTCCTGCCAGTGCCCGAGCAGCATGATCGCGATCAGCGCCGCGAGCTCCCACCAGAAGTCGAGGTCGAAGGCGCCGAGCGCTGTCGCGAGACTCGCGCCGAACGCCACCGTGATCGCCAGGCCGATCAGCAGCATCATCCCGGGCTGCCGCGACCCCGCCTCCTGCACCGCGCCGGTGAGGAACGGCCACCCTCCGTAGACGAAGATGATCGTGCCGAGGACCGGGGGGATCGCGGTGCTGCCGGGGAACGAGGGGGCCGCATAGCCGAGCAGCTCCTGGAACATCTCGCTGAAGAAGACGACCGGGAGCGCGAGCGCCAGCGTGACCCAGAAGCGGTCGCGGAACGTCGCCGGATCGTGGTGGGCGTGATCGCCGTGCTCCCCGTGGCCGGCGTGAGCGTGGTGGCTTCCGTGGTCCTCGTGCCCGTGGCCGGCACCGTGAGACGCGTGCTCGTGGTCTTCGTGTCCCGCCATCGCCGTCTGAGTCATGTCCCTCTCCGTCGTCGCCATCGGTCGACCTCCTGCTCGCTGCTCCTTGACGTACCATACCCCCCCAGGGTATATAGATGTCAAGCCCGGAAGACGAGGAGGAGCCGATGCGGGGTTACTACGGCGAGAAGGACGACATCCTGGCGAGGCTGCGCCGGATCGAGGGGCAAGTGCGCGGCCTCCAGAAGATGGTCGACAACGACGAGTACTGCATCGACATCCTCACGCAGATCACGGCCGCGTCGAACGCCCTCAAGAAGGTGGCGGTGGGCCTGCTCGACGAGCACATCAGGCACTGCGTCGCCCACGGCACCGAGGAGGGCAAGGACATGGTGCGCGAGGCGACCGCCGCGATCGAGCGGCTGGTGAAGTCCTAGCCTCCGCCCCCGCCGCGATACTGGCCCCGCCGCGTTCCCACGAGCGGCGCTCACGCGCGACGGAAGGACTGGGATGAGCGAGATCCACGAGGTGAAGCTCCCGGGCGTCGGGATCCGGTACGAGTTCGAGACGTCCGAGGGCAAACGCATCGGCGTCATCACCCATCGCACCGGCTCGCGCGAGATCTACGTCTCGCGCCCGGACGACCCGGACGAGATGGCGCGCGTCCTGCGCCTGCTGCCCGACGACGCCCGCACGCTGGCCGAGCTCCTGGGCGCGACGCGGATAGCTCA
The DNA here is from genome assembly GCA_035942255.1 of Actinomycetota bacterium. Taxonomy (GTDB): domain Bacteria; phylum Actinomycetota; class CADDZG01; order CADDZG01; family WHSQ01; genus JALZEG01. The sequence goes on along the minus strand of DASZDG010000032.1, from coordinate 54,475 downwards.
GCAGCTCGCGGAGCTCCAGCAGCGGATCGAGGGCCTGGTGATCGACTGGCTGCCCCTGCGCGAGGACTCGGTCTACGCCGGCCGCACGATCGGCGACGCGCAGATCCGGTCGCGAACCGGCGTGTCCGTCGTCGCGATCGTGCGGGGCGACGAGGCGATCCCGGCCCCCGGGCCCGACCAGCAGATCCTGGGCCGCGACTACCTCGTCGTCGTCGGCACGGCCCGCGGCGTAGAGCAGGCCGTCGAGCTTTTGAGCGCGCACTAGCGGACGGGTGGAGCACTCCGAGCTCCTCGTCGAGCTGGGCGCCATCCTGCTGGGGCTGGCGATCCTGTCGCGCCTCGCGGCCCGCATCGGGCTCCCGACGGTCCCGCTCTACCTGACCGCAGGGCTCGCCTTCGGCAAGGGCGGCATCCTCCCCGTCGTCACCGCGGACGAGTTCGTGGAGGTGGGGGCCGAGATCGGGTTGATCCTCCTGCTGTTCATGCTCGGCCTCGAATACACGGCGTCCGAGCTGCTGACCACGCTGCGCGGCAACGCGCGGACGGGCGGGATCGACTTCGCCTTCAACTTCGTCCCGGGCTTCGCGGCCGGCCTCGTCCTCGGGTGGGGCGGCACGCTGGCGATCGTGCTGGGCGGCGTCACCTACGTCTCGTCCTCGGGCATCGTGGCGAAGGTCCTCTCCGACCAGGGCTGGACCGGCAACCGCGAGACGCCCGTGGTCCTGTCCGCGCTCGTGATCGAGGACCTCGTGATGGCTCTCTACCTCCCGGTCGCCGCGGCGTTGCTGGTGGGGGACGGGGGCATCGCCACCGTGGCCCCCGCCGCGCTCGCGGTCGCGGTCGTGGCCGTCGCGCTCGCGGCCGCGACGCGCATAGAGGTCGGCGTCAGCCGGATCGTCTTCAGCCATTCCGACGAGGCGTTGCTGCTCACGATCCTCGGCATGACGATATTCATAGCCGGCGCCGCCGAGGAGTTCGGCGTGTCCGCGGCCGTCGCCGCGCTGCTCGTCGGCATCGTGTTGTCCGGCCCCGCGGCCGAGGCGGCGCAGGGGCTGCTCGCGCCGATGCGCGACCTGTTCGCTGCGATGTTCTTCGCCTTCGTGGGCCTGTCGGTCGACCCGGCGTCGATCCCTCCCGTGCTCGCCCCGGCGGCCGCGCTCGCGGTGGTGACGGCCGCGACGAAGGTCGCTACGGGCTGGATCGGCGCGGCCCGCGCCGGCGTCGGTGTGAGGGGACGCGTCCGCGCGGGGACGATGCTGACCGCGCGCGGCGAGTTCTCTATCGCGATCGCGGGGCTCGCGACCGCCGCGGGCGTCGCTGCGGACTTCGAGGCCCTCGCGATCAGCTACGTGTTCGTGCTCGCGCTCGCGGGGCCGCTCCTGACGAGGTTCGCGGACCCCATCGGTGACGCGATCCTGCGGCGGACCGCGGAGCGCGCTGCGGAAAGGAGTGGGCGATGAGGTGGCAGGACGTGGAGACGGCGGCACCCGAGCTCGCGGGAAAGGTCAGGGCGAGGTTCGAGGCGCACGGGCTCGCGCTCCTCGCGACGCTGCGGGCGACCGGCGCCCCCCGCATCTCCGGCATCGAGGTCCTGTTCGGCGAGGGGGAGCTGTGGCTCGGGATGATGCCGGGCTCCGTGAAGGCGAAGGACCTCCTGCGCGACCCCCGCCTCGCGCTCCACAGCGCGACGGCCGACAAGGACGTCGCGGAGGGCGACGCGAAGCTCTCGGGGGCCGCGGTGCCGGTGGAGGACGAGGAGACGTTCGCTCGCTACGTCCGCGCGTCGGGAGGCGGCGAGGGGCAGGCGCTCGGCTCGTTCCACCTCTTCCGGGTGGACGTGGCCGAGATGTCACACCTCGTGCCGGCGGGCGACCACCTCGACATCGAGTGGTGGTCCGAGCGGGCCGGCTACCGCCGGAGCGACCGCTACTGAGCGAGCCTCTGCCGGAAGATCATCGTCCCGTCGTCGCGGAAGGTGACGTGCGGGAGCCCGCGGTTCATGAGGTAGACGTCGACCATCAGGCCCTGGCTCAGGAAGCCGTGCCTGGAGCCGACGAGCTCCACGCCGTACGCGGTGCCTGTGGCCGACGCCCGTCTGTGCATCGCGGTCATGATCTGCGCGCCAACGTCGGTGCCCGCGTGCTGGTGGAAGTAGGGCTGCGGGGCGTCGGGCGACGCCTCCCAGGAGACCTCGTGGGTCTCGCCCTCCGCCGTGACGGTCAGACGCCCCGTCTGCAGGGCGGGGTCGACGACGAAGTCGCCCGGCGCCAGGTCGACCGGGCGCGCCCGGCCGCGACAGACGAAGTGCGTGTGGTGCCCGCGGGTGACCTTCGTGCACTCGGCGCGGCCCACGTAGCCGACGAACGGCCACTCCGTGGCCGAGGAGCGGGTGAACCCCGCGGCGAAGTAGATCGTGCGCTCGCCGTTCTCGGTGACCTTCCACTGCGCCATCGCGAGCTGGCTCACGTCCGTCCGCACCTGTGGCTCCTGCGAGCCTGCCGGGAGAGCGCTTCCGGCCACGAACAGTGCCGATACCACCATGAGCAGACTGAGCCTGCGCATCGGATTGCCCCTTTCGCCGCCTGTTATCCGATAGTTAGACGTTCGGGACCATCTACCTGGTTGCGCGGCGTGCCGGAATTGTTGCGATTGGTTCCGGGCCCGCGGAATCGGACTTCTCTCCTTCCGTATTGACGCGGCCCCCGTCTCGGGCGAGCGTCGGGCGGGACACCGGATCGGGGGGAGGAGAGAGAACCCATGAACGACCACGCGGGGGCCGCGCTCCCGCTCGCGCTCGACCCCGCGGACCTGCCCCGGGCGGCGGCCCCGGCGACCGCCGACGTCCCCGACCGTGGGAGGTACGAGCTGCGGATCCATCCCGTCGCGAAGGAGATCGCGGGCGCGACGGTCGCGATGCTGTCGTACGGCGGCTCGATCCCGGGGCCGCTCCTCAGGGTCCGCCAGGGGTCGGAGATCCTGGTCGACGTCGTCAACGACACGCCGATGGAGACGACCGTGCACTGGCACGGCCTCCGCCTCGCGAACGAGTTCGACGGCGTCCCGCACGAGACGCAGATGCCGATCCCGCCGGGGGGCCGCTACACGCACCGCCTGACGTTCCCGGACGCCGGGTTGTTCTGGTACCACCCGCACGTCCGCGAGGACTATGCGCAGGAGATGGGGCTCTACGGCAACGTCCTCGTCGACCCCGTGGATCCCTCCTACTGGCCGCACGCCGACCTCCACGTCCCGCTGACGCTCGACGACGTGCTGATCGAGGACGGCCGCATCGGGCCGTTCACCCCGGGAGAGACGGCGTTCGTCGCGATGGGCCGGTACGGGAACGTGCTGCTGACGTCGGGCGAGACCGAGCACCGCATGGACGCGCGACGCGGAGAGGTCGTCCGCCTCTACCTCACGAACACGGCGAACACGCGCGTGTTCAAGGTGAGGTTGCCGGACGCTCGCATGAAGCTCGTCGGCGGCGACGCGGGGCGCTACGAGCGCGAGCGATGGGTCGAGGAGGTCGTCGTCGCCCCGTCCGAGCGAGCGATCGTCGACGTCTGCTTCGACAGTCCGGGGACGTTCACGCTGCAGCACGTGACGCCCGAGCACGTCTACCCGCTGTCGACGATCGCGGTCGGGGACGGAGACCCTGCGCGTGCGGTCACGAGCGGTTTCGACGAGCTGCGCGTGAACGCCGACATGGTCGCGGAGCGCGAGCGTTCCGAGCCGTACGTCGAACGGGGGCCGGACAAGACCCTCGCGCTCGTCGCCGAGATGGACTTCGACGAGCCGGAGGCGGGGGCCGCGGTCGTGTACGTCTGCCCCATGCACCCCGAGGTCGTCAGCGACGAGCCGGGGTCTTGTCCGAAATGCGGGATGAAGCTGATGCCGTCGGAGCAGACGGCCGCGCCTGCCGAGCACCACCACGACCACCGTGCCGCGGCCCCCGGCGACGGGATCGAGTGGGAGGACCTGATGCCGGAGGTGAACCGGGCGTCGACGACCGCGAACATGCGCTGGAAGGTCGTCGACCGCGACACCGGCAAGGCGAACGCGGACATCGACTGGACGTTCGAGGCGGGCGACCAGGTGAAGGTCCGTATCGTGAACGAGATGGAGTCGGACCACCCGATGCACCACCCGTTCCACGTCCACGGCCAGCGCTTCCTCGTGCTCGCGCGCGACGGCCGGAGGGAGGATGACCTCGTGTGGAAGGACACGGTGCTCGTCCGCACGGGCGAGACCGTGGACATCCTCCTGGACGCGTCGAACCCGGGCCTGTGGATGGCGCACTGTCACATCGCGGAGCACATGGAGGCCGGGATGATGTTCGACTTCCGCGTGCGCACGGGATCGCCGTGAGCGGCGGGACGCGCTTCGTCGAGCTGAACCACGAGCTCGCGGACGGCATGGCGCCGTACCCCGGGCTCCCGGCGCCGCGTATCGGCGCACACGTCGACCATGCCGCCTCGCGCGACCGCTACGACGGCGGCGACGAGTTCTTCCTCGGGAAGGTCGAGATGCCCGGCAACGTCGGGACGTACGTGGACTCGCCGTTCCACCGCTTCGCGGACCGTGAGGACCTGGCGCAGGTGCCGCTGGAGCGTCTCGCGGGCCTGCCCGGTTTCGTCGTCGACGTCGCGACCGGCGACACGAGAGCGGCCGCGGCCGATCTCCCCGACGCCGACCTCACCGGTGCGGCGATCCTCCTCCGGACCGGCTGGGACCGGCGCTGGGGGAGCGACGCGTACTGGGAGCCGGGGCCGTACGTGGGAGAGGACCTCGCCGCCCGGCTCGTCGAGCGCGGCGCGGGCGTCGTCGGCGTCGACTTCTGGAACGTCGACGACACCGAGACGCGCCGGCGCCCCGTGCACACGCGTCTGCTCGACGCGGGCGTCCTCGTGGTCGAGCACCTCTGTAACCTCGACCGTCTGCCGCCGAACGGCTTCCGCTTCTTCGCTCCGGTGCTCCGGATCCGCGGCGGCGCGTCGTTCCCCGTGCGGGCGTTCGCGGAGGTGGCACCGTGACCGACGCCGGACGCAGGATCCTCACGCCCGACCAACGCCTGCGGGTGTTCGTCTCCTCGACGCTCGACCTGACGGAGGAACGCTCTGCGGCGAAGCGCGCGATCCAGTCCCTGCACCTGACTCCGGTGATGTTCGAGACCGCGGCGCGGCCCCATCCGCCGCGCGCGCTCTACAGCGCGTACCTCGAGCAGAGCGACGTCTTCGTCGCGATCTATTCGAGACGGTACGGCTGGGTCGCGCCGGGGATGGACGTGTCCGGCCTCGAGGACGAGTTCAACCTGTCGAGCGGCAAGCCGCGCCTCGTCTACATCGAGTCCGCGGTCGAGCGTGAGCCCGAGATGGACGCGTTCCTCGACCGCGTGCGCGCGGCCGGCCTCTCGTACAAGCAGTTCGCCACGGTGCCCGAGCTGGAATCGCTGCTCGCCGAGGACCTGGTCGTGCTGCTCACGGAGAGGTTCCGCACCCCGGACGCGAGACCGGCGAGCGGGAGATCGTGCAGCCGGCGCCGCTTCCGGTGCCCCCGACGCCGTTCCTTGGCCGCGAGAGGGAGGTCACCGAGCTCGCCGCGCACCTGGCGCGTGACGACGTCCGGCTCCTGACGCTCGTGGGCCCCGGCGGGATCGGCAAGACGCGGCTGGCGATCGAGACCGCACGGCGCGTCGCCGATGACTTCCCCGGAGGGACCTACTTCGTGCCGCTGGCCGGCCTCCGCGAGCCGGACCTGGTGGGAGAGTCGATCGCTGCGGCGCTCGACATCCCGACGAGCGACCCGTATCCGGCGAGGGCCGCCGTGGCCGAGCTCATCCAGGAGCGGCGCGCGTTGTTCGTGCTCGACAACTTCGAGCAGGTGGTCGCGGCCGCCGCCGTCGTCGCCGAGCTCCTGGCGGCGTGCCCCCAGCTGAAGGTGCTCGTGACGAGCCGCGCGCCGCTGCGCGTCCGCGGCGAGCACGAGTACGAGGTGCTGCCGTTGCCGCTGCCACCCGACGCGTGCGCCGACGAGGACCTGACCGGTTACGCCTCGGTGGAGCTCTTCGTCGAGTCGGCCCGCGCCGTCCGGGCGGGGTTCGAGCTCGACGCGCGCTCGGCCCCCGCCGTGGTCGCGATCTGCCGCCAGCTCGACGGGCTCCCGCTCGCGATCGAGCTTGCCGCCGCGATGGTGCGCGTGCTCTCCCCGGACATGATCCTCGCCCGCCTGTGCGAGCGCGTGACGGACCTCGCCGGCGGGCTGCGCGACCTGCCGGAGCGGCACCGGCGGCTCGCCGACACGATCGCCTGGAGCTACGACCTGCTGGACGAGCCGGCGAAGGCGTACTTCGCGCAGCTGAGCGTCTTCAGGGGCGGCTTCACCCTCGACACCGCGGAGCAGGTGTGCGAGGTCCCCGGGTGCGATGTCTTCTCCGCGATCGCGTCGTTGAGCGAGCAGAGCCTCTTGCGCGCGGACGTAGACGTCGAGCACGGGGCGCGCTTCTCGATGCTCGAGACGATCAGGCGGTTCGCGTGGGAGCGCCTGGAGGAGCGGCCGGACCGCGAGGACGTCCTCGCGAGGCACGCCCGTGCGTTCGCGGCCCTCGTCGAGGAGGCGGGACGCCACGGCGGCCGCCGTCCTGAGGCGATGGACAGGATCGAGGTCGAGCTCGACAACGTCCGGCGCGCGTTCGAGTGGTTCCTCGGACGCGGCGAGGCGGATCCCGTCGCCGACGCGATGTGGGAGTCGTGGTGGTTCTGGTGGATGCGCGGCTACCTGCGCGAGGGGAAGCTGTGGGCCGACCGCTGTCTCGGCTGTCCCGACCTCGCGCCGGCGTCGCGGGCGCGGGTGCTGGCGGCGCGCGCGGTGCTGGCGATCTGGTCCCGGGAGTACGAGCTGGCCGTGGCGGCGTTCGGCGAGGCGCGCGAGATCGCGCGCCAGACGGGCGACCGGCGCAGCATGGCCTACTCGGACGTCGGGTGCGGCCTCGTCTGCGCGTTGACACGCTCGATGGAGGAGGGCACCGCGATGATGCGCCACGGCATCGAGGCGTTCGACGAGCTGGGCGACGAGACCGGCGCGACGACCGGCCTCGCCGCCATCAGCTGGGTGCAGGCGATCAAGCGGGAGTTCGGCGAGAGCGACGACGTCTTCCGCGAGGCGCTCGCGCGCGCCGAGAGGAACGGGTCCGGAGTCGACATGGGGATCGCCGAGTCCGCGCTCGCGCAGTACCGCATGAGCCGCGGCGAGACCGACGGCGTCCTCGACCTCGTCGCCGCGTCGCTCGAGCACCTCGCGGAGGCGCGCCACATCGGGTCGACGATCCTCACGCTCGAGGTCGTCGCCGAGCTCGGCGTGGGCGGGGACGCGGCGCGCGACTCGGCCGTGCTCCTGGGAGCCACCGACGCCATCCGCGGCGCGATGGGAACGGCCGTCCCGCCTCAGGCGGCCGCGCGCCTCGAGGACCTCGTCGGCGCGGCGCGCAAGCAGCTCGGCCCGGAGTTCGACGCTGCGTGGGCCACCGGGTCGAAGATGGGCTTCGCCGACGCGGTCGAGCAGGGCCGCGCCGTGCTGGCCGCGCTGAGGATCGGCTCCGAGGTCGGGGTCTCGTAGCGAAATGCCGGGAGCGTCCGACGGGTTGTCCGCTATAGGACGCGAGCGCGAGGAGCCCGAGATGAAGACCCTTGACGAGGCCGAGACCACGCAGCGAGACGACGCTCTGGACGCGCAGGTTGACGAGGCCGGCATGGAGTCGTTCCCAGCCAGCGACCCTCCGTCGTTCTGGGCCCGCTAGGAAGCGGACCTACTTCGAGACCGTGGGGGCCGCGGCCCGCGGCTCCTCCGACTCCAGGTCCTTCTTCAAGCGCGCGAGCAGGTCGACCGCTCCGGCCGCATAGCGATTGATCCACCGGTCGTGGATCTCCTTGATCGGTAGCGGGTTGAGGTAGTTCCAGCGGTAGCGGCCTTGCCGGCGCACGAGAACCAGGTCCGCGTCCTCCAGGACACGCAGGTGCTGCATCACCGTGCACCGGTCGAGGTCCGGGAACGCGTCGCAGAGGCGGCCGGTCGTCAGCGGCTCCTCGCGCAGGAGGTCGAGGATCCGCCGCCTGCGCGCGTCCCCCAGCGCCTTGAAGACCCGGTCCTGCACCGCCTCGTCCGACATGTTATAGAAGTATAACATTTAGTCCCCGGACGTGGAAGGAGGACGTCGTGGAGCTGAAGTTCCAGGTGCACGGCAGGGTCGAGAAGCCGGTCGCGGAGGTGTTCGACGCGGTCTACGACCCGAAGAAGCTGAGCGGCTACTTCACCACCGGGGGAGCGAGCGGCCTCCTCGACGAGGGGACCACGGTCACGTGGGACTTCGCAGACTTCCCCGGCGCGTTCCCCGTCCGCGTGCGCCAGGTCGAGCGCGACCGCCTGATCGTCCTCGAGTGGGACGCCGGCGAGAACGACGAGACCACGCTGGTCCGGCTCGAGTTCGAGCCGCTGGACGAGGCGTCGACGATGGTCCGGATCAGCGAGGGGACGTGGCCGGCGACGCAGGGGAACCTCGACCGCTCCTACGGCAACTGCATGGGCTGGACGCAGATGATCGCGGCGCTGAAGGTGTACGCCGAGCACGGCATCAACCTGCGCGAGGGCTACTTCAAGTAGGCCCGGCGGAATAGGGCAAACGGGTCGCGGCGTTGCAGAGCGTATGAGAGTAGACATCTGGTCCGACGTCGTATGTCCGTGGTGCTACATCGGCAAGCGCCGGTTCGAAGCGGCGCTCGATCGCTTCCCCGAACGGGATCGCGTCGAGGTCGTGTGGCGTTCCTTCCAGCTCGATCCCTCCGCTCCGCCCTCGTCCGACGAGCCCGGCGACTACGCGCGTCACCTCGCAGGCAAGTACGGGATCTCCGAAGACCGGGCCCGGCAGATGATGGAGAACGTCACGCAGGTCGCAGCGTCTGAGGGCCTGACGTTCCGCTTCGACCTCGCGCGGCGCGGCAACACGTTCGACGCTCACCGGCTGCTGCACTTCGCGCTCGAGCAGGGCGTCCAGGACGACCTCAAGGAGCGGTTGGACCACGCGACGTTCACGGCCGGGCTCTCGGTCTCCGACCACGCCTCGCTGGCCCGCGTAGCGGCCGCGGCCGGGCTCGACGAAGGCGAGGCCGCCGAAGTCCTCTCGTCGGGCCGCTATGCGGACGCGGTGCGCGCGGACGAGGCGCAGGCACGCGCCTACGGCATCACGGGTGTCCCGTTCTTCGTGATCGACGGGAAGTACGGCGTCTCGGGAGCGCAGCCGGCCGACGTCTTCGCCGGCGTGTTGAAGAGGGCGTGGGAGGAGCGTTCGCCGTTGACGATCGTGTCGGGGCCGGGCGCGGCCCCCGCGTGCGACGACGACTCCTGCACCGTCTAAACGGTCAGACCCCTCCGTAGACCGGGAGCCACGCGCCGCGCAAAGCGGTCGCTTCCTCGCTCGCCAGGTAGCCGATCGCAGCCGCGACGTCTTCGGCGGTGACCCACGAGGAGTGGTCGGCGTCGGGCATCGACGCGCGGTTCGCGCGCGTGTCGATCGTGGACGGCGCGATGACGTTTGCGGTCACCGCCGTGCCCCGCGTCTCCTCCGCGATCGTCTCGGCGAGCACGGCCAGCCCTGCCTTCGCGACCGCGTACCCGGCCTGCCCTTGCCGGTCGGTCCTCGCGGTGCGGCTCGACACGAGGACTATCCGGCCGCGTCCCGCGGCGAGCATCCGGGGCAGCACTGCCCTGCACACGACGAACGCCGACGTCAGGTTGACGTCGAGCATGCGCCGCCAGGAGCCGAGGTCGTGGTCGTGCACGGCCTTGCCGCCGGACCACGCACCGACGAGATGCACCGCGGCGTCGACGTCGCCGAACGTGTCGCGGGCGGGTTCGACGGCCGCCGCAACCGAGTCGGGATCCAGCACGTCGGCCTCGACCGTGAGCAGGTCGGCTCCCGGCCCGGCCTCGCGCTGTAGCGCGGCCGCCTCCTCCGCGACGATCCAGGTGGCGGTGACCGAGTGGCCTTCCTTCAGCAGCGACTTCGTCACGGCCTCACCGAGCGCACCGGTCCCTCCGGTGACGAAAACGTGCATGCCGGCCTCCGATCCCCCTCCGACGGTTGACCCTTCTAATAATAGCAGAAGCTGACGATAGAGGGAAGCTTCAGGAGTCGAAGGTGAACCGCGTCATGTCCTTGGGGAAATCCCGCCACGCCAGGACGACCGACGGGCGCAGCATCCATACCGGGGGCCCGTGCCGCATCTCGTACTTGGCCTCGTAGGCGTCGTCGATCGCCCGGAGGCGTGGGTCGCCCGCGTCGGTGAGGCGTGCGACCGAGCCCTCTGCGATCACGACCTCGGTCCCGCTCTCGAGGTGAAGCGACACGCGCGGGTCTCGCTCGAGGTTGCGGGACCACTTCGTGCGCGGCCCCCCGCCGAAGCAGATCGTGTCGTCGACGACCACTCCCCACACGGGCCGCGCCATCGGCGCGCCGCCGGACGTCACGGTCGCGACCCAGTAGTTGCGCTCGGACGCCAGCCGGTCGACCACCCACGACCACTCGATGAGCCCCTCGTGGTGGTCCGGGACGCCGTACTCGGGATGCGCGATGAACGGCCGTCCGGCCACGGGATCCGCCATGTCGCTCCTCCTTCGCTAGGGTCGTCACATTCTGATGTCGACGAGCTGCCGCGGCACGACCGCGCTCGCGTTGTCGCTCCTGATGCTCGCATCCGGATGCGCCGGTGACGAGAGCCAGCCGCCCCCGCGCGAGCCCGTCCGGCGCGAGCGTCCTCGCCTCGAGCCCGCGGACGTAGAGATCGCATTCCGGCGCCGCTGCTTCGACCGGCGGGAGTGCGACCGCGCCGGCAACGGCGTCTTCGGGGCGGCGGCCCGGCGCCGCCCGCCGGTGCGTCTGACGAGTGACCTCTCCGACCGAGACCCGGCGTGGTCGCCGGACGGCCGGCGAGTCGCGTTCGCGCGCTGCGACGGAGCCGACTGCGACCTGTGGACGCTGAACGTCCGGACCTCGACCGAGCACCGCGTCACCACCGGCCCCCACGCCGACGGCGATCCCTCCTGGTCGCCGGACGGGAACGCGCTCGTCTTCCAGCGCTGCGAGCCCGGCAGGCGCGCCCGCAACTCGTGCGAGCTGTGGATCGCCGGGACGCGCGGGGGGCCGCGGCGACGGCTCACGCGCAACGACGTGGCCGACGGGAACCCGGACTGGTCGTGGCCGCTCGACCGGATCGTGTTCGACCGCGGCGACTGCCCGTCCGGCACGACGTCGTGCGCGCGGGCGAGCGTGCTCGTGATGCGCCCGGACGGCACGCACGAGCGCGTCCTCGCGCGCCACCGGTACGGCGCGTGGGAGCCGCAGTGGGACCAGACCCGGCCGAGGATCGTGTACGACGCTTGCCGGAACCTGTGCCTGCGCTACGAGCACGACGGTCAGGGAAGCCCGTTCGTCGTGCTGCACCTCCGCCGCGGCCGGAGGATCGTCCGCAGCAGGTTCGAGTCCGCCTTCGCGCCGTCGTTCTCGCCCGGCGGGCGGCGTCTCGTCTACGCGTTGCGCTCGGGGGACGACGGCACCGTGACGTACCTGCCGCTCCGCGGGGGCCGCGAGCGGACCGTCTACGGCGACTACTACTACGAGGCGTTCTCCCCGGACTGGCGGACGCGCAGCTAGGGCACGTGGTACCTGTCGGGGTCGTGCGCGTGCCGTACCGCGCGGATCTCGTAGGTCCCGGGGAACGAAGAAGGGGAGTCCCGGCGCGCGTGGCCCTGCTTGTTTTGGTATCCGGGTGACAGAGGATTTAGCCACGCGATAACCGAACGAGTAAAGCGGCACGTGGCGGACGAAAGGGAGAAGCAGATGCGGAGAGCGAAGCTGGTTGGGATCGGGGCGGCCGCCCTGGCGATGTTGGGTGGCCCACTCGGAGCTGCCCCGGCGCAAGCAGGGTGCGTGCACTGGACGTGCGAGGCGGTGTTCGACGCGGCGGCATACGCGGAGGGCGCGGCGGTCGACGCCTACTGGCACGCGGTGGACGACTACCGTGCGGTCTTCGACGCGGTGGGGAAGGTCGTGCTGGACACGGCTTGCACGGTGTTCCCCACGGCGCCTCAGTGCACCTAGCGGCCGAGGAGCGCCTTGGCTGACGGCAGGGCACGTCGCGGACGCCGGCGTTCGGCTTCGCGACGTGCCCTCACGTTCCACCTTCCAGCCACTTGCCCTCGCGCATGAGCTCGCGCCCCGCGATCTCGTTCGCCTCGCGCCACGCGTGGATGCGGCGGGGCGAGACGCGGAACCAGCGGTACGACACGCTCTCGGCACGCGGGTCGAAGCCGGTGCGTGCGGCGAAGTCGTCACCCCGCCCCCGAGGTAGCGCATCGATCTCGAGCACCTCGACGTCGCCGTCGATCATGGTGACGTCACGGGTGTGGCCCAGCCCCAGCCGGACGGTTCGGGTCGCGGCGAGGTTCCTGCCGGTGGGGCTGTCCGCCGGCGTCGCGAGCAGCAGCGCGGCGCCGTCCCAGTCGAACGACAACGGGACCAGGTAGGGCTCACCGTCCGGCGACGCGCTTGCGACCCACACGTCGACGTCGTGGGCGAGCCGGCGCTCGGTGTCGCGGCGGCGTTCGGCGCGTGACCGCGCGCTCGGAGAGCGTGCCACGCCACTCCTTCCCGAATCGTCGTTCAACGCTGCGGCCGGCGCCTTTTCACTTGTCCGTTTTCTTTGTGTCTGAGAGGATGTAACACTGACGCACCTTTCGACCGGGAGGAGCCAACGCTATGGCCTTCGAGATCGCCACCTGGTACGACACCTGGAACAGCACCGGCCTGAGCAACCTCCAGGAGAAGCTGGTACCGCTGAATTACGCGACTCGCTACAACCTCGCGTTTGGCGAATTCGTGGCCGGTCCGAACGGATACACCGCGATCCTGAACCAGCAGTATGCGGCCCAGGTCCAGGAGCAGATCCAGACGCAGGCGCCGGAGGCCCTGATCTACGCGAGTGTCGGTGATTCGGGCGTCTCCGCGGCCGTGCAGGACAACGTTCAGCACGACAACCGGTCGACGGCGAACACCGTGGAGTATCTCCAGCAACAGGGGCTGCACGGGCTCACGATCGACGCGGAGCACGACGGCCTGAGCTACGTGTTGGAGCTCGTATCGCAGCTCGGCCCGAGCTTCAAGGCCGCCGGCCTCGGGGTCGTGGTGTCGGTCCCATGGCCGGGCGCGGGGCCCGGTGAATACGGCGACAACGCGGTGGAGGTGTTCAACGCGCATGTCGACGCCCTCGAGCTTCAGGACTACTCCTCCTCGAGCACGCCGGCGGACGTCCCGGCGTGGACTGGGGCGGGAGTCGATGCCGCGCTGCTCATGGGTGGCGTGTGCACCGAGAACGGCGGCGTCCAGACGTCGCTCGAAGACACTGCAGCATGGACGCAATGGGCGCTGGAGAACGGCCTGCGGGGCATGTTCAGCTGGAGACTGGACAACGACCACGGCCTGCACGGCGAGGAGGAAGACGTAGACCCCACGTTCACGGGCGCGAAGATGATCTACGACACCGTCCAGAACTACGGGAACACCCCGGGCCCCGGTCGCTGAGGCCGCGCGCCCGGAGGTGTGTGATTCCACCGGATAGTGGACACGGCTGAGCGAGCGTGTCGCGGGCCATCGTGGACACCCCTAGCCACGGAGGTGTCGCTTGGACCTGGCCCGCTTCGTCATCGACGCCGTGGTCCTGGAGCAGAGCAGCTGCCGTGAGGTTGCCCGGGCGAACGGGGTCTCCAAGAGCTGAGTCGCCGAGCTCGTCGCCCGCTATCGCGCCGGCGGCTACGAGGCGCTCGCGCCGGCCTCCAAGGCCGCCAAGAAGGTCGCCAACCGGAGCTCGCCTGCGCTAGAGGACCGAGTCGTGACCATCCGCAAGGAGCTCGCCGAGCAAGGCTTCGACGCCGGGCTTGGTTGGAGGGCTCAGCCTCAGCTCACCGCTTTCTTCACGAGCCGCGCGATCTTCTCTTCTGCGGCGGGCGTCAGCTCCTTCAACGCGAAGGAGGTGGGCCACATCGCGCCCTGGTCGAGGTTCGCCGTGTCGTTGAAGCCGAACGTCGAGTACCTCGCCTTGAACTTGCCGGCGTTCTGGAAGAAGCACACGACCTTCTCGTCTTTGGCGTACGCCGGCATGCCGTACCAGGTCCTCGGAGCGAGATCGGGGGCGGCGGCGGTGACGATCTCGTGCAGGCGCTTGCCCATGGCGCGGTCCGGCTCCGACATCTTGGCGATCGCGGCCAGCAGCGCCTTCTCACCCTCCTCCCGGTTCGCAGCCGCCTTGAGCTCCTTGGCACGCTCTCGCATCGCGGCCCGTTCCTCGGGCGTGAACCCCTTCGATGCTTTGCCGGCGGAACGGGTGGTCTTCTTCTTCGTCGTCTTCTTGGCGGTGCCGGGAGAGCGGGGCACGGGCACTCCTTTCGAGATCGTGGAAACAGTCGGTCACTCGTCTTATCAGGCGTCGATCGGGGTCACGACCGCGCTCTTACGAGTGATCGACTTCGCCTCGGAAGGCCGCCGGCGAGGCCCGTCGAACGGCCGGCGCTAGACCTCGGCGAGCGGAGCCGTCATGAGCTCGAGGTTCAGCCCGAGCGCAGCTTCGGCAGCGTCGACCTGGGGGCCGAGCCGGTAGATCCCGACCGTCCCGGGGTTTGCTTTCGCCGGGTCGCTGGCAGCGTCGTCGCCCCACATCACACCGAGCGAGAACTGAACGCCGACAGCCCTCCCGGCCGCGCTGATCACGGGGCTGCCGGAGTCGCCCGGAGCGACGGCTCCGAACGCCGCGACCTCGGTCTCGTCGATCATCGTGGCGGCAAGCATGGTCCTCGCCGGGACTGCTTCGCCGATCCCCTGACCGTTCCCGTACAGGCGCAGCACGGTCGGGTCGCTCGACACCTCGTCGTGGAGACCGGTCGGACCGCCCCAGTGGCACATCGCAGGATCTGCCGGCACTCCCCGCGCGAGCCGGATCAGAGCGAAGTCGTCGCCGGCCCCGTTGTGATTCGAGGCGTAGACGGCGCGACCGATAACG
This sequence comes from Actinomycetota bacterium, assembly GCA_035942255.1. GTDB lineage: Bacteria > Actinomycetota > CADDZG01 > CADDZG01 > WHSQ01 > JALZEG01. Next base: position 39,380 of record DASZDG010000032.1, on the reverse strand, counting down.
GTGCCGTCATCGAGGGTGGCCGTGGGCCCGTCGTTCTTCCAGGTACGCGTCTCCTCGTCGGCCAGCAGATGCCCGGCGGTGCCGACGTACCGTTTGCCATCGCTGCCCTTGAAGACGAAATTCAACGTGCCGCCCGACTCCGCTGACGTCGTCACGTGCGCTCCCGGACGCACGCCCGGGCACGGGCTGTTCCCGACGGGCGCCGTCTTTGCCGTCGCGCCACCTGCGAGCCCGGCGATGCAAGCGAGCGCGGTGAGTCCCACGCTCAGAGAGCTCGTCCTTCTCGATGCGATCCTCATGTGATCAGTCCTTTCAGTTCGATCGTTGGTGATGGCTCGTGATACGGGCGGGTTCGACCGGCGTAACAGGCGGTCCTTCGTCGTGCCATCAGGTCGGCGATGCAGTGCCACGCGGGCTAGAACCCGCGTTCGCTGAGTCGTGCCGCCAGCTCGGCCGAGCTCCGCGCGCCGACGGCCTCGCGGAGCCGAGCCAGTCGCCGGTATGCGGTCCTTCGAGAGATGTGCAGCCGGGCTGCTATCTCTGTCGCCGGGAGTCCCCTCGCCGCCAAGCGCGCCACCGCGACCTCCTCCGGGTCCGCGCCGGTTGCTCCGTCGAACGCGTCGACCTCGCCCGGGAGCAGCGCGATCAACGCCATGGGAACGGCGCGGGTCGCCATCCCCGGGGGCACGGCGCGAGGGTCGACCAGCAGCCACATCGAAGGCCGGCTGTTGCGGCCGCGCGGTTCTGCGTCGCCGGGCACGTCCACGTCTCCTTTGGTCTCCATTGGGCGGGGCGGCAACGGGATACGGGTGGCGGGTCCACGGGTAACAGGCGGCCGTTCGGATACCAGCGCGGGGTCCGCACGTATTAGAGGTGACCATGGAGAGACCCGAGGCCCGCGAAGCACCCGAGTTCTCGGCCGTATGGCCCCAGCTGTCCCAGCGCCTGCGCCGGGTCCTGCACTCGCGCCGGGTTCCGGCCGATCTCGTCGACGACCTCGTGCAGGAGGCCGGTCTCCGGCTCTTCCGCAATTGGGCGAAGGTCGATCAGGCGACGGTATGGGCGCTCGCCAACACGATCCTGCTCAACATCGTCCGCGACGAGGTCCGGAAGAACGAGGTCAGGAAGCGGGACGCGCGCCTGCTCGTGACCGAGACCGTGCGCAACCTCGACGACGAGGTCCTGAGCCACCTCGAGTTGCGCCGCGTCGAGAGGGTGATCCGCAAGCTGTCGAACGCCGATCAACAGGTCTTGCTCGCGGAATGGGGAGAGGGTTCGGAAGACAGCTTCGTCTCACCGGCGGCACGGAAGATGGCGCGCATGCGGGCGCGGCAACGGCTCCGAGCGGCGCTGGAACATACATCGGGACTGGTTCCCGCATGGTGGCGTCTCCGCAGGGCAACGCTCGCCAAGCATCCGCCGGTGTGGAGCGTGTCGCAGCAGCTGTCGCACCTGGCGACCGCGACCGCACTCGCGGTCGCGGGAGTCGCGGGCTCGGTCGCGGGAGGCGTCATACTCGGGGGCCGCGCGGCCGTCGATGCCGAGTCCCGTCGCGCTCAGACTCTGGCGGCCTCCGCCACGTCGAGCGATGTCCGGCGGTCACGCGATGTGCTGGAGCGGCAACGGCCGCCGGGCTCGAGAATCGAACGACGCGACGGTGCTCTCACGGCTCCCGCGTCGGAGGACGCACCAGAAGCCGCGGGCCTCAACGAGAACTTCGGACCTGTTCGCAACGACGACGGCGACTTCCACGTAGGCGAGGGTGGCAACGGACTTGGCCCGTACGGCGCCGAGCGCACCGTCGAGGCCGCGCCTGCGGGCCGCGAGGCGAGAGCGCGCGTGTACGCGAAGCAGGAAGCTCCGAAGTGCGATGACGAGGTCGTGATCGGCCGTCCCGTGAACGAGTCGATGCCGGAGTGCGAACCGGGCGAGGGCTCAGCCGGCGCCGAGGCCGAAGCGGAGGGCCAGGAGCCCGAGGCGGGCACGCCCTAGCGAGTGTCCTAGCGCCACGCTCCACAGCGCCCGGAGGAATTCCGAACCCGACCGAAGTCGCGCGATCAGCCGGGCCTTCGGTCACCTCGGAAGCGCCGCAGCACCTGGTCGGTGTCCGGCACGACGAGGTCCTGTTGCAGCCGGGTTCGATCGAGGGTCTCGATCCTGCGGTCGCCCTCCCCGAGCTCCAGGCGGCCCATCAGGTCCGCGCCGTACCCGAACTCGAGCACTCCGCTCGCCGGCAGGTCGGTTGCGAAGTATCCACGCAGCGAGCGGGTGTCGTCGGCGGGCTCTGCGAACCACGCGGGGACCGTCGTCTTCTCGTCGACCACTATGCGCATGAACGCTTCTCGTCCCATCTGCGGGAAGTAGCCGCCTCCCACCTCGATGCGAGACAACAGGTGAGGCCGCTCGTCGAACTCGACCACGACCTCGCGGCCGGCCCACGTGTAGTGGGGGTGGTCCTTTAGGAAAAGGGGTCGCATGTCGAACCTCCTCAGTTCGTGAGCTCGACGTCGTCGACGTCGATCTCGCCGGTCGGTGTCTCGGTGAACATCAGCTTCAGCGCGGCTACGGTCGTAAGGTCCACCTGCTGCGCGCCCGCGGCCACGATCCGGTAGGCGGAGAGCGGCACGCGGATCGTCGTCATCGCGGACTTCCTCAAGGAGGCATCCGCCCGCTGGTCGGGGAACGGGATCTCGCCGAAGGACCCCAGCCTCACAGCGCGCTCGTTGCCGCCCGAGTCGCGGAGGGCCAGGCGAAGGTTCTGGAGCTGGTTCGTGGGGTTGTTGGGGCTACCCTCCTTCTGCGAGATGCGGATGCTCACGGCTTGGAACCCGGAGACGTCCTGCGCCGCGGGGAAGGTGAAGTCGAGCACGTCGCCGGCCGTGTCCCACCGCAACGTGAGGCCGCGCGTGTCGTGCGGCGAACGGGGGTCGATCCCGGGGTCCCCAGGGTAGTCGTGCATCTTTCCCTCGTTCGGGTCGGCGGGCAGGCCGCTGTGCGAGACGGTCGCGCCGCCGCTGCTCGACTGCCAGCCGGTGCCGGTCTGGAAGCTGTCGACGGGCGTGGGGGCCGCGTCCTGGTACTGGATGTACAGCTCGACGTGGGCGGGCACCGACGGCGGCTGCCACTCGCCCTGGAACATCCCGGCCCACTGTGTCTCGCCTTTCAGGTACCGGCGGAAGAACGCGTTCACGTAGGACATCGTGACTGCCTGCTGGTCGGCGGGGGTGAGGAGTTGGGGGATGTCCCCGGCCTCGGCGTCGTAGTTCGACGTGACGAACCCGTTGTGGGTCGCGCGGTGGACGAACGCCATCGACTTCTGTGCGCCGGAGGCCCGATCGTACAGGGCGAACCCCGTCATGGGGACCGTGTACCCGGACGTCCATATCCCGCCGTCGATGTCCCCGTCCCTGGACCCGTACAGGACGAACATCGGCGTCGCCCATCCCAACTCGAGTCGCTCCGACCCGTACTGGTCGGTGGGAGCGAGGGGGATGAGCGCGTTGATCCCGTGACCGAGCGCGTCCTGTGAGTTCAACCGCGCGGCCTTGAGGATCGCTTCGCCCCCGCGGCTGTGGCCCAACAGGCCGATGTTGTTCTGCATGCTCGCTCCGAACACCCCCTGCAGGATCGGGAGGTGCTGGAACATGACGTTGGCGCGCCCCAGGGCGCGCATGTTGCCGTTCAGATGGATGCTGGCGGCGATGAACCCGTTGCGCGCGAGGTGTGTGAGCAGCGCGTTGTAGCTGGTGTACTGGTGCCCGTTCCCGTGGACTATCACGACGACGGGATACGGTCCCCCGGCGGCGATCTGGGCGGGATCCGTCACCCCCGCAGCGCTCGCCGGAAAGAAGACGTTCGCGCGGCGCGCGACGGTCGTGTTGACCGGCGTGAAGGCGCCGGGGGCGTGGTACGAGGTGTCCTCGTCCTGCACGGTGACGGAGCCCGCGAGGCCGAACCCGGGGACGTTCGTCGTCTCCGTGTAGTTGAAGTTGCCGGCGTGCGGGAAGTCGCCCGACGTGCCGGGGTCCGGTACGACCCTGAAGCCGGCCACGAAGTAGCCGTCGATGGCGTCGAGAGGCGTGTCGTAGGCGTCGTCGGGGACGAACGTCCCGGCGTCGGGCGTGTTGTTGCCGAAGTCGGCCACCACGTCGTACTCGCCGGGCTGGGACGCGTTGTCCCAGAGCCGGACCTGGTTGCAGTTGATGCATCCGGACTCGACCTTGATCCTCTGGACCGCAGGGTTGCCCCCGAGTGCGGGCAGATGGGCGAGCGAGTTGTCGGCTCCCCACTGCACGTCGTTCTTCGAGGGCACGACGTAGAGGGCGCACATCTTCGAGACGTTCGCCGGATCGACGATGCCGGGGTCGATCGCACCCCACACGTCCTCGCCCACCGCGAACGTGTCGGAGAAGCGGAAGTACGGCGATCCCGAAACCAGGCGTCCGCTGATCGGGACCTTGTTGACGCACCCGCCGAGGACCGGTTTCGCGTTCCAGAAGTCCTCGCGGACGACGAGCCCCGTGACGAGCCGGCTGACGACGTCGCGGGGGCCGATCCTCAGCCGTTCGTCTTCCTCCCAGCCGTAGCGGATGGGCCTGACGATGAAGTCGTAGGGGCCCGGAAGCAGCGCCGCAGAGTCGACCAGCTCGAGCGTGGCGGTTGCGCCGGGCTCGGGGAGCTCGACGGGGAAGACCGCCGGCTCGCCGCCGGCAAGGAGCGACGGCTCGAACGCGTCGCCCGGCTGCCAGTCGTGACGCCGGTGGGTCAGCCAGACGACGCCCTCGCCCCCGTAGGGAAGCCCGGTGACGGTGAGGAACACCGGTCCCGTCCCCGGCTCGAGGCCGTTGCGCGGACGTCCTTCGGCGTCGGCGATGAAGGCCAGCGGCGCAGCCGCCTCCGGGATGAACCCGAGGCCCGCCTCGAGCGAGTTCTTCCGACCGTCGCCGAGCACGATCCCCAGGTCCGCGCCGCGCCATCTCTCGCGCGCCTCGTCGATGGTGAGGGCACCCTCGCGGCGCGGGTCGTCGAGGAAGGCCTGCGGCCACAGGATCGTCGGCGGCAGCTCTCCGCGGCCGTTCGTCATCAAACGCGCGGTGAAGAGCTCTTCGCCGTTCTCCTCGACGCGGGCATCGTAGGTCGTCCCCGGTCGCAGTCCCGTTGCGGAGATCGAGACGTTCTCGCCCGCGCCGAACCCCTGTCTCGGCTCGCGGTCGTCACCCGCGACCGACACGGTCGCGGCGCCCGGGTCCGAGACCGCGTCCACCGGGACGAGGATCTCGTGGTGTGAGAGCTCGTCCACTTTGAACGCGACGCCGCTCTCAGTATCGTGCACGAACTCTTGCCCGGGCCGGCGCGCCACGCGGAAGTACACGTCCGGGCGACGCTCGAAGAGCTCGCGGAAGTCGCTGACCTCCGTGTAGATCGTGAACGTCCCGTCGTGGGCCGTCACCGCAGAGCCGAGCACGTCGTCGAAGACGAGGTCCTTGTCGTAGGCCTTGACGTACCACCCGCTCAGAGGGCGCCGCGTCTCGGCCTCGAGAACGACACCACCGATCGTGAACGTGAACATCGCAGCCTCCCCGCGCTAGCCGTCTCTACCCGAAGGCTCGCGCGGCGGGCTGGCCAGCGGAGTTCGCGAGCTAACAGCCATCCAGGGCCGTGTCGAACAACATGCTCGACAGCCGGCGCGACCGGACGGCAGAGGTGAGGCGCGGAGGCGGGGATGTCCGAGAAGACGCCCGACATGCCACGGAAGCGAGTGCGTCGCACGCTGGAGCCGCCGTCCGCCACGCTCAAGGAACGGCAGATCTGCGGCTGCGGCGGCGAGCGTCACGTTCCGCCGAAGCCCGCGCGCGCGTGGACCCGGATCGAGGCGCTGGCGGTCGCGCGCGTCCTTCGGGAGAAGGGGACCGGGGTCGATCGTCGCATCGCAAGCGAGGTCCTCGGGTCGATCCTGGAGGAATCCCGGCGCGGGGACTGCTTCACCGACGTCCGGGAGATGCTCGATGAGGCCCGCGTTCGGCTCAGCTCCGGTACGGACGCCGACGGGGACGCGAGCGATGCCGAATTCGACGAGATACGTTTCTTGAGCCTCATGCAGACCCGTCATGCACCGTCCCATCGAAACTGGTGAACCGGCCGCTCTTGTAGTCGAGCGTCCATATGACTCTCGAGAGGTGCCACATGCTGACGAGACTGTTTAGTGCTTGCGGGTCGAATAAAGGTGCCGTTGGTAGGGACGCTAACGTTTTTCTTTCGATTGGCCCATGAGCCAGTATGGCGAGGATATGGCCAATGGAAAGACGCCTCAGAGTCTCTTTGACTGTTGCTCGGTCAATGAATCCAGCTCCGACCTGGTGAGATGGATAATTCATCATAGGACGGACAGCAGTTAAGAGTGCACGTCTCAGCCTGGAAGGGGATGGAGTTAGGTCGAGGTTGATCCTTAGATCTTCAGCGATGCTCGCAAGGTCGGCTACGACTTTCTCGTTTATTCCGAAGACCGGGAGAGCATTAAGCCTCAAGGGCTCATGCGGCAGGTCGAAATCGCGATCTATGATTCCGATGCCCACGACAGGCACACCTTGAACCTCGCAAGAGGTGACTCGTTGAAGCACGTGGCGAATACACAAGAGAGCGCATGCGAAATCCGCTGCAGCATCGGCGACTCGTGGGGCAGCGAAACTCGTTCCACGTTTCTCGCTGTTCAAAGATGGCTCACCGATAGAAACGACATCAGGACCACTTCCTGGGTCATCCGCCGATCCTGTGGATGAATAGGACGCCAAGACTTGTCCTCCGCGATCGGCCGTTGCCCCTACCGAAACTACCCATTGCGGCTTAGCCCATTCAGATGTTGTTGCTCGTCCATCAGCGCTTCGAGATTCGTTACCTGCAGCAGCTACAGGCAATACAGTGCCAGAGATCGCTCTAGTGGCCCAGTTGATCGCATCCCTTAAAGCGTTGTATTCGTTACCGACTTCTTTAGGTCCGAAGCTCATATTCACAGCAGCGACGACTGGTTGACGAGTGGGAAAATTCAACTCGCCGTCGATGTCTACTTGCTGACCTTCAGGTGCTCCAGCTTTCCAGATCGGATATCCCCCGTCGTCTCCAGGAGCCGTGCCATTCGTACTTGTTTCGTTTCTGTTCTCGACTTCGATCCTCGCCATGAGGTCGAGACCAGCAACGACTCGCAATCGTGGGACGTTCAGAATCTGCCAATCTCGTACCTCAGGGAGTTGAGCAAAGAGATCCAGCTGCCTCTGTGAGCGCACTACAGCGAGAACCAAATGCGCCTGACTTAGCGCCTGCGATCCTGGGAAGGAAGAAGCGACGCTGTCCGCAGCCTCAGAGCTCTCGACAAAGCCCACGACTCCACTTGTCACAGAAAATCCCTCCCGGACCTAAACCACACACCAGCGTTCGACTGTCTTCCTGCCTCGAAAGAGTGTCAAGGCGCGTAATAGGTGCCCCGCAGGATCGCGCCTTGAGATCCGCCGCAAGTTCCCGCGGCCACGATCCCGATTGGCGTCAAGTTGGCGAACGTGAAGACACCCCGCGTAGTGCTTCGTCCGTACGTATCTCTCTCGCCAAGAGCCCAAACAGAGATGCCACTTCACTGGATCGGACGATGCTGAGGGTTCACTGCACGCCAAAAAGAGAGGTGCCTATACTCCTTCTAGGACAGCAGGTCAGGAGGATTTGTGGCACGGGACGATATCGATTCTTTCAGTACATTTCTAGGGTCCATCGACCCTGAGGTGGCTCAAGAACAGATGAAACATATGGCTGGCGAGTTCGACAAAACTAACGACGACCTAACCGAGAAAGTGATCGAGATCCTGAAGGATCGAGCTGGGCCCATTCCTCCAAAAGAGATGGCTGACGAACTCAAGGTCAGCGTGATTGAACTAGCTAAAGTGCTAGACCACTTGCACGCTCAGAAGCGTGTTCGCATCGATGGCGTCGGGGACTCTGAAACGATCGAACTGATCTAGTAGTGGTCGAGCTGATAGGCGAGGGGGGCGGGGGACGTGGGAATTGGATTCTTTCTTCTCCTTGCCGTTTTGCTAGGTGGGCTGGTCGGCGCTGGTGAACTTATCTCTCGTTACCGAGATGACCCGTCGTCAGCTTTCTCTAAGCCGGGCTGGGCCTATATAGGGCTCAACGTTTTGGCTTCAGTCGGAGCCTTCTTGTTGGCTCGGACGTTCGATTGGCGTTTCGGGATCGACGGCACTGCTGATGGCGCCGATCTTCGCACCACGCAGCTACTTGTCAGCCGGCTTCGGGGCCATCGCCCTATTTCGCACCTCGCTCTTTACCGTGAAGGCCGGGGATAAAGACATAGGCATTGGCCCAAGCGCTCTACTGACCGTGGCCCTAGGTGCAGCCGACAGGCAGGTTGACCGCGATCGGGCTCGACATCGCTCAGCCGAAGTGGTTAAAGCCATGAGCGGAATTTCGTTCGAGAAGAGTGCCGCTTCCTTACCTCTTTACTGTTTTCAAATTGCCATGCAGAACGTGTCTCGAGAAGAGCAGCTCACGGTGGGGAACGTCGTGAATACGCTGAAGACGACGTCGACTGTCAGTGACCGAATCAAGGCCTACGTTTTGGGTGCCTCGCTCCTTACGGTCGTAGGTTATGAGGTACTCCAAGACGCTGTAGCCGCCCTCGGAGATGAGATTAAGAACTAATCTCGACCGGCCACCCATCGGGCTGCGGATGAAAGACGACGCCTGACGCGCGAGCGAGGACGGGCAGCTTGCGACCGGTACTGCGGGCTCGACAAGATCCGGTCTCGTTTGCGACGTGCCGGTTTCGGCACTCCCACAGACACATCCTCGCTAATTAATGGTCACCGCTGGCCGGTGTGGATTCGCAGTGGCGGGTCCCACCGAGGCTGGGCGATCCGCGCGGCGCTGAATGGCGTTGTCGCCATACCGGTACTCAATGAAGTGCCGGTTGTCGGGAGTCTTGGACTCTCCGTAATGGAACCATTCCCATCGGACCCGAGAAGCTGAGCGGATCACGAAGAGCTGATCCGACTGGAGCTCCAGCTCTTTCGGATCCCAGACGTCGAGGGTCTCGTCGTCGTCGAATGTCAGGCGAAGGCGATTCTCATCAGCTTCTGCAGCAACTATCGAGTGATTGTTGTCCCCTGGGCGACCGAACCACTCGCCGAAGAACTGGAGGGAGCCGCGCTTTAATCGTGGGGGGGCTCCGTTTATCGTTTGAGCCATCTTCTGGGCGGGGCTCATGTTTTCAGCTGTACCGGAATTGCGAAGGAAGCTGATAGCTCGACCCACGATCCCGCGCAGCTTTCCCACCTCGGCTCCCTCTTTAAAGCCTGCCTATTCTGACTCCAAGAACGGCACGTCCCATATCGCCATCGCTAGGATCAAGAGGCCGAGGATGACGAGCGCGGTGAGCTTGCCGGCTCGAGTTAGACGTCCGAACGACCTGAACAGCCAGGCGTAGAGGAACCCCATGCTTGGGACTCTAACGACCCCAGCGCGCCCGGAGGGATTCGAACCCCCGACCCTCGGATTAGAAGTCCGACGCTCTATCCAGCTGAGCTACGGGCGCAGGTCTCACATTCTCGCAGGTCAGCCCGCCTTCCGGCGGCGGCGCGGAGCCATCGACTTGACCGTCGAATCCGGGTCGCACTGCAAATGCACAGCAGGACCGGCCTCGGAGTAGATCCGCTCGAGCGAAGCCCGCACCCGAGCGGTGTCCTCGGCGAACTCGGCGATGTAGCTCTCGGTCGTGACCTGCTGCACGGAGTGGCCGAGCAGGTTCTGAACGGTCTTGGGCGAGGCCCCGGCGTAGGTGGGACTGGCGGCTATCGAGCCTGCGGCCTTGCGCAGATCGTGGAACGTGAGCGCCGGCGGAAGCCCCGCCTTGATGACGGCAGGCGGCGGCCTTGACGGCCTTGCCGCTCCCGCTTCTACTGGAGATGTGGGGATGAACGCCGCGCCGCCAGCCGGTCGCAAGAAGACATTCAGGTGGTGGATCCCGGTGGCGATCGCGCTCGGCTTGTACGCGCTATTTCCCAACTTCGTCAAACAAGCATGGTGCACCAACATCACGAAGGGAACGTGGATACCAACTGCGCGCTATGGCGGTTACGACGAACCTGAGGTCGTCGAGGAGGGGGTCTGTCTGAACGACCAGGAGCTGCGCGAGTTCAATCAACGAAGAACCGAATTCGAGTCGGAGTACCCGTAGATGAAGGCCGAGCGGAAATCTGCTTCCTGATCGCGCACTGCATTCGCACAGCAAACGCGTGGCAAATGGTGGCCGAACGTGACCAACGGTGCCGCTGACGACCGACACCCTGAGCAGGGGAAACGCTCGAACGGGCAGGTGGGCAGCGGTGCACGTCGTGGATTAGAAGTCCGACGCTCTATCCAGCTGAGCTACGGGCGCAGTCCCTCCATTGTCGCAGGTGGGGCGGGCGCGCCGCGGAGCTACGAGTACCGCAGGATGTAGACCTCGCCGGTCGTGTTCAGCGCGTAGAAGATCTGCTCGTCTACCCAGAACGCCAGCCAGACGTCCGACGTCGGCAGCACGAACGAGTCGAGCCCCTTCATCGTGCCGTCCGGCGCGACCTCGACGAGGCGCGTCCCCTCGAGCCCGTTCGGCAGCAGGATCAGGCCCCCGTCGTCGAAGCGCGGGTGCAAGGAGAAGTAGTACGCGAGGCAGTTCTCGTCGTCGGTCCGCCCCCTGTAGCGGTACCTGCCGGCGACCTCGAAACGCCCGTCCTCCGGCCACCCCGCGGTGTCGAACGTGACGAGGGCACCCTGATGCTCGTCGTTGCACCCGCCGTTCTCGGTCGACGTCACGACGAAGCGGTCGTCGCCGCCGCGCGGCCACGTCGTGTACAGGAACATGCTCGGGTGGAACCGTGAGGTGACCGTCCGTGCGACGACGCGCGGCTGCAGGGGGCGGCGCACGTCGAGGATCAGCGGCGGGTCACCACGGGGCGCGGTCGCCATGAAGCCAGTCCGGTACTCGTCGAGGCGGTGCACCGGGCTCTCACCGATGCCGATCTCGACCTTCCAGTTGACGCCGGACAGGTCCGGCATCCGCGGGTCGCGCAGGTCGACGACGGAGCCGGCCGATCCGTAGGCCCAGCGGCACTCGAGCAGGCACGAGAAGTGCTCGTCTCCGATGCCCTCGAGGCTCCCGGCGAGGACGGGGTTCGACTTGTCCTCCACGTTCCACACGTCGAGGCCGCCGCCGACGAGGCCGCCGTTGAGGAGGAGCAGCTCGCCGCCGGTGGAGATGAGCTCGCCGTGGATGATCCGCGGCGTCGGCCTGGTAGCGAGCAGCTCCGGCTCCGACGGGTTCGAAGCGTCGTAAACCGAGAGCGAGTTCGTCGTCGCGACGTAGAGGTAGCCGTTCTCGAGCGCTGCGCCGCGGATCACCCCGCCGGCGCCGAATACGCCTACGACCGTGATGTCCGCCGCATCACTCGGGGCTCGGTGCGCGGATGAGGGCGCGGCGAGGCAGCACATCGCCACCACCGCGGCCCCCAGTCTCCGCACGCCCACGTTTGAAGCCATTCGCCCTCCCGAACGGCATTCCTCGTGGCCATCCCCGGCCTACGCCCGCCGCGCATCCCCGAGCAGGAACACGCCGCCGGCGACGAATGCAGCGTTCGTGAGCGCTCCGCCGAGCAAGGCGATCTCGCTGAAGCCGTCGGTTGCGAGCCCGGCCATCCCTGCGGTCATGAGGGCGACGGCGGCCACCGCCCGCCCGCGCGATCCGTCTCCGGTCGCAGGCGCCGTCGACCGGCCCCGCTCGAAACGGCCGAAGGCGGCGACGAACGGCACGAGCAACACGCTCAGGATCGCGAGCCACACCGGGCGCAGCGCCCACCACTCGGCGGTACCGCCTGCAGGCTGCGGGAAGCCGAGCGGGTACAGCAGGAGCACGGCTGCCAGCAGTGCGGTCAGGTGCCACAGGAACACAGTCATGATCATCGAGTTCGCGGCGATGACGGTTCGCCACGCCCGCGCACCCTGAAGCCACCTCGTGACGGGGCCGCGGGCGAGCATGGCGGCGGAGATCAGCCACATGCTGTGGGCGACGATGCAGATGCTGGGCGGGTCGTTGTTCGACACGCGTCCGTCGTCGACGCCGACCATGCTCGTCGAGTACGGGCCGAGCTGCGTCAGCGCGACGAGCGCGAGCACGCCCGCGGCGGCGAACGTCGCCAGACGCCGCTTCGACAGCCCGGCCAGGCGGCCGTCGCCGTAGAAGAACCCGAGCTGGTGCGCGAACAGCCACACGAAGGCGAAGTTGAGGTACCCGACGAACGGGACGTCCAGGCCGAGCCGCAGAGCGTCGACGGCCGCAGCCGCGCCCGCCATCGCGACGGGGACGAGCAGACCGAAGCGCTCGTGCAGCCGAAGCATCGCCGGCGCCAGCGCGATAACGATCAGGTACACGGCGATGAACCACAGGGGCTTCGCGATGATCGCCAGAGCCGGACGGAGCTCGGCGGCGAGCCCCGGCGCAGCGAAGTGCAGCGCGATCGCGACCGAGACCCAGACGCCGATGAAGACCGCGCACGGGCGCATCAGACGGTCGACGCGTCCGCGCACGAACGAGAGATAGTCGCCGCCCTTGCGTTTCGTCGCCCGCCACGAGGTCAGGTTCGAGAACCCGCCGACGAAGAAGAACAGCGGCATCACCTGAAGGACCCACGTCAGGAGGCGGGCCGCGGGCACCTCGTCGAGAGCGCTCGCTCCGCTAAGGCGCGAGCCGTCGAGGTAGACGATCGCGACGAGCCAGTGGCCGAACACCACGACGGCGATGCTGAACGCCCTGAGGAAGTCGACGTAGCGGTCGCGCGTCGAGGGCGTGGCGGCGGCGAGCCGGTCGAGCGTGAGTGCGTTCGAAGATGCGGTCATGTGCCTGGCTCCTCTGGTCGGTGTCTTCACACCAATCATCGGAACCGGAGCCCCGCGACGGTAGACGGCGTTCGGCTCATTCCGGGGGCGGCAACTACCCAGGTTCGCCTGGGTAGTTGCGGCACGTCTCCGGCCGATCCTTCCCGCGGGGCGACCGCTGTGTAACCCTGGCGCGACATGTCGACCGCAGCGCGAGAAGCGTCGAATACCGGCTCGGCCCCCGGCCTCTCGGCCCCCGAGCGCTCACGCCGCACGCTCATCCGCGGGGTGCTCGTGTTCCGCTGGGTGTGGCTCGGGTGGATGTCGTTCGTCGCATTGGTGGACTCGGGCGACTTCCGCAACGAGCCCCTCGCGTGGACGTCGATCGGGATCGCCGGGGCGTGGACGGTGTGGGTCACGGTGTCGTCGCGCCGGTGGGACCAGGCGACGCTGTGGATCGACCTCGCCGTCTCCGCGTGGCTGATCGTCGCGTCGGCGTTCGTGGTGTTCGAGGGTGAGGTCGTCGAAGGGCGTCCGTTCTTCGCCACCGGGTACCCGATCACCGCCGCGCTCGCATGGGGCGTCCGCCGCGGCCCCAAGGCAGGGCTGGCCGTCGGGTCGCTCCTGGCCGCGTTGCTGATCCTGACCCGGCCGTTGAACGGCGTGCCGTTCGACGAGCTGTCCGGCGAAGACGTGCGCGCTCTCGTTAGCGGGATCATCAACTACCTGGTCGCCGGCGGTGCCGTCGGGTTCGTGTCCGAGCTCCTCGTGCGGTCGGCGCAGGCGCTCGAGGACGCAACCGGTGAGCTGGTGCGCGAGCGTGAGCGCGCGGCGCGGCTCGCCGAGCGCGAGTCGCTGGCGCGGGAGATCCACGACTCGGTCCTCCAGGTCCTCGCCCTGATCCACAAGAAAGGACGCGAGCTGGCGCGGCTCGACGCGGTCCCGCCCGCCGAGGTCGCGCGCCTCGGGGAGCTCGCGGAGAAGGAGGAGGCCGGGTTGCGCAGCCTGATCCTGCGCGAGCCGGAGCAGGCGCCGGGGGGTGCGATGTCGTTGCGCGGCGAGCTCGAGGCAGTTGCGCGGTCGATCGCCGAGGTGCACGTATCGGTCAGCTGCGTCGGGCCGCTCTGGGTCGACCGCGCCGTCGGGAGCGAGGTCGTCGCCGCGGTGCGCCAGGCGCTCGCGAACGTGGTCGAGCACGCGCGTGCGTCACGGGCGACGGTGTTCGCCGAGGAGGACGACGGGCGGCTTCTCGTCTCGGTGCGCGACGACGGCGTAGGTTTCGTCTACGACGAAGACGCGTTGCGGTCCGGCGGCAAGGCGGGAGTGCTGAAGAGCATGAAGGGACGCGTGGAGGATCTCGGCGGGACGATGGAGGTGACGAGCGGGATGGGGCGAGGCACCGAGGTGGAGTTCGCCGTGCCGGTCCGCCGCGGCCGGTGACGACCCCCGGCGGGGACGACTCGATCCGCGTCCTGATCGTCGACGACCACCCGGTCTGGCGCGACGGCGTCCACGCCGACCTCGAGGCCGCGGGCCACACGGTCGTGGGTGAGGCAAGCGACGGCCGTGAGGCGATCGCCCTCGCGCGCGACGCCATGCCGGAGGTCGTCTTGATGGATCTCCAGCTCCCCCAGGTCTCGGGGGTCGAGGCGACGCGGCAGATCGTCGAGGAGTCCCCGCACGTGAAGGTCCTCGTCCTGTCGGCCTCCGCGGAGGAGAAGGACGTCCTCGAGGCGGTCAAGGCCGGTGCGTCGGGTTACCTCCTCAAGAGCTCGACGTCGGAGGAGCTCGTCACCGCGGTCGTGCGCGTCCGCGACGGCGAGCCTGTCTTCACGCCGTCGCTCGCCGGTTTGGTGCTCGACGAGTTCCGACGCATCGCGAAGAAGGACGCGGGCGAGCCCGAGCTGACGGCGCGCGAGAACGAGGTGCTGAAGTACGTCGCCAAGGGCTACACCTACCGGGAGATCGGCGAGAAGCTGTTCATTTCGACGAAGACCGTGCAGAACCACGTGCAGAACATCCTCACGAAGCTCCAGCTCCGCAAGCGCTACGAGCTCATGCGCTACGCCCTCCAGCGAGGGCTCGACCAGGCCCCCGAATAGCGCCGGCTGCTCCAAGTACCCACTCCTGATTTGGGCACTTCCGGGAGCCCATTCGGGTAGTTCCTCGTCTACCGCGCCGCCGCCCGTTTCCCGACGATGAACCCGTTGGTTCGTCGAACGGAAGGAGCGGTCATGGAAGGCAACGGTGTCGCGCGTGGCAGAGGGGGAGAGATCCTCAAGGTCGTCGTCTTCGCGCTGGCGGTGATCGGCGCGATCGGCGCGGTGGTCGCCGCCGGGTTCACGCTGCTGGTCCTCTTCGTGGCGGGGACGGGGCAGTGGGGATGAGCGGCCTCTACTCGATCAAGCCCTGGTTCGTGCGCCGCCTCCGGCGCCTCGAGGACTTCCTCGTCGAGCACCGCGTGTCGCCCGACACGTTGTCGGTCGCCGCCGTCGGCGTGAGCGTGGCCGCGGGGGCCGCGCTCGCCGCCGGCGGCATCCTCTCGGAGCCGCTGCTGTGGCTCGTCGTCCCTCCACTCGGAGTCGTCCGGCTCGCGCTCAACGCTCTCGACGGGGCGGTGGCGCGGCGGATCGGAGACGGCCGCCCTTTCGGTGAGGTCGTGAACGAGATGGCCGACCGGCTCGCGGACGTCGCCATGCTGGCTCCGCTTGCGGCCGTCGTCGAGCCCGCACTCGCGTTCTCCGCGCTGACTTGTGCTCTGCTCGCGAGCGCAGCGGGCTGCGCCGGCCGCGCCGTCACGGGCCGGCGCATAGCGGGCGGCCCGATGGGCAAGGCCGACCGCGTCGCGGTCATCGCTATCGCGGGTGCTGCCGCTGTTGCTGCGTCGTCTCCCGTCCCCTTCGAAGTTGCCGCGTGGGTGATCGCGGCCGGCTCGGTCCTCACGACCGGGTTGCGCCTCGGGAGCCTGTCGCGGGAGGAGGTGGCCGCCGATGCTCAACGGTGACCTCTTCGTCCCGGCTGCGCTACGGCTTACCGCCGCGCTCGCCGGGGGCCTCGGCCTCATCCTCGTGGCCGAGCGACGCCACCTGCGCGACCTGACGAAGCGCGTGCTGTTCGTGCGGTGGCGGACGTGGGCGATCAGCGCGCCGCTGTTCGGCGCGGCCGCCATGGGCCCCGTCCAGCTCGCGGTCGCGTTCGTTATGGCGATCTCGTTCCAGGGGATGCGCGAGTACGCGGCCCTCGTGGACCTCCCGCGCCCGTACCGGAGGGCGATGTACGTCGCCGGGCTCGCCAGCATCCCCGTCGCCGTGCTCTCGCTGACGCTGTGGCGGGGGATGCCGCCGATCCTCCTGGTCGCCGCGACGCTCACGCCGTTGCTGATGCAGGACGTCGAGCAGGGCGTGCGGCGTCTCGCGTTCGCGGCGCTCGGGTTCGCGTACGTCCCCTGGCTCGCGACCTACCTGCTGCTGATCCGCGAGCACGTCGCGGGAGGTCAGCGGATCCTTCTGGCGCTCGGTATGTCCGTCGCTCTCAGCGACGTGTGCGCCTTCGCCGCCGGGAAGCTGTTCGGGCGCCGCCCGCTCGCTCCTCGGCTCAGCCCCGGGAAGACGCGCGCCGGCGTGGCCGGCAACGTCGCCGGCGCGTACCTCGGCTTCGCCATCATGGGCTTCGCCCTGCCGCAGTCGCTGACGCCCGCGGTCGCATGGGCGCTGCCCGCGGTGATCGCGGCCGGCTGCATCTGGGGCGACCTCGTCGAGTCGCTCGTCAAGCGCCAGTTCGGTGCGAAGGACGCGGGCTCGTGGCTGCCGGGGTTCGGCGGGCTCCTCGACAGGATCGACTCGTTGCTCGTCGTGTTGCCGCTCGTCTACACCGTGCTCGTGCTGTGGGGATGACGGTGAAGTCCGACCTCGCCCCCGGCCGTACCGAGCCGCTGCACTTCACCGGCCGCGCGAGCGGCGTCCTGCGCGGGCTCATGCAGCTCGTCGTGCTGTGGCCGGTCGTGCGGTGGTTCTGTCATCCGCTGGCGGTCCGGCGCGCGCGCGCGCTGCCGCAGGGCCCGCTCGTCTTCGTCGCCAACCACTCGAGCCACGCCGACACCGCGGTGATCCTGAAGGCGCTGCCGCGGCGGCTCCGCCGGAGGACGCACCCTGCCGCCGCGGAGGACCACTTCTGGCGCTCGCAGGTCGTCGGCGGCTTCGTGTCGTTGCTGACGGGCGCGTTCCCGTTCCCGCGGCGCGGCACCGCCGGCATCGACCGCGCGCACGCGCTGCTCGAGCGCGGGCACAGCGTCCTCCTGTTCCCCGAGGGGACGCGTTCGTGCGACGGCTCGGTCCACTCGTTCCACAAGGGGGCCGCGCTGCTCGCGGAGCGCGGCGCGACGATCGTTCCGGTGGGGCTCGCGGGAACCGGTCACGTCCTGCCGAAGGGCACCTGGCGCCCCCGTCCGGCCCCCGTAGCGGTCGTCTTCGGCGCGCCGCTCCGGCCTGCGGGAGACGCCGACGAGGTGTCGGCGACGCTTCAAGCGGAGGTGGAGACCCTCGCAGGCGAGGCGGCGCGGCTCGCGCGCCCGAAGGACACTCGACGCTTCGACCGCGTCACAGCCGCCGCCGGCTCGCGGGGAGCGGTCGCCGCGATGGCGGTCTGGGCGGTGGCCGAGGCCCTCGCTTGGCCCGTCATCCCCGACTTCTTCCTTCTGCCTCTGGTCGTGCTCGCGCCGCACCGGTGGAGGCTCCTGTTCGCGGCCGCGCTCGCGGGGTCACTCGCAGGCGGCGTGATCTCCTATGCGGCCGGCTCCGGGGAGGCGGGACGCGCGCTCCTCGAGCACGCGCCGCTCGTGACAGATCGCATGGTCGGCGAGGCCGCCGCGAGGCTGGCCGACGGCGGCGGTGGCGCGCTGCTCACGCAGCCGCTCGCCGGCATCCCGTACAAGGTGTTCTCGTACCAGGCCGCGCCCGCGGGCGTGACGGGCGTCGAGTTCGTCGCCTTCAGCGCGGTGGCGCGGGGAGCGCGGTTCCTCGCCATGGCCTTGATAGGTGCCGCCCTGGGCCGCTGGCTCCGGCCCCTGTGGAAGCGCTTCGGGGGGCACGCGCTCGTGTTGTACGCGGCGGCCTTCGGCGTGGGATTGTTCCGGGTAGTGGCGGTCTGGAGCTGAAGGGGGTCTCGCGGTGGCGAAGGAAGAACGAGACGTAGAGAAGGGGTATTCGGCGGCCGAGGTCGTCGCGAAGCTCCGGCGACTCGCGGACGCGCTCGAGAGCGGGTCGCCGTTCCGGATCCAGGTCGCGGGCGAGCGCATCCACGTGCCGGTGAGGGCCGAGTTCAGCATCGAGCACGAGCGCGGTGACGACGAGGAAGAGGTCGAGTTCCAGCTGAAGTGGAGCCTCGACGACTCCGAGACCGAATCGGACGACGAGCCCGTCGTCTAGGCACTCGATGACTGCAACGGCGCGCATCGTCTGCGCGCTCGTGCTGGCGATCCTCTGCGCCGGCCTCGCAAGCCCTGCAGCCGCTCAGCCTCGGGAGGACCCTCCGGCATTGCTGCTGATCCTCGACGCGTCGGGGTCGATGCAGGCAAGGCTCGGCACGTCGAGCCGCATGGCGGCGGCCAAGCAGGCGGTGCGCGACCTGGTGGCCGCGCTTCCCGCCGACAGCCGCGTCGGGCTGCGCGTCTACGGCCACCGCGTCCCGAACACCGACAAGCGGCGCGGCTGCACGGACACACAGCTCGTGGCGCCCGTCGTCTCGCTCGACCGGCAGCGGCTCCGGGCGAAGGTGAACGCGATCAGGCCCCGCGGTTTCACCCCCATCGGTGAGTCGCTCCGGCAGGGGCTCCGGGACCTCCCGCGCGGCGGCCCCCGTTCGATGATCCTCGTCTCCGACGGCATCGACACGTGCGCGCCGCCGCCACCGTGCGAGGTGGCGCGCACGGTCCGGAAAGCGGGGGCGAGGGTGGACGTCGTCGGGTTCCGCGTCGGGGGGGCCGCGCGCCGGCAGCTCCGTTGCATAGCCGCGGCCGGCGGCGGCTCTTACGTCGACGCGCGGTCGGCCGCTCAGCTTGCCGAACGGCTGCGCCGCATCTCGCTCCGGCCCTTCCGGACCTTCGAGGCGAAGGGCACGAAGGTGCGGGGGAGCGACCGGGCGCGGGAGGCCCCGCAGGTGGGGCCCGGGAGGTGGGTCGACGCCATCGCGCGCGGCGGCGACCGGTGGTACGCGGTGCCGGTCGACGTCGGCCAGTCGCTGACCGTGTCCGCGACCGTCGGCGGGTCCGCCCGTTCGGACGCCACCCCCTTCGGATTGTTCGCGGTGCGCGTCTACGGGACGCACCTCTACTCGCCGACGGCGGCGCGCGGGCACGCGGAGTTCAACGGGCTCACGCCGGTGTCGGCCGGGGCGGCCTCCCCGGTCGTCGGCACCGAGTACGGCTTCCGCGATGAGGCCAACTACCTCGTGCGGGTGTCACTGTCCGACGCGCCGGGCCTCGCGGGGCGTTTCCCGCTGCAGATCGAGCTCGCCGTCGAAGGCGAGCCGCTCTCGGAGCCCCGGCCGGTCGACCCTTCCGACACGGGATGGATCGTGTTGACGGTGATCGCGGTCGCCGTGGGCGCGATGATCGGCGCCTCTCTCGTATGGACGATCCGTCGCGTGGTGGCGGCATGAGGCGCGCGCTCCTCGCGACGGTCGCGCTGCTCGCGTTCGCGTCGCCGTCGTCCGCTCAGGAGGCGGCCCACGGCGCGCCCGCGTTCGGCGGAGCGCCCGTCCTTGCAGCCGGGGAGTACCGCGACACGATCCGTCCGGGAGAGACGCTGTTCTACGCGGTCGACGTCGCGGAGGGCGAGGCCGTGTCGATACGCGCGCTGGTGCGGGGGCGCGATCGGCTCTCGCCACTCGAGACGCGGCTGCGCCTCTACAACACCCAGCGAGTGGAGGACGCGTTCGCGCACGACGCGGGGTACCTGCGCTCGCCCGGGACGCTGCGGCTCCGCGCGGTCTCGGGGCGCGTCGGCCCCCCCAACCCCGACTACCCGGAGCCGGGCACGCACTACTTCTCGCTCTCCGTCGTAGCGCCGCGGGGACGGGTGGCCGCCGAGCTCGGCGTCACGCTCGCGATCCTGAAGAAGGAGGTGCCTCCCCCGGAGCCGTTGCCGGTGAAGGCGGACGCGCCGGTCGAGCGCATCCCCGAGCCGCCGAGGCTCGGCACGTACCTCGTCGCGATGCTGGGCGGCGTCGTCGCCGGGGGCCTCGGCGCGTTCGTCGTCGCGAAGGTCCGGCAGCCCCCGCCTGGGCTGCGCCACCGGCTCTAGCCGAAGCGCCCGCGCCGCGGGTCGGCGGGGGGACTGCGGCGGGTCGACGACCGCGCTGCTGTCGTCGCCCCACTGCGCCCGGTCGTGCAGGCGGACGTCGGTCGACCCGTCGACGAGGTCGTCGCTCGTGTCCCACTCCTCGCCCGTCCCGTCGGCCTGGTCGTCGATGCCGGTCGCGGGGTTGTCGAACGACCCGGCTTCGGGATAGCTGCCGTGGCCGCCATGGGCGACGTATACGACCGGATGGCCTCCGTCGGTCTCCACGTCGACCCACGGCGTGTCGTGCCCGCCCTCGTGCGATGCGAACGCGCTGTGCGACGGGGCGCCGCGGTCGTCGAAGCCGACGGCGAACTTCTCCCAGTCGCCGTCGTGGCTGCCGGCACCACCGTCCCCGACGGTCGTCCCGACGCCGAAGACCTCGACGCGGGGACCGGGGAAGTCGTTGTAGTGGTGCCAGCGCCAGTACTCGATCTCGAGGTTCCCGTGGGCGTCCGTCGTGAACACGTACGGGAGCGTCGCGTTGTCGAGGTCGCCGTCGCGCAGCGACTCCCGGTCGCTCAGCGGCCAGATCGTCGTGTCGCCGTCGCGGAGGGGGTCGAGCCCCGCGATCGAGCGGCGGTAGTCCGCGGGCAGATGGTCCTCGCCGTCGTCGTGGCGGTAGACCGGCGCGTACGTCGGAGCGAGGACGCGGCCCAGAGCCGAGGAGGGCAGCCCTGAGGCCGGGTGCCCGATCCCTCCCGCGGGGGCCGCGACGGTCGCGGCGCGGAGCTCACCCGCGGTCGCGCGATCCGCCGCCTCCACCTGCTGGCACAAGTCGCGTGCGCGCTGCTCCGCGCGTCGCCTGACGTCCGCCGCTTCCCCCTCGAGGTCGGCCGCGACGGCCTCCGCCGATCCCGCCGAGGCGCGCGCGTCGTCCGCGGCGGCGCCGAGGACCACGGCCTGGGGATCGAAGCCCGTCACGTCCGCGGTCACCGCGGCGGCCTGGGCGGCTGCGGCGACGGCCGCCAGCGCGTTAGCGCGCTCCCTGGCCTCGCGCGCCGCCTGCTCGGCGGCCTCGACCTTGCGCGCCAGCTCCCGCACCTCTTGCTGCGCGTCCTCGACCTCGGCCGCGAGCTCCGTCAATGCGCCGGCCGCTCCGGAGAGCGACGACGCCGCGCCCGCGAGGACGGACGTGTACTCGGCCACGCCGCCCGCGTAGGCGGTCGCGGCCACGCCGTTCCACGAGGGGGCCGAGCGCGCCGCCCCGCCGAAGCGCGACCCCGTCGCGCGTAGTCCCGAAGCCGCGCGCGCGAGGCGGGAGGACGCGGAGCGCAAGCCGCCCGGATCGCCCTCCGGCCACGGGAGCCCGGCCACGTCGGGCGGCATCTACCGGCCTCCCGGGAACGCGGCCCCCAGTGGAGTGCCCCCCGGCGTGAACGGCGAGACCGGCGGGTCGTCCTCGGTGACCACCGCGGGCATCGCCGCGGTGTCCACGACCTCGTATCCGTTCGCCGCAAGCTGCGTCAGGCCCCCGAAGACGACGACGTCCTGCGCGAGCCGCTGCAGCCCCGCGAACCAGTGGGCGGCCATCTCGTCCAGCGCCGCCGCCGTCGCGCGCGGCTCCCCAACCGTCCCGGCGACCGTTCCGAGGTCCGCGGCCGCGGCCTCCACTCCGGGCGCGACGGTCTTCAGCGCGGCCCCCGTGGCGCGCAGCTCTTCGGGCGCTACTTCGAACCGGCTCATCAGGCCGTGCGGGAAATCAGCCGTTGAAGAGGCTGGCGTTCGACTGCTCCGTCTGGTCGTAGTTCGCCGACGCCTGCGACATCAGCTGCGAGATGCCGTTCAGGGCGTCGTTCAGCCCGCGGGCGTTGCGCTGCCACTGCGCCCACAGCTCCTGGAACCGAGCCTGGGCGACGCCGGCCCAGTCCGACCCGAGCGGGGCGACGTTCGACGCGAGCTGCGCCAGGATCCCGTCGACGTTCGATGCACCGGCCCGGAGCTGGCCGGACACCTGCTGGAGCTGCTCGGGGGTGACTCTGATCAGACCGGATGGCATCGCCGTTCCTCCTCGTCTTCGGGGGCCGCCGCGCCCCTCGTCCTGGCTGGAGTCCTACCCACGAATCTTGCCGAACCCCGCGAACGAGGGCAAATCGAGCAAGAAGCCCTTAGAGCGTAAGGCCCAGGCGGTGCCAGTCCGCGATGAGGTTGACGGCGAGCTCCGCGCAGGACGTCTGCCAGCCCCGGGGGGCGTCGCGCCAGTCGAACTGCCCTACCGCGAGCTGCGCGGCCGCGTCGAGCTCCCGGGGGATGATCACGAGCCCCCGGGCGTCGGGGATGTACGAGCCGAGCAGGTCGACGTCGAGCATGCTCCCGGACGTCGGCATCTTGTTGACGACGATCGTCAGCGGGCGGCCGCTCTTGACGAGCAACGTCCCGGCCTCCGCTACGAGGCTCGCCGCCGCAGGCTGCTCGTCGGTCACGAGCACGAGCTGGTCCGCGGCCTCGATCGCCGCTCGCGCGGCCGGCTCCTGCAGGCCGGTGCCGCAGTCGAGGACGACGATCCCGACGAACTCCTTGATGCGCGAGACGACCTTCGCGTACGCGGCTTCGTCGAGCCGCGCCATGCGCTCGGGATCGGTCGGCGCGGGGAGGACCGCGAGCCCGTGGGCCGCGCGGCCGAGCAGCGCGTCGAGCTCGGTGAGCGTCAGGTTCGGCTGGTCGAGCCGGTCCAGGAGGTCGTCGACGTACACGCGGTTGTCCGGTGCAAGGACGCGGCCGAGTGAGCCGTAGTCCGGGTTCGTGTCGATCGCGACGACGCGGTCGCGGCGCAGCAGCGAGAGCAGCGTTCCGACGAGCGCGGTGATCGTGGTCTTGCCGACTCCGCCCTTCGGGGAGACGACCGCGATCGTGACGCACCGCCGCAGCCGCGGTTGGGCGATCATGCTGCAGAGCGTGTCGACGTAGTCACTGCCGCGCCAGGCCCACCGGGCTCTCTCCGTCGCCGACGGCTTGCGCTCGACCGTCAAGCTCGCCGGCGTGGGCCGCTTCGCGGCGTAGGGGTCGGGCCGCGTCGTCATCGCCGCGTTCGCCGGCGTCGCCTCGCGCCCGAAGAACGCCCTCAGCGCGAGGCCGACCCTCTGCGCGTTCGAGAGCTTCGGCGGCAGCGCGCGCTCGGTCCTCTGCGCCGGCGTCAGCCCGTCGTCGGCGGCGGACGGCGGCGGTTCCGCGGCCGCGGTCCCGTCCGGCTGTGCGCGGTCGAGGTAGAGCACCTGGCCGTCGAGGATCCCGCCGTCCTCCAGGGTGACGTCCGCCGCGAGCGCCTCGCCGCCGCCCGCCGACAGCGTCCACGCGGACGGATCCGTCACGGCGTCCCCGTTCGCGCTCCCCGCGATCTCGATCAGCGGAGGCAGCAGCTCGCGCACCGGCGCGTCGGCCGGCAGCGACAGGTCGCGCCGCCCGGCGGGGCCGATGATCGTGACGAGCATGGTCCTCGCGCTCAACCCTTGTCCTTCCTCGACGTCTGCTCGCCGTCCGGGACGAGGATCGTCTGGACGAGAGCGGTGCGGCCCTGGGCCACTAAGGTGCCACGTCCCGGCGGGAGCGGTTGAGCCTTCACGCCGCCGAGCAACGGCCCCTCGCCCGGGTCGCCGCTCATGATCAGCCCCGGCGTCCCGAGCTCGACGAGCCGCTGGAAGAACGGCTCGTAGGAGCTGCGGACGGTCCCGCCGACGCGCCGCGCCACGACCACGTGGAAGCCGACGTCCCGTCCCTGCGGGAGCAGGTCGACGAGAGGGCTCAGCGGGTTGCCGCCCGTACCGGAGACGAGGTCGTAGTCGTCGATCAGGAGGTAGACGTGAGGGCCGGTCCACGGCGCCGCGTCGAGGGCCGCCTCGCCGGCCGGCAGCCTGCTCGTCAGGTCCGACGCGAGCTTCATCACGAGGTCCGTCGTCGCGGTCGCGTTCGCCGCTATCGCCTTCACGTGCGGTAGCGAGCGCGCCTCCGGCACCAACTGCCGGCGGTAGTCGACGACGGCGACGCGTACCTCGTCGTCGCGGTAGCGCGCGCCGATCCCGCGCAGCAGCGCGCGCAGGAGGTTCGTCTTCCCGCACCCGCCGTCGCCGAGGACGAGCAGGTGCGGGTTGGGATCGTCCGGCGAGAGGACCACCGGCTCGAGGCGGAACTCCTCGACCCCGAGCGCGACGCCGTCCACGGGCGCGACGTCCTCTTGCGTCAGGCGCTCCGGCAGCATCCGGATCGTGGGCGCGGCCGGGGATGTCGCCCACCGGTACGACACCTGCTGGACCAGGCGCTCGAGCGCGAGGCCGATGCCCGCGATGTCGGCCTGCCCGTCGACGCGCGGCAGCGCGATCTGGACCTGCTCGCCGGCGGCGTTCAGCGCGCGTCCCGGTACGTCGCCGGGCAGCGCCTTCGCCGCGTGCCTGTCGATCTCCGATTCGATCGGGTCGTTGAGCCGCAGCTCGAGGCGCCCCCCGATGTTGTCCCTCACGTTCAGCCTCACGTCGTGCCAGCGGTTGCTGGTGACGACGACGTGCACGCCGTAGTGGAGACCGCCTGCGACGAGGTCGGCGATCTCGTACTGGAGGTCCTCGAACTCCTGGACGAGCAGCGCCCAGTTGTCGACGACGAGGAACACCTCTCCGTAGCCGTCGTCTTGCACCCGCCCGTCGCGGCGCGCCGCGTGGTACGCGTCGACGCCGGAGAGCGCGCCGCTCCGGAAGACACGCGCCCGCTCCGCGACCAGCGACCGGAGCTCGCGTACGAGCCGGAAGACGCCGTCCCGGTCCGAGCGCCCGTAGACCGCGCCGACGTGCGGGAGGTCCGCCAGCGCGTGCATCGAGCCGCCGCCGAGGTCGATCGCGTAGACCTGGACGTCGGCGGGGTCGTGCGACAGCGCGAGCGAGGCGACCAGGGTCTGCAGGAACGCGGACTTGCCGGACCGCGGCGCGCCGACGACGGCGAGGTGCCCGCCGCGGCCGGCGAACGACAGCGCGTACGGCTGCTGGTCCTGCTCGCGCGGCCGGTCGACGACGCCCACCGGGACCTCGAGCCATCCGGGCTCGCCCGGCGCCGTCGTCTTGTCCAGCGACTCCGAGAGCGAGTCCAGCGTGAGCGCGGGACGCAGCGGCGGCAGCCACACCTGCCGGACCTCGCTGCGAGCGCGCGCCGACAGGCGCTCCACGACGACCTGCATCTCGGTGCGCAGCGGCGTCGTGCGCCGGCGCGGCGGCTCGGGAGCGGGTGCGTCGCCCACCACGACCTCCAGCCCGTCTCCCGAGCGAAAGACGTCGAAGTCCCTCACGACTCGCGCGGGGGCCGCGTCGAGCCCGCGGTGCTCGCGGTACGGGCGCGTCGCGAGCGCGGCCTTGAAGTGCTGGAGCGTCTGGTCGACGCGGAGATAGCCGAGACCCGGGAACGGGGGCATGTCGAACGCGTCGCGCGTCCCGAGCGCGAGCGTCGACTCCTCCGCGCTGAACGTCCTCAGGCAGATGCGGTAGCGCAGGTGGCCCTCGAGCCCGCGGATCCTGCCCTCGTCGAGACGCTGCGTCGAGAGCAGGAGGTGCACGCCGAGGCTCCGGCCGGTCCTCCCGATCGAGACGAACAGGTCGAGGAAGTCGGGCCGCCGAGCCAGCAGCTCGCCGAACTCGTCGACGATCACGACGAGCGACGGAAGCGGCGGCATCTCCTTCTCCGGGTGGCGCGCCCGGTGCTCCTGGTAGTCGCGCACGCGGTCGAAGCCCCCCGCGGACTGCAACAGGCGCTGCCGGCGTTCGAGCTCGCCGAACAGAGCTTCGTGCATGCGGTCGACGAGCGTGAGGTCGCGCTCGATGTTCGTGATCATCCCGGCCGCGTGCGGGAGCCGCGCGAGCTCGGCGAAGGTCGCGCCGCCCTTGTAGTCGACGAGGACGAACGCAAGGTCCTCGGGCGAGTGCGTGAGAGCGAGGCCGGTGATGAGCGTCCGCAGCAGCTCGCTCTTGCCCGACCCGGTGGCGCCGACGACCAGGCCGTGGGGGCCCATCCCACCCTCGGCGGACTCCTTGAGGTCGAGGACGGCCTCGGACCCGTCCGCGGCGAGGCCGATCGGCGTCCGGAGCATGCGGCCGGCCGGGAGCGCGGCCCACTCGTCGCCCACGTCGACGCCGGCGTCCGCGTGCAGCAGGTCCAGGAGGCTCTCGCTCTCGACGCGCCTCACCGCGTCCTCTCTTATCCGGAGACGAAGGGGAGCGATCTGCCGCGCTATCGCCTCGCATATCTCCGTGCCGGCCGCGTCGGCACGGACGTCCGTCACGCGCTCGCCCTCCGGGCCCGCCCACGTCAGCGTCGCCCATCCGCCCTCCGACAGGTCGACCCGCGCGCCGGCAGTCGACGGGACGCGCTCGGCGTCGTCGACGAGGACGAGGGCGAGCACGTCGATCTCGGACGCGCGCCTCAGCGTCTCCTCGAACACGTCGAGGCCGGCGACGAAGGTGCGCGTGCACTCGTCGACGAGGACGACGACGTGCTGGAACGAGGGGGGTGCGGCCCCCGGCTCGTTCCTCACGCGCTCGAGGTGCTCGAGGCGCGGGCGGACGACCTGCGAGAGCAGGACCTCGAAGTCCTCGGCGTCCACGGCTAGGGCGACGGCGACCGGATCGTCGCTGCGGCTCTCGGCGGAGAGCCGCGCGTGCGGAAGCCACTTCATCCATTCCCACTCGGGAACGGTCTCGGGAGGTACCGACGCGACGATCCGGACGTCGTCGGGCGCGTGCGCCACGACGACCTCGGCCAGCAGCGCCCGCGCCAACCCCCGCGCCTCCTTCGGCGGGCCGACCACCGCAACCGCTCCGGCGTCGCGCAGCGACGCGGTCACCGGCGCCATCGGCAGATGGCCGAGCTCGTCTACGAGCGCCGTCGCCTCCTCGAGCAGGTCCGGCTCGTGCTCGACGAGGGGGTCGTCGCCGAGGTCGAACGCAAGCGGTGCCGACAGGTCGACGCGGCCGCGTCCCAGCCGCAGCGTCATGAAGTCGGGGTCGGCGCGCCGCCGCTCCCACAGCTGCGAGCGCGCGTTGACGATCGACCACAGCCCGTCGATGCCTGGGTGCACGTGCTCGAGGGCGGCTCGGTGCCGCGCCGCGGCTGCCTCTAGCTCGGCCCTCTTCTTCTCGAGGTAGTCGCGGTAGCGAGCCGCATTGCTTGCGCGCGTGCGCTTGTAGCTCCGCTTCTGCTGCACGCGCAGGGCCACCGACGCGACGAGCATGAGCAGCGCGATGCCGCCGGCGATGGCGAAGAAGAGCGCGTTCCCGTAGACGAGCGCGAAGCCGATCATCCCGAGGCTGCCCACGAGCGGGAACAACACGTGCAGGAAGCCGCCGGCGGGGCCCTGGGGGACGGCCGGGGGGGCCGCGATCACGACGCGGTCGCGCGGCGGGGGAGGCGGGAAGGTACGCGCGGGGCGGTGGAAGGGCACCACGCCCGGCGGGCGCGCTCCGGCCGCCGCCGGCTGCCCGTTCTCCTTGATCGACACCGTCCACCTTTCGACCGTTCCGCGTCGCTTTGCACCAATCTTGCCCTGCTTGCCGCGCGTTCGCCGCACGTCGATTCGTGGCGATGGCGCAGGAGAGCACCGGACGGAGGCGAACCCCGGCAGCAACGAATAACTCGACTGGGGGTTCTTACGATGAAGAAGCTCGCAACGCTTATCGCACTGGGTCTCGTCGCGACGACGGCACTCTCGGGGGCCGCGCTCGCAGGCAAGGGCAAGGGCGTCCGCCAGGACGTCTCCGGCACGATCGCAATGCAGGCGCCGCCTTCGGACCACACCGACAACCCGAACGGCTGCTACTCCGGCGTCCACCGCCGCTTCGCCATCGCAACGCAGGAGCAGGTAAACGGCGTCGTCGGCTTCCACTTCGACGTCGACCCCGGCACGTGGGGCAAGAAGTTCCGCCTAACGCCCGGCAGCGCCGTCGACATCGACATCACCTTCTACAGCGAGTTCGGTACGGTCGACCAGGCCACGGACCCCGCCTTCGCCCCCTTCAACCTGTCGTTCGAGGAGCGGAACAACGACGGCGAGTTCGGGATCGTCCCCAAGGACATGACCAAGGCCATCGTGTGCATGAAGGCCGGCCAGAACGCCCCCTTCACGTACTCGGCGGGAGCCGGCGTCAAGTAGCTCTTCGCTCTAGCGCAACTCTCGTGGCCGGGCCCTCGGGCCCGGCCACTGCGCGTCCGGCCACGAGGTCCAGGAACCTCCGGACGAGCTGCCGCCCGGCCCGATCCTGTTCCCGGAAGTGCCGGGCTCCTTCGGAGAGAAGCTCACGCGCGGACGTTCCCCATTCCCGTTCGAGGGCGGCCTCGCCGATGTTGTCGCACCAGCCGCGCACGATGGGCTCATCGACCTCGAAGTGGAACTGCACCGCGTACGCGTTGTCGCCGTAACGGAACGCCTGCAGCAGCCCGGAGCGCGCGCTGCGCGCCAGGGCCGTCGCGCCGGGGGGAAGCGTGAACGTGTCCTCGTGGAACTGGAGGACGGGAGCTCCCGCGGCGAACGCCTCCAGGACCGGATCGTCGGTCTCCACTTGGACCGGCGAGAAGAAGGCGTTGCGGGCCTCGGCGCGCCGGACGTCTCCTCCCAGGACCCGCGACATCATCTGCGAGCCGAGGCAGACGCCGAGGGTGGGGACCCCGCGCTCGAGCGCTCCCGCCATGAGCTCCCTGCTCTTGCGGAGGAACGGATAGGCGTCGAGCTCCTCGACGTTCATCGTCCCGCCCATGACGATCAGGGCCCCGAGGCCCCCGGGGTCGGGCCAGTCGGGCTCGCGCCACGCCTCGAGCACGACGTACGGGAACCCGTCCTCCTCGAGCACCTGCGCGATCGAGCCCGGGGGGACAGACGGCTCGTGCTGCACGACCACGACCGGGGGCATGCGCCGATCGTAGGGGGCGATCTCTAGTTCCCGCGCCCGGTTGCCGATATCCCCCTCAGACGCCCCATAAAGGATCGACAAGTTGACGCCCCCGACTCGCTCCGGTCGCGCCCGCGGCGCGGCCCTGCTGCCCATCGTCTCGATCGTGCTGGCCCTCCTCGTGGTCGGCCCGCCTGCCGCGGCCGTCACCGGTTGCAACCGCGACGATGCGTGGGCCGAGATGAAGCCGGCGTGGGAGGCGGAGGTCCTCGCGCTGACGAATGCCCACCGCGCGTCGCTAGGTCTGTCCGCGCTCGCGCCGTCGGCTTCGCTGACGCGTGCGGCGACGTGGAAGGCCGCGCACATGGCGCGCTACGACTACATGACCCATGACGATCCCGCACCGCCGGTGGCGCGGACATGGGACCAGCGGATCCGCGACTGCGGCTACGCGAGCGGGGCCGGCGAGAACATCGCTTACGGCTACAGGACGCCGCAGGCCGTCTTCCAGGGATGGCTCGACTCCGCGGGCCACCGGCGCAACATCGAGAACGCCTCGTACAGGGTCATCGGCATCGGCGCTGCGGCCGGCGGCGACGGCACGCCTTACTGGGCGCAGATCTTCGGGACGAGGGTGCAGGCCGGTGACGCCATCGGGCTGTCCGAGCCGTCGCCTCCGCCCGTCGTCCAGCCGCCGCCGGATGGCACCACGCTGGCGATGCGCGACGACGTCGTCTCGGTCGCGGAGGACGCCGCGCTGCGGATCGCGCCGCTCGCGAACGACAGCGGCGCGGCCCGGCTGACGTCCCTCGGGGAACCGGCACACGGAACCGTGACGGTCGACGGCAACGAGGTCGTCTACACGCCAGACCGCGACTTCAACGGGACAGACTCTTTCGGCTACGGAGTCGCGGAGCTGCAGACGACGGCGACGGTCCGGGTGACGGTGGAGCCGCGTAACGACGCGCCATTCGCGGGCGACGACAGTGCGACGACGCGTCCTCGCCGGACCGTGGTCGTGCCGGTCCTCGAAGGCGACTCCGACGTCGACGGCGACGACGTCCGGCTGCGTGGGATCGTCCGGACGCCGTACTACGGGACCGCGGTCGTCGACTCCTCGACGGGGACGATCTCGTACCGGCCGCGCCGCGGGACCGGTGGGCGCTCCGACCGCCTCACGTATCGCATATCCGACGGAAACGGCGGCGTCGCCGTCGCGACCGTGGCGCTGCGGATCCGCCGCTAGCGGCCGCGCTTGAACCTCCCGAAGAGGGCGACGAACGCCGCCAGCGGGACGACCGGCACGAGCAGCCACACGGGCCGCTGCGCCCACCAGGACAGCGTGCTGTCGGAAGGGTGGCCGAGGCCGAGCGGGTGCAGCACCAGGATCGTCACGAGGTACGCGGTCAGGTGCCACAAGAAGACGGTCATGATCATGCTGTTGGCCGCGATCACGACCGTCCACGGCCGCTTCCGTCGCAGCCACCGGTTCACGGGATCCCGCAGGAGCATCGCGACGCCGACGAGCCAGAACGCCAGCGCGACGATGCACAGCGTCGGGGGGTTCATGTTCGAGAGGCGCTCGACGTCGGTGCCGACCATGCTGCGCGGGTAGACGCCGATGTTCGTCAGCGCGATCAACCCGCCCAGACCCGCGACGGCCATGCTCACGTGTGCGCGGCCCCCAGCGGCAACCAACGTCCCGTCCGCGTAGAAGAAGCCGAGCTGATGCACGAGCAGCCAGACGAGCGCGAGGTTCGCCCAGCCCGCCGCGGGAACGTCGAGCGCGAACCGCGCCACGTCGGCGAGCGCGATCAGCGTGACGAGGCCTGTCACGACGACGATCCCGCCGAGGCGGTGCAGCCTCAGCATCACGGGGGTCGCGGAGACGACGCCGGCGTAGACGAAGAGGAACCAGAGCGGCCCGAACGGGAGGAACGTCCCGCGCAGAACGCCGTCGCGTCCGACGTCGAGGACATGGAGGACGAATTCGACCACGGCCCACACGAGGACGAACACCGCGGTGGGCCTCCACAGACGAGCCATCCTCGCCCGCATGAAGTCCCCATAGGTCTCGCCCCGGGCGCGCCCCGCCTCGTACGTCTTGAGGTTCGAGAACCCGCCGACGAAGAAGAACAGGGGCATCACCTGGAGGACCCAGGTCAGGAGCCAGAGGCCCCGCGTGACCCCGACTACGTTCACGACCCGGATGTAGTCGCCGCGCCACAAGATGATCGCGATGAACCAGTGGCCGAGCACGACGGTCGCGATGCTGAACGCGCGCAGGAAGTCCACGTATCGGTCGCGGTCCGGCGGCGTCGCGTCCGCCATCTTCTCGATCGTCCGGAGGGCCGAGCTCATCCCCCGATAGCCTCAGTCGCCAATGGCCCGCACCCTCGTCACGGTCGCGCTCGCGCTCTACAACAACGTCGCCAACCTATGGCCCCCATTCAACGGGATCGCATACGTACCGGCAAACGTCGCGGCAGCGGGTCTGCTCCTCGCCATCGCTCTTGGGGTTCTCGGTCTGTCGTCGTCCGAGCTCGGCCTCTCCGGCCTCTCCCTCGGCGACCTCGCGGTGGGTGGCGCCGCCGGAGCGGTGCTCGCCGCGCCGCTGCTGGTCCTCGCCCGCACCCGCGCGGGCGCCCGGGTGGTCGCCGACGAGCGCGTCCGGCACCTGCGCGGCGGGGCCCTTGTCTATCAGGCGCTGGTTCGGGTCCCCCTCGGCACGGCGGTGCTCGAGGAGCTCGCGTTCCGCGGCGTCCTCTTCGCGGCGTGGCGCGACGAGGGCGAAGCCGTGGCGGCGGTGGTGTCGTGCGCCGTCTTCGGCCTCTGGCATGTCGCACCGGCGGCGACGATGGTGCGAGTCAACGCCCGGGGGGCCACTCGCTCGTTCGTCGCGCGATCGGTTGCCGGGACGGTCGTCGTCACCGCCGCAGCGGGGGCCGCTCTTCTGTGGCTCAGGCTCGAGACCGGGTCGCTCGCGGCTCCGTTCGCCGCGCACGCGGTCGTCAACTCGCTGGCGACGGTCGCCGGCGCGGTTGCCGGCCGCCGCCTCGAACGGGCCTAGTGGTAGATGCGGATCTCGGTCCCCATGTCGGCCTTGCCGTAGACCCATGTCGCCGACCACATCGGCAAGCGCACGCACCCGTGGCTCGCGTTGTACGTGGGCACCTCCGGCCACCCGTGCAAGGCGCGGTTGCCGTCGAAGTAGCT
Organism: Actinomycetota bacterium; assembly: GCA_035942255.1. Lineage (GTDB taxonomy): Bacteria > Actinomycetota > CADDZG01 > CADDZG01 > WHSQ01 > JALZEG01. The sequence continues at coordinate 7,078 of DASZDG010000032.1, read as the reverse complement.
CGGGTAGTAGAGGCGGTTCGGGCTGTACCCGGCGAGCTTCCGGTTCACGTGCCAGGTGCCGTCGTACGTCGGCGTGCTGGGCGCTCCCGTCGAGACGTGGAGCACTGCCGTCACCTTCCTGTCCTTGACCATCATCAGCACCTGGCGCGTCTGGTCGACCTCGATGTGGAAGCCTTTGGAGCGGTAGCGCGGCGTCGCGCGGCGGGCGTTCGCCAGTGCCTGCCAGGTGGTCGCGTCGACCGTCCCGAGGCGCTCGCGCCGCTCGATCTTGTTGAAGGCGCGCACGGCGTCGGCGGTGCGGTCCGTGTAGCGGCGATCGCACCCGCCCATGTAATAGGCGAGCTCGCAGAGGCGCGACTCCAGCAGGCGGACGTAGATGCCGCGTGAGCCTTCGTCGAGCACCGGCAGCGGCGTCGCCTTGGGCGACGAGCGGTCGCGCCCCGTCGCTCCGGCCGCGTCCGTGAACGCCGCGCCGGCGACGAATCTCCCCGGCTTACCGACCTCGAACGTCGTCGCGAAGCGCCGTCCGTCGCGCAGCGTCAGCTTGCGCTGCCAGAGCTGCTTCCCTCCGCGGCGCAGCGCCACGGCGACCCTTCCGGCGTCCTGCGGGGGCGCGACGGTCCCGGAGATGCGCGCCTTGCCGAACAGCCGCACAGCCTTCAGCGAGATCCTCACCCGCGGCAGCACCTTCACGGTGACCGGCTCGCTCAACAGCGCGACCCAGCGCGCCTGGAGCTGCGCGGTCCGTCGCGGCGAGAGCCGCACGCGGTACTTGCCGTCGGCGTCCGTCGTCGCCGTCGCCCGTTCCCGGCCGGTCCCGTCGACGATCGACACCGTCTCGCCCTCCGACGGCGGATCGATGCGTCCGCTGAGCAGGACCTCCTGGCCGAACTCGATCACCCGCCGCCCGGCCTTCAGCGTGATCCCTGGCGCGTCCTGCGCGGCCGCGGGCGCCATCCACGCCCCCGCGACGAACGCGGTGGCAACGAAGGTTGCGGCTGCGCGTGCTCTGTGGCTCACGAGCGGCATCTTCCCCCGTCGCCGCCATGCTCAACCACGTACGTGCGCCTCTTGCGTACGTACAAACCGGGCGTTCAGCCCACCGGGCTCCGCTGGTCGATCATCAGCTGGTTCGACGAGAGGAACTTCTCCGTCAGGTAGAAGGCCTCCCGCGTCATCGTGCGGGTCCGGAGGCTGAAGATCAGCGACAGCTCCCGGCGGTCGGCGTAGTGCGTGTAGCACTTGATCGTCGAGGCGTCGATCTGCAGCTCGTTCCACGACGGGGGCGTGAGCCCGCGCAGCCGCTTCGTGGTCGCGGTGCTGGAGTTGCAGATGAGCATGCCGTTCACCCCCCAGAAGTACGGGACGTGCTTGTGGCCCGAGAGGACGACGTCGATGTCGAGCTGCGTCAGCTCGGCCAGCACGTCGCCGGCGTCGAGGATGATGTTGCGCTCCCGGCCGGTGCCGGGGATCGGCACGAGATGGTGGTGGATGACGAACACCGTGATGTCGTCGGGCTCCTCGAACTGGTCGCGGATCCACGGGTAGTGCTCGCGGCCCACGCGGCCGTCGTTGAGGTCGGGCTCCGAGGAGTCGACCGCTACGACCGTCAGGCCCGACGCACCCAGGCGCTCGGCCCGCTCCGCCTCGAATGCCACGCGGTACCGCGAGAAGCGATCACCGAACAGCTTCTCGAAGTGGATGTAGCCGACGTTGCGTGAGTCGTGGTTGCCCGGGACGACGACCTTCGGGAACGGGATCTTCTCGATCCATTGAGCGGCCTCGTCGAACTCCCACTGGTAGCCCGCGGCGGTGAGGTCGCCGACGACCACGACGAGGTCGGGCTCCATCGCCTTGATGCGCTCGATCGTCGAAGCCATGGCGTCCGCGTTGAAGCTGCTCTCCCCGCAGTGGATGTCGCTGATCTGCGCGATGCGAACCGGGATCTTCGAGATCGCCATGGGCCCCCTCCGATTAGGCTGCGTCCCGATCATAGGAGGACGCTCTGCGACAGCCGATCAGCCACAGCCTCATAAAGGCCCTGCGCAAGGTCCCGGGCTTCGACCTCCTCGAAGAGGCCGACCTCGTCGAGATCGCCGGCGCGTCGGTCAACCTCGTGTGGCGCGAGGGCAGCTGCGTCTTCCGCAAGGGCAATCCGGGCGAGGCCCTCTACATCGTGCTCTCGGGGACCGTCCGCATCTACGACGAGGTCGACGGCCGAGAGGTCGAGATCGCCCGGACGGGGCCGGGCGACTTCTTCGGGGAGCACTCGCTGCTGCTCGACTGCACCCACACGAAGAACGTCGAGGCCGTCGAGGACACCGAGCTACTCGTGCTTTCGAAGACGTCATTCGCCAGCCTGCTCGCCTCTAACCCCGACCTCGAGCGCCACATCCACCGCACGCTCGAGGCCCGGCGCTCCGACGCCGAGAGCAAGTACCGGACGACCGCGCCCGCGTCATAGCCCTGGCGTAGCGGGCGGACGCGCCGTACGCTTGGATGCCCTGGTCTCAGCACGAAAGGCCCTTGCCATGCGGCGGACGCTGGTTCACCTGGTTCTCCCCCTCCTGCTCGTCGTCGCGGCCGCGGCCCCCGCGCTCGCCTGTGCGGGGCTCGTCGCCCCGAACGGGTCCGTCCGGCTCACTCGGACGGCGACGCTCGCCGGGTACCACGACGGCGTCGAGCACTACGTGACGTCGTTCCAGTTCGAGGGCGGCGGCGCGAAGTTCGGGTCGATCGTCCCGTTGCCGGACGTGCCGTCGAAGGTCACGCGGGGCGGCGACTGGACCCTCCAGCGCCTCCAGCGCGAGACGCAGCCGCCGGAGCCGGTCCCGGCCGCCGCGCCGGGCGGCGCCGAGGACGGCGACGGCAAGGCGGAGGAGCTGTACGAGACCGAGATCGACGGCCTGTTGATCACGATCCTGAAGGGTGGGAGCCGGGCCGTCGGACGCTGGGCGAAGGACGAGGGCTTCGCGCTCACACCGGACGCGCCGGAGGTCCTGCGGTTCTACGCGCAGCGCAGCAAGATCTTCATGGCCGCGCGCTTCGTCCCGGAGAAAGCGGAGAACGACGAGAAGCTCCAGGAGGGTGACGGCGTTCCGATCCACCTCCGCATCCCGACGGACAACCCATGGGTGCCCCTGCGGATCCTCGCCCTCGGCAAGCGGCCGTACGCGGACGTGACCGCGGACGTCTACCTGCTCACCGACGACGAGCCCGCGCTGCTGCCGGCTCCGGCCGAGGCAGGGACCAACCGTGGCGTCGTCCTCGAGCGCAGCGAGGAGGCGTCGGACTCCCTGCTCGACGACCTGCGCTCCGACAAGGGCATGAGGTGGGTCCCCGAGGAGATGTGGCTGACGTACCTGCGCCTCCAGCTCAACGCGCGCAACCTCACCTACGACCTCGCGGTCGACGCCAGCGGCGCGGGCGCTCCGTCGGAGGAGGACGCGTACGGCGTCCAGGAGGAGGAGCCGTCGGCCGACGAGGGCGGGTACACGGACATCGCGTGGGTCGCCGTCCCCGCGGCGGGCCTCGGGCTGCTCCGGGCGGTGCGGTCTCGCAGACGCCGGCGGTGAGGACGGGGGCCGCGCTCGCGGCCCTCTTGCTGCTGGGTGCTTGCTCGCGGCCGGGTGACCTGTCGGGCAAGACGGAAGTGCACGTGAAGATGCGCTTCTCGCGTTTCGTCCCGCACGACTTCTCGTTCCCGGTCGGGACGACCGTGACCTTCGTCGTGGAGAACCGCGACCCGATCGACCACGAGTTCCTCATCGGGGACGAGGAGGCCCAGCAGGCGCACGAGGAGGGGACGGAGCCCAGCCATGGGGCGAGGCCCGGTGAGATCTCCGTCCCCGCGGGCGAGACGCGGGAGACGACGTACACGTTCGAGGAGCCGGGGACGCTGCTGATCGGCTGCCACCTGCCGACGCACTACGACTACGGGATGCGCGGCGAGATCGTCGTCACGGGCTAGGTGAGGAAGAGCGTCCCGGCGAGCGTGTAGCAGACGACGAGGGCGTATCCGACAACGGGGACGATCAGCGCCCGGGGCTTGAGCCGCCACAACACCAGGGACAGCACGGTGACGAGCGCGACCTTGCCCGGAAGCGTCAGCCACTCGACGACGGGGTTCCCCTCGCGGGCGATGCCGGTCTCGGTGACCGCAAGAGTGAGCCCGGCGTCGAGGAGGTTGAGCCCGTTGAGGACGAGGAGCAAGATGAGCCCGACGCGGCCCGCATCGGAACCACCCGGCGGCTTCTGCTCGGGCCGCGGGTCGCGCAGGTCGATGACGACATCGCTCGCCGAGCGGTCGAGTTCCGTCGTGTGCGTTGTCACGTGCTCAGTCTGACCTCGAGAACGCCTCGACTCCAGGGGGTCGAAGCATCGATCAGGACGCGGGAAAGTAGAGGCTTCGCAACGGCACGAGAGCCTTCACGTCCTGTGACAACCGGTCGTAGTACTCCACGAGCAGCTCTTGCAAGCGCTCGCCGTCCACGAACGTGACGCGCTGCGCCGACGGATCCGCCAGCGCCTCGCGCGTGAAGCCCCCGGAAGACACGAAGATGCCCTTTCCTCCGGGGTCGAGGACGCCTGCAAGCTCGCGAATCTCCGACGCCCCCGACCGCGTCGTGGGACGCGCCTTGACCTGCACCTTCACCGCCCGCTCGACGCCTAGCGGGTCGCGGCTTGCGACGATGTCTACGCCTTGGTCCGCGCCGGGCGGCGAGATCTGGGTGTAGTAGCCCATCGCCCGCAGGATGCCCGCGACGACGTCCTGCATCTGGTACCCGTCGAGCTCCGAGAGACGGCTTCTGATCAGCTCGTCGCTGCGTGCTTGCAAGTCGGCAAAGAGATCCTCGTCGCCAACGTCACCCTCCTCCGACGCGTCGCCAACGGCTTCGTCCGCCTTCGCCAGAAGTCGGCCTTCGAGCAATGCCTGCAGCAGGTCCTGGCCTTTCGGCCTGAACACGGTGAGAACCGATCCCAGGCTGTAGAGGACTCGCTTCGGAAGTAGGTCACGCGGATGGCGAGCGATCCACCGGACGGGACGTACCTGCCTGAAATGACTTACTACGGGTTCGTCTTCGTAGCGGTAAGGGCCGATGATCTCGCCGAAGAGGAGCTCGCGGGTCGCTCCGTCGGGAGTGACCACCATGTCGCCGACCTGGAGGACGTTCGCGAACCGGTACAGCATCCCGGCATCTCCTGCGACGCGTTCCTTCTTGCCGGGGTTCACGTCCTGGAGGTGGTTCTGGATCTCCTTTCGCGACATGCCGGACACGTCGCCCGCGTGGAAGCCGATCGCGACGAAGCCACCTGCCTCGAACTCGCCGATGTACTTGCCGCCGTCACCGGCGCGGACCACCCAGAAGCGCTTCTGAGACCCCACCTCCGCCACGGCGCCAGGATATGTGCGGCGGACGCTCGCCCGATACGACCGCAGGAGGCGGCCCCCGTTCGGCGAAGAATCAGCCCATGCGCAGACAAATCGCCGCGGTCGCCGCGGCCCTCGTCGCCCTGGCAGGCCTCGCCGCTCCCGCTCCCGCGGCCCCGGGGGCCGCTCCCGGCGACGACGTCACGGTCATCGCCGTCATCGATTCGGGGATCACGCCCTATCACTGGGACTACCTCGCCTCGAAGATGCCGAAGTCGCCGTCGCTCCCGCTCGACCGGCCCCCGCACGAGTGGCTGCGCGGCTTCCCGTCCCCCCGCGCCTTCGCCGGGTACGACTCGCTCGACCTGGCCCTCGAGGAGAAGAACCCGGACCAGCCCTATCAGGCCCTCGCGAGCCAGGACGCCGCCGAATGGAAGACCGTCAAGCAGTCGTCGCCCGAGGCCGTCAACTACTACTGGATCCCCGGCACGAAGATCATTGGCGCCGTCGACTTCGGGACCGACGGCATCTACGGCCCCACGGGCTCGCACGGCACCGGCGCGTCGAGCGTCGCCGTAGGCAACATCCACGGATCGTGCCCCGAGTGCCTCCTCGTGTTCATCGACACCGGCGGGTTCTCCGCGACCGAGACAGAGCATGCGCTGGAGTGGGCCGAGAGCCAGCCCTGGATCGACGCGGTCTCGAACTCCTACGGACACAGCACGGTGTTCACCGACAACGTCTACGAAGGCTCTGACACAGACGCGCAGCGTCGAGCGACCGAGCGCGGCCAGACCGTCTTCTTCGCGGCTCACAACGGCCACGACCGGTCGTTCTTCGTCCCCAACAACACGTTGCTGTCGTCTCAGCCCGGCCCCGATTGGATCGTTACCGTCGGCGCGGTGGACCCCGTCAACCACGCGTCGTACTCCGGCCAGGGGAAGCCTGCCGACATCTCGGGCGTCGGCCTCGGCTACCCGTCTGCTTACAACTCGCCGACGGTCGGTGGAGAGGGCGAGTTCTCCGGCACGTCGAACGCGACGCCGGTCGTGACCGGGGTCTACGGGAGGGCGTTGTACGAGGCACGCGTCGCGCTCGACGGCCCGAGCCGCGTCCAATCCAAGGGCGTGATCGCGCGCGGCCGCCCGGTCGCGTGCGGCAAGGCCCGGAGCGACTGCGAGCTGGGTGACGGTGTCCTCACGGGGGCCGAGCTCCGGACGCGCCTGTTCCACGGCGCTCAGCACACCGCCGCCGGGATGACACCCGGGATCACCGGGACCGTCGCGACGCCCGCGCTCGGTGAGGACGAGTTCGTGAACGAAGGCCACGGGACGTACCTCGGCCTGCTGGACGGTCGCAAGACGTGGCTCGAGGAGATCGCCCGCGTCGTCGACCCGATGCTCGGTCGTGCCAAGCCCCTGGAGCGTCCCGACGGCGAGCGCGAGTGGATGATCGTCGACTCGTTCTGCCGGCAGCACCTGTGGGGCGCGTGGCGCGGGGGCTATTACGTCGACGGGAAGACCGACCTTCCGGGGGCTTCACCGAGCTGGCCGCTGCGCTCGCTTATCGAGACCGCCTGCCCGCACGTCCCGCCGTTCTAGGTCCGGTACCGTCGCTCTCACCATGAGGGCGATCCGTGTTCACGTCACCGGCGGTCCCGCGGTGCTCACCCTCGATGACGTGCCCTCTCCCGAACCTCGATCCGGC
>DASZDG010000031.1:0-27469 GCA_035942255.1 Actinomycetota bacterium | reverse complement strand
GCGGCCGGCCTTCTCGTGTCTAACGAATGACGATCTCGCCCCCGGGCGTCGCCACGCCCACGGCCCGCACCCCCGGCTCCCCCGGCACGACGCGGACGCCGAGCCCGGGCCCCCCGAGCCGCTCGGCCAGCGCGGCCTCGTCGCCCGCGATCTCGACCCATGCGATCCCGGTTGCCCCGGATCGATGCGACACGGGAGCGCGGCCCGGGAACTCTCCCGGCTCCACGTACCACTGGATGAAGAACGGCATCCCCGGCGTCGCGAGCATCTGCTCGAGCCCGGCGAGCTTCCAGCGCAGCGTGACGCCGTCCGGCCGCGTGCGGACCATCTCGAGCGGCGTCTCGCCGAGGCGCGCCGCGACTCCGTCGATGTCGTCGGTGCGGAGGCATAACGCCCCCAAGCGGTCGCCTGCAGCGGCGGTACGCGTGACCCAGTGTGCGAGTGGGCTCGGCTCGGACTCGTCCACGACGGCCATCAGCTCGATGTACGCGTTTCCGAGCGGGACGATCCGGTTGCCGGTCCCGAGGCCGCGGTGACGCCCACCGGCGAGCGCGGTCAGCCCGTAGTCGTCTTCGAAGCGTGCCGCGGCGGCGTCGAGGTCGCGCACCGCGACGATGACGTGGTCGAGCTCGAGCACCGTGCGGGAGAAGGCGCTGCTACTTGACGGTCGCCAGACGCACGTCGAACCCGGCCTTGTCCAGCTCCTCGAGGATCCAGGTCATGAGCGGACCCATGTCGGTCGACGGGGGGACGCCGATGTTCCAGCGGCTGATGATCCCGAGGGCCGCGCCGGTCTCGTTGTGGATCAACGGAGCGCCGCTGTCGCCGTTCACCGCAGGCATGTCGGCGCGGTACTCCTTCTCGGTCCAATCGAACAGGACGCCCGACCGGGGCCGCGTCGCCTCGTGCAGGCCGACCCCGGCGCCGTAGCCGTAGACGTCGATCTGGTCGCCGGTGGCGAGGTCCTCGACCGTGGCGGAGCGCTTCGGCCCCCCGTGCACGAGCACCTCGGGATTGGTCTTGCCGACGAACTTCGGCGCGATCTCGATCAGCGAGAAGTCGACGCCGCTCTTGACCAGGTCCGAGTCGTAGACGACCTTCCCGATGACGCCGGCGCCGGCGAGCTCGGCCTCGTCGCCGAGCTTCTCGGTGCAGTGGCCCGCCGTCCCGATGTAGGCCTTCGGCGCCCTCGTCGCGGTGCCGGGCTCGTAGAAGACGAAGTTGAAGGTGCAGTAGCCGCCGAGCGAGGAGCCCGGGCGCAGCGGAGCGTCGGGTCCGCCCCAGGCGGGCTGCCGGCTTGCCTTCTTGCCGTGGACGGGGGCCGCGGAGGCTCCGAGCACGAGCCCGCAGGCCAGGACGACGCCAATGATCTTCCGCACGCTGAGGCTCCTTCTTTTCTAGCGGGATCGCAAGCGATCCCGCCCGATACCGATTCCTCGGCTCTTGACGTCGTCGCCTCCGGCGACGGTCGTGACCGGCACGGAGAGGATTCGCCCCGCAGGGCCCGGAACCTCCCCGCGAACGGGCCGCTCAGGGCGTGGGCTTCGTCACCATCAGGAAGACGATCGCGACGACGAGGAAGCCCAGCAGCCCCCCGACCGCCGCGGCCTTCTTCGACAGCGCCGAGTACTCGGCGGAGCCGCCCTCGCCCGCCTCCAACAGCGTGATCTGTCGTCTCAGCGCCGGCGAGTACACCGTGATGGCGAGGGCCGCCACGACGACGTAGAGACCCAGCGCGGTCGAGATCCAGAACGTCGTGAACTCCCACGGCCCGATCAGCGTCATCCAGATCCCCAGCACGAGCAGGAGCGCGTACGCGGGGTTGGCGAAGCGGTCGTCGAGGACCTTGATCGTCTTCAGCACGTGGAGCTCGTGCTCCGGCTCCCTCGCCGCCCGCGCCAGCCAGATGCCGTACGAGGCGTTGAACCCGACGGCTACGATCGCGAGCAGCACGTGGAAGAACTTGAGGATCTCGTAGAGGGTCATCGCATGAGCTTAGCGACGACGACGCCCGCGGTTCCGGACCCGCGCGCCACCAGGGCGCTCTTCCGGGTGCTGCTCGCCGGCATCGTCCTCACCGTCGTGCACTACGCCGACAACTACCTCTACTTCGACGAGTACCCGCAGCCGGCGTCGCTCCGGCGCTGGCAGGTCTACACGGGGTGGATCGTCTTAACGGCCGTCGGCGTGCTCGGGTACCGGCTGTACAGGAGCGGCTACACCGCGCCCGCGTACATCTGTCTCGTCGTCTACTCGTACACGGGCACGAGCAGCCTCGGGCACTACCTGTACGGCTCGTGGTCGGAGTTCTCCGTGAAGCAACACGTGTTCATCCTCGTAGACGGGCTGACCGGCCTCGCCGTCCTTGTCTTCGTCGTCTGGTCGATCTTCCTCCGGCCCCGCCGTAGGGGTTCAACCGACCTCCGAACGGGAACGCGATAGGCGAAACGCACCCGACCAGGAGGAGGAGAGTCATGGCGAAGGACCACGGGTCCTCGGTCAAGGACGACGCCCAGTACGAGGCTCTGCGCAAGCAGGGAGAGAGCAAGGAGAAGGCCGCCCGGATCGCTAACGCGTCGGCGAACACCTCGCGGTCGAAGGTCGGTAAGAAGGGCGGGAACGCCGAGAGCTACGAAGACCGCACGGTCGACGAGCTGCAGGACCGCGCGAAGGAGATCGGTATCGAGGGGTACTCCTCGATGAAGAAGTCGGAGCTGGTCGACGCCCTCCGGAACCACTGAGGGGCCGCGCGATGGCGAAGTGTGACGTCTGCGGGAACGAGTACGACAAGTCGTTCGAGGTGCGGTTCGCCGCGCAGCCGGACGACGTGCACACGTTCGACAGCTTCGAGTGCGCGATCCACGCGCTCGCGCCCGTGTGCGAGCACTGCGGTTGCAAGGTGATCGGCCACGGCGTCGAGGGCGACGGCGCGTTCTACTGCTGCGCGCACTGCGCGAGCGCGGCGGGGGTATCAGGCGTCGCCGATCGCTCAGGCTGACGGGGTTTGCCCGCGGCGGGCGTGGAGAGAAAGCAAGCACAACCGCTGCGACGACGATAGGAGGCGACGTGCCCGACGAGAAGGAGATCAAGTACCGCGACGACTCGGGGCAGGAGGTCACCGAGAAGGTCGACGCCGAGACCCTCGACCGCAAGATGAGCGAGGCCGACGCCGTCTACGGCGTCGAGGGCGAGGACAAGCGCCGCGCCGCGTACCTCGCGCAGGAGCCCGGCGACAAGCCCGACGAGGAGCCGACGGGAGAGCGCGGGCAGTAGACGTTCCCGATCCGGTACACGGATGACTCCACCCCTCCCGGGTGCGCGCGCGGCGCGCCTCCCGCATCCGCGCGGCCCCCTCAGCGCGTTCGTCCTCGACGCGCTCCGCGGCCCGGTGCGCCGTCTCGGTGAGTACCCTCCCGTCTCGGGCGACCCGCTGGCCGGCGACGACTTCCATCTCGCGCTCTACGTCTGCTACGAGCTGCACTACGCGGGCTTCCAGGGGGTCGACGACGCGTGGGAGTGGGAGCCGGGGCTGCTCGAGCTCCGGCGCAGGCTCGAGGACGCGTTCGAGAAGGAGCTCGTGGTCGCGGTCCCGCCGCCGGAGGCGCGGCCCGAGGAGATGCCGCGGCGGCTGCGCGCGCTGGCGGACGCTCCCGGTGAGCGGTCACTCAGCAAGGTCCTCGCGGCGGAGCCGGTGCTCGAGCAGTTCCGCGAGTTCGTCGTGCACCGCTCCGCGTACCACCTGAAGGAGGCCGACCCGCACTCGTGGGCGATCCCGCGGGTGACCGGCGCGGTCAAGACCGCGCTGCTCGAGATCCAGCACGACGAGTACGGCTCCGGCGAGCCCGGGCGGATGCACTCGGAGCTGTTCGCGGGGACGATGCGCGCGCTCGGCCTCGACGACTCCTATGGCGCGTACCTCGACCGGCTGCCGGGCGTCACGCTGGGCGGCGTGAACCTGATGTCGATGTTCGGTCTCCACCGGAGATGGCGCGGCGCTCTCGTCGGGCACCTCGCGCTGTTCGAGATGACGTCGACCGAGCCCAACCGGCGTTACGGCGACGCGCTCCGGAAGCTCGGCTACGGGCGCGACGCGACGTCGTTCTACGACGAGCACGTGGAGGCGGACGCGGTCCACGAGAACATCGCGGCCCACGATCTCGCCGGTGGGTTCGCGCGCAATGAGCCCGACGCAGCCGGTGACGTCGAGTTCGGCGCCTCGTGCCTGCTGCACCTCGAGGAACGCTGGGCGGACCACCTCATGGATTCCTGGGCCGCCGGCCGCTCGTCGTTGCTGTAGAAGCGTGGCCCGGCTCACCTACGTCCTGCCGTTCAAGTCCGGCGGCGGCGAGGATCTCGCCGGCCTGGCGGCGTACCTCCGCTCCCTCGCCCGGATCGTCGACGTGATCGTCGTCGACGGCTCGGACCCTCCCGAGTTCGAGCGCCATCGCGAGCTGTGGGGGGACGCGGTCGCTCACGTGCCGCCGCGCGACTCGTTGAGCTACGCGAACGGCAAGGTCGACGGTGTCGTCACCGGCGTCGAGCTCGCGCGCACGGAGGCGGTCGTGGTGGCGGACGAGGACGTGCGCTACGACGTCGCCGGGTTGCAGCGGATGGGCGAGCTGCTCGAGCGCTTCGACCTCGTCAGGCCCCAGAACTACTTCGACCCGAGGCCGTGGCACGCGCTGTGGGACACGGGCCGGATCCTGCTCAACCGCGCGCTCGCCGCGGACTACCCGGGGACGTTGGGCGTGCGGCGTTCGCTCTTCGTCGAGGCCGGCGGGTACGACGGCGACGTGATGTTCGAGAACCTCGAGATGATCAGGACGATCGAGGAGGCCGGCGGGACGTCCGTCGCGCCGCTCGGCCTGTACGTGCGCCGGATCCCGCCGCCGACCGGCGCGTTCCTCTCACAGCGGACGCGCCAGGCGTACGACGACCTCGCTCAGCCGTGGAGGCTCTCGACGTTCGCGGCCGTGCTCCCCGCCGCCGTGGCGGCACTCCGGAGACGGCCGCTCCTAGTCCCCGCGGTGGGGGCCGCGATCGTCGTCCTGGCCGAGGCCGGGCGCCGCAAGGCCGGGGGGACGCGCGTGTTCCCGTTCGCGGGATCGCTGATGGCGCCGCTATGGGTCCTCGAGCGAGCCGCCTGCGTGTGGGTCGCGCTCGCGCATCGCGTACGCGGCGGCGTCCCCTACCGCGGGCGCAGGATCAGGATGGCGGCGAACAGCCGCAGGACGATCAGGCGTCGTCTGCGCGCCCGCTCGGGGCGCTGAAGCGCGTCGACTTGTGCGTGCCGTCGCAGAACGGCTTGATCCGCGACTTCCCGCACCGGCACAGCGCGATCGTCTTGCGGTGTACGGGGATCGCGTTGCCGTCCTGGTCGACCAGCTCGAAGGAGCCGCGCACGAGCAGCGGCCCGTCTTCGTACGGCGTGATCCGCGCGCCCTCCATCACCTCGTTATGCCCCCCGCGGCGCGGGAGCAACCTCAGCCGTCTACGAGGAACGTCTGCAGGGGGCCGAGCAGGCGCTTCGACCGCTTGCTCACGTGCGGGAGCCGCGTGAGGCGGTGCGTCACCGGAGCTCCGGCCTCTCGTCGTTCGAGCTGCTCCACCGCCGTCGGGATCCACATCTCGTCCACGATCTCCACAGGCGTGCGGCCCTCGAGAGCGTCGACCGGCACCTCGAGGTGCTCGGCCCACAGCCGCAGGCGCGTCTCGCGCGCGAGACGCGCGTCGTGCGTCATGACGTTCACCTCGGAGTCGTTGAACAGCGAGTGGTTGTTGAGGTTCCCCGAGCCGATCGTCAGCCAGCGGTCGTCGACGATGCCGACCTTCGCGTGCACGTACACCGGCTTGGCCCTCCGCCCGTCGCGGCCGTAGAGCGTGCAGGCGGCGAAACGTCCCGCGCCGTCGTCCGCCTCCGCGAGCACGGCGAGCTGCCCGAGCGTGTCGTCGTTGCCGGTCGTGGGTTTCGCCGGCAGCACGAGGATCACGCGGAAGTCGTCGGACGGCGGATGCTCCAGCTTGTCCGCCAGGATCTTCACGACCTCGGACGACCACAGGAACTGGTTCTCGAGGTAGACGAGCTCGCGCGCATTCGTCAACGCGGTGACGTAGCTCTCGAGGATCGTGAACTCGCCGCGGTCGAGCCCGCGGTACACGCCCTCGGGCACGGTTCGTACGAGCTGCGCCTCGACGTCGCCTGCGGGCTCCGGGGGCCGCGGCTCCGGCAGCGCCTCGCCGGTCACCTCGGCCCAGCGGAGCCGGAAGTGCGCTAAGGCGTCGGCGACGAGCGGGCCCTCTATACGGAACGTCGCGTCGTGCCACCCCATCGGCTCCTTCGGAGGATGGTGCGACGCGTCGAGCCGGCTCGCGCCCAGCCGTGAGAAGTCGAAGCCCCCGACGAACGCGACCGCATCGTCGACCACGACGATCTTCTCGTGATGGCAGTGGAGCAGCCGTTCCTTCGAGTCGAGCGCGCACGTCACGCCGCGGTGGCGGTTCAGGAGCGCCTCCACCTCCGTCGCCTCGCCGCGCCGCGGGCGGAACGGCGGCGGGAGCGGCGCGCCGCCCCACAGCAGGACGCGCACCTCGGCGCGCCGCCCCGCGTCCGCGAGCGCGTCCTCGAGCGTGTCCCCGTCGTCTCCCAGACGGAAGTCCGGCTCGATGTGCCATCCGGCGACGTCGACGCGGGATCGTGCCGCGGCGATCGCCTCGGCCATCGCGCCGAACGACTCCTCGCCGTCGATGAGCACGCGCAGCGCGTTTCCCGCCCGCGGCGGTGCTCCTCCCGTAGCCCAGCCGTCGCCGGGCGCGGGGTCGAAGACGTGGCCCCACCCGATCTTGCCCAGACGCCTGCGGTGGTGCGCGCGCAGCGCTCGCTCGAGGCCTTCACCGAGCGTCCGGTCGAGGTGGTACAGCGGTTTGGGGGCGATGCCCCGCAACATATAGGTTGCCGTTCATGGCAAAGAAGGACGACGGCGGGCTGCGTGAGAGGACCGAGCAGGCCTTCGGGCGCGTCGAGGACGTGTTCTACGTCGCGGTGGCTGCGGCCCTCGCGATCGCCGGCGTGGTCCTGTTCGGCTATGCCGTGTACGACTTCGTCGCGCACGTCACCGAGGGAGACCTGACCAAGCAGATCCTGACGCTGCTCGACAACCTCTTGCTCGTGTTCATCGTCACCGAGCTGATCCACACCGTGCGCGCCGTGATCGACGAACGGGTGCTCGTGGCGGAGCCGTTCCTGATCGTCGGGATCGTCGCGGCGATCCGGCGGCTCGTCGTCGTGAGCGCGGAGGCGAAGGACCTGCTCGGAAAGCCCGAGTTCGGCGACGCGATGACCGAGATCGGGATCCTGACCGGCAGCGTCGTCGTGCTGGCCGCCGCGATCTTCCTGCTCCGGAACACCCACCGGAGCGAGCCGACGTCAGAGCACGAGCCGGGCTGAGCCCCGTGACGCCGGAGATCGAGTACTCGGCGGTGCTCGACGACGGCACGAACGTCGGGTTCCGCCGCGTGAGCCCCGACGACAAGGAGCGGTTGCAGAAGGGGCTGGCGCAGCTCTCACCGAAGTCTCGCTACCTGCGCTTCTTCGGGCACGTCGACCACTTCACCGCGGATCAGCTCCGGTACCTGACCGAGGTCGACTTCCGCGACCACTTCGCGTGGATGGCCGTGCTCCCCGATGCCCCGGGCGCTCCCGGGGTGGGGATCGGACGATGGGTCAGGTTGCGCGACGAGCCGGCGGAGGCGGAGGCCGCGGTGACGGTCGTCGACGAGTACCAGGGCCGCGGGATCGGGACCGCGCTCCTGTGGCTGCTCGCGCGCTCTGCGATCGAGCGGGGCGTCGAGGCGTTCCGCGTGGCGGTGCTCGGCGAGAACCGGACGATGCTCGACCTGCTCGGTGCCGTCGGCGCGCGCCGGGGCAGGTGGGAGTCGGGGGTGGTCGAGTTCGTCGTGCCGCTGAGGGGCCACGACCCCGTCTCGGAGCCGCCCGCGCGCCTCGTGTTGAAGGCGGTCGCGGCCGCGCAGGGCACCGACTCCGGCGCCTGACCGGCGCCGTCCCGGGAGAAGGGGGCCGTTCGGCCCTACCCCCGATCCCCCGCGTCGTCGAGCCTGTGCGAAAAACACCGGAGGGAGGGACGTCGTGAAGAGCCACTCGCTGTTCAGCGTGCCGGAGAGCGCGTCGGTCGCCGAGGCCGCGCGGCTGATGTGCGACCGGAGCATCGGGGCGCTGGGGATCACCGGAGCGACCGGAGAGCTCACCGGGATCGTCACGGAACGCGACGTGACGTGGCTGGCCGCGCAGGGGAGGGACCTGACGACGACGCGACTGTCGGAGGTCGTCAACGACTTCCCGGTCGTCCTGGACGGGCCGATCGGCCGGCTCGAGGCCGCCGTCAGGATGCGCGACGCGCACGCGGCCCCCCTCGCGGTGGACGTCATGACGTCGCCCGCGGTCGCGTGCCGCGAGGACGCGTACCTGGAGGAGGTGGCGGACGTGCTCGCGGACCGCGACGTCTCGGGTCTTCCGGTCGTCGACGAGGCCGGGAGGGTGACGGGAGTCGTATCGGAGCGGGACCTCGCGCACGCGCTCGGGGGGCCGCTCGTGCGCCTCGCGCTGCGGCGCGGGACACATCACACTCCGGCCCCCGAGGCCGCGGAGCTCCCGCGCGACGCACGCCGGGTCCGCGACGTCATGACCGCGCCGCCGATCGCCGTCGCGCCGGACACGCCGCTGCCCGAGGTCGCGTTCGTCATGAGCAGCAACCAGGTCAACCGCGTCCCGGTGCTCTCCGGCGGGGAGCTCGTCGGGATCCTTACGAGAGGCGACGTCCTCGCGGGGCTGTCCGGGCACGTCGAGCCGCGTCTCGACGCACCCGTCGCCCCGCCGGTCGTCGTCGGCGGCAGAGGGCGCGTGGTCGAGCGCTCGGCCCCCTTCGCGGTCGCGTCCGGTGGATGGGGTGGAGCCCGATGACGCCGATCCGAGTACGCGACGTGATGACGAACCTTGTCGTGTCGTTCCGTCCCCACGACTCGATCCGCGAGGTCGCCGGGCGGCTCCTCGCGAACCGCATCAGCGGCGGCCCAGTCGTCAGCGGGGGCAAGGTCGTCGGCGTCGTGTCCGAGGCGGACCTCGCGGGGGCGTACGGCCCGTCGACCGATCACAACGGGAGGATCCGGATGGCCGACCCCCTGGCGTTCCGGCTCCAGGCGTCGCCGGCGCCGGGATGGGCGGACGCGACGGTGTCGGAGGTGATGACGCGCGCGGTGGTGACGACCGCGCCGGACGTAGAGGTCGGCGAGGCGGCGCGTCTGATGGACCGGCACTCCGTGCGACGCCTCCCGGTCGTCGACGAGGACGGGTTCGTCTGCGGCGTCATCGCACGCGCCGACGTCGTTCGTGCCCTCGCGCTCCAGTGGGCGGAGGAGAGAGAGACCGCCGGTACGCTGGCACGGTGAACGACGAGGGTTTCGGCAGGCAGGCAGCCGCGCTCGTCGAGGCGGGGATCGCGCTCGCCTCCGAGCTCGACATCGACTCTCTCCTGCAACGCATAGCGGACCTGTCGCGCGAGGTCCTGCGCGCGCGCTACGGCGCGGTCGGCGTGGTCCGCGACGACGGGATGCTCGAGCGGTTCGTGTTCTCCGGGATCGACCAGGAGACGGCCGACAGGATCGGCCCCCTACCCGAGGGCCGCGGCGTCCTCGGCGTCCTCATCGAAGAGGGCCGTCCGCTGCGGCTGCACCGGATCTCCGACCACCCGCGCTCGTACGGGTTCCCCCACAACCACCCCCCGATGAACTCGTTCCTGGGCGTGCCGATCGTCGTGCGCGGCCACGTCTACGGGCGGCTCTACCTCACCGAGAAGGAGGGCGGCGGCGACTTCTCCAAGGACGACGAGCGCCTCGCGATGACGCTCGCCGCACAGGCCGGGGTGGCGATCCAGAACGCGAACCTGCTCGACGAGGTCCGGAGCCGCGGCGAGGCCCTCGCGATCCTCGAGGAGCGCGAGCGGATTTCGAAGGAGCTCCACGACGGCGTCATCCAGTCGATCTACTCGGTCGGCCTGTCGTTGCAGGGCGCGCTGTCGCTGCTGGAACGGGACCCCGCGATGGCCGGCAAGCGGATCGACGCCGCGGTCGGGGAACTCGACAACGTCGTGCGCGACGTGCGCAGCTACATCTTCGCCCTGCGGCCGAAGATGGTGGAGGAGCAGGGCCTGGCCGCGGCGATCGCCGAGCTCGCAAAGGACCTCGAGGTGAACACGCTCGCGACCGCGACGGTGGAGCTGCACGACGGCGCGTGCCACGACGTCCCCGCGGCCGTCCAGACGGATGTCGTCCAGATCGTACGGGAGGTCCTGTCGAACATCGCGCGCCACGCCCAGGCGAGCGAGGTCGGGATCGTGTGCTCCCGTAGCGACGGCGCGCTGCGCCTCGAGATCACCGACAACGGGCGGGGCTACGATCCCGCGACGGTCCCGCGCGGCCACGGCCTCACGAACATCGAGGATCGCGCCCGGCGCATCCGCGGCTCGCTCGAGATCGCGCCGCGCGAGCCGTCCGGGATGCGACACGTGCTCACGCTGCCGCGAGAGGAGGCCGGGTCGAATGCCTGATGTTCTGCGCGTCATGCTCGTCGACGACCACGAGGTCGTGCGTCAGGGGCTGAAGGCGCTCCTCGAGGCCGAAGACGACATCGAGGTCGTCGCGGAGGCTGGCAGCGGGAGGGAGGCGGTCGACTCCGCCCGCATCTACAAGCCGCAGGTCGTGGTGATGGACGTGCGCATGCCGGACGGCGGCGGCGTCGAGGCCTGCCGCGACATCCGCGACGACGACCCCTCGATCCAGGTCATCATGCTCACCTCGTATTCCGACGACGAGGCGCTGTTCAACTCGATCATGGCCGGCGCCTCGGGGTTCGTGCTGAAGCAGATCAGGGGCCGCGACCTCGTCGACGCGATCCGCACGGTGGGATCGGGGAAGTCGCTGCTCGACCCCGACGTCACGAAGCGCGTCCTCGAACGGCTGCGCAAGGCGAAGTTCGAGGACAAGGACCCGAAGCTCGCCCGGTTGTCGCCGCAGGAGGAGCGGATCCTCGTGATGGTCGGCGACGGCCTGACGAACCGCGAGATCGCGGAGCGCATCCACCTCTCCGACAAGACCGTGAAGAACTACGTGTCGACGATCCTCCAGAAGCTCGAGGTCTCGCGGCGGGCGGAGGCCGCTTCGTACATCGCCCGCGCGCAGGCCGAGCACCCGCACTCCGACTAGGCCCGGGCCCCCGGGGGCCGTTGGTCCCGGCGAGGTCGGGCGTCATGGCCCTGCTCGCGTGCCCCCGCGTTCGCTTGACTGACGTCAGACATCTAAGACCGACGTCAGCGAGGTGGTTGCGGTGGAGCGGATGAGCAAGGGTGGATGGATTCTGCCCGTGGCGGGATTCTTCGTCGTGGTCGCGTTCGGGGTGGGGGTGATAGCGACCGCGGCGTACAACACGAACAACCGGGGCGGCGCGGCCGACGCGAGCCCTGTAGCCGCGTCCGCCGAGGTCCAGGAGATCGACGTCGAACTGGGTGAGCTCTACGTCAAGCCCGCGTCGCTACGTGCGGAGGCGGGGGCGCTGCGGATCAACGTGCACAACGCCGGGGGGGCCGAGCACAACTTCTCGCTGGGTTCGCTCGGCAAGACGAGGATGCTGGGGGCCGGCGAGTCGGCGATGCTCGAGATCCCGAACGTCGCGCCGGGCAAGTACGAGTTCGTGTGCGAGGTCTCCGGCCATGCCGACGGGGGGATGAAGGGAACGCTCACCGTGGGGGCCGCCGGCGCTAAGGACGCGGAGTCGCACGAGGGTATGGCGGGGATGTCGCCGCAGGAGATGGTCGAGCACGACGCCGCGGTGACCGCCCAGTTCCCGGCCAAGACGAAGGGCACCGGCGGCACGCTGCTCGAACCCGAGATCGCCGCGGACGGCACGAAGGTCTACGAGCTGACCGCCGACGAGATCGAGTGGGAGACGGAGCCCGGGGTGGTGCAGGAGGCGTGGGCGTACAACGGGATGGTGCCCGGGCCGACGTTGAAGCCGGAGCTCGGCGACCGCGTGAAGATCGTCCTGCGCAACGAGCTCGACGAGCCGACTACGATGCACTTCCACGGGATGACGCTTCCCGCCGACATGGACGGTGTCCCGGTCGTGAGCCAGGACGCGGTCATGCCCGGCGAGTCGTTCGCCTACGAGTTCACGATCCGCAACTCGGGCTCGAACATGTACCACTCGCACTTCAACGCCCAGAAGCAGGTCCCGATGGGGCTGCTCGGGGCCATGATCGTCCCGGACCCGAAGGACCCGGCCGTGAACGCCGACGTGAACATGATCGTCAACGACGGACCGCTCGGCTACACGATCAACGGCAAGGGCTTCCCGGCGACGGCGCCGATCGTCGCGGCGAAGGGCGACACGATCCGGATCCGCTACATGAACGAGGGCCTGCAGATCCACCCGATGCACCTGCACGGGATGCCGCAGAAGGTGATCGCGATCGACGGGCACCTGCTGAAGCAGCCGTACGACCTCGACACCGTGCTGGTGGCGCCGGGTCAGCGGATCGACGTGCTGGTGAAGGCGACCGAGGCCGGCACGTGGGCCTTCCACTGCCACGTCCTCAACCACGCCGAGGGGCCGAACGGGATGTTCGGGATGGTCACCGCGATGGTGGTGCAGTAGGGGAACGAAGCCCTCGCCGGGCCGGGGCGGTCACCAACGGGTGGCCGGCTCGGCCCCCGCCCGGGGTAGCGGCACTACCGAGCGGCCCCGCACGTCCTCGACGAGGAACAGTTCCACCTCGTCGTCGCCTTCCGTGAACGCGCCGGGACGCAGCAAGGCCCCGAACCACAGCAGGCCGTACGAGCGGTAGGAGCGCGTGACCCCGGCGATCTTCCCGTTGACAGCGATCGCGACCAGCGGCCTCCGGTCCCCGGTGACGCCGTCGATCGTCCCCTCGAAGAACGCCGGGAACGTCCCCTCTCTCGGGCCCGACGCGACGAGCGCCTCGAGTGCGGCCGACCGGAACGTCGCGGCCCCCGGCCCCCCCACCGTCATCTCGCCGACCTGGAGGCCCACCAGCGACTCCGCGGCCCCCGGCGCTACGCGCCACGGATCGATCTTCCCGTCCGGTCCCCCGAGCAGCTCGTGCTTCTCCTCGACCGCGCGTCTCAGCAACCGCAGGCCCCTCGGGACGCGCACGTCGACGACGAGGCGCCGGCGGCGCAGCGGGTGCTCTGTCGCGAGCGGGATCCCGTCGACGCCGGGCCACGTCGCTGCGTCCAGGTGGCCGGCGATCGTCGGGAGGACGTCCACGGTCTGCGCGGGCGCGTCGGAGACGTAGGGGTCGCGTTGACCCGGTGCCTTCACGAACAGCGGGACCCATCCGAGCGTCCCCGCCGTTCGCTTATTGGGCAGGCGCTTCGGCGCCCCCGGCTCCCATCCGATCCCGTGGTCTGCGGTGACGACCAGCAACGCGTCGTCGAAGAGCTTCGTCCTCTTCAGCTTCACGAGCAACGCCGACACGAGCTTGTCGGCGAGCTGCGTCTGCAGCACGTGCCGCTGGTATCCCTGCGTCACCAGCCAGCCGTCGCGGCGCCACGACGTCCCGCGCCCGCGCTCGTTCACCTCGCCCGGCATCGGGTCGACCTCGAGGTACCGCCTGCCGTCTGGGAGGTAGCGCCACGGCCCGTGCGGGAACACGAGGTGCAACAGGTGCAGGCGCGGCCGGTCCGGCGGAGCGAGGTCCCCGAGGAACGACAGGAACAGCGCCCCTTTGTCGCCGCGGCCGAACGCATGGAAGCGCTGCACCGGCGGGGCGCCGATCGGCTCGTCGCACAGCGACGGCGGGCAGACGTTCGGAGGGATGTCGGCCGCGCGTACCTCGTGGGTCGCGCCGAGCAGCGAGAACAGGCTCTTCGGATACTTGAACGACCTGCCGAGGTCGCGGATCGGATAGGTCCCCGTCAGCAGGGCGGGCCGCGCCTCCTTCGTGAACGTCTCGCTCGCGGTCGTGTTGCGGTACCACGTCGAGCGGCGCTGCAGCTCGGCGAAGCCCGGGAACAGCCTGGCGTCGATGCGGCCGTCGCGGCCGAGCAGGGTCGCCAGCGGGAGCTCGTCGAACACGACGAGCACGACCGGCGCCTCGACCATGGCGGTCTGGTGCGCGAAGAACACGCGGTCGCCGTCCGGCCCCTCCGCGGCCGCGGGAACCAGCACGCCGGCCAGGGCGAGGATCGCTGCCGCACACCTGCCCGCCGGGGAGTGCATGGCGCAGCGGCCTCAGGGAACGACGCGGTAGATCGCGCTGGGGGTCATGAAGTAGAGCCATCCACCCGGCCCCTTGGACACGTCGACTATGCCGCTCGGCGCGCTGTGGATCACGCGGTCGCGGCGCACGCGCGTCCTCTTGCCGTTGAGGAACAGGCGGTGCAGGTCGCCCTGGAAGTCACCGACGTAGAGCGATCCCGACAGCGACTTCATCCGGCCCTCGTACCACCAGGGATCGGTGGGGACGATGATCGAGCTCCAGCGCCTGAGGGGGCCGCGCGGAGCCTCTCCTACTCCGGCCGAGCCGCACCGGTAGCCGGTCCCCCAGCCGTAGTTCACGCCGCGCCGGATGCGGTTGAGCTCGTCGTCGCAGTCGGGGCCGTTCTCGGTCTCGAAGAGGCGATCGGTACCGGGCTCGACCGCGAGGCCGAAGGGATTGCGGTGCCCGTAGCTCCACACCGGGCTCCTGTCGCCCGGCGCGGAGAACGGGTTGCCGTCGGGGATGCTCCCGTCGGGGTTGTAGCGGAGGACCTTGCCTAGACGCGTGCTGCGGTCCTGCGCGGTCGCGGGATCGGCGGCGTCGCCGGTCGACACGAACAGCTTGCCGCGCGCGAACACGAGCTGGCCGCCGTTGTGGTTCGTCGCGCCCTTGGTCGGGAGGCCCTTGACGATCACGCGCCTGTCCCTGCACCGGTTGTCGGCGACGCGGAAGCGCACGACGCGGTTCTCGAGCGGCTCGCGGTTCGTGTAGTAGACGTACAGGAGGTGGTTCTGCCGGAACTTCGGGTGGAGGACGATCCCGAGGGCGCCGCGTTCCCCGGAGCCCTCGACGTCGAGGTCGGCGCACGCCTGCCCCAGCAGCCGCCGACCGGCCATCACGCGGATCTTCCCCGTGACCTTCTCCGTGAAGAACAGCTTCTTGGTTCCCGGGACCCACGCCATGTCGACCGGGAAGTCGAGGTCGCCGCGGTAGAGCTGGACCTTCGCCCCCTGCGGCAGGGCCTGCGAGGCCGGCGCGGCGAGCAGCCCGGCACACGCCAGCGCGACGGCTACGGCAACGGCTGCGAGACGTCTCAAAGCTCCCCCTCCGTGTCGGCCCGCTCTCATTCTCCCTGGTCGGCCCGGCTATGATCGGTGGCGGAGGCGTGCCCGAGCGGCCGAAGGGAGCGCACTGCTAATGCGTTAAGGGGGTTACACCCCTTCCGGGGTTCAAATCCCCGCGCCTCCGCGCGCTAGTGTGGTCGAGCTTCATGCGCCCGTAGCTCAGTGGATTAGAGCGTCCGGCTACGGACCGGAAGGTCGGGGGTTCGAATCCCTCCGGGCGTACTCTTTCCTCCAACAAGTCGAGCTCGAGAAGGCGGTCTCCCTGGGCCTCTTGCGCCGTATCTCCGAAATTCGTCAGAAGCACATCCTCGGGTACGCCGAACCTCACCTCGAGGACGGCGAGGAGGTCGCGCACTGGGTGCGTGCCAGGCATCCCGAGCGCCGTCGCGTCGAGGGCTTCATGTTCGTGACGTCGAAGCGGCTCATCCTGTGCTGGACCGGCAGCGACGAGCAGCCGCACTCGATCGAGTGGGACGAGATCGAGGCGTGGGGCGTGGACGACGACGTGGCGGGGGGCCCGGTCCTGTTCGTCGATCGCGACAGCTCGCCCGCGATCGCGCAGCTCCCGGTCACGACGAACGGGATGGCCGACACGGTCTCGCACTTCGTGCGCGAGTTCGCGAAGCGCGCCCCGGAGCCGGTCGACCCGCCGCAGGAGGAGCACTGGCGGCGCCGTTTCCTCCCCCGGTCGGACGTGAACGTGTCGCCCCAGCACCGCTCGGTGCCGTCGCAGGCGCAGCGGGCGGTCGTCACCGTCATCGGCGTGCTGCTCGTCGTCGGGGGAACCGCGATCATCCCGCTCCCGGGCCCGTGGTCGTTCCCGATCATCCTCGCGGGCTTCGCCCTGCTGTCGACGGAGTACGACTGGGCGAAGGACGTGCGCGACTGGGCGCGCAAGAAGTACCAGGCGACGAAGGAGATGATCCGCTCGCGCCGGGCGAACGGTTGACGCCCTCCGACGAGCACTTCATGCGGCTTGCCCTCGAGGAGGCCGCCGCAGCCCTCGAACACGACGACGTCCCGATCGGCGCGGTCGCCGTGCGTTCCGGCGAGGTCGTCGCCGCGGCGCGCAACGAGCGGGAGCTGCGCGGCGACCCGACGGCGCACGCGGAGGTCCTGGTGCTCCGCGCGGCGTCGGAGTCCCTGGGGACGTGGAGGCTCGGCGGCGTCACCGTCTACGTGACGCTCGAGCCCTGCCCGATGTGCGCCGGCGCGCTCGTGCTCGCCCGCGTCGCCCGGCTCGTCTACGGGCCGCAGGACCCGCGGGCGGGGGCCGCTTACTCCCTCTACAACGTGGTGCAGGACCCGCGGCTGAACCACTTCGTCGAGGTCACCACGGGAGTGCTCGAGGGGGAATGCGCGGCCCTGCTGCGGGCGTTCTTCCACGGCAAGAGGCCCGGGTAGCGCTCGTATACTCGGCGCTTCGGGGGCCGAGGCCCCCGACCCTGGTGGGGTACCGAAGCGGCCATAACGGGATCGCCTCGAAAGCGATTGAGGGTTCACGCCCTCCGCGGGTTCAAATCCCGCCCCCACCGCCAGACTTTTCGGGCAGCGACGCCGCTTCGGCGGCCTTTAGACTCCCGCCCGGAGGCGTGCGAGAGCGGCCGAATCGGCACGACTGGAAATCGTGTGACCCGAGAGGGTCCAAGGGTTCAAATCCCTTCGCCTCCGCCAGAAAGAGCGACGGCCGGTCCCGGCTATCCTGGGCGCGGCCGTGCTAGGCGGGGGGCTCGGGGTCCCCTGAACCGGAAACCCTCGATACGCCGGGTCGATTACTCGCTTGCGGCCCTGGAAGGACCGGGCAGCCCCCGGAAAGCAGCGTTGATGGTCGGGTCCTGCGCGACTCGGAGCCGTGAACCCGGTCAGGCCCGGAAGGGAGCAGCCGTAAGCGGTGTACCGGGAGTGCCGCAGGGTCGCCCGGCCGGAGCCGGCTACCGGGACAGCGACGGCCATTTCAGGGTCCAGAGCGGGGCGCACGGCCACTTTTTGTTTCGGGCCGTCTCGCCTAGGCGACCCGCGCGGTTTCCCACAAGTCTTCGCGCTTCGGCGCCAGCCTGCTTTTTCGAGAGACCCCGTCAATAGAATGAACGGCTCATGACCTACCTCTCCCTGTACCGGAAGTGGCGGCCCGAGACGTTCGACGACATCCTCGGGCAGGAGCACGTCTCGACCACGCTCGCGAACGCGATCGTGGAGGACCGCGTCAGCCACGCGTACCTCTTCACCGGCCCCCGGGGGACCGGCAAGACCAGCACCGCCCGCATCCTCGCGAAGGCGTTGAACTGCGAGCAGGGGCCGACGCCCTCGCCGTGCGGCAAGTGCGCGTCGTGCCGGTCGATCTCGGACGGCTCGTCCCTCGACGTGATCGAGATGGACGCGGCGTCGCACTCGAAGGTGGACGAGACGCGCGAGATCCTCGCCGGCGTGCCGCTTGCGACCGCGGGCGGGCGGCGCAAGGTCTACGTGATCGACGAGGTCCACATGCTGTCGCCCGGCTCCTTCAACGCGTTGCTGAAGACGCTCGAGGAGCCGCCCCCGCACGTCGTGTTCATCCTCGCGACGACCGAGGCGCACAAGGTCCTCCAGACGATCGTGTCGCGCACGCAGCGGTTCGACTTCCGGCGGATCACGCCGGAGGTGCTCGAGGGCCTGCTCACGCGCGTCGCACGCGAGGAGAAGATCGACATCGACGACGGCGCGATCGGTGTCGTCGCTCGGCATGCGGAGGGCAGCGCCCGCGACGCGCTGTCCGCGCTCGACCAGCTGTCGAGCCTGGGCCGTCCGGTCACCGCGACCGACGCGGAGGAGGTGCTCGGCGAGCGGGGCGAGGACGCGCTGTGGTCGGTGTTCGAGGCCGTCGCGTCCGGCGACGTCGGCCGCGTCTTCAGCGAGATCGGCGGCCAGGTCGAGGCCGGCGCCGACATCCGGCAGCTGACGCTCGCGGCCCTCAACCACGCGCGCTCGTTGCTGCTCGTGAAGACCGCTCCCGATGCCGCGTCGCTGCTGGAGCTCGCGGCGGGCGACTCCGAGCGGCTGACGAGCCAGGCCGAGCTCTTCGAGCCCGCCGCTCTGCTGCGGACGATCGACCTCCTGGGGAAGTCGATCGTCGACATGCGCAACGCGCCGAACCACCGGCTGCTGCTGGAGGTCGCTCTCGTGCGGGCCGCGGCCCCCGAGACCGATCCGTCTGCCGGCGGGTTGCTGGGGCGCATCGAGCGGCTCGAGCGCCGCCTCGGGATCGACGGCTCCCCCGCACCCGCTCCAGCCGCCGCACCGCAGGCGCCACCGCCGCAACGGGCCGCACCCGTCGAGCGACCCGCACGGCCGCGCCCGGCCGCCGCGCCGGCACCTGCGGCGACGAGCTGGGGCGAGCCGGGGTCCAACCCCGCGGCCGCTGCCCCGCAGGCCGCTCCTGTGGAAGAGAAGGCCCCGGAGCCGGAGGTCGTTCCGGCCCCCGCGGCCGCGGTGCCGGCGAACGTCGGGCTCGGCCAGATCCGCGACGCGTGGCAGGTCGTCACGCAGGAGGTCAGCAAGCGCGGCCGCACGGTCGGCGCGCTCCTGAACCCGTCGCGGCCGGTCAGCTTCGACGACGGGACGCTCGTCGTCGAGGTGCAGGCCGAGTTCCACAGGGACAAGCTCTCCGAGGGCAAGAACCGCACCGCGGTGGCCGACGCGATCCACGCGGCCCTCGGGGTGAAGCCCCCGCTCCAGTTCGTCGCCCGGGGCGCGGCCCCGGCCGCGGCGACGGAGGCCGCTCCCCCGATCGACGAGCTCGCCGACGCCCCCGTAGCGGACGCGCCGGAGCAAGATCCGGTCGAGCTGATAAAGAAGGGATTCCGCGCCGAGGTCGTCGAGGAGACCCTCGGCCCCTAGCCGCGCCGCCGCCAGAGCAGGGAGACGACATGGGACGCGACCTCCAGAAGATGATGAAGCAGGCCCAGAAGATGGCCGCCGAGATGCAGAAGGCCCAGGAGGGCCTCGCCGACGTCGAGGTCGAGGGCTCGGCAGGCGGTGGCGCCGTCAAGGTGACCGCGACCGGCGACCTGCAGATCACCGGCGTCACCATCGACGCGGGGTTCTTCGAGGGCGAGCCGGACGCGGACGACCTCGAGATGCTCGGCGACACGATCACGGCCGCGGTCAACGACGCGCTCGCGAACGCGCGGGCGGTGCAGGAGAAGACGCTCGGTCCGATCGCCGGGGGCCTCGGTGGGGGAGGCCTCGGCCTGGGCGGGCCGGGCGGCCTCTAGCAGGTGTTCGCAGGACCCGTCCAGGACCTGATCGACCAGCTCGCGCGGCTCCCGGGCATCGGCCCGAAGAGCGCTCAACGAGTGGCGTTCCACCTGCTGAAGACGACCGAGCAGGAGGCGCGCCTGCTCGCCGACGCGATCGTCGAGGTGAAGCAGAAGGTCCGCCTGTGCTCGATCTGCTTCAACGTCTCCGACCAGGAGGTGTGCGAGTACTGCCGCGACTCCAGGCGGGACCGGACCGTGATCTGCGTCGTCCAGGAGCCGCCGGACATCGTCGCCGTCGAGCGCACCCGCGAGTACCGCGGCCTGTACCACGTCCTCCAGGGGGCGATCTCGCCGATCGAGGGCATCGGGCCCGAGGACCTCAGGGTGGCGGAGCTGCTCGAGCGCCTGCGGGCGGACGAGAACGGCGTGCGCCCGATCTCTGAGGTGATCGTCGCGACGAACCCGAACACCGAGGGCAGCGCGACCGCCATGTACATCGGCGGGCTGATCGGGCCACTGGGGGTCAAGGTCACCCGGCTGGCCAGCGGGCTCCCCGTGGGAGGCGACCTCGAGTACGCCGACGAGGTCACGCTGGGCCGGGCCCTGGAGGGGCGGAGACCCATCTAGGCGTGCTGGGGGGCGTAGACCGACCTGGACCGGAATGTGGAGACCTACGCCGTTGCCGGGGCGCTCCAGGAGGAGCACAATGGAGCCTCAGGGGTCGAGCAGACGCCCCATTCCCGATTTGGGTGGAAACATTTCCCTTGTGCTGCTATAAGTTTGTAACGCAGCGTGAGTGGGCAAATGCAGAAACGGATGATTGCTTAGCTTAAGGACGGATCGTGGCGAAGTCACATCGGTACGTGAGCATCAAGCCTTTCCTGCCGCACGCGCTTGCGGCGACGACCGCGGTTGTGGGCGTGCCCGTCGGCGCGGTCGCGGTCCTGCTGGCGGTGGCCGAGCGCAAGCCGGCGACGATCGCGGTCGCGCTGCTTGCCGTCGGTGTCGCGATCGGCGTCTTCCTCGTGGGGTCGTGGCTGTGGAGCAAGCACTCGGACTCCGGCGACATCGCGTTCGGCGACCTGATGATCTGGGGCTGGCTGCGCCGGCGTTCCGCGGAGGCGCGGCTCGCGGACAACACGCGCCTCCTCGGCCTCGACCGCTCCGGGCACCCGACCGAAGCCGTCGAGATCTCGCGCGAGCAGCAGGTGCAGGTGCTGCGCGACCTGACCGCCGCGCTCGAGTCGAAGGACCCCTACACGCACGGCCACTCCCGCCGCGTCGAGCGCCACTGTCTCAGGACCGGCGCAGCGATGGGGCTCAGCGTCGAGCAGATCGAAGAGCTTCGTAAGGCCGCCGCGCTCCACGACGTCGGCAAGATCCGCGTCCCCGACCGCGTCCTCCGCAAGCCGGGCCAGCTCACGATCGAGGAGCGCGCGCTGGTCGAGGAGCACGTGGTCGTCGGCGCGTGGATGGTCTCGAGCGTCGGCGACGCCGACGTCATCGCGGGCGTGCGCCACCACCACGAGCGGTGGGACGGCCGCGGCTATCCGGACGGCCTCATGGGGGCCGAGATCCCTCTGTACTCGCGCATCATCGCGGTCGCCGACGCGTACGACGCGATGACCTCGACGCGCCCATACCGCGCGAGCTTCGGGCGCGACAAGGCCGTCGACGTACTGTGGGCGGAGGCCGGGATCCAGTTCGACCCGATGATCGTCGAGGCGTTCGTCGCCGCGCTGCCCACCCGGGCCACGGTCGCCGGGCTCATGACCCTGTTCGTCGCTCCGTCGTGGCTCTTCCGCAAGGCCGCCGTGCAGGCGAAGCGACTCGGCGTCGGCAACGTCACGCCGGCGATCGGCGCGCTGGGCGCGGCTGCGCTCATGGGCGGGTTCATCCCGGGCGCAGGTCCCGCAGTAGAGAGCCCGAAGATCGCGATCGAGAACGCGCAGGACCCCGGCGAGTCCGACACGATCGACCTGTCGACGGACGCCGGCGCTCCGCTCGACCCGGTGGAGGACGCGAACGAGACGCGGCCGGACCGTGAGCGGCGTCAGAAGGTGGCGACCGCCGCGCGGAAGAACGGGGTGAAGACGGTCGTGCTCGGCTCGCAGATCCACAAGGCGACGCCGGCCCCCGCGACCGCGCCGCCTCAGACGTCGCCTCCGGCGCCGAAGCCTGCGACGCAGCCCGCGCGGCCTGCTACACCAAAGCCGACGCCGGACCCGCAGAACGACGAGCACGTCCCGACCGACCCGCAGCCCGAGCACGGCCGCGACTGCGAGGAGAAGAACGGGCAGGGCCAGGGTCACGAGCTCCACTGCGGGTAGCTCCTCCGGCCGGTGGCGGGCCGTACGCGACGCCCCGGTTTAGGTTGAGCTCATGGCAACGATCGTCCAGAAGTACGGCGGCACGTCCGTCGGCGACGCCGATCGCATAAAGAAGGTCGCCGAGCGCGTCGTCTCCTGTGCGGACGCCGGCCACCGCGTGTGCGTGGTCGTCAGCGCCATGGGCCACACGACCGACCAGCTGCTGGACCTCGCCGCGCAGGTATCGACGGTCCCCCACCCGCGCGAGCTCGACATGCTGCTGACGGCGGGCGAGCGCATCTCGATGGCGCTGCTCTCGATGGCGATCAACGAGCTGGGGAGCGGCGCGATCTCGTTCACGGGCTCTCAGGCCGGGATCGTCACCGACACCACGCACGGGAAGGCCCGCATCCTCGAGGTGAAGGCCCAGCGGGTGCGCGAGGCCCTCGGCGCCGGCAGCATCGCGATCGTCGCGGGCTTCCAGGGCGTCTCGACTTCGTTCGACGTCACGACGCTGGGACGCGGGGGCTCCGACACGACCGCGGTCGCGCTCGCCGCCGCGCTCGACGCGGACTACTGCGAGATCTTCACGGACGTGGACGGAGTCTTCACCGCGGACCCGCGGCTCGTGCCGTCGGCGCGGAAGCTGCACGCGGTGTCGTACGAGGAGATGCTCGAGCTCTCCGCGAGCGGGGCGAAGGTGCTGATGCTCCGCTCGGTCGAGTACGCACGGAACTACGGGGTGCTCCTGCACGTGCGCTCCTCGTTCAACGACGAGGAGGGCACCTGGATCAGAGAGGAGGACGAGCGCATGGAGCGAGCGATCATCTCCGGGATCGCGCACGACACGTCCGAGGCGAAGGTGACGATCCTCGGCGTCCCGGACAAGCCCGGCGTGGCGGCACGCGTCTTCCGCCCGCTCGCCGACGGCGGCGTGAACGTCGACATGATCGTCCAGAACGCGTCGGAGGACGCGAGGACCGACATCTTCTTCACGCTGCCTAAGGACGACCTCGTGCGCGCCGAGCCGATCCTGAAGGCGATCGAGACCGACGTCGGCGCTCAGGGCGTGACGACCGATCCCGACATCGCGAAGGTGTCGCTCGTGGGGGCCGGAATGAAGACGCATCCCGGCGTCGCGGCCGACATGTTCGACGCGCTCGCCGACGCCGGCATCAACATCGAGATCATCTCGACGTCCTCGATCCGCGTCTCGTGCGTCATCCGAGCGGCCGAGGTCGATCGTGCGGTGAAGGTCATCCACGAGCGTTTCGACCTCTCGCAGGACGCGCTCCTGCGCGAGCAGCATCCGGCGACGGTGACCGACCAGATGAGGGCGCTGCGGGCCGAGGGGTCGTCGTGAGGGCGGTGCTCGTCGGCGCGACCGGCGCGGTGGGGGGCGAGATCCTCCGCATCCTGTCCGAGCGCGAGCCGTTCTTCGACGAGCTGATCCCGGTGGCGTCCGCGCGGTCGGCGGGACGAAGGCTGCCGTTCCGCAACGGCGAGATCGAGGTGCGGGCGCTCGCGCCCGAGGTCTTCGACGGCGCCGACGTCGCGCTCTTCGACGTGCCCGACGACGTCGCGACCGAGTGGGCCCCCGTGGCGGTCGAGCGCGGAGCGATCGTGGTCGACAACTCCGCCGCCTGGCGGATGGACCCGGACGTGCCGCTCGTCGTCCCCGAGATCAACCCCGGGTCGATCGCGCAGAGGCCGAAGGGGATCATCGCCAGCCCGAACTGCACGACGCTCGCGATGGTCGTGCCGATCGCGGCCGTCCACGTCGAGGCCCGGCTCCGCCGCCTCGTCCTCGCGTCCTACCAGGCCGCGTCCGGGTCGGGGCGGCCGGGGGTCGACGAGCTGTGGGACCAGACGCTGGCCGCGGCGAAGCAGCCCGACGCGATCCAGGAGGGGCTGGGCAGGACCGTGCTCGAGCGGGGCGAGACGTTCACGCACCCGATCGCGATGAACGTGATCCCGCAGTGCGGGTCGGTCAAGGAGGACGGGTACACGAGCGAGGAGCTGAAGCTCTGCTACGAGACCCGCAAGATCATGGGGCTGCCGGACCTGCCGGTCACCGCCACGTGCGTGCGGGTCCCGGTCGTCGTGGGGCACGGCGTCGCCGTGCACGCGGAGTTCGAGGAGCCGATCTCACCGGAGCGAGCGCGGGAGCTGCTCGAGGCCGCGCCGGGCGTCGAGGTGCTGGACGACCCCGCCGCCGGCGTCTACCCGACGCCGCTGGAAGGCGCGGGGAAAGACCCGTGCTACGTCGGGAGGATCCGGCAGGACTTGTTCGACCCGCGCGCTCTGGAGATGTTCTGCGTGGCGGACAACCTCCGCAAGGGGGCCGCGCTCAACACCGTGCAGGTGGCGGAGCTGCTCGCTAACCCTTCTTCTTGATCTCGATCGGCTGCTCGAACAGCCGGCCGAAGAACACGATCTCGCTGCACGCGACGTCGTCCCGGCCGTACGTGCTCGAGGCCTGGGTCGTCGACTGGAGCAGCCCGCGGACCTTCGTCTTCAACGGGATCTCGAGGGTGAGGACGCCGTCGGCGTTGGTCGTGCCCAGCCCGAACACCGGGGGCACGCCGACGGAGAAGGCCACGAAGACCTCCGCGTCGGCCACCGGCTCCTGGGCCGGCGGCTCGTACTCGACACCGAGCCCGAGCGGGTCCTTTCCAGTCGGCGTCATGACCGTCACCTCGACGCGGACGGTCTCGCCCGGCCGGTAGACCTTCTTCTCCCACCTCGTCGAGACCTCGTACATCTCGAAGCGCTGGGCGGCACCACAGGCGTGGGCGGCCGTGGAGGCGGGCGCGATGAGGAGCCCTGCCGTCAGGATCGCTGCCAGAATCGCTGTGGTGGTTCGTCGGATCACGTTCAATCCTCCGTCGTCGGGTCTCACGAAGACGGTTCTCCCGTGAGGCGGCCGGTCCTGCAAGCGTCACCTGGCCGCCGCAGGCCGTCACCTGCCCGGTAAGTACGGGGGCCGTGCACGGTGGTTACGCCCCCGGTGGGCAATTTGATCCGAATGGTCGGGAAGGGGGGATTTGAACCCCCGACCTCTGCGTCCCGAACGCAGCGCGCTGCCAAACTGCGCCACTTCCCGTTGCCGGAAAGCATCCCATACCCCGCCCGGCCCCCGCGCCCCGAGCGTTCACCTCCCGTTCACGGACACGCCCCCGCTCCGCCACATCGCGTTGCTACCGTCCGCGGCGATTGGGGTGGCGGGACGACTGCAATCCAAGGAGGAACCAACAGATGGATCGAGCAAGACGGCGGCCGTTGCGGCTGCTCGCTGCGGGCGCCGTGGTCGCACTGGCCGCCGCCGCGTGCGGCGGGGACGACACGGGGTCGGGCGGCGGAGAGGGCCTGACCGGGGAGATCACGATCTCCGGCTCCTCGACGGTCGAGCCGATCTCGACCCTGGTCGCGCAGAAGTTCTCCTCGCAGAACCCCGACGTGGCGATCTCGGTCGACGGCCCCGGGACCGGAGACGGGTTCGAGCTCTTCTGCCAGGGCGAGACCGACGTGTCCGACGCGTCCCGCCCCATCGAGGAGGAAGAGGCGGCCGCGTGCGAGGAGGCCGGCATCGAGTACGTCGAGCTGAAGGTCGGGATCGACGGGATAACGGTGCTGACCTCGCCCGAGAACGGCGACGTGACGTGCCTCGACTTCCACGACCTCTACGCGCTGCTCGGCCCCGAGTCCGAGGGCTTCGAGAGCTGGTCCGACGCGAACGTGCTCGCCGCCGAGATCGGCGCGGGCAACACGCCGTACCCCGACGCGCCGCTGGACGTCACGGCCCCCGGCGAGGAGTCGGGCACGTACGACTCGTTCGCCGAGCTCGTCCTCGAGGACATCGCGTACGAGGAGCGCGGCATCCCGGAGGACGACGCGGTCATCCGGCCCGACTACCAGGCGTCGGGGAACGACAACGTGATCCTGCAGGGCATCGAGGGGAGCTCCTCGTCGCTCGGCTGGGTCGGGTTCGCCTACTTCGAGCAGGCCGGCGACACCGTGAAGGCGATCGAGATCGACGGCGGCGACGGCTGCGTCGCGCCCACGACCGAGACGATCGCCGACGGCTCCTACCCGATCGCCCGTGAGCTGTTCGTCTACGTCAACTCCGCGGCGGCCGAGGAGAAGCCCGCTCTGGCCGCCTTCGTCGACTACTACCTGTCGGAGGAGGGCCTCGCGTCGGTGGCGGAGGCCGGCTACGTGGACCTTCCCGAGGACGAGATGCAGGCGAGCGTCGAGGCGTGGGGCTCGATGGAGACCGGGACGCGCGAGGGGTGACGACGGGAGCGATCGGCCTCTCCGACCTAAGGGGAAGCCGCTCGAGGCACCGCAGGGAGCGCGCCGTGCGCGGCGCGTTCTTCTGCGCGGCGGCGGCCTCGGTCGTCATCAGCGCGCTGATCGTCTACTCGCTGTTCGAGGAGGCGGCGGGGTTCCTCTCGCAGATCGAGCTGTCGCAGCTGTGGGAGCGGGGCTGGTTCCCGCGCCGCGGGCTCTTCGACGTCCGGACGCTCGTAGCCGGGACGCTCGTCGTGACCGGCATCGGCATGCTGGTCGCGATCCCGCTCGGGCTCGGCGCGGCCGTCTACCTGTCCGAGTACGCGCGGCCCGGGCTGCGCAAGGTGCTGAAGCCCGCGCTCGAGATCATCGGCGGCATCCCCAGCGTCGTCATCGGGTTCTTCGCGCTGACGTTCATCAGCCCGGAGCTCGTCCAGCGCCTCGACGAGTCCGCGACGATCTTCAACATGGCCGCCGCGGGCCTCGGCGTGGGGATACTCGTCACGCCGTTGATCGCGACGATCGCGGAGGACGCGCTGCGGGCCGTGCCGGCGAGCCTGCGCGAGGCGTCCTACGGGCTCGGCGCGCGCAAGCGGACGGTCACGGCGAAGATCGTGTTCCCCGCCGCCGTGTCCGGGATCATGGCGGCGCTCATCGTCGGGTTCTCGCGTGCGATCGGCGAGACGATGGTCGTCGCGATCGCATCGGGTGCGACGGGTGGGTCGCTGCTGACGCTCGATCCCTCCGGCCCCGGGCAGACGATGACGGCGGCGATGGCGTCGCTCGCGATCGGCAGCGACCAGGTGCAGGGAGACGCGGCCGCGTTCCAGAGCCTCTTCTTCGTCGGCCTTCTGCTGTTCCTCATGACGCTCGCGCTGAACCTGCTGAGCGAGCGCTTCGTCCGCCGCGTCAGGAGACGTTACTGATGTCGTCGATAGTGAGCGGGGCCGTCGCGGCCCGCGGCGCCGTCGAGCGTTCGCTCCGAGGGGGCCGCGTCGACGTCAAGGGCCGGCTGTTCGAGGCCGCGCTGCTCGGCGCGCTGCTGCTGTCCCTCCTGGTGCTCCTCGTGCTCCTGTACGAGGTCTTCAGCGGCGGCGTCTCGGTGCTCGTGGAGCGCGGTGGCGGCTTCCTGCAGGGGTCGCTATCTCCGCTCCCGGAGACGGCCGGAGTCCGACAGGGCATCCAGGGCTCGTTCCTCCTGATGCTCTTCGTCGTGGTGCTCG
>DASZDG010000030.1:0-63674 GCA_035942255.1 Actinomycetota bacterium | reverse complement strand
GCTTCGACGTGTCCGTGAACCACTTCATGTTCGTCGCCCGATAGCCGCGCTGGCGGACGCGCTCGCCGTCCGCGCCGATCCCGTTCTGGCTCGGCCCCGGGAGCGTCCCCGCGCCGTTGCGGTCGCGGTGCGTCACGGGCTTGGGGTCGAAGACGTATCCGGCGGTCCCCTTGGGGTCGACGGTGAAGTTGCGGGCGTTGAACTCCTTGCTCTGGAAGAGCGCATACGCCATCGCGGTCTTGATGATCGCCCGCGTCGCGTTGATGTGGTTCTCCTGCAGGTAGACGTTCCAGTTCTTGTCCGGGACCGTGTGGTTCAGGAAGATCTCGTAGTCCATCCCGGTCACGCCGAGGTCGGTGGCGAGGTAGTCCCCGATGAACCCGGTGTCGGTGTAGCCGAGCGTGTCCCACACCGTCGCCCAGTGGGCGGGCTTCGTCGGCACGTCCTGGTCCGGAGAGCTGCTGTCACCGCCGGTGGCGTTCTCGATCTGGTCGACGATGCCCGCGAAGAGCGTCTCGTCGATCACGGACTTCGTCCGCTCCGCGATCGCCATGAGCCGCCGGTGGTCGACGGAGTCGAACTGGCCGGCGGGATACATGATGTCGACGTAGGCGTTCGAGGTGAGCTCGCCGTGGACGTCGGCGCCGTAGGCCATGCGCCCGTTGATCCCCTCCGCGGCGACGCGGTGCATGTACCGGTGGCCGTAGAACATCTCGCTCTCCTCGAGCGGGTTCCGGCTGTCGTTGATCCGGCCGACCGTCGGCATCTGCCGGTTGAGGTCGGTGCCGAGGCCGTTGCCGCGCTCGTACGGGAGCGGGGGCTCGTGGTAGTGGTCCCCCACCGCCCAGCCGTCGGGGTTGAAGCTGACGAGGTAGACGGCTTCGCGCTTCAGGACGTCCGCGACCTCGTACTCGTGGAACTTCGGCTTGCGACCCGTCGTCGTGTCGTAGTTGTCGATGCCGTCGGTGATCGTGCCGCCGTCCTCCGCCGCGCGGGCGAGATCCTCGGCGGTGCGGAGGCCGCCCTCGAGGCCCCCGCGCTCGTTCCCGTGCACCGAGAGCGAGAAGAACAGCGTCTCCTTGCCGCGGTCGGGCACCTCGTGGTCGGTAATCTTGATCACCCAGATCTCGTGCCCGTCGCCGGTGTCGTCCTTCTCGTACGAGCGGATGTTGTCCTCACCGGCGCTCACGGCCTCGTTCTCGTAGAGAGACGAGAGCTTCGTGACGGAGACCCAGCGCGGGTAGGCCTGCGCGAGGTACTCGATGCCGTGCTGGTACTCGCGGAAGCCCGTGGGGTCGGGCAGGAACTGCACGTAAGACCGCGCGACCGCGGCCTCCGGGAAGATCCGCCCGCCGCACGACGCCTGCGGGGGGCCGCCCATGTAGCCGTCGGTGCAGACCGGCGTGGCCGCGGCCACGCTCGGGAAGAGCAACGCCGCGACTACCCCGACGATCGTGCCCGCTGCCGTCTTACGCAACCTCACAGCCATGCCTCCCTGTCAGACGATCCTTGCCGTAGTTGTCTCACCGCCGGCCGAGGTCGAACGGTGCCTTGATCACCAGCTTGACGTTGCGGTCCTTGCGCCGGCCGCGCGCCTCGCACTTCGCCTGGCCCTCGCGGAAGCACGCGTCGTAGTGCGCCTCGACCCGCGACACCGACGAGAGGTAGGCCACCGTCGACTGCGCGTCGCGGTCGGGATCGGGGGCCGCCGCGTGGTCGACGATCGTGCCGTAGACGAAGACGGTGTCCGCCGCTCCCCCGCGGCCCGGCGTCCACGCTATCTCGATCAGCCGGGACTGCTGCGGCCAGTCGATGTGCGCCGCGGTGTTGACCTCCCAGAAGCCCCGCGCCGGGTCCTTCTTGCCGGGGGCCGGGAACGCACGCACCGCGTTGTTGTGCTCGTGCCCGTTCACCCAGACGACGACGTTCGGGAAGCGGTGGAGCAGGTTCTTCAGCCCCTCGCCGTCCGCGCACTCCGGCTGGTCGCTCTTGCGGAAGCAGTGGAACGGCTGCCCCTCGGCGTCGCCGCCCGGGTTGCGCAGCGTCGGCGACGAGTGATGTGAGAACAGAACGATCAGGCGGTCGCGGCCCTTGCGGTTGCGCCGGGGCTCGCCGCCGGCGAAGTAGCGCGTGCTCCACTTGCGGAGCTCCTTCTTCAGCCACCGGAACTGCGGGTCCGGCACGTGGCCCTCGGAGACGCCGTCGTACGAGATCGTGTCGAGCGAGATCCCCTGCACCTTCCGCCCGACGGGGAAGCTGTAGTAGCCCGCGCGGGCGTCGTGCATCGGGTCCTGCGGGGCGCGGGCGAGTCCGTGGCCGTAGGGACTGCCCTCGCTCTGGAAGAACTCCTCGACGAGCTCCTCGTGGTCGACGAAGGCACGCTCGCCGTCCGCCGGCACCGCCTCCGAGCTCGTCGCGGTCGCGTTCGCCATCAGGTTCTCCACCTGCTCCGCGTCCCCGGGGTCGTCGGGGCAGTTGTCGTATCCGTCGACCGGCACGAAGGCCTTGCGGCCCCCGACCGCGACGGCCTCGAACCCCGGGTTCTGCGGGGCGTTGCCCTGGACGAGCCCGTCGTGGTTGCCGAGCACCGCGTACCAGGGCAGCGCCGTGCCGACGGCGTCGAACGGCTCCTGTGCCAGCTCGAGCACCTCGAGCGGCAGCGCGGGGGCGAAGTGCTCCTGCGTGTAGCCGTGGTAGCCGCGCCCGCCGGAGCTCGGGTCCACGCGCTCGCCGTCGAGGAGGTCGATGAACCACCGCAGCTCGTTCAGCTGGTTGTTGTCGATGTTGTCGCCGGTCGACACGACGAACGACAGCGGGACGCCCGTCGCGGGCCCGCGCTTGATCTGCGCGAGACGCCGCAGCATCGAGTCGCCGACCTGGAGCGACATCGCCTCCTGCACGCGGTACGCCGCGTTGAACGGGGTGCCGCAGCCGTCGAAGTACTCGACGCGCGCGGGCGACTCCTCGTCGATCACGTGCACGTCGCTCAGCTGTTTGAAACCTGCGAGGCGACGGCCGGTGCCGCCGGGGTCCTTCCACCCGAGCGTCCGCGTCACGCGGCGCTCGCCGGGGCCGTACGCGAGGTCGCGTTCTCCTTCGGAGACGATCGTGCGGCCGAGGGTCGTGAGCGACCGGCCGGGAGCGCCCGTGGAGGACGTCGTGGCGCCGAGGGCGAGGGCGGCTGCAAGCGTCGACGCGACTACAAGTTGCTTCAAGACCCCTCCCCCATCCGGGCTTCAGCTTACGCCCGGTGCAACGCCGCTAGTGCCGGTGACAGCCGGCGCGGCCCTTCTGGCAGCTCGGGCGCCGCGGCTGCGGCGGCGCCTCCGTCTCGCGCGTCCGGCTCTCCGCGATCGCAACGGCGGCGGCCTCCTGCACCGGCGCATACGGCGCGCCGGCGAACGGACGCCGCGCGCACCCGTAGGCGGTCTCGATCTCGGGAGGGCCGGTCGCGCCGTCGAAGTCGTTGCCCTCGAAGCAGTTGTCGGCGCCGGACCCGTCCCACGCAAGCGCGTAGGCGTCCATCTCGCGGAGCGCGTTCGCGACGACGCT
Organism: Actinomycetota bacterium; assembly: GCA_035942255.1. Taxonomy (GTDB): domain Bacteria; phylum Actinomycetota; class CADDZG01; order CADDZG01; family WHSQ01; genus JALZEG01. Next base: position 60,122 of record DASZDG010000030.1, on the reverse strand, counting down.
GTCGCCGACGGGGAGCCAGCCGTCCGAGGCCTGCGACACCAGGACGCCGAAGCGGTCCTGGTCGCGCACGGTGTTCGCGCGCACCACGGTGTTCTCGACTCCGGCCAGCCAGATGCCGGTGCCGAACGGGATCCCGAACGTCTCGGCGATCCCCGCAGGCGGGACGGAGGTCCCGTCGTTGCCGGCCACGACGTTGCGCACGATCAGCGTCCCGCGGCCGGGGCCGTGCTCGAGGCCCGGGAGCGTGTTCGGCGCGATGCCGACGCCGTTCCGGGCCCACGTCGAGTCCCGGATCGTCACGCCGGTCGCGTTCGTGCCGGAGTAGCCGAGGTAGCTCCTCTCCGCGTGCAGGTCCTGGAGGAGTGCGCCGCAGCCCATGCACTCGGCGACCGAGAACGCGGAGTCGCCGCTCCCCCACGCGAACGACCGCTCGATCACGCCGTCGTAGGAGCGGTACGCGTAGATGCCGCGGGTCGCGTTGTTGATCGCGTCGATCCTGTCGGCGGTGTAACGGCGTGCGGCGGTGAACAGGATGCCGTTGCCGGTGAAGTCGCGCACGGTGAGGTTCGCGATCGTCACCTTGCGCGCGCCGTCGACGACGACCCCGTCGGCACGCTCGCCACCGCCGTCGAGCACCGTCCGGAACCGGTCGGCGCCGCGGACGATCAGGTCGTCGGTCGCGACGCGGACCTCGCCCTTGTACGTCCCCGGCGCAATGACGATCGTCGAGCCGGGCTCCGCCGCGTCGACTCCCGCCTGGATCGTCTTGAAGTCACCGGGCACGTGGATCACCGGCCGCTCCTCCCCCGCGTTGGGCGGCGGCGGGTCCCCGACGATCACCACGCCCCACATCCCCTGCCGTCCGGCACGGCCGTGGATGCTGCAGTGGTAGTAGAAGTAGCCCTCCTTCTCGAACGTGTGCGTGAACGTCTGCCTGCGCTCCATGTCGCCCGAGAAGAACTCGCCGGTGTCGGACGTGACGTTGTGGACGCGGGGGCCGAAGTTCGTCCACGTCACGGTGTCGCCGGGGTCGATCCTGAGCTGCTGCGGCGAGAAGACGTTGTCGCGCGCCGTCACCGAGAGCTCGGCCGCGGGGGCCGCGTCCGGTGCGACGGCGACGACGCAGCTCGCGAGCAGCGCGACGAGCGCGCCCCGCGCGGCCCCCCGGCTAGTGAGCGTGCGACCCATGGCGTGCGGCGCGCAGCGCGGCCCTCGTCGAGGGCGTGAGCTGCCCGTCCTCGGTACGGACGACGAAGATGCCGGACATCCCCGCGTCCGAGTGGACCTGCACGTGGCAGTGGTACATCCACGCGCCGGGCCCGACGTGCTCGCCGGCGACGACCTGGAAGCCGAACGAGTCCGCGGGTCCCACGACCTTGTTGTCGATCAGCCGCGCCGCGTCGTCGAGGGTTGCCGGGATCCCGGTCCGGTTGTCGGTCCAGCGGTGGCCGTGCAGGTGGAAGGTGTGGAACAGGTCGCCGTGGCCGATCACGACGAACTCCACGCGGTCCCCGACGTTCGACGTGCACCGCGGCGTCTTCGGGTCCTTGCGGAGGTTGAACGTCGTCCCGATCATCACGAGGACACACGTGCGGTCCGGCTCGGGGTCGCCGGCGCGCCGCACGACGAACGCGCCGAAGAGCCCGGCGTTGACGCCGCCGGTCCCGTGCGTCGTCCCCATGCAGTGGTCGTGGTAGTGCCAGTAGCCCGCGCTGCCCGCGTCGATGGTGCCGTCGGCACGCGTCGCGGGGAAGTGCGCCTGGAAGAAGTACGTCCTCGTGCGGCCGGGCGGGACGCAGCTGTCGTTGAGCGGCGTGCCGTCGCTCGCGACGGTGTAGTCGACGCCGTGCGAGTGCATGCTCACCGGCCGCCTGGCGTCGTTCGTCAGCGTGACCGCGATGCACTCGCCCTCGGTCATCTCGATCGTCGGGCCGGGGATCGTCGCCTCCCCCGGCGCCGTCCCGTAGCCGATGCGGCCGTCGCGGAGCGGCTCCGCGAACAGGGACAACGACTGGTCGGGGTCGGAGCACACCTGCGGGTCCGCCTGGAGGTCCGCGAGCCGCGCGCTCGTGGGGGCCGAGCCCGCGAGGCCGCTCGCGATTACCGCGAGGACGAGACCCATCCTCAGGACGACGCGCCGCATCTACACCCCTCTACTCGCTCGTTGCCGGAGGGCGCGGGCAGGGGCCCGCAGCCGGGGACATCGAATCACGCGGCCCCCGTCCTCAGGGCCCGAAACGCCTACGCAATCTGCGTAATAACGGGACTATTCGGGTGTCCAGCGGACCTTCAGGTCGCGGGCCGCTCGGGCCTCGTCCGGCCGCCGCACCGGCGTCGTGCGCGGGGCGTCGTGCAGGACGTCCGGCTGCGACTCGGCCTCGGCGGCGATCGTGTTGAGGGCCGCGGCGAGCCCGTCGATCGTCTCCTTCGACTCGGTCTCGGTCGGCTCGACCATCAGCGCCTCCTCGACGACGAGCGGGAAGTACACCGTCGGCGGGTGGTAGCCCAGGTCGATCAGCCGCTTCGCCACGTCCATCGCCTTGACCCCGTGACGCTTCAGCGGCTTCGCGGTGGCGACGAACTCGTGCATGCACGTGCCCTGGAACGCGGTCGGGAACGACTCGGAGATCAGCTCCCGGAGGTAGTTCGCGTTCAGCACCGCGCGCTCGGCGACGCGCTTCAGGCCCTCGGGGCCGAGGCACCGGAGGTACGCGTACGCGCGCACGTTGATGCCGAAGTTCCCGTGCCACGAGTGGATGCGGCCGATCGAGTCGGGGCGGTCCTCGTCCCACCGCCACTTCGCGGCCCCCTCGTCCCACTGCAGGACCGGCGCGGGCAGGAAGCGCTCGAGCCTCTCGGAGACGGCGAGCGGGCCGGAGCCCGGCCCTCCCCCGCCGTGCGGCGTCGCGAACGTCTTGTGCAGGTTGAGGTGGACGATGTCGAAGCCCATGTCTCCGGGGCGCACGACGCCGACGATCGAGTTGAAGTTCGCGCCGTCGTAGTAGAGGAGGCCGCCGACCTCGTGCAGCGCGGCGGCGATCTCCTTGATGTCCCGCTCGAAGAGGCCGAGCGTGTTCGGGTTCGTGAGCATGAGCCCCGCGACGTCGTCGTCGAGGGCGGCGCGCAGCGCGTCGAGGTCGACGAGCCCGCGGTCGTCGGACGGGACCTCCTGCGCCTTGTAGCCGGCGAGGCTCACGCTTGCCGGGTTCGTGCCGTGCGCGGAGTCCGGGATGATCACGCGGTGCCGGGCCTCGCCGCGCGACGCGTGGAACGCCCGCATGATCAGCAGGCCCGTGAGCTCGCCCTGAGCGCCGGCGGCCGGCTGGAACGTCAAAGCCGCCATCCCCGTCGCCTCGCAGAGCGCGCGCTCGAGGATCCCCAGCAGCTCCAGCGCGCCCTGCGCCAGGTCCTCGTCCGCGGCGGGGTGCAGCGCCCTGAACCCCTCGAGCGCGGCCGCGTCCTCGGCGAGCTTCGGGTTGTACTTCATCGTGCAAGATCCCAACGGGTAGGCGCCGACGTCGATCGCCCAGTTGCGCTGCGAGAGCCGCGTGTAGTGCTGGACGAGGTCGCGCTCGCTCACCTCCGGCAGCAGCGGCGGGGACTTGCGGCGCTGCGACTCCGGTATCAGGTCTTCGAGTGAAGCTCCGTTGCCGGGGTCGGGAAGCGACCAGGCGCGGCGGCCGGCGCGCGATCGCTCGAAGATCGGCGCGGAGCCGTCCTCGCCGGCGCGCGTCCCCGCGGAAGGCTGCAGGCTCACGACTCCGCCAGCTCCTTCTCGATCGCCTCGGCGAGACCGTCTATCTCGGCCTCGGTCCTGCGCTCGGTCACCGCGACCAGCAGCGACCGCTCCATGCCCGCGTAGTAGCGCCCGAGCGACGGGCCGACGAGGTAGCCGCGCCCGGCGAGGCGCTTCGCGAGCGACGCCGCGTCTACCGGTGTCTCTAGAACGAGCTCCTTGAACCTCGGCCCCCCGTACGTCAGCTTGCAGCCCGGCAACGCCGCCAGCCGCTCCGCCGCCAGCGCGGCCCTCTTCACGCACAGCTCGCCGAGCCGGCGCAGGCCCTCCGGTCCCAGCCACGAGAGGTAGATCGTGGCGCAGATCGCCATCAGCGTCTGGTTCGTGCAGACGTTCGAGGTCGCCTTCGCGCGCCGGATGTGCTGCTCCCGCGCCTGCAGCGTGAGCACGTACGCGCGCCGCCCGTCGGCGTCGAGGGTCTCTCCCGCGATGCGTCCCGGCACCTGGCGCACGAGCGCGAGCTTCGTCGCGAACAGCCCGACGTAGGGGCCGCCGAACGAGAGGGAGTTGCCGAGGGCCTGGCCCTCTCCGACCGCGACGTCGGCGCCGAGGTCCCCGGGGGCCGCGATGACCCCCATCGCCGTCGGGTCCGCGACCGCCACCAGCAGGGCCCCCGCGGCATGGGCCGCGGCGGCGGCACCCGGAGTGTCCTCCAGCAGCCCGAAGAAGCTCGGCGACTGGACGACGACCGCGGCGGCGCCGTCCAGGTCGTGGACCCCCCAGTCGATCGTTCCCTCGTCGCCGCGCGGGAGGACCCTGATGTCGAGGTCTAGACCTGAGGTATAGGTTTTGAGCACGCTCACGTAGTGCGGGTGCACGGTCTCGGCGACGTAGACGGTCTCGCGCCGCTGCGCCCTCACGGCGAGGTTGACCCCCTCGACCAGAGCGTTCGCGCCGTCGTAGAGGGAGGCGTTCGCGACCTCCATCCCGTAGAGCGAGCACACCATCGTCTGGAACTCGTACAGCGCTTGGAGCACCCCCTGCGAGAGCTCGGGCTGGTAGGGCGTGTAGCTGGTGGCGAACTCGCCCCGGCTGGCCAGCGCCCGCACCGCCGCCGGCACGTAGTGGTCGTACGCCCCGCCCCCGGCGAAGCACACGAGCCCGGCCCCGCGGGAGCGACCGGCGAGCTCCGCCATGTGGCCGGCGAGCTCGATCTCGCTGAGCGGCTCGGGCACCTCGAGGAGCCGGTCGAGGCGGACGGAGTCGGGGACGGACTCGAAGAGGTCGTCGAGCGAGCCGAGGCCGATGGCCTCGAGCATGTCCCTGTCGTCTTCGGGGGTGTGCGGGATGAAGTCCACTAACCTACTTATCTATTTGTCGACAAATCGCCCGTGTGTCTCGTTCAGCTCTTCCGGAACGGCGGCTTCACGATATCTCCCTCGATCCGGCGGCCGCGCGCCTCGACGAGCACGGGCGTCCCCGGCTCGGGCTGGGTGGCCGCAGGGCCGAGCGCGAGGGCGATCCCGGTGCCGAGGGTCGGCGAGAAGTTGCCGCTGGTGACCGTCCCCAGCTCCTCCCCCCCGGCGGAGAGCACCCTGTAGCCCTGACGCGGGACTCCCTTGCCCGAGCACACGACGCCGAACAGGCGCCGGTCCGGCCCCCGCTCCTTCACCGCGAGCAGGGCCTCCCGCCCCCGGAAGCCGGTGTCCCAGGCGATCGCCCACGACAGGCCGGCCTCGAGCGGGTTGATGTCGCGGCTCAGCTCGTGGCCGTAGAGCGCATAGCCCATCTCGAGCCGGAGCGTGTCGCGGGCGCCGAGGCCCACGGGGGCCGCGCCCGAGTCGAGCAGCGCGGACCAGGCCCGTTCCGCCACCTCGTACGGCGCGTAGATCTCGAAGCCGCGCTCGCCCGTATAGCCGGTGCGGGCGACGAGGCCCTCGGAGCCGAAGACGTCGAGGGGGCACCAGTGGTGGAGCTTGAGCTCCAGCGCAGGAGAGCCCGGCCACACCTTCTCGAAGACCGAGAACGAGTCCGGGCCCTGGAGCGCCAGGATCGCGTAGCGGTCCCACTCGTCGATAGGGTTCCCGCCGGACTTCCGGATGCACTCCGCCACCGCCTCGAAGTTCGCCGCGTTCGGCACCACGAGCCACTCGTCCGGCCCGATCCGGTAGACGAAGACGTCGTCCACGCAGCCCCCGTCGTCGACGAGCACGAGCGAGTACGTGGCACGGCCGGGGTCGAGGGCGAGCGCGTCCGCCGTCAGCGCGTGCTGGAGCGCGTCCCCGGCACCGTCGCCCCGCACCCGGAGCTTGCCGAGGTGCGTCACGTCGAACAGGCCGGCGGAGGTCCGCACCGCGGTGTGCTCCGCGATCACGCCGGAGTATTGCAGCGGCATCTCCCACCCGGCGAACTCGGTGAGGCGCGCGCCGAGGGCCCGATGTGCCGCCAGCAGCGGCGTGGCGCGACGGGTCATCCCGTTGCTACACCGAACAGCGACGGAGGATCCGCGGGGGGCGCGCCGTCTTCCACCGGCGTCAGGAGCGACCCCTGCGACGGCTCCTCGAGCCCGTACTTCACGAGGAGGTTGAGGTAGTCGCGCTGGTAGAGGATCTTGCACTTCACGTCCGGGTAGAGGGCCGTGAGGCGCCGGACCTTGCGGTTCTTCTTTGTCACGAGCTTCTGGTTCAGCGTCGTGATCTCGATGTAGAGGTCGAAGCTCGGGAGGTAGAAGTCGGGCGAGAACCGCTGCGTCGCGTTGCCCTCGCGGTCCCACTCGATGTCGAAGGTCGTCGGCTCGTAGACCCACTCGATCTCGTAGAAGTCGAGGAGCTTCGCGAACTGACGCTCGCTGTTGTGGGCGAAGCTGACGGTCTCGTGCGGGAGCGGGGACGGCGAGTCGGTCTGCGACTCCCCCGCCTCGTCGCGGGCGTGGAGGCCCGGGATGGTTAGCCCTCCTTGGCTTGCCTGGACTGCGCCTCGGTGTCGTCCGAACCGTACTCCACCGGCTCGGCTGCCGGGCGGAGCTCACGCAAGGTCCCGGTGAGCTGCGCGCGGATCTGGTCGACCGCGACCATCGCGCCGAGCACGCCCTGCCCGTTGCGGAGCAGGTCGAGGATCTCGGCCTCGGAGGTGCACGCGTAGACGTCGTTGCCGCTCGCGACGATCGTCACCTTCGACCAGTCGTCGTCGACGTGGCCGCGGACGTAGTCGATGGCCTTGCGCACGCTCTGGAGGCTGGCGCCGGCGTCGATGAGGGACTTGATCATCTTCAGCTGCAGGAGGTCGTTGAAGGAGTAGAGGCGCTGGGTCCCCGACCCGCTCGCGGACTGGATCGACGGCGCGATCAGGCCGGTGCGCGTCCAGTAGTCGAGCTGGCGGTACGTGATGCCGACGATCTTGCACGTCTGGGGGCCGCGGTAGCCCATCTCGGCCGGACGTTCCTTCTCCATCAGGTCCTCCCCGACTCTTGCTCTTGCCGTTCGGAGTCACATCCCCGTAGTTACGGGTCTGCAAGCGTACGGGGGCCGCGCGCGCATGTCAACGAACCAACGTTGAAGCTGAGGTGTAGGCCGCTAGCCTTCTTGTTCGGTGCGCCCGCCGAGGCGGCCGCTAGCCTTCCGCTGCGAAGTCCTCGGGGCTCACCTGGTCGAGGAACTCCCTGAACTTCTCGACCTCGGTCTCCTCGTCGTCCTTCAGCTCGATCCCGGCCTGCTCGAGGACCTCCTCGGCGGCGAAGATCGGGGCGTTGATCCGGACGGCGAGGGCGATCGCGTCGCTCGGGCGGGAGGAGACCTCCTTGGTCTCACCGCCGGACGTCATCCGGATGAGCGCGAAGAACGTCTGGTCGACGAGCTCGTTGATCACGATCCGCTCGACCGCGACACCGGCGTCGTTCAACAGGTCGCGCATGAGGTCGTGCGTCATCGGGCGGGGTGTCTGGATCCCCTGGAGCGCGAACGCGATCGCGGTCGCCTCGACGGCGCCGATCCAGATCGGGAGGTATCGCTCGCCGCCGGCCTCTTTCAGCAAGACGATCGGTTGATTCGAGGGGAGCTCGACCCGGACCCCCACGAGCGACAGCTCGACCATCCCGGCAGGCTAACACTCCTAAGAGATTGGCCAGAGCGGCGCGACGAGCAGACGCGGGTCGTTCGCGAGGCGCGGGAGGTCGGGCACCGACAGGATCTCGCGCACGTTGCGGTAGAGCGACTGGAAGTCCAGCCCGTACCCGACGACGAACACGTCGGGGATGTCGAACCCGCGGTGCTCGAGCTCTACGGGCACGATGCGGCGGACGGACTTGTCGAGCAGCGTCACCGCGCGCAGCGACCGCGGCGAGCGCGCGCCGAGGTTCCTGCGCAGGTAGTTGAGCGTCAGGCCCGTGTCGACGATGTCCTCGACTATCACCACGTCGCGGCCGTTCACGTCCGAGTCGAGGTCCTTCTCGATGCGCACGACGCCGGACTGCGCTCCCCCGCCGCCGTACGCGGAGATCGACATGAAGTCGACCTCCGCGTGGACCGGCAGCGCGCGCACGAGGTCGGCGAGGAACAGGACCGATCCCTTGAGCACGCCGACGAACACCGGCGGCTCGTCGTTACCGCGGTAGATCGCGGCGAGCTCGTCCGCGAGGGCCGCGATGCGGTCGCGCAGCTGCGCTTCGGAGATCAGCACCTCGTAGGGGGCCGGGACCGTCACCACGAGCGCGCACCGATGAGGGCCGCGGCCGCGCCGAGGACGTCGCCGAAGAGCCCCGCGACGCCGCCGTCGTCCGAGTCGTCCACCGCGGCCCCCGCAACCGCGGGCGCACGCGCGACGACGGCTCCGCCCGCCGAGGTGATCACCACGCTCCCCAGCGTCTCACCCCGATCCAGGGGCGGCACCGCGGCCCCCGGCCGGTAGTCGATCGACACGCTGTCGGGGCGATGGATGCCGCGTACCGTCCGCCCCGCGACGACGTCGACGGAGCCCGACGGGTCGAAGACCACCACGCCGACGGCCGCGCCCTCGCGGAGCAGCACGCCGCGCCCGAGGACGCCGAAGCCGTAGTCGAGCAGCGCCCGGGCGTCGGCGGCCGCGCTCGCCGACCCCATCGCGACCGCGATCAGCCGCCGGCCCGCCCGCTCGGCCGCAGCGACCAGCACGTCGCCCGCGTTCCTCGTGTAGCCGGTCTTGATCCCTATCGCACCGGGATAACTCTCCAGCAGAGGATTAGTGTTCACCAGCCGCACAGTCCCACGTAGGCCGGTGATCGTGGCGGACGGGGTGGCGACGATCTCGGACAGCACCGGGCTCCGCAGGATCGCGAGCCCGATCCGGGCGAGGTCCCGCGCGGTCGAGTGATGCCCCGGCACGTCGAGGCCGTGCGGCGTGACGAAGTGGGAGCTCCGGGCGCCGAGGTCGTCGAGCAGGGCGTTCATCCGGTCCACGAACGCCGCCTCGGACCCGGCGACGTGCTCCGCGAGCGCGACCGCGGAGTCGTTCGACGAGGTCAGCAGAAGAGCGAAGAGCAGCTCCCGGATCGAGAAGCGGTCGCCGGGGCGGAGGTCGAGGCCCCCTCCCCCGGTCGCGGCGGCCGCCCGGGAGACGACCACGGTCTCGTCCAGCCCGCCCCTGCGCGACACGAGCAGCGCGGTCACCATCTTCGTCGTGCTCGCGTTCGCCCGGCGGGCGTCGATCGACCGGCCCCAGATCACCTGCTCGCCGGCCACGACGAGGCAGGCGTTGCACGTGACGGACGGGAACGGCGGCAGTGGCGCCGCGACCGACGGCGCGGGCGCAAGGGAGAGGACGAGCGCTGTCGCCGAAGCGACTAGACGATTTGTCGACAAAGAGATAGGTCGACTAGGAGACGAGGCGACTAAGCGAGGCCGCCGAGGCTCGACCGCAGGGCGGCCTCGCGCATCTGCCTCGAGAGCGTGAGCAGCTCCCTCACCGACTGGTGGGCGCCCTCGCTCGCGTCGGGGTCCCTCCGCTTCAGCGCCGGCGAGACGATCTGCTCGAAGAACGCGGCCTCGCGGTCGGCGAACTGGCGGTACATCCGGAGGTGGCGGGGCTCGACACCGAAGGCGAAGAAGCGGCCGGACGCCTTGGCCACGACCAGGTCGTTCTCGTCGTAGACGTCGGAGTCCCGCTTGGCCACCACGCCGAAGTCCTCGAGCCCCCTCAGCTGCTCCTCCGTGAGGCCCGCCGCCTCGCACAGCTCGGCCCTCGTCAGCTGCACCGACGAGTCGAGCGACACCGGCTCGGGCTCGGGGGCGGCCGCACGGCCGTTCGGCACCGGGGACGACGCCGCAGGGGGCTCGGCCTCCGGATAGGACCCCGCCGCGTCGGCCTGGGCGAGGCGCTCCTTGATGACCTTCAGGGGGAGGAAGTGGTCCCTCTGCAGGGACAGGATGTAGCGGAGCCGCGCGACGTCGGGCTCGAAGAACTTGCGATAGCCAGCCGGGGTCCGCTCGGGGGTGATCAGGCCCTCGGCCTCGAGGAACCGGATCTTCGAGATGCTCACGTCGGGGAAGTCCGTCCGGACCGAGTCGAGCACCTCGCCGATGCTGAGGTAGTCGCGGGAGCGCGAGAGCGGCATCGCTATGCCCCGCCCTGGGAGCCGGTAAGGAACACGAGCTTGAACTTGCCGATCTGAATCTCGTCGCCGCTGCGCAGCCGCGCGTCCTCGACGCGCTCGCGGTTCACGTAGGTGCCGTTGAGGCTGCCGACGTCGGCCAGGGTGAACTCGCCCGGCCCCCGCCGCAGCTCGGCGTGGCGCCGGGAGACCGTGATGTCGTCGAGGAAGATGTCGCTGTCGGGGTGCCGCCCCACCTGCGTGACGTCGGCGTCGAGGAAGAACTTGCTGCCGGCGTTAGGCCCCCGCTTGACGATCAGCACCCCCCGCCCGCCTTCGAGCTCCTCCGGCGAGACGTGAATCTCTTCGTCGAGCTCCGCCTCCATCTCGGGCGCCATGAACGTGATCGTCGACGACGACTGCTCGGGCCCCTCGGTCAACGCGGAGCCGCACGAGGAGCAGAAGTTCGCGCCGTCCGGGTTCTTGTGGCCGCAGTTCGTGCAGAACATGGCGTGACCCTATAGGCGAGCTTTAACCTTAGTCAAGCACCGGCGGGAGTGGAGCTAACCCTCTCCCTCGATCAGCGTGCGGTACTCGTCGGCGGTCATGAGGCCCTCGGCGTCGCCCGACGGCTCGATCGACACGAGCCACCCCTGCCCGTACGGATCCGAGTTGATCAGCTCGGGGCTCTGCTCGACCTCCGCGTTCTTCTCCAGCACCTTGCCGCTCACCGGGCTGTAGACGTCCGAGACCGACTTGGTCGACTCGACCTCTCCGAGCGGCTCGCCCGCCGTGACCTCCGACCCCGGCTCGGGCAGCCCGACGAAGACGACGTCGCCGAGCTGGTCCTGCGCGTAGTGCGTGATCCCGACCACGATGCGGCCGTCCTGCTCGCGCGCCCACTCGTGGTCCTTCGTGTAATGGCGGTCGGAGGGAAGCTCGCTCACCGCGTTTCTCCTTTTCTCTCTCTAGCGGGATCGCTTTGCGATCCCGCCGTATGGGAATTCCTCGTCTCCTGGCTTCGTCACCTTCGGCGACGGTCGGGCCGGTTAGAGATTTGTCGACTTGTAGATAAGTCTTCAAGGAGACTGGACTGTGCCGTCCACGACCTCGCGGACGAGCGCAGCGTACCGGCCCGCGAGCGTCTCCGCCTCGGTCCTGGTCGGGGCCTCGGCCCACACCCGGCAGAGGGGCTCGTCCGGGTACGGGATCACGAGCGCCCAGCGATCGGCCTCGACGACCTTCACACCGTCGAGCAGCACGAGCTTCGCGTTCTCCCGGGTGCTCGCCTGCGACGCGACGTGCCGCATGACCGCGCCCTTTAGGTCCCACGGCGTCTCGACGTCGATCGTGACGACCGCGGTGTCGGGCAGGTCGTCGACCACCTCCGAGAGAGGGCGTCCGGCGGTGGCCATGAGCTCGAGGACCTTGCAGAACGTCATCAGCCCGTCCGGCGCCGGCATCAGCGCCGGCCACATCAGCGCCCCGTTGCAGTCCCCCACGAAGACGACGTCGGGCCGCGCGGCGTGCGACATCAGGCTTGCCAGCCCCGTCGACGCCCACGTCAGCGACGCGCCGACGGCCGCCGCTATCTGCTCGCACACCTGGGGGCAGGACACCGGCACGACGACGGTCCCGCCACCGGCGCGGCCTGCCTCGTGCGCGAGCAGCGCCAGGAGCGCGTCGGTGCCGGAGACCACGCGGCCCTTGTCGTCGACGAGGTGCGCCACCTCGCCCCCGGGCTCGAGGAGCACGCCGGCGTGCGAGCCGGAGCTGCGGACCTGGTCGGACAGCTCGTCGAGCAGGCGGTCGATGTCGCGCTCGACGAGGACGGGGCGGTGCTCGTCGATGAACCCGTGGAGGCCGAGGACGTCGCACCCGAGGCGCCCGAAGATCGAGGGCCCGATCACCGACGCCGCCCCGTAGGCGAAGTCGACGACCGCCTTCAGCCCGGCCCCCCGGACGGCGTCGACGTCCAGCGCGCGCATCACCCCGGACGCGTACTGCTCGAGGGTCCGGGGCGGGAACTCGAGCTCACCGAGCTGGAGCGCCCCCGCGCGCCGGTAGTCCTCGCGGAAGAAGATCCGCTCGATCTTGCGCTGGTCGCCCGGCGCGAGGTCGGCGCCGTCGGCGTCGAACAGCCGGATCTCGACGGCCTCGGGATCGCGCGGCGAGGTTCGGACGCTGATGCCCCCGGCCGCCTGCTCGGCACGGACCGCGAAGCGGGTGACCGGCATCGGCATCAGCTCGAGGTCGTGGCACGTGACGCCCGTGGAGTTCAGCCCCGCGATCAACGCCCGTTTCATGGTTCGGGCCGCGCGGCTCGCGTCGCGGCCGGTGAGCACGACGCTGCCCCGCTTCAGGGTCGTCCCGTAGGCCATGCCGAGACGGGTGGCCACGAGCGGGGTCACGCCGAGGTTCACGGGCCCGGACACCCCCCGGGCGCCGAACAGCGTGCGGGTCGCACGCCGCTCCTTGACCACGCTCTGCGTGACGATCGCGCCGGCCTCGACGCTCCGGCTGGGGTAAACCTTTACTCGAGACTTTATGAACGCCCCGGCGCCGACCGTGACCTCGTCGCCCAGGACGACGCCCTCCTCGAGGTTCACGCCGCGGTGCAGCGAGGCCCCCCGGCCGAGCACCGCCCCGCGAGCGGACGAGTAGGGGCCGACCTGCGCGCGCTCGAGCAGCACCGACCCCGTCACCGACGAGTCGTCGCAGATGATCGCGTTGTCGGCCACGACCGTGAGGGGGCCGACCGTGGCGCCGGCGTCGATGCGGACGTTGTCGCCGATGAGGCAGGGGCCCTCGACCCGCGCGGTCGGGTGGATCTCGACGTCCTCCCCCACCCACACCCCGGGGCGGAGCTCGAAGCCCACGGGCTCGACGCGCACCTTCCCCGAGAGCGCGTCGTGGTTCGCCTGCAGGTACGCGTCGGTGTTCCCGACGTCGGTCCAGAACGCGTCGGTGGCGAAGCCGTAGAGCGGCAGCCCCTTGTCGAGCATCATCGGGAACAGCTCGCTCGAGAAGTCGTAGGGCTGGTCGATCGGGATGAGGTCGAGGACCTCGGGCTCGAGCACGTAGATGCCGGTGTTGATCGTGTCGGAGAAGACCTGGCCCCACGTGGGCTTCTCGAGGAAGCGCTCGACGCGGCCCTCGGTGTCGGTCATGACGATCCCGAACTCCAGCGGGTCCTTCATCCGCTTGAGCACGAGCGTCGCCGCCGCGCCGCGGCTCCGGTGGAAGTCCACGACCTCCTCGAGGTCGATGTCCGTGAGCGCGTCGCCGGAGACGACGAGGAAGGGGCCCGAGAGGAAGTCGCGGGCGCCGAGCACCGACCCCGCGGTGCCGAGCGGCACCTCCTCGGTGGCGTACGAGAGCGAGATGCCGAGGTCCGACCCGTCGCCGAAGTAGTTGCGGATGACCGATGAGAGGAACTGGACGGTCGCGACGACGTCGGTGATGCCGTGCTGCCGCAGCAGGACGAGGATGTGCTCCATCATCGGCCGCTTCGCGATCGGGAGCATCGGCTTCGGCATGTTGCTCGTCAGCGGCCGCAGCCGGGAGCCCTCGCCCCCCGCCATGATCACGGCCTGCATGTTCAGATCCGCCATTACCTCGATCCCTTATCGACGGTTAGGGCTCGCAAGCCTGCGCGCGCCTCCCGGGCGTACATCACGGCCGCCGCCCAGTAGAGCACGGCGCCGAAGACTGTGAACGCCGTCCCGGCCGGTGCGGCCACGCCGGCTCCGGGGAACGTCGTCTCGGACCAGGCGAGCATGGTCAGCCCGGTCAGCAGGCTCGCGGTGGCGGTCTTCCCCGTGAAGTTCACGGCGATGCGCGGGACCTTCCGGCGCTCGAGGAACGGGAAGACGCTGAGGACCAGCAGGTCCCGCGCGACGACCGCGATGGCGAGCCACAGCGGCAGGACGTCGCGCGCGACGAGCGCGACCGCGAGGGCCAGGATCAGGACCCGGTCCGCCAGCGGGTCGAGGAGCTTCCCGAGCTCGGAGACCTGGTCGAAGCGCCGGGCGATGACGCCGTCGAAGAAGTCGGTCCAGGCCCCCGCCGCGTAGAGGATCACCGCGGCGTTCTCGCGATCGGAGACGAACAGCCACACGAACACCGGGACGCTCGCGAGGCGCAGCAGAGACAGGACGTTCGGGATGGTCCACAGGCGGTTGGCCGCCGGCGCGGCGGTGGATGCCTCTCTCATGCGAAGTCGGGACGGCCGGATTTGAACCGGCGACCCCTGGTCCCCCAGACCAGTGCGCTAACCAAGCTGCGCCACGTCCCGTAACGCGGCCATCATACCCAGGGGGTGCTCAGGAGGGCTCGGCCGCACGCTTGCGGATGCGCGTGCGCAACAGCAGCGGCGTGCCCTCGAAGGGCTCCGCCTCCCGGATGCGGTGCTCCAGGTACTTCAGGTACCCCGGCGACAGCTGCCCGGTCGAGAACAGGATGAACTCGGGCGGCGCGGAGCTCGCCTGCACCGCGTACAGCACACGCACCGCACGGTGGCCGGCGCGGGGATGCGGGCGCCGTGCCTGCGCCTCGGACACGATGCGATTGACCGCGGCCGTCGGGAGCCTCCGCCGGTGCGACTCGAGCGCGTCGATCACCGCGGGGAGGAGCCGGTCGATCCCGCGGCGGGTGAGCGCGGAGGTCCGCACGACCTTCGCCCACTCCAGCCACCGCAGCCGCTCCGCGATGTCCCGCTCGGCGCGGGCGCGGTCGGTCTCCTCGCCGGGGGTCAGGTCCCACTTGTTGAGCGCGATCACGCACGCGCGCCCCGACTCGGTGACGTCCTGCGCGATCCGCTGGTCGAGCGACGTCACTCCCTCGGCCATGTCGACGACGAGCAGCACCGCGTCCGCGCGCTGGATCGCCTGGCGCGAGCGCAGCCAGCTGTAGTACTCGAGCGACTCGCCGATCGCGACGCGCCGGCGCATCCCCGCGGTGTCGACGATGCGGAGCACGCGGCCCCCGGCCTCGACGAAGGAGTCGACGGGGTCACGTGTCGTGCCCGGGACCGAGTCGACGATCGAGCGGTCCTCCCGCAGGAGCGCGTTCAGGATCGAGGACTTGCCGACGTTCGGCCGCCCCGCGATCGCGAGCGACCCCCACGCGGCGGACTCCTCCTCGTGCACCTCCGGTAGGGCCGCGACCAGGCGCTCGAGGAAGTCGCCCGAGCCGCGTCCGTGCAGCGCCGAGAGAGGGGCCGGCTCGCCGAGGCCCATCCGGAAGAACTCGGCGGCCGCGGGCTCGTCGCGCGGGTCGTCGACCTTGTTCGCGACCACGAGCACGGGCTTGGCGCTCTGCCGGAGCCGCGCCGCGACGAGCATGTCGTCCTCCAGCGGCCCCGCCGACGCGTCGACGACGAGCACGATCACGTCCGCCGCCTCCATCGCGACCTCCGCCTGCTCGACGATGCGCGCGTCGAGGCCCTTCGCGCCCGGCTCAAGCCCGCCCGTGTCCACGATCTCGAACCGCCGGCCGGCCCAGTCCGCGACAAACGACCGCCGGTCGCGCGTGACGCCCGGCGTCTCCTCCACGATCGCGTCGCGGCGGCCGAGCACGCGGTTCACGAGCGAGGACTTGCCGTCGTTCGGCCTGCCGACGACCGCGACGACCGGAAGGCCCCGCTGGGGGCCGCTCATCGCGCGGCCGCGCCGGCCAGGGCGCAGATGCGGGACACGACGTCTTCGAGCGAGAGCCCGGTCGTGTCGAGCACGTGCGCGCCGGGGGCCTGCGCGAGCGGCGAGAGGTCGCGGGTGGCGTCGGCGGTGTCGCGTTCCGAGAGCGCCCGCGCCATCTGGGTGAGCGTCGTCTCGTCCCCGTCGAGGCCGAGCTCTTGCGCCCGGCGTCGGGCGCGCTCCTCCACCGACGCCGTCAGGTAGACCTTCACCTCCGCGTCCGGGAACACCACGGTCCCGATGTCGCGACCCTCCATCACCACGTTCCCGCCGGTCGCGAACGCGCGCTGCTTGTCGAGGAGCGCGCCGCGGACGCGCGGGTGCGCCGAGATCTGCGACACGATCCGCGTGACGTCCCGCTCGCGGATACGCGCGGAGACGTCGCGTCCGTCCAGCCTCACGACGCGCCCGTCGACGTCGACCTGCGCCGCCTCTGCGACCTCGCCGACCGCGTCCGCGTCTGCGGGGTCGGCGCCGCGCTCGATCACCGCCAGCGCGATCGCCCGGTACATCGCGCCCGAGTCCACGTAGCGCCAGCCGAGCGAGCCGGCGACGGCGCGCGCGACGGTGCTCTTGCCCGCGCCGGCGGGGCCGTCTATGGCGACCGCGGTCATCCGACCACCCGCCCCTGCGCGCGCCCGAGCACGTCGAGGAAGCCCGGGAACGACGTGTCGACGCACGACCAGCGCGACACCCGCACGCCTTCGGCGGAGACGAGACCGGCGAGAGCGAACGACATCGCGACGCGGTGGTCTCCGCGCGAGTCGACCGCTCCCCCGGCCAGGGGGGCCGGGCCCTCGACGGCGAAGCCGTCGGGCGACTCCTCGGCGGCTCCGCCGATCGCGGTGAGGCCCTCGACCATCGCCCCGATCCTGTCGGACTCCTTGACGCGCAGCTCGCCCGCCCCGCGCACCTCCGTGCGGCCGACGGCCTGCGACGCCGCGATCGCGAGCACGGGCAGGTCGTCGATCAGCCGCGGGACCTCCCCGGGCTCGATCGTCGTCGCCGTTAGCTCCGAGGTCCGCGCGGTGACGTCGCCGCGCGGCTCGCCGCCCGACTCCCCCGTCTCCACGACGTCGAGGTCGGCGCCCATCCGCCGGAGGACGTCGAACGCAGCCGTCCGGGTCGGGTTCAGCAGCACGTCCGTGACCGTCAGGTCGGACCCCGGCACCAGCAGCGCCGCCACGATCAGGTACAGGGCGGAGGAGGTGTCGCCGGGGACCTCCCACTCCATCGGGCGCGGCTCGGCGCCCCCCGCGACCGAGCACGTCGTCCCGGCCCGCTCGACCGCGACCCCCGCCGCGGCGAGCATTCGCTCGGTGTGGTCCCGGCTGGGGCGGGGCTCGGCAACGGAGGTCGTCCCGCGCGCGGCGAGCCCGGCCAAGAGCAGCGCGGTCTTCACCTGGGCGCTCGCGACGTTCAGCTCGAAGTCGGCCCCGGTGAGCTCGCCGCCGCGGACGACCATCGGGGGCAGCTCGCCGTGGTGCCGGCCGTCGACCCGGGCGCCCATCTGGCGGAGCGGCGCGGCGACCCGAAGCATCGGACGCGTCCTCAGCGAGTCGTCGCCGGTCAGGACCGACACCCCGGCGATCCCGGCGCACACGCCGAGCATCGTCCTCATCGTGGTACCGGAGTTGCCGGCGTCGATCGCGTCCCCCGGCTCCCGCAGCCCGGCGATGCCGTAACCCTCGACTTCAGCGTTATCATCCGTCGCGAGGACTCGGGGGCCGAGCGCGGCCACGGCCCGCGCGGTCGCCGCCACGTCGTCGCCGGTGTTGAGGCCCGAGATCGTGCTCGTCCCGGGCGCGAGCCCGGACAGGATCAGCGCCCGGTGCGAGATCGACTTGTCGCCGGGCACGGTGACGGCGCCGAGCAACGGCGGCGTCGGCGAGCCGGTCTTCCGTCGCCTCATCTATTTGTCGCTTTATCTACAAGCAGACTTGTCGTCTTGTGTCTCACGAGGGTCACGGGTCTACTATCGCAGCCCTCTCGACCCGGTAGCCCATCTTCGTGAGGGCGTCCGCCAGCCGGTCCGCCGGCCCCTCCCCCGTCACCACGAGCTCGAGCCGCCCGTGACCGCCCTCGGTCGAGTGGACGATCCGCAGGTCCTCGATGTTGGCGCCGAGCCGGCCCGCGGCCGTCGTGACCTCCGCGAGCACTCCTGGCCGGTCGGTGACGGGCAGGGAAAGGCCCGCGGGCTCGCCCGAGAGGTCCGGCCGCGCGAACAGCTCGAGGCGGTTGTTCCGGGCGCCGGCGAGCCAGTCCCGCACCTCGTCCCACTGGTCTCGCTTGATCGACTCGGCTACAACGCTCAACTTCCGATTGAGGGTCGACAGCGCGTCGAGGATCGAGGCCTTGTTCGAGCGGAGGATCGTGACCCAGAGGTCCGGGTTGCTCGCGGCTATGCGGGTGACGTCGCGGAACCCCCCGGCGGCGAGGCCCAGGAGCGCTTCGCGGTCTCCCGCCCCCGCCGCCAGGTCGACCAGCGCGCTCGCGGTGAGCTGCGGGACGTGGCTGAGCCGGGCGACGAGCGAGTCGTGCTTCGAGGGTGACACGGCGACCGGCTTCGCTCCGAGGAGCCCGACCATCTCCGCCACCCGCGCGTACGCGTCGGGCAGGGTCGCGCGCGTCGGGGTCAGGATCCACCACGCGTCGCGGAAGAGGTCGGCCGACGCGGCGTCGATCCCGTGGCGCTCGGACCCGGCCATCGGGTGGCCGCCGACGAACCGGGGGCCGAGGGCGCTCTCCCCGGCGGCGACCGCGGCGGCCTTCGCGCTCCCGACGTCGGTCACGACCGCGTCCGGCGTCACCGCGGGGGCGATCGCGGCCGCCAGGTGCTCGAGCGCGTCGACCGGCCCCGCCAGCACGACGGTGTCCGCTCCCGTTACGGCGGCCCCGGGGTCCGGCTCCGCGCGGTCGAGCGCTCCGGAGCGGACGGCTGCCTCGGCGGTCAGGGGGTCGGGGTCGTACCCGGTCACGACGGTCCCGGGGGCCGCGGCCTTGAGGCCGAGGCCGATCGACCCGCCGATGAGGCCGGTCCCGAGGATCGCCACCTTCCGGGACATCTAGACCTTGCCTTTACGGTTCATCGTGGAGGTCCGCCCTGAGCTCCCGCGCCTCGCGCAGGTACACGTGCTGGAGCTCCACAGCCGGCCGGTCGGAGTACAGGTGCATCAGCACGCGCACCACTCTCGCCATCGCCCCCGCCACGTCGAGCTCGACCGAGCACAGCAGCGGGACGTGGGCGAGGCCGAGCCGCCGCGCCGCCAGCGCCGGGAACTCGGCGTCGAGGTCGGGCGTCGCCGTGAAGATCATGCTCACGAGGTCGTCGCCGTCGACGCCGTTGCGAGAGATCATCTCGCGCAGCAGCTCCTCGGTCGCTGCCACGATCGCGTCCCGGTCGTTGACGTGGACCGTTACCGCGCCGCGGAGCGCCCGCATCCTCTTTCCGGGTTGATTTGTAGACATGTCGACAAGTGTCCTTGTTGAGGTGGAGACTCGTCTACTTCTCCACTAGAGACCGCACGCCCGGTACAGGGCGCTGACCTCCTCGATGCTCAGCCTCCGAAACGTACCCGGCTTCAACCGGCCGAGCTGCAGGGGGCCGAGCGAGGTCCGCACGAGCCGCTTCACCGGGTGCCCCACGGCCTCGCACATCCGCCGGACCTGGCGGTTGCGGCCCTCCGTGATCGTGATCTCGAGCAGCGTGCCGCCGCGGGTCGCCTCGATCAGGGAGACCTTGGCCCGCTTGGTCATCCCGTCCTCGAGCTCGACGCCCGCGATCAGCTGCTTGATCGCGCGGCCCCCGGCGGTCCCCTTCACCTCCGCGAGGTACGTCTTCGGGACCTCGTAGCTGGGATGCGTCAGCCGGTGGGTGAGGTCACCGTCGTTGGTGACGATCAGCAGCCCCTCGCTGTCGGTGTCGAGGCGCCCGACCGGCCACACCCGGGTCGGGACGTCGAGCAGGTCCACCACCGTCTGCCGTCCCTCGGGATCCGACGCCGTGCTGACGACGCCCACGGGCTTGTTGAGCATGTAGTGGACGAGGTCCTGCTGGAGCGGCACCCGAGAACCATCGACTTCTACTTCATCCTTAGAAGGATCGACCCGCACGCCGAGCTGCGCCCGGCGACCGTTCACCTTCACCCGACCGGCCGCGATCAGCTCCTCGACGGACCTCCGGGAGCCGAGGCCGGCATGGGCGAGCACCTTCTGGAGGCGTTCGCCCTCGGTCGCGGCTCCGCCGTCCCGGGCCACCAGATCAGGCGTTCGGGGAGAGCTTGGCCTCCATGTCCTCGACCGCCTCGGCGTCGGGCATGAAGTCCGTGAGCGGAGGCAGCTCGTCGACCGACCTCAGCCCCATCCGCTCGAGGAAGTCGTCGGAGACCTCGAACAGGTTCGGGGCCGAGGAGCTCGCCGGCGTCGAGGTGTCGATCAGCCCCCGCTGCTGGAGCGTCTTCACCACGCCGTCGGAGTCGACGCCGCGGATCTCGGCGATCTCGGAGCGGGAGATCGGCCCCTTGTAGGCGACGATCGCGAGCACCTCGAGGGCCGCCCCGGTGAGGCGGGCGTGACGGTGGCCGGTGACGAACCGCTCGAGCCACGGCGCGCACTCGGGGTCGGTGTAGAGGCGCCAGCCCGGCGCCGACTCCCGCAGGACGAACCCGCGGCCCTCCGACTCGTAGGACGCCGCCAGCTCGCGCAGGACGGCCTCGACCTCTGCTTTAGGGATCTCGAGGACCTCCCCCATCTGCGACGCGGGCACCGGCTCGTCGGCCAGGAGGAGGATCGACTCCACGATCTTCCTCGTCTCGGTCATCTAGGCGCCTCCTCTGAGATCGATCACGTATTCCTCGGCCTCGGCCAGGACGTCGCCGGCGTCGGCGAACCCCGTCCACTCGGCCCGGATGTCGCCGAACCGCTCGACCTGCACCAGGTCGACCGCCCCCGCCTTGAACAGCTCGAGGAGGGCGAGGAACCGCACGACGACGTCGATGCGCTCGGAGACGCCCGAGCAGAGCTCGCGGAAGGCCGCGGGGCCCGGCCGGGAGCTGAGGAAGCCCGCGACCTCGAGGATCGCATCGCGGACGGTCGCCCGGATCGGGGCCACGTGGGAGACGTCGACCTCGGGGGCCGGGCGGGGCGCCAGCAGCGCGGCCGCCAGTGCGCCGAGCCGCTCGGGCGAGGTCTTCACGACGAGCTTCGGGGCGAGGTCGACGAAGCGGTCCTCCAGCCCGACCGACCGGCCGTGGAAGGCGCCGCCGGCCTCGAGCCCCCGCGCCAGCCAGGCGCCCGCATCCCGGAACGTCGCGCACTCCACGAGCCGCGCGAGCAACAGGTCCCGCTCCTCGAGCAGGTGCCCCGCCTCCTCGTCGCCGGCGCGGCCGGGCAGCAGCCGGGCCGACTTCAGCTCGAGCAGGGTGGCGGCGACGACGAGGAAGCTCGTCGCGGTCTCCAGGTCGGTCCCGTCCAGCCCCTCGATGGCGGCCAGGTACTCCTCGGTGATCTGCGAGAGCGAGACGTCGTAGATGTCGACCCGCTGCCTCGTGATCAGGTGCAGCAGCAGGTCGATCGGGCCCTCGAAGACCTCGAGCTTGACCTCGTACGCCACGTGCCGCTCTCCGTTGACTAGTAGATTCGGCGACTTGTCGACAAATCGACAGGCTGCAGGGTTCCTCCGGCAGAGCCCCACCCTACCGGGCGCAGCGTGCGAACCATTGTGTTTCAGCCGGGCAGCAGCCCCGTCCGCTCCCGCACGACCTTCATCGTCAGCTCGGCCTCGGCCGCGGCCCGCTCGGCCCCCCGGCGCAGGATCCCCTCGAGCTCGGCGGGGTCCCCCATCAGCTCCTCGTACCGCTCCCGGATCGGCGTCAGCCCCTCGACGACGACCTCCGCCAGCGCGGCCTTGAACGCCCCGTAGCCGTCGGAGGCGAACCGCTCCTCGAGGGCCGGGACCGGCGTCCCCTCGAACAGCGAGAAGACCGTGAGCAGGTTCGTGAGCGCCGGCTTGTCGTCGGCCGCCCGCACCTCGCGGCCCGAGTCGGTCACGGCCGAGCGGATCTTCTTCGCGACGGCCTGAGGCGGCTCGGTCAGCCCTATGTAGGAGCCCGGCCGGCCCGCCGACTTGCTCATCTTCTGGGTGGGGTCGTCCAGGGCCATGATGCGGGCACCCACCTCCGGGATCAGCGGCTCCGGAAGGGTGAAGGTCTGCCCGAGGGTTGAGTTGAAGCGAGCGCCGATGTCCCGCATGAGCTCGATGTGCTGCCGCTGGTCCTCCCCCACGGGGACGCCGTCGGCCTGGTACAGGAGGACGTCGGCGGCCTGCAGGACCGGGTACGTGAAGAGCCCGACGCCCACCGACTCCGACTCGCCCTTCGACTTCTCCTTGAACTGGATCATGCGCCGGAGCTCGCCCATCCGCGCGACGCACTCGAACACCCACGCGAGCTCGCTGTGGGCGGGGACGTGCGACTGGACGAAGAGGATCGACCGCTCGGGGTCCACGCCGCAGGCGACGATCTCGGCCGCCTTCGCCAGCGTGTTCCGGCGCAGGGCCCCCGGGTCCCACGGCTGGGTCAGCGCGTGCAGGTCGACGACGCAGTAGTAGGCCTCGCCCTGCTCCTGCTGGGTGACCCAGTTCCGGATCGCCCCCAGGTAGTTGCCGATGTGGGCCTCGCCGGTCGGCTGGATCCCGCTGAAGACCCGTTTGGTCGTGCGCGGTCTCAAGCTCTGGTTCAGAGTTACGTACCCCCGTCGCGTAGGTGTCCGGCCGCTCCCCCTACAATACCTGCGTGGGCCTTCTCTCCCTCCTCGGCGACGACCCCGTCGCGTTCTTCCTCCTGGCCGCCGCCCTTGTCGGCGCGATCGGCCTGCACGAGTACGCGCACGCCCTCGCGGCGGACCTGCAGGGAGACCGCCTCCCGCGGGCGATGGGGCGCCTCACGCCCAACCCCGTGAAGCACCTCGACCCGCTGGGGACGATCTGCATCCTGCTGGTGGGGTTCGGCTGGGGCAAGCCCGTCGAGTTCCGGCCGGCCGCACTCTCCTCGCAGCGCTTCGGCGCCGCGATGGTCGCGCTGGCCGGGCCCGCGATGAACCTCGTCCTGGCGCTGATCGGTGCCTTCGGCTACGTCGGGTTCAGGAACATCGACCCGTCGAGCCCGTTCACGACGTTCTTCTCGTTCTTCACCGGGCTGAACGTGCTCCTGGCGGTGTTCAACCTGGTGCCGCTGCCGCCCCTCGACGGCTCGCGGCTCCTCACGATCTTCCTCCCGCGCGACAAGCAGCGGGTGATCTTCTTCCTCGACAAGTACGGGTTCCTGATCCTACTCGGCCTCGTGTTCTTCGGCGGGACGACGATCCTGTTCCCGATCGTCCGCGACGTGCGCGACTTCCTCGTGCGCCTCGCCGGAGGCTAAACCGGCGCTTTAGCCTTTCTCCTGCAGCCGCCGGAGCAGGATCGAGTCCTCCCCGCGGGCCTCGAAGTCCTCGAGGACGTACGCGAGCGCCGTCCGCACGACCTTCCCCCGGTCTGCCCCCACGCCGTGCTGCGACCTCAGGGTCAGGCGAGCCCCGTCCAGCGCGGTGAGGTCGGCGTTCGTGCAGTAGAACGTGACCTTGGTCTCGTGCCGGGGGCCCTTGCGGCCTGCCGGCGCATCCTCGGCTACTTGTAGATTTGTCGACTTGTCGGCTTGTCGCGGAGTCGCTTTGTCTTCAGCCCCTCGGGGGGAGCCGGTCCGCCGGAACAGCTCGTCAGCTCCGGGCAGGCTCGCTCGTCTCGACACGGCTGATCACCTCCTTGGCTAGCGCACGGTAGGACGCGGATCCCGTCGACGTCGGCGCGTATCGGAGGATCGGCTCCCCCGCCACCGGCGCCTCGGCGAAGCGGATCGTCTTGCGGATGATCGAGTCGAACAGCGAGTCGCCGAAGGCTTCCCGCACGCGCTCGAGCACCTCCCGTGCGTGCAGCGTGCGTCCGTCGTACATCGTGGCGAGGATTCCGTCCACCTGAAGTTGAGGGTTAAGCCTGTCGCGCACCCTCTCGATCGAGTCCATCAGGAGCGCCATCCCCCGCAGCGCGTAGTACTCGCACTCGAGCGGGACGATGACCCCATCGGCCGCCGTGAGCGCGTTGATCGTCAGCAGGCCGAGCGACGGAGGGCAGTCGACGAGGATGTAGTCGTAGCTCCGGCGCAGCGGCGCCAGGGCCCGCGACAGCGACTGCTCGCGGGCGACCTCCTGGACGAGCATGAGCTCGGCCGCCGAGAGGTCGATGTTCGAGGGCATCAGGTCCATCCCCTCGACCGAGGTCGGGATGACGACGTCCTCGCTCCGGCACGACCGGTCCAGGAGAGCGTTGTAGACGGAGACGTCGAGCGCCCCCGGCTCGATGCCGAGCCCGAGCGCGCACCCACCTTGCGGGTCGAAGTCGACGACGAGGACCTTCCGGGCGAGCTCGGCGAGCGCGGCCCCCAGGCTGACCGTCGTCGTGGTCTTCCCCACGCCGCCCTTCTGGTTCGCCATCGCGATCACGCGGGCGTTGCGCCGGGGGCCGGGGCTCCACGGACGGTCGGGCTCCCCGCCGGCGGACCCACCCGCCGCCGGCACGTGTGCCGAGTCGTCTATTGAGAGGGTCCCCTGCGGCCCCGCGTCCGTGACCTCCGGAGGCGCGGCCCCCGCCCCGTTCAGATCGAGGCCGCCGGGCGCTGCGGTGCGAACGTCTCCCTCCATCGCTCCCCTCTCCCCCGCACCCGCCCACGCTGCGGGCGTGTACATGGAAACTTGTCGACAAGTCGCCTTGTAGAAGTGTGGACGATAAAGGGATACGAGCCCCCGCACAAGGGGCAGATCGTCAGGTGAGAAGGTCCGCGGCGAACGACCTGCCGGCCGGCGGCGGCTCGGCCCCCAGCAGCTCGGCGACCGTCGCGCCGCAGTCGGCGAACGACGCCCGCTCCCCCAGGTCGCGCCCCCGGCGCACCGCGCGTCCGGCGACGAGCAGCGGCACCTTCTCCCGCGAGTGGTCGGTCGACGGCGTCGTCGGGTCGTTCCCGTGGTCGGCCGTCACGATCAGGACGTCGTCGTCGCCGAGGGCGCCCGTGATCTCCGGCAGGCGGCGGTCGAAGGCCTCGAGGGCCGCGGCGTACCCCGCGGGGTCGTTGCGGTGCCCGTAGGAGGAGTCGAAGTCCACGAGGTTCGCGAACACGACCCCCCGTCCGATCGCCGAGAGCTCGTCCACCACCGCGGTGACCCCGTCGTCGTTGGAGCGGGTCGGGCGCGACGAGGTCAGCCCCCGTCCGGCGAAGATGTCGGAGATCTTCCCGACGCCCCTCACCTCGAGGCCCGCGGCCTCGATCCGGTCGAGGACCGTGGGCTGCGGCGGGGGGACGGAGAAGTCGTGCCGGTCCGGCGTCCGGACGAACGCCCCGGGGCGGCCGGTAAACGGCCGGGCTATCACCCGGCCCACCTCGTGCTCGCCCCGCAACAGCTCCCGCGCAACCCTACACATCTCGTAGAGCCTTTCGAGTGGCACGACGTCGACGTGGGCCGCGATCTGGAAGACGCTGTCCGCGGACGTGTAGACGATCGGCAGCCCGGTCCGCAGGTGCTCGGCCCCCAGGCGCTCGATGATCTCCGTGCCGGACGCGGCGACGTTGCCGAGCGTGCCGGACCCGATCGCCTCCTCGAACGGCTCCATCACCGCCGGCGGGAACCCCTCCGGGTACGTCGGGAAGGGGCGGTCGAGGATCACGCCGGCGATCTCCCAGTGGCCCGTCGTCGTGTCCTTGCCCGGCGACCGCTCGACCATCGAGCCGAAGGCTCCGGCGGGCTCGGGGGCCGGCGGGACGCCGTCGACCGGCGCGACGTTGCCCAACCCCAGCGAGGCCAGGTTCGGAAGGCCGAGCCCTCCGGTGGCGGCGGCCACGTGCTGGAGCGTCGCCGAGCCATCGTCGCCGAACTCGGCCGCGTCCGGAGCGCCTCCGATCCCGACCGAGTCGAGCACTACGAGGGCGACCGCCCTGACAGGGGCTATCGCGACGCCTGCTGCTTGCAGGACACGCAGAGCGTCGCGGTCGGGATCGCCTCGAGGCGCTCCTCGGGGATCGGGGTGCCGCAGCGCTCGCAGGTCCCGAACGTCCCGGCGTCGATGCGGGCGAGCGCGGCAACGACCTCGTTGCGGTGGGACATCAGCCCCTCGACGAGCGCTAGCACCTCGGCCCGCTCGGCCGTGCGGTGCCCGGAGTCGGCGAAGCCGCCGTCGAAGCCGACCTCGATGCCTCCGCCGTCGACCTCCGCCCCGTGCTCGCGGAGCTGGTGCTCGACGGAGGAGCGTTCCTCCTCGAGCTTCGTGCGGATCCTCTTGAGTGCGTCGTCGTCCATCTGTCCCCCTCCGCGGTGACCGTATCCCCTCAGCCGCGGGCGCGCGGATGGGCGGAAACGTAGACCTCCTGCAGCCGCCGGTCGCTCACCAGCGTGTAGACCTGCGTCGTCGCGAGGCTCGAATGCCCGAGCAGCTCCTGCACCACGCGGATGTCGGCCCCCGCGTCGAGCATGTGCGTCGCGAACGAGTGCCTAAGAGTATGCGGCGAGACGACCCGGTCGAGACCGGCGGCGCCGGCGTGGTGCTTGAGGACCTTCCAGCACCCCTGCCGCCCGAGGCGGCCCCCCCGGGCGTTCAGGAACAGCGCGGCCGCGTCGCCCGCGCGGGCGGGGGCTCGGACGAGCAGCTCCGGCCGGCTCTGCACGAGGTACTCCCCGACGGCCCGCCGCGCCGCCCGGCCGAGCGGCACCATCCGGCCCTTGCCGCCCTTCCCCGAGCGCACGAGCACCGTCCCGGCGTCGAGGTCGGCGTCGTCGACGTCGAGGTCCACGAGCTCCGAGATCCTCAGCCCCGCGCCGTACAGCACCTCGAGCATCGCTACGTCCCGCCGTCCGAGCAGGTCGCGCGGCGGCGCCTCGATCAGCCGCTCGACCTGCTCGACCGAGATCGCCTTCGGGATCGAACGGGGGCGGGAGGGCGTCCCGACGCGCGCCGTGGGGTCGGAGGCGAGACCGGCCTCCCTGACGAGGAACCGGTAGAGCGCCCTGACGGAGACGAGCGTCCGCGCGACCGACGAGGGGGCCATGGGGGCCGCGGCCGGCGGGCGCCCCTTGCGGAGCCGGTCGAGGAACTCCGTGACGTTCCCCGGCTCCGCGTCACGCAGGCCGATCCCCGCGTCCGCGCAGTAAGCCGTCCACTTCGCGAGGTCGCGCCGGTAGGCGGCCACGGAGTTGTCCGCCAGCCCGCGCTCGAACTGCAGGTGCGAGACGAAGTCGTCCACGAGGCCGGCGTCGACCACGGGACGTCAGATCAGGTCGTCGAGCGGTACGTAGTCGAGTCCGTGCGCCTGGGCGACGGGCTCGTACACGACCGACCCCTTCAGCGTGTTGACGCCCTTCGCCAGCGCGGGGTCGTCGCGCACCGCCGCCTCGAGGCCCTTGTCCGCGAGGGCGACGACGTACGGCATCGTCGCGTTCGTCAGCGCGTACGTCGACGTGTGCGGCACCGCGCCCGGCATGTTGCCGACGCAGTAGTGCACGACGTCGTGGACCACGTAGGTGGGGTCGGAGTGCGTCGTCATGCGCGACGTCTCGAAGCAGCCGCCCTGGTCGATGGAGATGTCGACGATCACCGAGCGCGGCTTCATCTCCTTGACGACCTCTTCGCTGACGATCTTCGGGGCGCGGGCGCCGGGGACGAGCACCGCGCCGATGACGAGGTCCGCCTGCGTCACGACCTCCTCGACCGAGAGCCGGTTCGACGCGAGCGTGAGGATCTTTCCCTGATGGATGCGGTCGACGTCGCGCAGCTTGTTGATGTTCTTGTCGAGGATGACGACCTCGGCCTCCATGCCCTGCGCGATCCACGCCGCGTTCATCCCGGACATCCCGGCGCCGATCACGACGACGCGGCCCGGGCGGACGCCCGACACGCCGCCGAGGAGCACGCCGCGGCCCCCGTGCTCGCGCTGGAGCGAGATCGCGCCCACCTGGGGGGCCATGCGGCCGGCGACCTCGCTCATCGGGGCCAGCAGCGGCAGCGAACGGTCCGGGAGCTCGACGGTCTCGTAGGCGACGCCGGTCGTCCCGGAGTCGAGCAGCGCACGGGTCACGGGCTCGCTCGCGGCGAGGTGCAGGTACGTGAAGAGCAGCAGGCCGTCGCGCAGCCGGTGGAACTCCTCGGGGATCGGCTCCTTCACCTTCAGGACCATCTCGGCCTCGGCGAAGACGCTGTCGGCATCGGGGAGGATCTTCGCCCCCGCGCGCTCGAACTCGGCGTTCGTGATGCTGGAGCCGCGGCCGGCGTCGTTCTCGATGAACACGTCGTGCCCGGACACCACCAGCTCGCGCACGCCGGCGGGCGTGATCGCGACCCGGTACTCGTTGTCCTTCAGCTCGCGCGGGATCCCGACCTTCATGCCGCCGACCTTACCCGTATGAGAGCCGACGGGTTGGGGCTAGAGCCGGGACTCGGTCAGGTCGACCGACGCATCGGCCGGCTCGCCGGAGAACGCGAGCGCGGCCCCCACGAAGTCACGGAACAGCGGGTGCGGACGGTCGGGGCGGCTCTTGAACTCGGGATGGAACTGTCCGGCCACGAACCACGGGTGGTCCGGCAGCTCGATGATCTCGACCAGCGTCCCGTCGGGCGACTCGCCGGAGCACACCAGCCCCGCGTCCTCGAGCTTGCGCCGGAAGCGCGGGTTCACCTCGTAGCGATGGCGGTGCCGCTCGGTGATGACCTCCTTGCCGTAGGCGGCCTCCGCCTTCGTCCCGGGCGTCAGCTTGCAGAGGTAGGCGCCGAGCCGCATCGTGCCGCCGAGCCGGTCTAGGTCCTGGCCGACGAGGATGTCGACTACCGGGTGCTCGGACGAGCCGAACTCCGACGAGTTCGCGTCGTCCAGGCCCGCGACGTTCCGCGCGAACTCGACGACGGCGCACTGGAGGCCGAGGCAGATGCCGAAGAACGGGACGCCGCGCTCCCGCGCGTACTGGACGGCGCGGATCTTGCCCTCGACGCCGCGCACGCCGAACCCGCCCGGGATCAGGATCCCGTCGAGGTGGCCGAGCGCCTCGTCGAGGTCCGCGGTCTCGAGGTCGTCGGAGGCCACCCACGTGATATCGACCTGACGCCCGTGCGCGAAGCCCGCGTGCTTGAGGCTCTCGACCACCGAGAGATACGCGTCCGGGAGCGTCACGTACTTGCCGATGATCCCGATCTTCACGCTCCGGTCGGCCGCGTCGATCCGGGCGACGAGGTCCTTCCACGCGTCGAGGTCGGGGCCGTTCTCACTGGCGAGCCGCAGCCGTTCCATCACGAAGTCGTCCAGGCCCTCGTCGCGCAGCACGAGCGGGATCTCGTAGATGTTGTTGGAGTCGACCGCGGACACGATCGCGTCCATGCCCACGTCGCAGAGCATCGAGATCTTCCGCTTGAGCCCCGGGCTGATCGGGCGGTCGGACCGGCACACGATCGCGTCGGGGTGGATGCCGATGCTACGCAGCTCGCGCACGGAGTGCTGCGTCGGCTTGGTCTTGAGCTCCTCCGCCGGCCCCATATACGGCACGAGCGTCACGTGGATGTAGCACGTGTCGTCCCGGCCGAGCTCGGTCTTCAACTGGCGGATCGCCTCGAGGAACGGCAGCGACTCGATGTCGCCGACGGTGCCGCCGATCTCGGTGATGAGCACGTCCGCGCCGGAGTCCTCGCCCAGGGAGCGGATGCGCTGCTTGATCGCGTTAGTGATGTGCGGGATCACCTGGACGGTGTCGCCGAGGAAGTCGCCCCGCCGCTCCTTCGCGATCACGGACTGGTAGATGGCGCCGGTCGTGATGTTCGACGCCTTGAGGAGGTTCTCGTCGATGAAGCGCTCGTAGTGGCCGAGGTCGAGATCGGTCTCGCCGCCGTCCTCCGTCACGAAGACCTCGCCGTGCTGGAACGGGTTCATCGTGCCGGGGTCTACGTTGATGTAGGGGTCGAGCTTCTGCATCATCACGCGCAGCCCCCGGTTCTTCAGGAGCCTGCCGAGAGATGCGGCGGTCAGGCCCTTGCCGAGGCTCGAGACCACCCCACCCGTCACGAATACGTGCTTCGCCACCAGCGCCATCCTTTCGGTTCGTTCGGCCACGGTGACGCCCCCCGGCAACCGGAATCAGGCAAGGCGAGGCCCAACGGGTTGCTTCGGGGGAAGTCATCACACGCTAGCACGCGGCCCCCGGAGCCGGACTCATTTCCGCCCGATCGAGTCGAACCACCGCAGGGGCGGCGAGCGCTCGATGACCTGCGAGAACGACCAGCGCTCCGAGGCGAGGTTCAGGGCGAGCATGACGACCACGGCGACGGCGAGCCCGGCCGTCCCGAGCGTCACCGCAAGTCCCAGGCCGAGCAGCGCTCCCATCGGGTTCGCGCCGGCGTCGCCGAGCATCCCGCGCTCGCGGAGGTCAGCCGGCAGCACGCCCGCCAGCGTCCCGAACGTCCCCCCGGCCGCGACCGCCCATGCGACCGGCGCGAAGACGAGCAGCGGCAGGGCGGCGACCAGCGCGGCCTTCCCGGCCCGGCCCGGGGCGCGGTCGAGGAGGTTGAAGAGGTTCGCCGCAAGCGGCACCGCGAGCGCGGTCAGGGCCGCGGGGGCGAGGCTCGACGGGTACACGAGGGCCGCGGCCGCCACCCCGGCGGCGCCTCCCCCGGCGATCTTCACGAGCCCGCCCGTCAGCCGTCCTCCGCGCGCGGCACCCAGGTGGCCGGCGAAGCCGCGGGCGCTCTCGTCGCCGCGCCGGTCGTCCCACCATCCCGCCGCGGCCATCAGCGCGAGGACGAGGGCGGCTGCGACGGCGACCCTGGCCGTCCGCGCGGGCTCGACTCCCGCGGCCTCGCCGGCGAGCAGCACCGCGAGAGCGACGATCCCTCCTGCGGCGACCGGGAGGCCCAGGACCGCGGGCACCTCGCGCCCGGAGACGTTCGTGCGCAGGGACCAGGCCGGGGGCCGCGCGAGCGCCCGCCCCGCGAGCAGCCGGCCGGCGCCCACACCCAACGCGGCGGCGACCAGGTCGGTCACGCGTGCTTCTCCAGCGACACGTACGTGACGAGCGCGAGCGGCACGAGCCACGACAGGAACATCGCCGGCACGACGATCCCCGAGTCGTTGACCGCGAAGCCGAGCAGGGCCAGGACCAGCCCCCCGACCAGGCCGCTGCGGATCACGGGGA
This sequence comes from Actinomycetota bacterium, assembly GCA_035942255.1. Classification (GTDB taxonomy): domain Bacteria; phylum Actinomycetota; class CADDZG01; order CADDZG01; family WHSQ01; genus JALZEG01. The sequence continues at coordinate 28,888 of DASZDG010000030.1, read as the reverse complement.
ACCGGCTCGCGAGCTGCTGCCACCGCCCCGGCGGCTTGCGCAACAGCACCGCGAGCAGCAGCAACGCCGGCGGCACCAGGTAGGTCCAGATCGTCGAGCCGAAGATGCGGAGATTGGTCCGCACCTTGCGCTCGATCGTGTCGGCGAACACCGCGGGGCCTTCGTCGGCGACGTTCTCGACGAGCCGCGCGAGGTGCGTGCGGGACTCCTCGGGCCGCGTCAGGTCGACCGCGAGGAAGGCGCCGAGAGCGAGCACGCCGGCAAGCCCGGCGACGAGCGCGGTGCGGGCGTTCACCTTCCGTCCCGACAGCAGGATCCACGTGACCGCCAAGCCGGGGACGAGGGCGAGGACGCCGCCCACGTCGCTGCCCAGGCCGGGAGCGCCGTCGACGACCACCGCCCCCGCGAAGATCGCCGCGGCGGCCGCGAGCGCGCCGCGGCCGCGGCCGGCCCGGTGCACGAGCACGGTCGCCGTCACGAGGGCGGAGGCTCCGAGGATCGAGAACGCGAGGTTGCCGAGCCCGGCGAAACGCCCGGCGACGATCGGCGAGTTCCCGAAGACCGCGTTGAGCTGCAGGCGCTCGCCGAGCGCGAGGTCGCCGACCATGACGACGAGCGTCGCGGCCGCGACCCCGAGGAGGCGGTCGAGCGGCGACCGCAGGGCCGCGAACGCTAGGCCCACCAGCACGGCGTCCACCCCCAGCAGCAGCGCGACGAAGCCCGTCACTCCGAGCTCGTGCGTCATGCCCGCGCCGGCGAGGTAGGACGCGAGCGGGAACGCGGCGACCGCCAGGGCCGCGACCTCGAGCGCGGTGGCGGGCACGCCTTCGGGCACCGCCGCGCCGCGCCGCCGCAGGCCGAACAGCGCGAGCAGCCCGACGTACGCGGCGACCTGGGCGACGACGAAGCCCGTTGCGACTCCGGGCTGGACGCCGTAGGAGAACACCGACTCCTCGTCCAGGTCGACCGCCTGCGCGACGAGGTCGCCGGACGCGGGCTCCGCGAACCACGGGCGGCCGAGCATCGACGACGGCCGGTCGACGCCGAGATGCTCGAGCACCGTCGGCGCGACGTCCGGCAGTGTCACGATCCCGTCCTTGCGCGTGGTTGCGGATTCCAACCGTGCTCCCGCGGCGAACCCGGGCCCGGCGGCGGCCGCGACGCCGAGGTGCGTCTCCTCCTCCGAGCGCGGCGACGTCACCGTGACCGCGAGCAGCAGGTCGTCGTCGTCGAGCAGCTCCGCCACCGCGCCCAGCTGCGCGTCGGCCGACAGCAGCGCGGCGGTGCGCTGCGCCGGCACGTCGCCGGGTTGCAGGACCGCGAGCGTGTCGGCGCGCACGAGGTCGCCGGGGTCGAGGACCACCACCGCGCACGGGTCCTCGAGCGCCTGCGCCGCGACGGCGGCCACCGCGTCTACGTCGGTTCGTACGCCGAACGGGGCGCCGGAGTCCGGGCGCAGCAGCCCGGGCCCGACCGCGGCGGCGTCGACGACCCCGTCGTCGTCCATCGCGGCGAGCAACACCGGGCGATCCGCTCCCACAGGTGACGGGGGGTCGAACCCGAGGCTCGAGCTCCCGATCGCGACCACCTGGCGGTCGTCCAGCGCCGCCGCGAGCGCGCCGGGCCGGGCCGTGCTGTACCCCGCCTCGCGCGCCAGCTCCGCGATGGCCTCGATGCCCGCGACCCGAACGTCCGTCTCGAGCTCCGCGCGCTGCGGCGCCGGACGCGCCGCGGCCCCCGCGGACTTCGGAGCGTCGACCCTCGTCCCGGCCCCGACGGTCGCGAACCCCGACGCGTACGTCGTGCGCGAGGTGTTCGTCCGCACCGATACCGACCCGATCGACCCGCGCTCGGCGAGCGCGAGGAGATGTGGGGGCTCGTCGCGCCGGAGGTCGGCCCAGGTGACGCCGGGCAGCGCGACGATCACGACGTTCGCGCACGCGTCTGCTTGCGCGGCGGCCGCCGGTGAGGGGGCCGCGGCCACGAGAGCGAGAGCGACGGCCCCACGGAGCCTCACCGCGCTCGCTCCCGGTACTCGGCGGCGAGCCGGGCGAGCATCTTGCCGGTCGAGAACCGTTCCGCCAGACGAGCTCGCGCCGCGGCCGCGAACGTGGTCCGGAGCACGTCGTTCGACAGCACCTGCCGCAACGCCGAAGCGAGCGCGGCCGGGTCCCCCGGCGGCACCAGCCGTCCGGTGACCGCGTCGTCGACGAGCTCGGGCATCCCCCCGACCGACGTCGCGACGATCGGGACGCCGAGCAGCACGGCCTCCTGCGCCGCCAGCGGGACGCCCTCCCACACCGACGAAAGGCAGAAGACGTCGGCGGCGGCGATGTAGTCGGCGACGTCGGCGCGGAAGCCCAGCCACCGCACGCGTGCGGCCACGCCGGCGCGCTCCGCCGCCTCCCGCAGGTCCCCCTCCAGCGGCCCCGTCCCGAGCACCGCGAGCGTGAACGGCATGTCCACCTGCGCGAGCGCGTCGAACATCACGTGCAGCGCCTTCTGCGGAGCGAGCCGCGACGCCGTGACGACGAGCGGCCCCTCGGCCCCCAGGTCGCGCCGGATCTCGGTGCGGTCCCGCTCGACCGCGGGAGGGTCACCGATCCCGAGGTAGAGGACCTCGACCTTGCGCCCGGCCCCCCGCACCTTCCGCAGCCGCGCCGCGATCTCCTTCGAGACCGCGAACGTGTGGTCGGTGAGACGCACCGCCAGCGACTCCGCGGGCTTGTAGAGCAGGGCGCGGGCGGGCCCCGCCACGTCCGGGTGGACGACGTTGTGGACGGTGAGCACGACCGGCGGACCGCCGCGGGCGGCCAGGGCGGCGTCGATGCCCGCGCGCAGGCCGTGCGCGTGCACGACGCCGTATCCCCCCGAGCCGAGGATCTCGCGCAGGCGGCGGAGCGCCGCGGCGTGGCCCTTCACCGGGCCGTTCGGGATCGACACGTGGTGCACCGGCTTCGGCATCTCCAGCGGCAGGGCCGGGGGGCCGGCTATGTCGACCGCGAAGCCGTCGCCGTCGAGGTGCTCGGTCACCTGCGCCACGTGGCGCGCGATCCCCCCCGTGGAGTTCCCCAGGACCTGAAGGACGCGGGTCATGCCCGGGCCCCCCGCACGAGCAGCACCACGCGCTGCAGCTCCCGCGACTTAGCCCACGACATCAGCAGCGCGTACGCGCCGGCGCCCGCTCCCCCGGCGACGACGAGAGCCACCAGCGACGACGTCACGCCTCCGGGGTCCAAGAGCGACGACACCAGCGCCATCACCGCGCCGGCCGCGAGCGCGGCGCCGCTCGACCGGAGCACCGACCCCATCAGCTGCGTCGAGCGCACGCGCCCCTCTCTCTTCGCGAACGACGACGCGAGCACCGCGGCGCCGAGGGCGAACCCGGCGGAGTGGCCGAGCGCGAGGCCGGGCACCTCCCAGCGGTCCGGCGCGAGCACGAACGCGGCCGCGCCCCCCGCGCTCGCGGCGATCACCGCGAGCGCGTTCACGAGCGCGGGCGTGCGCGTGTCGCCGATCGCGTAGAACGCGCGCGTGAACACGAGGAAGATCGAGTACGCGGGGAGCCCGAGCGCGAACGCGGCGAGACACCGCGCCACGAGCGTCGCCCCGGACTCGGTCATCGCGCCGTACTGCAGCGTCACGGTCGCGACCGGCTCCGCCAGGACGAGCAGCGCGGCCGCGACGGGAGCGAGCACGAACACGAGCATGCCCAGGCCTTCGCGGAGCTTCTCCTGCAACCCCTCGGACTCGCGGCGCGCGACGTGCTCCGACATCGCGGTGAACAGGACCGAGAAGATCGGCACGGCGAACAACGCGTGCGGGAGGTAGAAGAACGTGTACGCCCACTGGTACGCGGCCACGCCGCCCTCCACGCGGTTCGCGAGCATCAGCACGACGATCAGCCCGGCCTGGTACCCGCCCGCGTAGCCCAGCGCCCACACGCCCAGCCGTGCGCCCTTGCGCACCGCGGGGTGCGAGAGGTCGAACCGGAACCGGAAGCGCCAGCCCATCCGGACGAGCTGCGGCGCCAGGCACGCCGTCATCGCGACCACGCCGAGGGTCGTGCCGAGGCCGAGCACGAGCGTCTCGCCGTCCGTGATCCCGGTGACCGACGGGGGCCGCCCCGCCCGCATCGCCGCATACGTCAGGTACACGGCGATCACGACGACGTTGTTGAGCAGCGGCGCGATGGCCGGGAGCGCGAACCTGCGGTGGGCGTGGAGCGCGCCGGTCATGATCATCCCGGCGCCGTAGAACGCGACCTGCGGCGAGAACAGCCGCAGGAACGTCGCGCCGAGCTCGACCTCCCGCTCGCGCAGCACCGGGTCCTCGACGCCGATCGTGAGGAGCCGCATCACCGCGGGGGCCGCGAACGCGAGCAGCAGCGCGAGCCCGGCGAGGAACACGAGCGCGACCGACGCGAGGGCATTCCCCGCCTCCCAGCCCTCCTCGGCGCGGTCCCGCGCGAGGTACTCGACGAACGTCGGGACGAAGATCGAAGTGAGCACGCCGGCGGCGACGAGCTCGAAGACGACGTTCGGCGCGGTGTTGGCGGTCTGATAGGTGTTGGCGAGGAACGTCGTTCCCATCGCGCCGGCGACCACGACGACGCGGACGAACCCGGTCACCCGCGACAGCGCGGTCGCGAGCGTGATCACCGCGGCGCCGCGCGCCAGCGACCGCTCCCCCGCAGACGCCGTCAAGCCGTCAGTCTCTGAGGCCGGGCTCGGGGATCACGCCGCCCGACGCCTCGGTCTTCTCGCCGAAGTGCCCCGGCTCCTCGCCGCCGACGCGGCCGAGCGCCATCACGAGCGCGATCCGCCCCGAGAGCTTGTCGACGTTGTCGACGGTGCCGAGCGCGTTGCTCAGGTCGCCGTCGTCACGCACCGCGCGCGCGGCCCCCCACGTCCCCCCTGCGGCCTCGACCCCGACCGCGGCCACCGGGAACGCGGCGAGGCCCTCGGCCACCCCGGCGACCACGTCCTCGACCGGATACGGCGGCTCGCCGGCCCCGCTCGCGACCAGCACGAACCTGGCTCCCGCGGGGATCGCGGCGTCCTCGTCCTCCTCCGCGACGTCGACGAAGCCCGCCTCCTCGAGGCTCCCGAGGAACACCTCGCCTCGCTGCGACCGGCGTCCCGCCGCGAGCGCGCCCAGGCGCTCGCCGAGCTGGCGGGCCGCCTCCACGCGCAGCTCGTCGGGCTCGGCCGCGGGGCTGCCCGTGAGCGTCCGCAGCTCCTCGACGTCCTCCTCCGCGGCGAGCGCGATGTCGTCGGTGACGCTCACGATCGCGGCGACGGTCGCCCCGGCGCGGTCCTCGAGCGTCTCCACCAGCGTGTCGAGCGGCAGCTCGCTGGCGGCGAAGTCCACCAGCACGACGTCCTGCCCCGTGAGCCGGTCCTCCACGAGCATCGGCTCGACCGCCTCGGTGAACCGCCGCGCCACGGTCAGCTCGTCCTCGAGGTCGCCGACGTCGGACTTCAGGCGGTTGTTGAAGTCCTGGACGTCGCGCGCCCGCTCGCGGATGTTGTCGAGCAGCGGGTCACCGAGGACGCCGGACCCCATCAGCAGGCCGATCCCGAGCGCGAGGAACACGGCGACGATCGAGACGATGTGGTAGCGGAAGTCGACCATCTACGAGAACAACGCCTGCCGGATCGAGAACCAGAGGTTGCCGAGCTGCGCCCAGATGAGCTCGAGCTCGAGCCGGACCGGCTCCGACAGGCTGACCACGATCGCCATCGTCACCATCGCGGCCCCCACGAGCAGGAACAGGTCCCCGCGTCGCACCCGTCCCCGGTAGAGCCGGCTCAGCCCCTTCGCGTCGACGAGGATCGGGCCGACCCGGAGCCGGACCAGGAACGTCGACGCCATGCCCTTGCGCCCCTTGTCGAGGAACTCGATGAGGTTCGCGTGGGTGCCGACCGCGACGATCAGCTCCGCGCCGTGCTCGAACGCGAGCAGCATCGCGATGTCCTCGGAGGTACCCGTGGCCTCGAACACGACCGACTCGAGCCCGAGGGCTTGAAGCCTCTCCAGCCCCGGAGCGGCGCCGCCGGCGTAGCCGTGCACGACGAGCTCTGCGCCGCTGAGCAAGGTCTCGGTCGTGACCGAGTCCATGTCGCCGATGATCATGTCGGGACGCAGCCCGTTGTCGAGCAACGCGTCCGCCCCGCCGTCGACGCCGACGAGCAGCGGGTTCATCTCGCGGATGTAGGAGCGCAGCGCGACGAGGTCCTCCTTGTAGTCGTAGCCGCGCACGACGACGAGCACGTGCCGCCCGTGGAAGTCCGTCTTGACCTCGGGGAGCCGCGCGGCTTCGAGCAGCACGTCGCGCTCGTCCTTGATGTACGAGATCGTGTTCTCCGCGAACCTCTCGATCTCGCCGGCGATCGACTGCTTCGCGTCGTCGAGCCTCCGCTCGACCTCTTCGAGCTCGAGCCGCGCCCCCGACGCGACCTCCGTCCGGCCCGGCGGCAGGTCGCGCAGGACGCGGCCCCCCTCGATCACCAGGCGCGTCCCCTCGGGCACGTCCATGACCGCGGGACCGGCGTCGTCCACGATCGGGATCCCCGCGGTCGCGAGCAGCAGGGGGCCGAGGTTGGGATAGCGGCCCGTGGTCGAGCGGCTCGCGTTGACCACCGCGGCGACCTTGCGCTGGACGAGCCCCTCCGCCGACACGCGGTCGATGTCCTCGTGGTCGATGACCGCGATCTCGCCCGGCATGATCCGCGCCATCAGGTTTTTGGTCTTGCGATCGACCCGCGCCGTCCCCGAGAGCGCGCCGTCGGCGGGCGCGGGATCGGGCCGCGCCGGCCTCCGCCGGAGAGCGAGCTTCACGCGGTCACCCGCGCGAGGTCGAGCAGCTCGCGCGCGTGGTCGCGGGCGCGCTCGCTGTGGCGCATCCCCGCGAGCATCCGCGACAGCTCCTCGAGCCGCTCCTCCCCCGCCACCGGCACGACGCGCGCGCCGGTCCTGCCCGCGGCTGCCTCTTTCGTCACGACGACCTGGTGCTCGGCGAACGCGGCGACCTGCGGGAGGTGGGTCACGACGAGCACCTGCGACCCGGTGTCGCGCGCGAGCCGCGCCAGCGCGCGCCCGATCGACTGAGCGGCCTCTCCTCCGACGCCGGCGTCTACCTCGTCGAACACGGTCGTCGCGACCGAGCCCGGCGACGTCAGCAGGTGGAGGGCCAGCGAGATGCGCGAGAGCTCGCCGCCCGAGGCGACCTTCGAGACGGGCCGGGGGGCCTCGCCCGCGTTCGCCGACACCAGCAGCTCGACGGTCTCGCGGCCCCCCTCGTAGAGCTCGCACGGCGTCAGGCTGAACGTCACCGCGGCGCCCTCCATCGCGAGCGTGCCGAGGAGCTCCGCCGCCAGCGCCTCGAGCCGGTGCGCGGCCGTCTCCCGAAGCGCGCTCAGACGTGCGGCCGCGGCCTCGGCAGACTCCCGCCGTTCGGCCGCCTCCGCGCGCAAAGCCTCGGCGGTCTCCTCCGCCCGGTCGAGGCCCTCGAGCCGCCCGGCCGCGCTATCGCGGTACTCGAGGATCGCCGCCTCGTCGCTGCCGTACTTGCGCTCGAGCGCCCGGATCAGCGACAGCCGCTCCCGGACGGCCTCCAGGGCCTCGGGGTCGGGCGTGACGTCGCGTCCCGCGACCTCCTCGCCCGCGTCGGTGACCTCGTAGAGGATCGACTCGACGCGCTCCGCGAGCGGGCGCAATCCCGGGTCGCTCGCCGCGAGCTTGTCGAGGATCCGGCGCGCGGCGTCGAGCCGCTCGGCCGCGCCGCCCTCGCCGCGGAGCAGCGCGCCGGCTTCGGCGATCCCCTCCGCGAGCGCCTCGGCGTTCTCGAGCCGCGACGCGTCGGCCTCGAGCTCGGCGGTCTCCCCGGGCCGGAGCCGCGCAGCGTCGATCTCGCCGATCTCGTACCGGAGCAGGTCGGCCGTTCGGGCCCGCTCGCGCTCGTCGGCCGCGACCCCCTCGAGCCGGCGCTCGGCGGCGGCCGCGGCGCGTACCTCCGACGCCACGGTCGCGGCCAGCTCCCAGGCCTCGGGACCCGCGAACGAGTCCAGCAGCGCCCGCTGCCGCTCCGGCTGGCTCAGCCTCTGGTGCTCGTGCTGCCCGGCGATCTCGATCAGCCCGCGGCCCGCCTCGGCAAGAGCCGACACGGGGGCGACGCGCGCGTTCACGCGCGCCTTGCCGCCGCGGCCGTCCGCCGCGACCGTGCGGGAGATCACCACCTCCGCGGGATCGGCGCCGTCGTCGTCGAGTAAGCCGCCCTCGCGGAGCAGCGCGACGACCGGGTGCGCCCCCGGCAGCAGCCAGCGTCCCTCGACGCGCGCCTCGGCGGCACCGGTCCGCACGAGCGCGCGATCGGCCCGCCCGCCGGCGAGCAGGCCGAGGGCGGCGACTAGAAGTGTCTTTCCGGCACCGGTCTCGCCCGTGAGCGCGGTGGAGCCGGGCTCGAAGGAGACCTCGGCATGGTCGATGACGCCGAGCCCCTCGACCACAAGGTCCTGAAGCATCCCGTTCATCCTAAGTTGGCTCTAGGACGGAAAGCCGCTCCTACCCGGGCAGGTTCATCTTCACGCGCAGGCGCTCCAGGAAGCGCGGCCCCCCCAGCCGCACCAGCTTCAGCGGCCGGTCGTGCCGCCGCACGACGACGGTCGCGCCGCCGGGGACGTCGGCGCCGAGGTGGCCGTCCAGCGAGAGGGCCGCGGCCGGACCGGAGTCGCGCACGGTTATCTCGACGGTCTCGTCGGCCGCCAGCACGAACGGCCGGGCGAAGACCATGTGGGGGCTGACCGGGACGACGACGAGGCACTCCGCCCGCGGCGACACGATCGGGCCCCCGGCGCTCAGCGCGTACGCCGTAGAGCCCGTCGGCGTCGCGACGATGATCCCGTCGGCGTTGAAGTCGCCCAGGCTCTCGCCGCCGACCTTGACCCCGAGGCGGACGAGCCTCCGCCGGTGTGCGCGCTCCACGAGGACCTCGTTGAGCCCGACGAACGGCCCCGCGCCACCGTCACCCGCGAGGGCGCACGACAGCATCATCCGCTCCTGGATCTCGAAGCTCCCGGCGAGCACCGTCCGTACCGACTCCACCTCGTCGCCGGGGTCGACCTCGGTGAGGTAGCCGAGCGTTCCGAGGTTGACGCCCAGCAACGGCACGTCCGCCGCGTGCGCGTGCTGCGCGGCGCGCAGCATCGTCCCGTCGCCGCCGAGCGAGATCACGAGGTCCGGGTCCTCGACCGCGACCGTTATCCCCTCGACGGTGAGGACGGCTGCGAGCTCGCGCGCGAGCGCGAGGGCCGCGGGCTTCCCCTCGTTGACGACCATCGCGACGCGCCGCACGGTCACGGCGCGGCCTCCCGTGCCGCCGCGTCGAGCACGGCCCGCGGCGCGCCGCCCCCGCGGCGGAGGTGGAGGAAGAACTCGCGGTTCCCCGCCGGCCCGGGGACCTCGGACGGGACCGCGCCGGCGAGCGCGAGGCCCGCGGCCTCGGCGGCGGCGACGACCGCCTCCATCGAAGCGACCCACAGCTCCGGGTCCCGCACGACGCCGCCCTTGCCGATCGCGTCGCGCCCGACCTCGAACTGAGGCTTGACGAGGACGACGAAGTCCGCGCCGGGCTCCGCGGCCGCGACGAGCGCGGGGAGGACCAGCCGCAAGGAGATGAACGAGAGGTCCGCGACCACGCCTTCCGGCGGCCAGGGAAGGTGCGCGGGCGTCAGCTCGCGCAGGTTGAGCCGTTCGATCACGACCACGCGCTCGTCGTTGCGCAGCCGCCAGTCGAGCTGGCCGTACCCGACGTCCGCCGCGACCACCGCGGCGGCGCCCCCTTGCAGGAGCCGGTCGGTGAACCCGCCCGTCGAGGCACCCGCGTCGAGCCAGCGCCGGCCCTCGACCGTGACGTCGAGGCGCGCGAGCGCGCCGTCGAGCTTGTCGCCCCCGCGCGAGACGAAGCGCGCTGCGGGGGCCGCGAGCGTGATCGGGTCGGCCGGCGAGACCAGCGTGGTGGGGCGCGATGCGGGCACGCCGCGAACGGCGACCTTCCCTTGCTCTATGGCGCTCTTGGCCTCGGCCCTCGATCCTGCGAGGCCGCGTCTTACCAGCTCAGCGTCCAGGCGGGCGGGCTTGCTCAAAATCTTTCTCGAGCTCGGCCTCGAGACCGGCGTAGAGCTCGTCGAGGACGCGCAGACGCTCCTGGTCGCTCGCGTCCTGCGCTGCGTCGAGGCGCGCGGTCGCGCCGGCGACGACGTCGTGTGGAGGTGTGAGAGGGCTCGTCATGGCTCGATTATCACTCCCCTGCACCGGTCTCGGCGGGTTTGGTGGCGTCCGCGGACCGTCCCGCGGGCGTCTTCTTCGACGTGGCGCTGGTCTTCGCGGTGGTCGTCTTGCGCCCCGCGGTCTTCTTCGCAGTCGTCTTCTTCGCACTCGTCTTTTTCGGCGTCGTGCGCTTGCTCGCCATCGACGATCCCGTCGCAGAGGAAGAAGCGGCCTTGCCGGCCGCGGCCCTCGCCGCGGTGACGTCCTTCTGTGCCTCGCGCAGGTCCGTCTTCAGCTTCCGGTTCTCGTCCTCCAGGCGCGCGACGCGGCGCTCGAGACGGTCGACGTCGCGGCTGCTCGCGACGCCGAGGTTTGCGATCTGGTCCTGGATCTCCGCGCGCACGAGAGCGAGCAGCTCCTTGCGGTTCGCGCGCGCCATCTCGAGCATGTCCTTCACCGCGCCCTGCGCCTGCTCGCGCCGGATGTCGCCCGCCTTCACGAGGTCCTTCACCATCTGCTCCGCGCGGTAGCGCGTGAGCTCGGCGACACCCGAGCCGACCAGCGCGATCCGGCGCAATTCGTCGAACATCGACCCTCCTCCTCGGCACCGCGGTGCCGGTCGCGAGACGCGGCGAATCTATACTCGCTCGGTGCTGGCGCTCATCCCGATCTCGGACTCGAACCCGACGCGCCGCTTCCCTCTGGTGACGATCGTCCTGATCGCCCTCAACGCGTTCGTGTTCTTCGCGGTGCAGCCCGATTTCGGAGAGAGCCTCGAAGCCAACGTCTACTTCGTGCAGGAGGCGCCGATCCCCTGCCAGCTACAGGACAGCTGCGACCGTTTCCTCGTGGTCCAGACGACGCAGGGCCCGGGCGGGATCCCGATCCCCGACCGCAGCCTCACGTCGTTCCTGAGCGCGTCGGTCTTCTCGACGTTCCTGCACGCGGGCTGGCTCCACATCATCGGCAACATGCTGTTCCTGTGGATCTTCGGGAACAACGTCGAGGACTTCCTCGGCCGCTTCAAGTTCGCGCTCTTCTACCTGCTCGGGGGCCTCGCCGCGACGTTCGCGCACGTCCTGACGCACCTGGGCTCGCACTCTCCCGGCGTCGGCGCGTCCGGCGCGGTCGCGGCCGTCATGGGCGCGTACCTCCTGCTGTTCCCGCGGGCGCGCGTCAACGTCTTGGTGCCGATCTTCTTCTTCCTCACGGTCGTGCAGATGTCCGCGTGGGCCGTCCTCGTCGTGTGGTTCCTCTACCAGTTCGTCTACGCGTACCAGGAGGCGACGATCGCGACCGGCGTCGCGTGGATGGCGCACGTCGGGGGCTTCGTGTTCGGGCTGATCGCGATCTTCTGGTTGGGCGGACGGCCGCACCGTCCGGAACCCGAGTGGGGGCCGCGCGTCTACCGCTACTAGCGGGCGCTGGAAACGGGGGCCCGGTCGGGGTCGCGCGACCGGTTGTCCACCGCGAACGCAGGATGCCTTCGCGTCACGATCGAGATCAGCTCGCGCCACGACCCCGGTTCCGGCTCTTCCCGCAGATGGAACGCGGGATGCGTCCGGGCGAGGATCGGGAGCAGCTCCCGAAAGACTCTCGTCGCCATCACTCGATTGTCCTCCTTTTCAGCCGCTCGTGCGATGACCAAAGTAGGTCTCGGTGACCTTCAGGGTCGAGAATCCCGCGAGGAACGCCACCGTCTCGTTGCAGACCATCCCCAGCGCCATCAACGACGCGACGACCAGGCCGCCAAGGAGCATCCTGATCGCCGAGGCCATGAGGAACCGGCCGAACCTCGGGTTCGCAGGCCAGCGGTGCGACGCGCCCGGACCGTCCCCGAACCGGTACAGGTGGAGCGCCTCCAGGATCTCCGCGACCAGCACCCCCAGCGCCGAAAGTGCGACGGCCATCGCCGGATCCATCCGCGCCTCCGTTCAGCTCATCCCTCCCGGAACGAGCGTAGGTCGGCGTTACGACAGAATCGCGGGCTACAGCTCGGCCAGGCTCCCGAGCACGAGGTCCGGCGACGGGCTCAGCTCCCGCGCCTCCTCCGGCGTCGTCACGCCCGAGAGCACGAGGATCGTGAGCCACCCGCGCGACACGCCGCCGGCCAGGTCGGTGTCCGCGCGGTCGCCCGCGATGGCGATCCGGCGGCATCCCTCGACCCGGCGCGCGGCCGCCTCCATCATCGGCGCGTGCGGTTTCCCGAGCACCTCCGCCTTGCGTCCCGACGACACCTCGATCGACGCCAGGATCGCCCCGGCCCCCGGCCACAGCCCGTTGGGTGCAGGGAACGTCGCGTCGGAGTTCGTCGCGAGCAGCTCGGCCCCCGCCCGTACCGCGAGGCAGGCGCGCCTCATCTTCCGGTAGTCGAAGTCGTCGTCCCATCCGACGACGACGTAGTCGATCTCGCCGGGAGGCACGCGCTCGTCCACGACGGCCACCCCAGCGTCGGCGAGGCCCGTCCGCAGGCCCTGCGCGCCGATCGCCAGCGCGCTCTTGCCCGCGGCGCCGCGCTCCCGCAGGACCTCCGCGAGGACGACCGCGGACGACACCACGTCCTCCTCGGACGCGGGGACACCGACCCGTTCGAGCTTCGCGACGTACTCCGCCACCGTGTAGTGCGAGTTGTTCGTGCAGAAGACGATGCGCTTGCCCGCCTCGCGCCAGCGGCGGACGGCGTCTCCGACGCCCGGGATCGGCTCGTCTCCGCGGTAGAAGACGCCGTCCATGTCGGAGACGAGGCCGTCGACGTCCTCCAGCACGGCCGCGGCCGCGGCGGGCGGCTCACTTATCATCTCGCCGTGCCCGAGCTCAGACCGTTCACCGGGATCCGCTACTCCTCTTCGTCCGACCTGCCGAAGCTGATCTGCCCGCCGTACGACGTGATCTCGCCGGAGGAGCAGGACGCCCTGCACCGCGTCCACCCCCACAACGCCGTACACCTCGAGCTGGCGCAGGGAGGGCAGGCAAACTACTCGGAGGCCGGCGAGACCTTCGCCGGGTGGCTGGCGGACGGCACGCTGACGCGCGACGAGACCCCTTCCCTCTACGTCTACCGGCAGGACTTCGTCGACGCGAACGGGCTCCGCCGGCGCGTCGCCGGCGTCGTCGGCGCCCTGGCGCTCGAGGAGTTCGGCGAGTCCGCGGGCGTCCTGCCCCACGAGCGGACGATGGCGGGGCCGAAGGAGGACCGGCTCGCGCTGATGCGGGCGGTGCGGGCGAACATCTCGCCGATCTACGCGATCTACCGGGGGGGCGGGGGCCTCGGCCCGTTCTTCGACTCGCTCGAGCACCGCCCGACGGCGGGGCGGGCCCAGGACTCACAGGGCGTCCTGCACCGCCTGTGGGTCGTATCGGCCCCCGCCGAGGTCGCGATGCTGACCGAGGCCCTCGCGCCCGGACCTCTGGTCATCGCCGACGGCCACCACCGCTATGAGACCGCGCTCGCCTTCCACCGGGAGCAGGGCGACGAGGAGGGCGACCACGACTCGATCATGTGCTTCTGCGTCGACGCCGACTCCGAGGAGCTCGTCGTCCTTCCTTACAACCGCGTCCTGAAGACGGGGGTCCCGGACCTAGGTACGAGTCTCCGCGACGACCTGGGCGGCCGGACGATCGAGGGCGACCCGCAGGAGTTCCTCGCGGAGTCGAAGGCCGACCACGCGTTCGCCTTCGTGCTGGCCGGCGGGATCGTCGGCGTCGAGGTGTCGGACGCGCAGGTCGTGGAGGCGGTCGGAGAGAGGGCCGCGGCGTGGCGGGCGCTGGACGTGGTCGCCCTCCACGAGGTCGTGCTGCCGCGGCTCCTGCCGGAGGGCCCGGACGAGATGCGGTTCACGAGGGACCCCGCCGAGGTGCAGGAGCTGGTCGCCTCGGGGTGGACGGCGGGGGTCTTGCTGCGGGCACTGCGCCCCGCGGACGTCGTCGACGTGGCGCAGTCGGGCGAGCGGATGCCGCAGAAGGCGAGCTACTTCTGGCCCAAGGCCGCGACGGGCCTGGTATTTCATTCGTTCTAGCGGGATCGCGAAGCGATCCCGCCCTGTGCGGATTCCTCGGCTCCTAATGTCGTCGCCTGCGGCGACGGCCGCGCGGGGTCGGGCGCTAGTTGTTGGCGCTGGCTTCCTGGGCCTGCGGCGACTTGGCGCCGTCGGAGGCGGCGGCCTCGGGGGCCGGGGCCGGCTTCGGCGGGTCGCAGACCCGGCACGGCGTGAGGCCCTCGGCCGATGCCTGCTCCACCGTCAGCGTCGTGAGGCCCGGCTTGCCCTGGAGGATCCTGCAGTCCGCCCGGTGGTAGACGTTCTCGCCGGCGACGACCTGCTCGCCGCTCCCCGGGACGCCGTTGGCCGACATCTGCATCCGGTTGAGGCTGCGGCCCAGCAGCTTCGTGACCTCGTCCAGCTTCTCGGTCATTACCTGGCGCTCGCCCCTGACGGTCGAGAGCAGCAGCAGAGTGCAGCCGGTCACGACCAGCCCGAGCCCCATGAACCCACCCGAGAGCAGGTACGGGAACTGGCCGGTGGTGAAGTTGATGCTCGCGGCCCCGTCCCAGGCCTTCCCCATCACGACGAAGCCCGCCGTGACGAAGAACAGGCCGAGGATCCTCCCGACCTGCACCCTCCGGTCGACGTCCACCCAGACCGATTGCCATGCGGCGCGGAGCTTCTTCACGGAACCGAGCGTAGCGCAAGGCGACCTCGCCTCCTACTTGATCCGGGGAATTGCTAGTGTTATGGGCGGTCAAACAGGCAATAAGGACGGTGAGGGACGGGGTGGGATCCCGCACCGGGTCGACCACCTAGCGTCCCTTGGGGAGGATGGTCCGTGAAACGACGCGCTCCGCGGGTCCTTGCGATCCCGCTGGTACTGGCGTTCCTGGGGGTGCCTGCGTCGCCCGCGCTCGCGGTCACCGACGAGCCCCTCGTCCTCGTCACCGCCTGGTACTGGGAGGACCAGACCCGCCAGCGGATCCAGGACCCGACCACCGGCACCGACGTGGCCGTGATCTCGTTCCCGAACCCGTTCTGCCCGAGCCCGCCGCTGGCGGGGTCGCCGCCGGAGCAGGCCTGCAAGCCCGGCCGTCTCCCGGTCCAGGTGCGCGAGGGCGACTACGAGACCCCGAACCAGCTCTCCGCCGTCGGCTTCGACATGGCGCTCGTCCCCCCGAAGTCGAAGATCGGGAAGTTCACCGTGACGTTCGTCGAGGCGAACGACCAGCAGTCGGAGCCGCTGAACGCCGAGGGCAAGTCGCTGCAGGCGTGCTTCATCGAGGAGTTCTTCGGCGACGGTGAGGCGAGCCTCTACAAGGAGGTCCCGAAGTACGCGTGCTCGGACACCGATCCCGTGGCCGAGCGCAAGGAGATCAAGACCAAGAAGGACGGCGGCGGCGCCACCCCGGCCCCCGACGACGCGCAAGAAGACCCGGTGTTCGGCTACACCTTCGACCTCACCGAGTTCGCCCAGACGTGGACCGACGAGGGCAGCGCGATGACCGCGATCATGCTGACGCCGGTGCGGCCGAAGGAGGCGGACTTCGACCCCGCCACCGACGCCAACTGGCGGACGGTCCTGATCGGGAACGCGAACCCCGAGGAGAAGGGCATCAAGACGCGGCTCACCTACACCCCCTCCAAGACGCCGGTCCCGCCCGTCCCGACGACCCCGACCGACCCCGGGACGTCGACCCCGTTCGACCCCGGCTCGTCCGTCACTACCTCCACCGGTAGCGGGAGCATCGCCCCGACCGACACGGGAGGCATCGACACCCCGTCGGAAACCGTCGACGAGGCCGCCGCTCCGACCGAGCTGACCGAGGCGGCGGAGCCGACCGCGGCGGAGGTCCCGAAGGGCCTGCCGGGGTACGTGTGGCTCGCGATCCTCGCGGGTGTCGTGGCCTGGTCGATGGTCCGTTCCGTCGTGCTCGAGAAGGCGGCGGGGATCCGGCCGGACGGCGTGCTCGCGCAGATCCGCCGCCTGAACGCGGCGCGACGCGGTGAGGAGATCGCGGCCGCGACCGCGGGGGCCGCGACCGCCGGCGGGCTGTCCGCCGTCATCGGCGGCTTGAAGTCACTGGGAGAGAGATCGAGTGGGATCTTGGGGAAGCTGAACTTCAGGAAGAAGGGCTCATGAGGACTCGACGGACTTACCTGCTCTGCGCGTGCGCGCTCGTCGCGATGATGGTGGCCGCAGCATGCGGCCAGAAGCCGGACGTCTACAAGCTCGGCGCCCCCGCCGGCGCGGGCGGACAGGCGGCAGCCGAAGGCGGCGCCGTCCTCGACGCGGCCGGCAACCCGATCGTCGGCTCCGACTCCTCCCTCGGTTCGAGCGCGAGCGGAGGCAGCGGCTCCTCGACGACCACGACGTCCGGCGGGGGCTCCGGCACCGACGGTGGCGGTGACGACGGCACACCCGGCGACGGCCCCCCGGGTGACACGCCCGAGCCCGGCGAGCCCACCGGCGGCAACACCACCGGCGTCGAGGACAAGGTGATCCGCATCGGGATCCACGCGCCGATCACCGGCGCGGCCCCCGTGCCCGCCCCGTCCTTCGACAAGGGCAAGGACCTCTACTGGAACTGGCTCGAGAGCCAGAAGAAGTCGATCCACGGCCGCACGGTCCAGGTCTTCGGGCACAACGACGAGTTCGACCCGTCGGTGGCCGTGCAGGAGTGCCAGGAGATGGTCGAGGACGAGAAGGTCTTCCTGATCATCGGCGTCGCCGGCGCGGACCAGATCGCACGGTGTGCGCAGTACGCGAACTCGGTCGGCGTCCCGTACATCTCGGCCGGCGTCACCGAGACCGGCGTCAACAACCTCGCGACGTACTTCGCCATCTGGGCCTCGTACAAGCAGCAGGCCCCGCTGCTGGTCTCCTACATGGTCGAGAAGCTCGGCGCCCGGGGCGAGAAGAACGGGATGGTGTACTTCAACACCCCCGGTTTCCTCGACGGACGCGCCGCGTGGGAGGCTGAGATGGACGCGGCCGGAGCGTCGGTCGACTACATGCGAGCGGTCCCCAAGAACGCCGGCCAGACCGACGCGGCCACGGTCGCGACCGACCTCTGCCAGCAGCAGATCAAGAACGTGAACGTGCTGACGTCCCCGACGTTCTTCATCCAGCTGGCGTCCCAGGCGAACGAGCAGTGCGACCTGCAGTACGTCGGCGTCGGCCTCACGATGACGATCGACACCGTCGCCGGGGTCGCATGCCGGAACAACTCGTCGATCAACAACGCCAAGTTCCTCAGCCCGTTCCCGGCCTACGTCGACTCGAACCGGTTCGACCCGAACTTCCGCAAGGCCGGCGGGACCGACGACATCATGTTCGGCCTCTGGGGGATGAGCAAGATCCTGCACCAGATGTTCCTCGAGCCCGGCCGCAACCTCACGCGCGAGCGCTTCATGTGGCACGTCCAGCGCATGGGCAAGATCAGCACGGGCGTGCTCCCGGACGTGGTCTTCTCGCCCACCGACCACTTCGGTGGCAGCCAGATGCACATGAACCGGGCGGATTGCTCGCGCAACGTGTGGGTGACGGAGATCCCGTTCTTCGGCGGCTTCTGAGATCCCGCCGCTCGCCTCGGTGACTCCCAGGCGATAGGTTCAGTCGCTGATGAGAACGGCCGTCGTCACCGGGGTGATCGTTGCGCTGATCGGCGCGCTGCTGATCGCGGGCGCGGGCGACCCCACGGGCCCGGCTCCGTTCGTCATCCTGGGCCTCACCAACGGCGCGATCTTCGGCCTCGTCGCCCTCGGGCTCGTGCTCGTCTACAAGGGCACGCGGGTCTTCAACTTCGCCCAGGGTGAGTTCGGGACCATGGCGGCGTACTTCACCTACATGGGCGTCCGCACGACGGGCTTCGCGAGCTTCGGGCTCCCCTACTTCGTCGCGGTCCCGGTCGCGCTGCTCCTCACGCTGCTGCTCGGCCTGGTCTTCGAGCGCGTGATCGCCCGCCCGCTGCTCAACGCGCCGCGCGTGACCGTGCTCGTCGCGACGATCGCCACCGCGCTCCTGCTGATCGGGCTCCAGATCCTCTTCTTCGAGATCGAACCCCAGAACCTCCGCGGGGTCTTCACGACCGACGACGCCGGGATCCTCAGCACGAAGACGTTCTTCAACCTCCCGATCAACCCGCAGCGGCAGGTCGCGATCCTCGTGCTCGTGACCTTCGGCGTGCTCCTCGCCTACTTCTTCTCCCGCACGGACCTCGGGCTCGCGGTCCTCGCCACCTCGCAGGACGCGTTCGCCACGCGGGTCGTCGGCATCGGCGTCGAGCGGATGTCGCGCTTCATCTGGGGCGGGGCCGCGCTGCTCGGCGGCATCGCCGCGATCATCTACGTGCCGCTCGCGGGGTTGCTCATCCCGGGGGTGATGACCAGCAACATCCTCATCCCCGCGTTCACCGGCGCGGTCGTCGGCGGGATGAACAGCCTCCCGGGCGCGTTCCTGGGCGGCGTCACGATCGGCGTCGTCCAGACCGTGTCCCAGTGGGCCGTCGGGCACTACCACATCGGTGAGAAGGCCATCACCGAGGTCGTGCCGGCGTCCGAGCAGATCTCGATCCTCCTCGTCCTGCTGGTCATCCTCCTCGCGCGTCCCGCAGGGCTGCTGGGGCAAGAGGCATGAGCGCCAGCTCCGAGGCCGCGACCCTCGGCGGCGCACAAGCTGCGGCCCCCGCACAAGAAGGCGTCTGGCGCCCCGACGCCCGTGGCTGGGCCGCCCGCCTCGGCGTCATGGCGGCGATCTTCGGCGGCATGGCCTACCTGATCGCGACCGTGTCGCAGACGTGGGCGAACCTCTTCGCGCAGGCCGCGATCTACGCCATCATCGGGCTCTCGCTGAACGTCGTCCTCGGCTACACCGGGCAGGTCTCGCTCGGCCACCACGGCTTCGTCGGCCTCTCGGCCTTCGTCTCGGCCGGCTTGGTGAGCGAGCAGGGGCAGTCGTTCTGGGTCGGCCTCGTGCTGGCGGTCATCGTGGGGGCCGCCACCGCCGGGCTCCTCGGCCTCGTCGCCCTCCGCATCAAGGGCCTCTACCTCGCGCTGATCACGCTCACGTTCGGGTACGTGTCGGCGAACTCGCTCTTCGAGATCCCCGCGCTGACGCGGGGCGGCCAGGGCATGCCTGCGCCCCGGCCCCCGGGCTTCACGACGAACCGCGCGTACGCGGTGCTGTGCATCGCGATGCTCGCCGTCGCGATCTTCGTCGACTGGCGGATCGTCCGGTCGAAGGTGGGCCGCGCGATCCTCGCCGTGAAGCAGTCGGAAGCCGTCGCCGCGTCCTATGCCGTCAACGTGACGTTCTACAAGGCGTTCGCGTTCATCCTCTCCGGAGCGTTCGCCGGCCTGGCCGGGAGCCTGTTCGCGCACCGCGTCGGCGTCGTCGTCGCGAACAACTTCAAGTTCGAGGCCGCCCTGCTGTGGGTGTTGATGGTCGTCGTCGGCGGTCTCGGCAGGCGCACGGGCGTGGTCGTCGCGTCCGCGTTCTTCGCCCTGTTCCCGTCGCTGATCAGCGAGATCGCGTGGCTGCGGCATTTCGTCGAGGAGACCCTTCACCGCGAGCCCGACCACTTCACGCTGGTCATCGGCGCACTCCTCGCCCTCGAGGTCATCATCTTCGCCCCCGGGGGCCTCGGCGGCCGGCTGTCGCCGCTCACGACGTGGCTCGGCGGAGCGCGCTTCTCGATGCATCCCGGCGAGGACGGAGGCCACGGCAAGAAGCCGCGCGGCGAGGGGCCGCGCGCGAAGCTCCTGAAGAAGCTCGGGCTCGACAAGGCCGCCGCTCCGGACCAGGCCGAGGACCCCGAGGCCGCGCCCGCGCGTCGGGACGAGCCTGCGTGACGGCCGCCGCGCTCGAGATCAGGGACATGGGGATCCGGTTCGGGGGCCTCGTCGCGCTCGAAGGCGTGAACGTCGACGTCCCCGAGTGGGAGATCGTCGGCCTCATCGGGCCGAACGGGGCGGGCAAGACGACCCTGTTCAACTGCATCACCGGGCTGTACGCGCCGAACTCCGGGACGGTGCGCTACCGGGGCCGCGACATCTCGCTGCTGCCCACGCACCGGCGCGTCGCGCTCGGCCTCGGGCGCACCTTCCAGAACATCGGCCTCGTCCGCGAGCTCACGGTCCTCGAGAACTTCCTCGTCGCCCAGCACCCGCGCATCGGCTACGGCGCGCTCGCGGCGGTCCTCGGCGCACCGCGTTCGTTCGCGGAGGAACGGCGCCTGCGCACGAACGCGCTCGAGGTCCTCGACTTCCTCGACCTCGCCCACCTCAAGGACCGCAAGCTCGACGGGCTCCCCTACGGGACGCTCAAGCTGATCGAGATCGGCACCGTCCTCGCGACCGACCCGGACGTCGTGCTGCTCGACGAGCCGTCGTCGGGGATGGGGCCCGACGAGGCGCACCAGTTCGGCGAGCGTCTGCTCGAGCTGCGCAAGACGCTGAACCTCACCGTCCTGATGATCGAGCACCACGTCCCGCTCGTGACCGGCGTCTGCGACTACGTCTACGTGCTGAACTTCGGGCGCATCCTCACCGAGGGGAAGCCGCAGGCGGTCGCGTCGCATCCCGAGGTCGTCGCCGCGTACCTCGGCGGCGAGGTGGTCGAGGAGACCACCTCGGAGGAGGACACCGCCGATGCCACTGCTTGAGGTCGAGGAGCTGCGCGGCGGCTACGGCAGCCTCCCGGTGCTAGGCGGCATCTCGTTCTCGATCGAGGAGGGCGAGACCGCGGTGCTGCTCGGGCTCAACGGCGCCGGCAAGACGACGACGGTGCTGACGCTGAGCGGGATGCTCAAGCCGTGGTCCGGCAAGGTCACGTTCATGGGCCACGACGTCACCGGGGTCGACCCGCGCAAGCTCGTCGCAGAGGGCATCGTGCTCGTTCCCGAGGGCCGGCACGTGTTCCCGCAGCTGACCGTCGCGCAGAACCTGCGCCTCGGCGCGTGGCCCTACAAGAAGGACCGCAAGAACACGCGCGCGGTCGTCGAGCGCGCGATCGAGTACTTCCCGCGCCTCAGCGAGCGCTGGACCCAGATGGCGGGGACGCTGTCCGGCGGCGAGCAGCAGATGCTCGCGATCGCACGCGGGCTCATGGCGCGTCCCAAGCTGCTGCTGATCGACGAGGCGTCGCTCGGGTTGTCCCCGAAGCTGACCCAGACGGTGTTCGACGTGGTCAGCCAGATCAACCAGGACGGCACGACCGTGCTCATCGTCGAGCAGAACGCGGGCGTGCTCCGCATCGCGTCGCGGGCGTTCGTGATGGAGAAGGGCACGCTCGTCTACTCGGGCTCCGGCGGCGAGATCCTCGACCACTCCGAGATCCGCCAGGCATACCTCGGCTCCCCCGCGTAGCTAGCGAGGCGGCTCCAGCCGCAGGGCGCGCCACCCCTCGTCCGTCCCGAGGTCCGCAACCAGCCGCGGCTCCCCCGCGAGGTCGTCGGCCGCGTCCACCGCCTCTGCGACCGCGTCGGGTGGGACGCCTTTCTTGATGCCGAGGAAGCGAGGTTCCGGAACGATCAACGAGATCCACGACATCGCCGGCGGGAGGCCCTGCTCCGAACCGCCCACGAGGACGACGCGGTCGACGCCGGCACGCCCCGCGGCCGCGAGAGCCGCTGCTTGCTCGGGGGCAGTCACCCGCCCGAGCACGATCGTCCGCACCCCCTGGCACGCGCGCTCGACGAGGTCCTCGTCCGAGAGCTCCCCCGCCGCCACGTGCACGCCCGCGGGGGCCTCGCCGCGCCCGATCATGCGCACCTGGTCCCCCGCGGCGAGCAGCCGGCGAGCGAGCGCGGCGGTCAGGGTCGGGTCGAGGCCCGCGAGCAGGACGCTCACGCGCCCGCGCCCCGCACCTTCAGGACGTCAGGCACGACGGAGAGCGACGCCGACGTCGCGGGCTCGAGGGGCTCGCCGTCGACGTGGCGCGCGAAGGGCTCGGCCGCACTGACCTCGAACCCGTCGAGGCCGCTCGCGTAGAACGTGTCCGGGTGGTGCACGAGGTCACCCGACACGACCGAGCGCCACGCGTAGAACGGGAGCGCCTCGATGCGCATGCTCTTCAGCGCGAACACGTCGAGCCCGCCTTCGAGCGACACCTCGGGCGCGAGGTCGACGGCGCGGCCTGCGAAGTAGGCGTAGGGCCCCGCGTTGCACCCGATCGCCATCGCGACCGGGACCTCGCCGAAGGGGCCGCGCACGATCATCGAAGGGTTGCGGTGTCTATAGGTGCTGGCGAGGACGCGGAACGCGCTCCAGTAGAAGAAGAGCTCGCCGAACGTCCGTTTCGACCGGTGGTCCCGCTCGACGCGCGCCGCGGCCTCCGCGTCGAACCCGCATCCCGCGGAGAACGTGAAGTACCTGCCGTCCATGCGCCCCAAGGGGACCGTGCGCACGTCCGCCCACCGCTCGGACAGCGCCGCGACCGCGGCGAGCGGGTCCGGGGGGATGCCGAGCGCGCGGGCGAAGACGTTCATCGTCCCTCCGGGAACGATGGCCAGCGCGGTTGCGGTCCCCGCGACGCCGTTCGCCACCTCGTTGACGAGGCCGTCGCCGCCGAACGCGATCACCGCCGGTGCGCCCGCGTCCGCGGCCTGCGCGGCGATCTCGATGCCCGCGTCGCGCTGCGGCGTCTCGTAGACCTCCACCCGGCATCGCCGCCGCACCTCGTCCACGATCTCGAGGCGCCTCTCGTCGCTCAACCGCCCGGCACCCGGGTTGACGATCAGGACGCCGGAGGGCCGCGCCCCCGCGGCTATCATCCCGGCAACCTATCCCCGACCGGAGGTCGACATGACGGGCCCCGAGACCATCGACCTCAACATGCACGGCTTCCCGGGCATCACGGGCGCCTTCCTCGTGCGCGGCGAGAAGACGGCGCTGGTCGAGACGGGCCCGAAGTCGTCGCTCGAGCACCTGCTCGCGGGTCTCCGCGCCAACGGCGTCGAGCGCGTCGACTACGTCGTCGTCACGCACATCCACCTGGACCACGCGGGGGCCGCGGGAACGCTCGCGCGACGGTGGCCGGACGCGACCGTGGTCGTCCATCCCGTGGGGGCCCCGCACCTCGCTGACCCGTCGAAGCTGTGGTCGAGCGCCGGCCGCATCTACGGCGACGCGATGGAGCGGCTCTGGGGCGGGATCGACCCGGTCCCGCCCGGGCAGCTGCGCGAGATCGGCGACGGCGAACGGGTCGACCTCGGCGGCACCTCGCTGCGCGCGATCGAGACCCCCGGCCATGCCCGTCACCACCACGCCTTTCTGGAGGAATCGAGCGGCACGCTCTTCTGCGGGGACGCGCTCGGCGTGCGGCTCCCCGACGTCGGCGTCATCCGTCCCGCGACCCCGCCCCCGGAGTTCGACCTCGAGGCGGCGATCGCCTCGATCGGCAGGGTGAAGGAGCTACGGCCCGACCGGCTCTGCTTCACGCACTTCGGAGCGAAGGGGGACGAGGACCCCGCGGGCGTGTGCGACGCCGCCGTGGACGCGCTCGTGGAGTGGGCCGGATGGGTGAGGGCCGCGCGCGACGAGACCGATTCGGTCGACGGAGCCGCGGACTACGTCCGCCGTGCGGCAAGCGCGGCCTACGCGGAGCATCTCGACGACGCGTCGGTCGCGCGGCTCGAGCAGACGACGTCATACCGGATGAACACGTGGGGGTACATGCGCTACATGGACAAGCTCGGGTCTTGAACGTCGTCGAGCTCCGGACCCGGGAGGAGCTCCGCACCGCCTGGCCCGTCATGAGGGAGCTGCGCGGGCACCTCACAGAGGACCAGTGGCTGCAGCTGACGGAGACGATGGCCGCCGACGGGTACCGGTTGCTGGCGCTCCAGGACGGCGACGGGGCCATCCTCGCGGCCGCGGGGATCCGGCTCGCGACCAACCTCTACTACGGCCGGCACGTCTGGGTGTACGAGCTGGTGACGGCCGGCGGAGCGCGCTCGCGCGGCCACGGGCAGGCCCTCCTCGGCCACGTAGAGGAGATCGCCGCCGCCGAGGGCTGCGAGATGGTCGCGCTGTCGTCCGGCCTCCAGCGCGTCGACGCGCACCGGTTCTACGAGGAGCGCATGGGCTACGACAAGGTGAGCTACACGTTCACGAAGCGCGTGGGCCCCGGCGACGCGAGCATGTACGGGACGGGGCGCTAGCCCGAGCGCATCCGCTCCGCCCGCTCCGGCGCGTCGGTAGCGTCGGGATCCACGGCGGCGACGGCCTCGAACCATTCGCGTGCCTGCGTGAAGCGGCCGCGTCTCTCCAGCAGGTCCCCCAGCACGTACCACGCCCGGAGGTGGTGCTCCTCCGCGTTCTCCGGCTGGAGCTCGAGCCGCTCGAGGCGCGCGATCGCGTCGTCGAGCCGCCCCTGGTCTGCAAGCGCACCCGCGGCCACGATGCTGGCCTCGTAGAAGACGTCCGGCGTCACCAGCTCCGGCGTGACCTCGTCGCACAGCTCCACCGCGCGCTCGGGCCGCCCCAGCGCGCGGTAGCAGTCGGCGAGCACCGGGTTCTGCGCCGGGCTCCCCGACAGCCGCCGGAACGCGGACAGCTCGCGGGCCGCCTCCTGCCACCGGCCGGCGCGGTAATAGATGAGCCCGAGCAGCTCGCGCGGCGAGACCGCCCGGAGGGCCATGTGCTTCGCCTGCTCGCCGAGGTCGATCGCCTCGTCGAGGTCGTCCTCCAGGTACGCGGCCGCCGCGTCCGCGAACACCTTCACGAGGAGGTCGCCCTTGCCGGGCCGCGCGGTCGCGCGGAGCTCCTTCGTGACGTCGTCCTCGAGGTGCACAGGCTCCCGGCCGCTGTGCCGCTCGTCCCGGCCGCGGCCGCGCTCGCGCTGGCGGCGCTGATGGGGGCCGAGGTGCGAGACACGGGCGGCGTCGCGCTCGGGACGCGGTGGGGGCTTGGAGGACATGAGAAGACAGGGTAAGGCAGCAAAGAAAGAGGCCGCCCTGGCGGGCGGCCTCTGAGGAAAAATCCGGCGGCGTCCTACTCTCCCACCCCGTCGCCAGGGCAGTACCATCGGCGCTGGAGGGCTTAACTTCTGGGTTCGGAATGGGACCAGGTGTGACCCCTCCGCCATAGCCACCGGAAACCTTATTCGTTTGTCAGCGGCATCGCGAGCGATGCCTTGTGTCATCGCCCAACACAGGCGTCCTTCTGAACCCTGGAACCTCCAGAGCGAGCGCGAGCGAAACCAAGCCCTCGGCCTATTAGTACCGGTCGCCTGAACACATTGCTGTGCTTACAGCTCCGGCCTATCAACCTTGTCGTCTAGCAAGGGGCCTTACCCCGTTAACCGGGTGGGAGATCTCATCTTGGAGTCGGCTTCGCACTTAGATGCTTTCAGCGCTTATCCGGTCCGCACGTAGCTAAACAGCCTGCCGTTGGCACGACAACTGTCACACTAGAGGTGCGTCCGTCCCGGTCCTCTCGTACTAGGGACAGCTCTCCTCAAATCTCCTACGCCCGCGGAGGATAGAGACCGAACTGTCTCACGACGTTCTAAACCCAGCTCGCGTGCCGCTTTAATGGGCGAACAGCCCAACCCTTGGGACCTGCTCCAGCCCCAGGATGCGACGAGCCGACATCGCACGTGATCCGCTCTCTCGAGCGGCGCAGACTATATCTTCACCCTGCCCGACCAAGGGCGAGGGGTCGGCGTGTTGTGGCGATCGCAGATTTGGCCTTCTGGCCAGTGATCGCCACCTTGGTCGAAAAGACCACAGTCGTTACGGGGTCACTTGCGGGAGCTTGTACATGAGCTCGGGGAGCATGAAGGGCTCGACTATCTCTCTCAACCTCGCGCTTCCGACGGTCGTGACGCGAATGCGCCAGTACGTCTTGTCCCGGTTGAGGTTCGACTCGATCCTCCATTGCTCCCGCAGCATCCGCATGAGTCGCGCTTGCGACGCCATCGCGAACTGCTGAGTGTTCATGTACACTGCACTTCTCGATCTGCACCCGTCATCCATCGTCCACACAGCGAGAGTCAGAGGCGTCAGCTCAAGCTCCGGAACGACCTTCTCCCCGGCGTCGTAGAACGCTCTGTAGAAGTCGGTCAGCTCCGGCAGGCTCCGAGTCACGAATCGATACGCGACGCGGGATCCGTTGCCGGCCCTGGCTCTCGGCGGAGTGCGGACGAGCGGAGCGAGATGGTCGAACTTCCAGTCGACGTAGCTCCGCTGCTGGATAGAGTGATTGATCTCGAGGAGTGCGTTGGTCTTGCAACGCATGGCCCCGTCGCCCAGAAGGCATCCGGTTATGACCTCGCGCTGCACTCCCGACAGACTTCCCACGGTATTGCCCACTGTACGTACCGGGTACGACAGCTTCGGGTTCCACCGTTATAAGCCGATACTTGCGACGGTATCTCTACCGCCTCACCCCAAATTGAGGTGCCAAACCGTGCCGTCGATATGGACTCTTGGGCACGATCAGCCTGTTATCCCTAGGGTACCTTTTAGCCGATGAGCGACGGCCCTACCACGAGGAGCCGCCGGATCACTAACTCCTGCTTTCGCACCTGCTCGACTTGTAGGTCTCGCAGTCAAGCTCCCTTGTGCGTTTGCACTCGCCCCCTGATGGCCGACCAGGGTGAGGGAACCTTTGAACACCTCCGTTACAGTTTAGGAGGTCACCGCCCCAGTGAAACTACCCACCTGACACTGTCCCCGATCCCGATAAGGGACCCGGGTTAGAAGCCCAGAACATTCAGGGCGGTATTTCAAGGTTGGCTCCACCTGGACCGGAGTCCAAGCTTCAAAGCCTCCCGCCTATCCTACGCAAAATGTCCCAAACTCCAATATCAAGCTGCAGTAAAGGTCCTAGGGTCTTTTCGTCCTTCCGCGGGTAACGAGCATCTTTACTCGTATTGCAATTTCGCCGAGTCTCTGGTTGAGACAGTGCCCAAGTCGTTACGCCATTCGTGCAGGTCGGAACTTACCCGACAAGGAATTTCGCTACCTTAGTACGGTTATAGTTACCGCAGCCGTTTACCGGGGCTTAAGTTCAGAGCTTCGCTGGACCGAAGTCCAGCTAACCCTTCCCCTTAACCTTCCGGCACCGGGCAGGCGTCAGAGCGTATACGGCGCCTTACGGCTTAGCACGCTCCTGTGTTTTTAGTAAACAGTCGCTAGGGCCTGGTTTTTGCAACCACCGCCAGCTCAGGGAGCAAGTCCCGTCACCAGCAGTGGCGCCGCTTATCCCGAAGTTACGCGGCCAATTTGCCGAGTTCCTTAACCAGAGTTCTCTCGATCCCCTTGGTATGCTCTACCTGTCCACCTGAGTCGGTTTGGGGTACGGGCACCACACGAGCTCGCTAGAGGCTTTTCTCGGGAGCATGGGCTCATCGGCTTCCCCTCAAGCGGGTCGGCATCGCGTCTCGGAGTTAACGGTCCCCCGGATTTGCCTAAGGGACCCTCCTACCTGCTTACCCCACGTCAACCAACGCGTGGGTCCGACTACCCTCCTCCGTCACCCCATTGCTCGCCTAGACGAGTGGGTCGGTAGGCCCGAAGGCTTCCCTTAGCAACTCGTTTCGGCGTGGGCGCGCGTGTGGTGGTACTGGAATATCAACCAGTTGTCCATCGCCTACGCCTCTCGGCCTCGGCTTAGGTCCCGACTTACCCTGGGCGGATTAACCTTCCCCAGGAACCCTTGGACATACGGGGGGGGAGTTTCTCGCTCCCCTTTCGCTACTCATGCCGGCATTCGCACTTGTAACCACTCCACCACTCCTCACGGAACAGCTTCGCAGTTGTTACAACGCTCCCCTACCCATCACTCACCGAAGTGAGCAATGCCGCAGCTTCGGTACTTTGCTTAGCCCCGCTACATTATCGGCGCAAAATCACTCGACCAGTGAGCTGTTACGCACTCTTTCAAGGGTGGCTGCTTCTAAGCCAACCTCCTGGCTGTCTGTGCGACTTCACATCCTTTTCCACTTAGCAAAGATTTAGGGACCTTAGCTGGCGATCTGGGCTGTTTCCCTCTCGACTACGGAGCTTATCCCCCGCAGTCTCACTGCCACGCTCTGGAGTACCGGCATTCGGAGTTTGGCTGAGTTCGGTAAGCTTGTTGGCCCCCTAGCCCATCCAGTGCTCTACCACCGATACTGAACGCGTGACGCTGCACCTAAATGCATTTCGGGGAGAACCAGCTATCACCGGGTTTGATTGGCCTTTCACCCCTATCCACAGGTCATCCCCCAGGTTTTCAACCCTGGTGGGTTCGGTCCTCCACGAGGTCTTACCCTCGCTTCAACCTGCCCATGGATAGATCACCCGGCTTCGGGTCTACCGCACGCGACTGAAACGCCCTATTAAGACTCGCTTTCGCTACGGCTACGGATCTCTCCTTAACCTTGCCACGTACGAGTAACTCGCCGGCTCATTCTTCAAAAGGCACGCCATCACGGCTACGCGACCGAAGTCGCGTAACGACGCTCTGACTGCTTGTAAGCGCACGGTTTCAGGTGCTATTTCACTCCCCTCCCGGGGTACTTTTCACCTTTCCCTCACGGTACTGGTTCACTATCGGTCGCTAGGAAGTAGTTAGCCTTACGGGGTGGGCCCCGCAAATTCACACGGAATTTCTCGGGCTCCGTGTTACTTGGGAACACTCTCGGG
>DASZDG010000029.1:0-23497 GCA_035942255.1 Actinomycetota bacterium | reverse complement strand
CACCTGCCCCGGCCGTAGATAGTCGTGACGGGCTGACGCCCGCCACGCGTGCTGAAAGGCAGCCGCGAGCGGCCGCCAGACAGTAGGCGCGGGTCCGAGCACCGAAGGGAACGGCGGGGTCGCGGCCCCGCCGTTTTCGCGTCCTGGCGCGTGGCAGAGCTTGTCGCGTCGCCCTAATAGGATGCGCCGCATGCCTGAAAACAACCTTTCTTTGTTCACGTCCGAATCCGTGACCGAAGGCCATCCCGACAAGATGGCCGACCAGATCTCCGACGCGATCCTCGACGAGATCCTCGCCTCCGACCCCTTCGGCCGCGTCGCGTGCGAGACGCTAGTCACCACGGGGCTGGTCGTCGTCGCCGGCGAGATCACGACGTCGTGCTACGTCGACATCCCGTCGGTCGTGCGGCGCACCGTGACCGACATCGGCTACACGAGCAGCAAGATCGGGTTCGACGGCGAGACGTGCGGCGTGTCGGTCGTGATCCAGGAGCAGTCGAGCGACATCGACAAGGGCGTCAGCCAGTCCTACGAGGAGCGCCACGGCGAGACCGAGGACGAGGCCCTCGACAGCCAGGGCGCCGGCGACCAGGGCATGATGTTCGGGTACGCGTGCCGCGAGAACGACGACCTCATGCCGATGCCGATCTGGCTCGCGCACCGGCTCGCCCAGCGGCTCTCCGAGGTGCGCAAGGCGGGGGTGCTGCCGTACCTGCGGCCCGACGGCAAGGTCCAGGTCACGATCGGCTACGACGGCACCCGCCCCGTCACCCTCGACACCGTCGTCTGCTCGACGCAGCACCAGCCGAACGTCGACGTCGAGACGCTGCTGAAGCCCGACCTCGTCCAGCACGTGGTCGAGCCGCTGATGCCTCCGGGCCTCGACGCGGAGGACATGAAGTTCCTCGTGAACCCGACGGGCGTCTTCGAGATCGGGGGGCCGCGCGCCGACACGGGCCTCACCGGGCGCAAGATCATCATCGACAGCTACGGGGGCATGGCGCGCCATGGCGGAGGCGCGTTCTCCGGCAAGGACCCGACGAAGGTCGACCGCTCCGCGGCGTACGCGGGCCGGTACGTCGCCAAGAACGTCGTGGCCGCGGGGCTCGCGGAGCGCTTCGAGATCCAGGTCGCGTACGCGATCGGCGTGGCGCATCCGGTCTCGATCGCGATCGATACGTTCGGCACCGAGGCCGTCGACCCGGCGAAGATCCTGTCCGGCGTGAAGGAGTGCTTCGACCTCAGGCCGGCGGCGATCATCCGCGACCTCGACCTCCGTCGCCCGATCTACCAGGCGACCTCCGCGTACGGTCACTTCGGCCGGTCCGAGAAGGACTTCACCTGGGAGCGGACCGACCGCGCGGATGAGCTCCGGCGACTCTGCTCCTAACGCCGCCTCCCGCGTCTCAGTAGTACCCCTCGTCCCGGCCTGGCGCGTCGACCGGACGTTCACCTACTCCGTCCCCGAGAAGCTGAGCGGGAAGCTCGCTCTCGGCTCCCTCGTGCGCGTGCCGTTCGGGGGCCGCAACGTGCGCGCGGTCGTCGTCGACACCGACGCGCCGGAAGCGCCGGACCTGCTGGACGTCGCGGCACTCGTCGTCGAGCAGCCGCTGACTCCGCCCCCGCTCGACCGGCTTATGGAGTGGGTGGCGGAGAGGTACGTGACGCCGCGGTCGATCTGCCTCACGCGCACGATCCCACCGCGGGTGCGCGTGAAGGTCCCGCCGGCCGAGCCGTTGCGCGCGCCCGACCGGGAGGTGGGTGCGACCGTCGCGGCCCTCGAGGGAGGCGCCGAGCTCCTCGCCGCGATCCGCGGGGGCCGCGCGGGGACGTGGGTCGTGCGGCCCGTGCCGGGGACTCCCCGTGGCGACACGATCGCCGAGCTCGTGGCGGCCGCCGCGGGCGCGGGCGGCGCGGCCCTCGTGGGGGTGCCGGAGGTCCACTACGGCGCGCCGGTGCTCGACGCGCTCACGACCACTTGGCCCGACGCGGCGAGGATCGACTCGTCGGAGGCCGACGCGGACCGGGCGCGGTCGTGGCTCCGCCTCGCGGCCGGCCACGGGCTGGGGCTCGGGGGCCGCGCGGTCGTCCTCGCCCCCACTCCGCGCCTGCGGCTGATCGTCCTCGACGAGGAACACCACCGCTCGTACAAGGAGGACCGGTCGCCGCGCTACGACGCGCGCCGGGTGGCCGTCGAGCGAGCGCGGCTACAGGGAGCGGTGTGCGTGCTCGTGAGCTCCACGCCTCGGGTCGAGAGCGGCGAGCGCGCCGCGGCCGGAGCCTGGGGCTCCGTCGCCCCGCGGCGCGCCGACCGCCGGGCCGCTCGTCCCGTGGTCGAGGTAGCGGACGTGCCGGAGGACCGCGCGCTGAGCCCCCTGCTGCACGACCGGATCGGTGATGTGCTCCGGGACGGGGGCCGCGTCGCGCTGCTCGTTCCGCGCCGCGGCTTCGCGCGCACGCTGTGGTGCGCGACGTGCCGGCGCTCGCTGAGGTGCCCGCGCTGCGAGGCCGGGGTGACGTTCGACCGCTCGCCGCCGCGCGTCAGGTGCCCGCGCTGCGGGTTCGCGGCCGCGCCCCCGGACGCCTGTCCCTCTTGCGGCGGCACCGAGTGGCGCTTCCTCGGCGCCGGCAGCGAGCGGCTCGCGGAGCAGCTCGCGAAGTCGTTCCCGCACGCTGCGGTGAGACGCGTGGACCCGGACACGCTCGCGGAGAACGAGCCCGAGCCGATGACGGAGCCCGGCATCTACGTGACGACGTGGATAGGCACGAAGCCGGTGCTCCGCCCGGATGCCTCCCTCGTCGGCGTCCTCGACGCGGACTCGCTGTTGCGCCGCCCGGACTGGCGCGCCGCGGAGGAGGGGTACCAGGCGCTCGCGGCCATGGCCGAGTGGGCCGGCCCGGCGTCTGCCGGAGGACGCCTCGTCCTCCAGACGGCCGAGCCCGCGCACCACGCCGTCCAGGCGGTCGTGCGCGGGGACTACGACTTCTTCCTCGAGCGCGAGCTCGAGGCGCGGCGCGAGCTCGGCTACCCGCCGTACTCCGAGCTGGTGAAGCTGTCGGCCCGAGGACCCGAAGCGGCGCGTCTGATAGAGGATGCCGGTGCCGTGTGCCGCGCGGCCCGAGCGCGCGTCCTCGGCCCCATAACCGCGCGCGTCCCGGGGACGCAGGAGACCGAGCTGCAGACGCTCGTGAAGTGCCGCGATGCGCTCGCCGTCACGCCGGGGCTGCGGGGTATCCTCGCCTCCGCGCCGGCCGGGAGCCGGCTGCGCGTCGACGTCGACCCTCGCTGAACCGGAGCTGACAGTGGCAGTGCTACGCATCAGGACGTTCGGAGACCCCGTGCTGCGCCAGCGCGCGCGCGAGGTCGAGGAGGTCACCGACGTCCACCGGAAGCTCGTCGCCGACATGCTCGAGACGATGCGCGACGCGCCCGGCGTGGGCCTTGCCGGCCCCCAGGTCGGGATCGTCGAGCGGGTCTTCGTGTGGGAGGTCGACGACCGCCACGGCGCGGTCTTCAACCCCGTGCTCGTCGAGCGGTCCGACGAGCGCGTGGTCGACGACGAGGGATGCCTGTCGGTCCCCGGGCTCACGTATCCGGTCGAGCGGCACAAGGAAGTGACGATCGAGGGCCTGGACGAGAACGGCGACCCCGTCCGCATCGAGGCTGACGACCTGCTTGCCCGCGTCTTCCAGCACGAGACCGACCACCTCGACGGCGTGCTGTTCATGGACCGCCTGTCGGACGACCTCCGCAAGGCGGCGATGCGGAGCCTCCGCGAGAAGCTGCTCGGGCTTCCGAGCTCGGCGCCGGCCCCCGCGGCCCGCGAGGAAGCCCTCTGAGGACGGTCTTCTTCGGAACGCCGGCATGGGCGGTGCCGAGCCTGAAGGCGCTCCTGGCGACCCCGGCGGAGGTGGCCGCGGTGGTGACGAACCCCGACAAGCCTGCGGGCCGCGGCATGGAGCTGCGGCCCTCTCCCGTAAAGGAGGCGGCCGTCGCAGCCGGGCTCGAGGTGCTCCAGCCCGCACGGGCGCGCGAACCCGAGCTCGAGGAGCGCCTGCGTACCCTCTCGCCCGACGTGGCCGTCGTGGTCGCGTACGGGAGCATCCTTCCGGGTCGCCTGCTCGAGGTCCCGCCCCTCGGCTTCGTGAACCTGCACTTCTCGCTGCTGCCGCTCTACCGGGGGGCCGCCCCGGTGCAGCGGGCGGTCATGGACGGCGCGGCCGTCACCGGGGTATCGGTGATGGTGCTGACCGAGGGGATGGACGAGGGGCCGGTCCTCGCGACGCGAGAGGTCGAGGTGCGCGCCGACGACACGGCCGGGTCGCTGGGCGAGCGCATGGCCGAGCTCGGCGCGCCGATGCTCGTCGAGACGATCGAGCGGTACGCCGCCGGTGAGATCGAGCCGCGCGAGCAGGACCACGAGCGCGCGACGTACGCGCCGAAGATCACCCCGGAGGAGGCGCGGATCGCCTGGAACCGGCCTGCCCGCGAGATCGTCGATCACGTACGGGGCCTGAACCCGGCCCCCGGTGCGTGGACGGAGTGGAACGGAAAACGCCTGAAGGTGTGGGCCGCTCGTGAGGTCGAGGGGACGCTCCCGCCGGGGCGCCTCGGCGGCTCCGGCACGCTCGTCGTCGGAACCGGCACCGACGCGCTGGAGCTGACCGACGTGCAGCTCGCGGGGAAGCGGCGCATGTCCGGCGAGGAGCTGGTGAGGGGGCTGCGGCCCCGGGAGGAAGAGACGCTGACGTGACCGGGACCAGGCGTCTGCAGATGGCACCCTCGATACTCACCGCGGACTTCGGCCGGATCGCCGAGGAGGTCTCGTCGGTCGCGCCCGTCGTCGACTGGTTCCACCTCGACGTGATGGACGGCCACTACGTCGACAACCTCAGCTTCGGCGCTCCGACGGTCGCGGCGATCGACGCCGCCGTGGAGACGCCGCTGCACGTCCACCTGATGATCGACAACCCCGAGAAGTTCGTCGGGGCGTTCGCCGAGGCGGGGGCGGATCGGATCTCGTTCCACCCCGAGGTCACGGCGGACCCCCCCGCCGTCGTCGCGGCGATCCGGGCCGCGGGGGCCGGGGCCGGGGTGGCGGTCCATCCCGACAGGTCGCTCGAGTGGGCCGAGAGACTCTTGGAGGATGTCGAAGTTGTCCTTATGATGACGGTACGTCCCGGTTTCGGGGGTCAGAAGTTCCTCGCGGAGGTGCTTCCGAACATCGCGGAGGCTCGGAAGCTGGTCGATCAAAGGGGCTCTCGTGCCGATATAGAGGTGGACGGGGGCGTCAACCTCGACACGATCGGCGAGCCGGTCGCGGCGGGCGCGGACATCCTGGTCACCGGCAGCGCCGTGTACGACGGCCGCGATCCCGTGGCGGCCGCGAGACGTATTAGAGAGAGACTGGACATGCTGGCTGGAGGAGAGGGCCGATGATCACCAGGCGCGAGCTCGTGCTCGTGGCCGACGACGACGAGGACATCGTCCGGTTCGTCGAGGTGAACCTCCGCCTCGAGGGATACGAGGTCGCAACCGCGTCGGACGGGGAGCAGGCGCTGCAGGGCGCCTACGACCTCATGCCCGACCTCGTCCTCCTCGACGTGATGATGCCGAAGATCGACGGCTTCGAGGTCTGCCAGAGGCTCCGCGGCGACGCCCGCACCAAGCACATGTCCGTGATCATGCTGACGGCGAAGTCGCTGTCGGCCGACAAGGTCGTGGGCCTCACCGCAGGCGCCGACGACTACATGATCAAGCCGTTCGACCCGATGGAGCTCGTCGCGCGCGTGAAGTCCGCCCTGCGCCGCTCACGCGAGATGCGGGCGGTGAACCCGCTGACGCAGCTTCCGGGAAACGTGCAGGTGCAGGAGGAGGTGGCGAAGCGCGTCGCGCTGGGCGCCCCCTTCGCCCTTATGTACGTCGACCTCGACAACTTCAAGGCGTTCAACGACTACTACGGCTTCCTGCGCGGCGACGAGGCCATCAAGCTGCTCACGAAGTGCACGACGACGGCGCTCGCCAAGCACGGGGGCCCGGCCTGCTTCCTGGGACACGTCGGCGGCGACGACTTCGTCGCGATCACGACGCCCGACGTCGCGGAGCTCGCGGCCAAGGAGATCATCGAGTGCTGGGACACGAGCATCGGCGCGCTCTACGACCCCGAGGACGCGGCCCGCGGCTTCATCGAGGTGAAGGACCGCCAGGACCAGATGCACAAGTTCCCGCCCACGACCGTCTCGATCGGGATCGCCACGAACACCCGCCGGCCGATCAACAGCCACTGGGAGGCATCGGAGATCGCCGCCGAGATGAAGCAGTTCGCGAAGCGCGAGCCGCGCTCCAGCTACGCGATCGACCGCCGCCGCGTTGACGACGAGGAGAACGGCGTCGGGGTCGTGCGCACCGACACGGGGTCGAGGGCCTAGCCGGACCGCTCCGGCGCCTATACTTGACTCGTTAGTCGAACCTCTTCGGGGCAGGGTGAGATTCCCGACCGGCGGTGAGAGTCCGCGACCCCGGCGCAGCCGCATGAACGGCGCTCCGGGTTGACCCGGTGGAACTCCGGGACCGACGGTGAGGCGTGAGCGACGGATCGCCTCGGCGATCCGCCAAGGACAGATGCTCGCCGCAGTCCGGATGGGAGAAGAGGCGACGGAGCCGTTTGTCGCGCGCTCCCGCATTCTCGGCGGGAGGCCGCCGCTGCGCCGTCCCTCCCCCGAGGAACTATTCGCCTGGAGGCGTGGTGGAGCCGGACGAGCGGTACATGGAGCGGGCGCTCGAGCTCGCGCGCCGTCCCGCATTCACGTCGCCCAATCCACGCGTGGGTGCAGTCGTCGTCCGCGACGGCGCGGTGATCGGCGAGGGCTCGCACATGGGTGCGGGGACCGCGCACGCGGAGGCCTCTGCCCTCGCGGAGAGTGACGCCGCCGGCGCGACCGTCTACGTCACTCTCGAGCCCTGCAACCACCACGGCCGGACCCCGCCGTGCGCGCCGCTGCTGGTCGAGGCGGGCGTGGCCCGCGTGGTCGTCGCGACGGAGGATCCGGACCCGCGCGTGAGCGGAAGCGGGCTCCGGCGGCTGCGCGACGCCGGGATCACCGTGACGACCGGCGTGCTGGCCGAGGAGGCGGAACGCATGAACCGCGCCTACCTCCACCACCGCCGCACCGGGCGCTCGTTCGTCTCGGTGAAGCTCGCCCTGACGCTCGACGGGCACCTGACGGCCCCCGACGGCTCCTCCCAATGGATCACCGGCCCGGAGGCGCGCGCGGCCGTGCACGCGCGCCGTCTCGAGTGCGACGCGGTCCTCGTCGGGGCCGGGACCGTGGTCGCGGACGACCCGCGTCTGACGGTGCGCGACGTGCCCGCCCCGCGGCAGCCGTTGCGCGTCGTTGCGGATGCGACCGGGCGTGTGCCCGCGACGGCCGCCTTGTTCACGGAGCCCGAGGGGGGCGCGCTGGTCGCGACGACGGCCGCGTGCCCGCACGAGACTCAGATCGCGTGGAAGGAGGCGGGGGCGGAGGTGCTCGTCCTGCCGGAGGCGCACGGGGGCGTCGACCTCGCGGCGCTGACCGCGGCGCTGGGGGAGCGGGGGATCGTCGAGGTGCTGTGCGAGGGGGGGCCGCGGCTGGCCTCGTCCCTGATCCGCGACGGGCGCGCAGGGCGGCTCGACCTCCACTACGGCCCCCTGCTGACCGGCGGCGGCCTCTCGCTCGGCGACCT
The DNA here is from genome assembly GCA_035942255.1 of Actinomycetota bacterium. GTDB lineage: Bacteria > Actinomycetota > CADDZG01 > CADDZG01 > WHSQ01 > JALZEG01. The sequence goes on along the minus strand of DASZDG010000029.1, from coordinate 15,771 downwards.
CGGCATATCGAGCATCGCCGAGGCGTTGCGCTACGCGACGGAAGAAGTGACGCGTGCTGGAGACGACGTGCTGGTGACGCTCGTGAGGAAAGCCTGATGTTCACGGGGATCGTGACGCACCGCGGGAAGGTGACGTCGGCGCGCGACCGCTCGGGGCTCCTCGAGCTCGAGATCGCGGCCCCCGAGATCGCGCGGGAGCTCCACCGCGGCGACTCCGTCGCCGTCAACGGCGTGTGCCTCACCGCGACCGGAACGTCACGGCGCCGGTTCTCCGCGCAGGTCATGGGGGAGACGCTCGCGCGTTCGACGCTCGAGGGGCTTCGCAAGGGAGCGGCGGTCAACCTCGAGCTCCCCGCGCGCCTCGCCGACCGGCTCGGGGGCCATCTCGTGCAGGGTCACGTCGACGGGGTCGCGCGGGTGGTGCGCGTCGAGGAGGCTGACGGGGCACGCCGGCTCTGGTTCGAGGCTCCCGACGACGTCCTGCGCTACCTAGTGCAGAAGGGGTCGGTCGCGCTCGACGGCGTCTCGCTCACGGTCGTCGAGGTCGGGCGAGCGACGTTCCAGGTGGCGGTCATCCCGCACACGCTCGCCGAGACGACCTTCAGCGCGCTGAAGGTCGGTTCCGCGGTCAACGTAGAGGTCGACGTCGTCTCGAAGTACGTCGAGCGGCTGCTGGCACACGAGAAGAGGGAGTGAGCATGGCGCTCAGCCGGGTAGAGGAAGCCGTCGCGGACATCCGCGCCGGCAAGATGGTGATCGTCGTCGACGACGAGGACCGCGAGAACGAAGGCGACCTGATCTTCGCCGCGGAGAAGGTGACGCCCGAGCACATCGGCTTCATGGTCCGGCACTGCTCCGGGATCATCTGCGTCCCGATGGAGGCCGATCGCCTCGAGGAGCTGAACCTGCCGCTGATGTCGCCGGAGAACTCCGAGGCGATGGGCACCGCGTTCACGATCAGCGTCGACGCGCACGAGGGGACGACCACGGGGATCTCGGCCGCGGACCGCGCGGCGACGATCCGCACGCTGATCGACCCGCGCAGCAAGGCATCCGACCTCGCGCGGCCCGGCCACATATTCCCGTTGCGCTACACGCCCGGCGGCGTCCTGCGGCGCGCCGGCCACACCGAGGCGTCGGTCGACCTCGCTCGGCTCGCCGGGCTGTACCCCGCGGGCGTCCTCTGCGAGGTCGTAAACGAGGACGGGACGATGGCGAGGCTGCCCGACCTCCAGCGCTTCGCGGCGGAGCACGACCTCAAGATCGTCACGATCGCGGAGATCATCAAGCACCGCCGCCGCTGGGAGAAGCTCGTCTCGCGCGTGGTCGAAGCTCGCATCCCCACGGCGTTCGGCACGTGGCGCGCCATCGGCTACGAGTCGCACGACGGTCGCACGCACGTCGCGCTCGTCAAGGGCGATCCCGCCGGCAAGAAGGACGTGCTCGTGCGCGTGCACTCCGAGTGCTTCACCGGCGACGTCCTCGGGAGCATCCGGTGCGACTGCGGGACACAGCTCAGCGACGCGATGAGCAAGATCGAGCAAGAAGGCGAGGGCGTCGTCGTCTACGTGCGCGGCCACGAGGGCCGGGGGATCGGCCTCCGGCACAAGCTCGAGGCCTACGCGCTGCAGGACGGGGGCCTCGACACCGTCGAGGCGAACGTCGAGCTCGGCTTCTCGCCCGACTCCCGTGACTACGGCGTGGGCGCGCAGATCCTCGTCGACCTCGGCATCTCCACGATGCGACTGCTGACGAACAACCCGACGAAGAGGGCCGGTCTGGAGGGGTACGGGCTCGAGATCGTCGACCGCGTACCGCTAGAGAGCACGCCGAACCCGGAGAACCTCCGGTACCTGCAGACGAAGAGGGAGAAGCTCGGGCACCTGCTCGACGCGCTCGCCGAGACGATCGACGAGGGCGGAGCGACGAGCTCGGCCGAGAAGGAGGCGTAGACGTGCGTACGTACGAGGGTTCGTTCGACGGCCGCGGACTCCGCGTCGCCGTAGTCGCAAGTCGCTTCAACGAGACGATCGTGCAGCGTCTGGTCGACGGCGCGCTGGACTGCCTGCGCCGCCACGGCGTGGACGACGGTGACATCTCGGTGGCTTGGGTGCCGGGTGCGTTCGAGGTCCCGCTCGCGGCGCGGCGCTTCGCCGGGTCGGGTGACGCCGACGCCGTCGTGTGCCTCGGCGTCGTGATCAAGGGCGAGACCGCGCACTTCGACTTCGTGGCCGGGGGGGCCGCGCAAGGGATCGCCGCGGTTGCGCAGGAGACCGGGGTTCCGGTGACGTTCGGCGTGCTCACCACGGAGACCGCCGACCAGGCCGCCGACCGCGCCGGCGGGAAGATGGGCAACAAGGGCTTCGAGGCCGCGCTGGCCGCGATCGAGATGGCGAGCCTGTTCCAGTCGCTCCCGAAGCCGGGGCAGCAGCTCTAGATGCTGAAGCTGGTACTCCCGAAGGGCTCTCTCGAACGCGCGACGTTCCAGCTCTTCGAGGATGCCGACCTCAAGGTGAGGCGCGGGAACGACCGCGACTACCGCGGGACGATCGAGGACCCGCGCGTCGCGTCGGTCGCGATCCTGCGGCCGCAGGAGATCCCGACGTACGTCGAGGAGGGCTTGTTCGACGTAGGGGTCACCGGCGAGGACTGGGTCGCGGAGACCGGGGCCGACGTCGTGAAGGTCACAGCGCTCGAGTACTCGAAGCAGACGGACCGGCCGGTGAAGGTCGTGCTCGCCGCACCCAAGGACGCCGGCATCACGCGGCCCGAGGACATCCCGCCGGGCTCGAAGATCTCGACCGAGCTGCCGAACGTCACTCGTGCCTACTTCGAGCGGCTGGGCATCCCGGTCCGGATCTTCCTCTCGTACGGCGCGACGGAGGCGAAGGTCCCCGAGATCGTCGACGCGATCGTCGACCTCACCGAGACGGGCTCGACGCTGCGCCGCAACGGCATGGAGATAGTCGACGTGCTGATGGAGTCGCGCACTCAGCTGATCGCGAACAAGGCTTCGTACGCCGACCCGGCCAAACGTCGTGCGATCGACGAGCTGACGATCCTGCTGCGCGGGGCGATCGATGCGCGTGGCCGCGTGCTGGTGAAGCTGAACGTGGGCCGCGACCAGCTCGACGCGGTGGTCGACGCGCTGCCGGCCATGAGAGCCCCGACGGTGTCCGAGCTCGCCGAGACCGGCTTCTACGCGGTCGAGACCGTCGTCCCGAAGGCGACGATCAACCTGCTGATCCCGGAGCTGAAGTCCCTGGGGGCCGAGGACATAGTGGAGCTCCCGATAACGAAGATAGTCCCCTGAAGCTCGGTATCGTCTCCTTGTGGAGGCGGTCGGGGGACGCCCGGGCGATGGGGACGAGATCGAGGCGTTGTTACGCCACTTCTTCACGTCGACGTTAGAGCCCGTTGCCGGTGTCGTCACGGGAAAGCTCCATGAGGTGGCGCTCTTGCGCGACCCGCAGTTCCCGAAGATCCCGCGGGGGCTTTACCCCAGCTCGGGCCGCGTTCGCCGCGTCGGAACGGTGACGATCGACGGTGACGAGGCGTCGGCGGACTTCTCGGCCGTCTTTGCGCCCACGGAGGCGTCGGCAGCCGACGTCGATCCGCGTGATGTCACCCGGTACGAGGGCCCGATGAAGCTCGTCCGGCGCGACGACGGATGGAAGTTGACCGATTTCTTCGTTGACGGTGCCCTCGCGACGCCCGGCATCCACCGCCTCCGCGGTGAGGTCACCTCGAGCGGCATCACCGTCCGGCCGCGGCTGGCGACGCAGCGGCGGAGGGGCTCCATGGTCGACCTGACCGTCCACAACGACCGCGCACAACCGGTCTGGTTCGCCGAGGCGTACGCATTCCGATTCCCCCTTCGTTGCCACCGGGGTCAGCCGTGGGTGTGGATGACGGTCGCGCCGGGGGAGACCGAGGCGGTGACGCTGGGGTGGCAGCGGCCCTGGAGGCCGTTCGGCTCGAGGATCCGGCTGATGATCCCGATCTTCGACCTGGGCGAGCGACGCTGGAACCGTATCTGGGTCTCGGCTGCACGCGAGGACGGAGAGGCGGCGTGAACGACTGGCTCGCGATCGGCCTCGGGGGTGCGACGTTCGTCGTCCCCGTCGTCGTCCTCGCTCACCTCGCGTCGTGGGCCGCGTTGCGTCTGCGCCCACCCGACGACTGGGGTGAGCTCCCTTCGCCGCTCCGCCCACCGGACGTCGTGCTGCTGTCGGGCCTGCCGGTCTACGCGAGCCTCTTCGCCGGGGCACTCGGAGCCGGGGCGATCGTCACGGCGCTGGGGGCGGAGGCCTCCTACGGCGAGGCTCTGGCGACTTGGGCGAAGGCGCTGACGCCGCTCGCGGTCGTCTTCCTCGCAGATGCGGTGCGGGACGCCCTGACGGTGGACGGGCACGGTATCGCCGCCCGTGCCAGAGGCGAGCTCTACGAGCCCCCGCCGACGCGGTCGAGCTCACGCAGGGCCCAGGGGGTGGTGATCTTCGTCGCGTGCGCTGCGGGCATGTTGTGGGCCATCGGGCTTCCGGAGCCCCAGGAGCCGATCTTCTACCCGCCGGGGGTCACGCCCCCGCCGCCGTGACGCCTCTCGGCGTAGGCGAGCTGCAGTTCCCCGACGGTGTCCTCTCTGAGGAACCCGTTACGCAGAGCGTGACGCGTTCCTCACTGAGGAAGCGGGCTCAGGGAGTCTTGATTTCTAGGGTCATTCCCGCGCGGATGCCAACGTCCCAGAGGGCTCTCGTGTCGTCCTCGAGACCGCGAGCCTCGGCCCAGTCTCGGCCGATGTCGTCGAAGACCTTTCCGTCCCTCTCCGCTAGAACCCAGGTGCGTCCATACGTGTAGGCAGGAACGTGCACGAGGGGGATCAGACGGAACCAGATCTCATCCAGGAAGAGGGACACCGCGCGGTCGCCCTCGAACAGCATCGTCCATGGTGCACCGCCACCGTCGGTGACCGCACGCGCAATTAGCTCGTTAGAGGCGGCTTGATCGATGAGTGGGCGGGGATCAATAGTGAGGAAGTCGGATTCCCTCAACGTGGCGCCGGCCGTGTGAACCGCAGAGCGCAAGGCCGCGCTGACGCGGTCGGGCGCTTCTTTTGAACGCCGGGTGGCGGCGTTGATGATGTTCGCCACGGTTTCCGTTGACGTAATTGCCTCCGCGAAGCGATCGGTGATCCTTGCCGCCGCGTCACCTTCCGCCTTCCGTGGGCGAACGGCCTCAGCGAAGGCGGCAACGTCAACCTCGCTCCCGTAGTCCTTCGGGGCGTATAGATGAGTGGGGTGGCGCCAGAGAATGAGGAAGAACGCGGCTCCTACGAAGAACGGGAAGACCGTGACGAACACTGCCAAGCGATTCTGAACGTCGCCGGTCGTGTTGACCAATGCGTACGCGACCACCACCTCGGTCAGCGTGAGGAACGAAGAGATAACTCCCAGCGGCGTCAAGGACCGCCCGCGATGGCTACGCTCTTCGCCCGCTCGCACTGGCGGCCAAACTCGATTACTCACAGCCCGCAAGAGTGCGCCGGTGAGTACGGTGAAAGGATGTCACCGACGGCGCTCAGCCCCCGGGTCCGGACCCCGGCCCCGCCATCCTCTCGGCGTAAGCAAGCTGCAGGTCGGCCAGGAGCTGCCGCAGCGGCATCTCGGCCCCCTGAAGGCGCGGCCCCACCGCGTTCACCAGGCCCGCCAGCGCGTCGATCGCCAGCTGCGCGTCGGCGGCGGCCCCGAGGTCCAGCTTCGTCCCCGCCACGTTCGCCAGCGTCGCCGCCGTGTTGACGACCCACTCGATGCTGGGCGTCTGCGCTATCTCCTGAGCGACCCGGCGCGCCTCGGCCTCCTCCTCGGGGGTCCAGACCCGCTCGCCGGGGCCGCGAGGAGCGGCCTCGGCCTCAGGCTCAGGCGGCCCGGAAGGCTCCGCAGGCGTCTCGGGCACCGAGCCAACCGTGACTTCCGCGGTCGGGGCGGCGGCAGAAGCGCGCTCCGCGGCCCCCTCGGCCGAGCGCGCCGATATCCGTTTGTCTACGACCTTCGGGCGCGGTCGCTCGTTCTGCTGTTCCTCATCGGGGCGGTCCATGTGCATTCGTTATACTTCAACGGCTAGTGTCGCCAAGAAGGGGCAGCACCTCCGCCCCTCACCTCCCGGCAGCTACTTCAGGTCGCGGGGGTCTGCAGTCGCCGATTGGCAGGCGGTCCGGCGCGTCCGGACCGGTGAGCCGGTGACGTCAGTCTTGGCGTCCCCGGCTTTTTTCGTGTCGGTCGTCGGAAGGAGAGCCACATCGCAACGGATCTGAGGATCAACGATCGCATCCGGGTCCCCCGCGTCAGAGTCGTGGGAGCCGACGGGAGCCAGATAGGGATCCTGGAGATCAAGGATGCGCTCGACATGGCCGCCGCGCAGGACCTCGACCTCGTCGAGGTGGCGGGCCAAGCGGACCCCCCCGTCTGCCGCATCATGGACTACGGCAAGTTCAAGTACGAGCAGGACCAGCGGCAGAAGGAAGCTCGTCGCAAGCAGTCGCAGGTCGTCGTCAAAGAGATGAAGATGCGGCCGAAGATCGACCGCCACGACTATGCGACGAAGCGGGGGCACGTGATCCGGTTCCTGCGTCAGGGTGCGAAGGTCAAGATCACGATCATGTTCCGGGGGCGCGAGATGGCCCACCAGGACCTCGGCCGCAAGCTCCTCGACCAGCTCGCAGCAGACGTCGCCGACATCGCCCGGGTGGACACGCCCCCGCGGGTCGACGGCAGGAACATGACGATGCTTCTCAACCCGTACAAGGAAGCGGTTACGACGAAGGCGGCACCCGTGTCGCCGAAGCCGAGGCCACCACTGGAGGAAGCGCCGGCGCAGGAGCCGGCTGAGCCACCGCCCCCTCCGAAGAAGGTGCCGCCGCGGAAGGTAACGAGAGCCGAGGGAGGCTGAGCAATGCCGAAGATGAAGACACACCGCGGCGCCGCAAAGCGCTTCAAGGTGACGTCGACGGGCAAGATCCGACGTCGCCGCGCCTTTCTGAACCACATCCTCGAGAAGAAGTCGCCGAAGAGGAAGCGCCGGCTGAGCGCGCCCGACGCAGTCGTGTCGGGCTCCGACGCGAAGCGGATCCGCAGGATGCTGGGCGAGTAGCCGACCGATAGCTCTCTTTCTCTCTAAGGAGGAGCAACATGCCACGCGTGAAGAGGAGCGTCGCCGGCCGCAAGAGGCGCCGCGAGGTCCTGAAGCAGGCCAAGGGTTACTACTCCGCCCGCGGCAAGCACTTCCGGGCCGCGAACGAGCAGGTCCTGCACTCGGGCGTATACGCCTACCGGGACCGCCGGGCCCGCAAGGGCGACTTCCGGAGGCTGTGGATCGTCCGGATCAACGCGGCCGCGCGCGAGAACGGCCTGAGCTACAGCCGGATGATGGCGGGGCTGAAGCTCGCCGAGATCGAGGTCGACCGCAAGATGCTCGCCGAGCTCGCCGTCAACGAGCCGGGGGCGTTCACCGCCCTCGCCGACGTCGCCCGCCGCTCGCTGGAAAAGGCGTCATAGGCACCGTCGTCTCCAGCCTTCAGAACCCGCGGGTGCTCGCCGCCCGCAAGCTCCTGCGCCGCGCCCACCGGGACGCGGCGCAGTCGTATCTGCTCGAGGGAACCGTGCCCGTGCTGGAGGCGCTGGCCGAGCGCGCTCCGGTCGAGGCGGTGTTCCTCGCCGAGGACCATCCCGAGGTGGACCGTCTTGCGGCCGAGGCCGAGGCAGCCGGGGCGACCCCGGTCGTCTCGACGCGCGGGGTCCTCCAGTCGCTGTCGGACACGACGACGCCGCAGGGTGTCGTCGCGGTCGTGGGGATGAGCGACGTAGCTCCGGGAGACCTCGCCGGCGAGTTGCGCCTCGTGCTCGTGCTCGACCAGATCAGGGACCCCGGCAACGCGGGAACGCTCGTGCGGTGCGCCGCGGCCGCGGGGGCGGACGCGGTCGTCTTCACGAGCGGATCGGTCGACCCCTATTCGGCGAAGGCCGCCCGCGCTGCTGCCGGCGCGTTGTTCCGCCTGTCGGTCTCCCGCTCCGCCGGCTTGGCGGACGCGCTCGAGGAGCTCCGCGGCCGCGGCCTCCTCCTCGTCGGCACCGACGCAGGCGCGCCGTCGCCCTACGACGCCGTCGACTACACCGGTCGCGTCGCGTTCGTGGTCGGCAACGAGGCGTGGGGCATCCCCGACGAGCACCGGGCGCTCCTCGACGAGGTCGTCGGGATCCCGATGCCGGGGGCCGCGGAGTCGCTCAACGCCGGCGTCGCAGGGGCGATCCTGCTCTTCGAGGCGGTCCGCCAGCGACGGATATCCTCGGCGGCTACATGACCGACAACGCGCGCTTCGCAGACATGATCTCGAAGATCGCCCACGAGCTGAGGTCGCCGCTGACCTCCGTGAAGGGCTTCTCCGCGACGCTCGTAAAGAGGTGGGACCGGTTCACCGACGAGCAGCGGCTCCAGTTCATCGAGACGATCCACCACGACGCCGAGCGCATGGGCCGCATCGTCTCCGAGGTCCTCGACCTCGCACGCCTCGAGGCCGGCAGGCTCGAGCTCCAGCTCCAGCAGACGTCGCTGCACGAGGTGGCAACCCGGGCGGTGGCGAACCACTCCGCGCTCGGGGGGGCCGAGCGGGTGCGCGTCGACGTCCCCGAGGACGCGACCGTCTTCGCGGATCCCGAGCGCCTCGGCCACGCGCTGTCGAACCTCGTCGAGAACGCGATCAAGTTCTCCGACGAGGGGCCCGTCGTCGTCGCGTCCGACGACGGCACGATCACCGTCACCGACGAGGGGGTAGGGATCGCCCCCGACCTGATCGGGGAGATCTTCGCCGGCCCCGCGCCGCACGCGCAGGCGGCAGGGCCGTCCGGGCTCGGGCTCGGCCTCTACCTCACGCGGCGTCTCGTCGAGGCCCACGGCGGCACGGTCTCCGTCGAGAGCGAGGTCGGCAAGGGGTCGAAGTTCACGATCGAGCTCCCGCAGACCCCGCAGGCATGAGCGACGCCGACCTGAGGGCCGAGCTCGAGGCCGCGCGCATCGAGGGCCTCGCGATGATCGCGGCCGCCGGGGACCTCGCGGGGGTCCAGGAGGCGCGCATCCGCACGCTCGGCCGGAAGACGTCGCTGTCGCGGGCGCGATCGTCGCTGGGGCGGCTGCCGGACGAGGAGCGCAAGGAGATGGGCCGCCTCGCCAACGAGGTGCAGGCGGCGTTCGAAGAGGCGCTCACTGCGAAGACGGCGGAGTTCGAGGCGGCGGAGCAGGCGGCGCGCTGGGAACGCGAACGCGTCGACGTCACGCTTCCGGGCGACCACGTCGCTCCGGGCTCGATCCACCCGCTGACGAAGACGATCTGGGAGATCGTCGACGTCTTTGTCGGGCTCGGCTACGCCGTCGCGGAGGGGCCCGAGGTCGAGCTGTCGACGCTCAACTTCGACGCGCTGAACGCCCCACCCGAGCACCCGTCGCGATCCCCGGCAGACACCTTCTACGTCGAAGGCACGGATGAGCGCGTGTTGCTGCGCCCCCAGACCTCGCCCGCGCAGATCAGGACGATGGAGTCGCAGCCCCCGCCCGTCTACATCGTCGTCCCGGGCCGCTGCTACCGGAGGGACGAGGAGGACGCCACGCACCTCGCGGGGTTCACCCAGATCGAAGGTCTCGCCGTGGACGAGGGCATCACCGTCGCCGACATGAAGGGCACGCTCGAGCTGTTCGCGCGGGAGCTGTTCGGCAAGGACCTCGCGACGCGCCTGCGCGGGCACTTCTTCCCGTTCACGGAGCCGTCGGCGGAGATGGACGTCGAGTGCTTCGTGTGCCGCGGCTCCGGGTGCCGCGTGTGCAAGGGCGAGGGATGGATCGAGATCCTGGGGTGCGGGATGGTGGACCCGGCACTGTTCGAATGGGTGGGTTACGACCCCGAGCGGTACTCGGGGTTCGCGTTCGGGCTCGGCGTCGAGCGCGCCGCCGCGCTCTCGCACGGCATCAGCGACGTCCGGACCCTCTACGAGAACGACGTCCGTCTGCTCGCGCAGTTCGAGGGGGCGCGGTGAGGGTCAGCCTCAACTGGCTGCGCGAGTTCGTCGACGCCGACGTGCCGCTCGCGACGCTGAAGGAGATGCTCGACCTCTCCGGCACGAAGGTCGACAAGGTCCACAATCCCGGCGAGGGGATCGAGGGCGTGATCGTCGCCGAGGTGCAGGAGATCGACGCGCATCCGAACGCCGACAACCTCAGCATGGTCGTCGTCTCGACGGGCGACGGCTCGCAGAGGGTCGTGTGCGGCGCGACGAACTTCGCGGTGGGGGACAAGGTCGCGCTCGCGCGCGTCGGCGCGCAGCTTCCCGGTATGACGATCACCGAGCGCCGCATCCGCGGCGAGATCAGCGCGGGGATGCTGTGCTCGGCCTCGGAGCTGGGGGTGGCGAAGGACCACTCCGGCTTGTTGATCCTGCCGCCCGACGCGGCCCCCGGCGACGACGTCGTGCAGACGCTCGGCCTCAAGGACTCGATCCTCGAGCTCGAGATCACGCCGAACCGCCCGGACTGTATGAGCGTTTACGGCGTCGCGCGGGAGGTCGCCGCGCTGACGGGGGCCGAGCTGAAGCCGCCCCGTGTCGACCTGACTCCGGACGAGTCGCTCGCGTCGCCCGTGACGGTCGAGATCCAGGACGCCGCGGGGTGCCCGCGCTACCTCGCTCGCTACCTGGCCGGCGTGACGATCGGCCCGTCGCCACAGTGGATGACGGCGCGGCTCGTCGCGTCGGGAGTGCGCCCGGTCTCGAACGTCGTGGACGTCACGAACTACGTGCTGATGGAGCTCGGCCAGCCGCTGCACGCGTTCGACGCGACGCATGTCGACGGCGCGGCGATCGTCGTGCGCCGGGCGCGCGACGGCGAGACCCTCAGGACCCTCGACGGCGTCGACCGGACGTTGCACCCCGACGACCTGCTGATCGCGGACAGGGCCCACGCGCTCGCGATCGCGGGGGTCATGGGCGGCGAGGGTTCCGAGGTCTCCGACTCCACCAACGAAGTGATCCTCGAGTCGGCGTACTTCGACCACGCGTCGATCGCGTATTCGAGCCGCCGCCACGGCCTGCGCACGGAGGCGTCGGCCCGGTTCGAGCGCGGCGCCGACCCGGAGGCCGTCCCCTTAGCCGCGGCGCGCGCCGCGGCGTTGATCGCAGAGGTCGCCGGCGCACGCGTGTCGCCGGCCGAGGCCGACGAATACCCGGCCCCCGTGGAGCGTCCGTCGATCGTTCTCCGTCCGCACCGGACGCCGCAGGTCCTCGGCGTCGACGTCCCCGCCGACCGCCAGGTGAAGCACCTGCAGTCCATCGGCATCGAGGCCGTCGCGGCCGAGGACGGGATCCACGCGGTCGTCCCGACGTGGCGGCCGGACCTCACGCGTGAGATCGACCTGGTCGAGGAGGTCGTCCGCCTCCACGGGATCGACCGCGTGCCGTCGACGCTCCCGCCGGGCCGCGCCGGTGCGCTGACGGAGACGCAACGGTTCGACCGCCGGCTGCGCCGCACCCTGGCGACCCTCGGGTTGCGCGAAGCGTGGACTGAGTCTTTCATCGGACCGAAGGAGCTGGACGACCTGGGCCTCGCCGGCGACCATCCCGCGCGGTCGCTGGTGCGGCTGATGAACCCGATGGCCGAGGAGAAGCCCGGTCTCCGCACGACGCTTCTCCCCGGGTTGCTGCGCTCCGCCGCGCATAACGCCGCCCACCGCGCCGAGGACATCGCTCTCTTCGAGGTCGCGCGCGTCTACGAGCCGTCGGACGAGGACCTGCCGCTCGAAGCGGACGTCCTCGCGGCGGTGCTCTCGGGACGCCGCCGGCCGCAGACGTGGCGCGGCCCGGCGGAGCCGTGGGACTTCTTCTCGGCGAAGGGGGTCCTCGAGGCGCTGTTGCGGTCGCTGGGGCTCCCGGCCCCCGTGTTCGCGCCCGCCGGCGGGATGCCGTTCCACCCGACCCGCAGCGCGACGGTCGCGGTCGGCGGAGCCACCGCCGGCGCGTTCGGCGAGGTCCACCCCGACGTGTGCGACCGCTTCGACGTCTACGAAGGGACGGTCGCGTTCGAGCTCTCCCTCGCCCCGCTGCTCGCCGCGCTGCCGCCGCGCGTGAAGATCGAGGAGCTACCCAGGTTCCCGGCGTTGCTCATCGACCTCGCCGTCGTCGTCGACGACGAGGTGCCGGCGGAGACCGTGACCGAGATCGTCCGTGCCGCCGGTGCGCCCGACGTCACGTCGGCCCGGTTGTTCGACCTCTACCGCGGCGAGCAGCTGCCGCCTGGCCGCAAGAGCCTCGCGTTCGCTCTAGAGATCCGCGCCGCCGACCGGACGCTGACCGACGAGGAGGCGTTGACGGTGCGGGACCGGATCGTGGCCGCGCTCGCGGAACGAGTCGGCGCGGAGCTCCGCTCCTAGCGGGAGGAGAGAGATGGAAGAGCGGGACTTCCTGTCGATCGACGACCTGAACCCGGACGAGCTCGCGTACCTGCTGGATTCCGCGGACGCGCTGAAGCGGCGGCCGGAGGCGCTCGACGACACCCTGCGCGGGAAGCAGGTCGCGCTCATCTTCGAGAAGCCGAGCACGCGCACGCGCGTGTCGTTCGAGGCCGCCGTCACGTCGCTCGGCGGCCACGCGATCGTGCTGCGCGGTGACGAGCTCCAGCTCGGCCGCGGTGAGACGGTCGAGGACACCGGACGCGTGCTGTCGCGGTACGTCTCCGCCATCGTCGTGCGGACGTTCGGGCAAGATCGCCTCGAACGTCTCGCGCACGCGGCGTCTGTCCCGGTCGTCAACGCGCTGAGCGACTTCTCGCATCCGTGCCAGTGCCTCGCCGACCTCCAGACGATCAGGGAGAAGAAGGGCCGGCTGGAAGGCCTCACGCTCGCGTACCTCGGCGACGGCAACAACGTCGCTCACTCGCTGATGTTCGGCGGCACGAAGATGGGAATGCACGTGCGGATCGGCTGTCCGCCGGGATACGAGCCGTTCCCGCAGGTCGTGGACCGGTGCAACGAGATCGCCGGCGACACCGGCGGGAGCGCCACCGTTACGAGCTCACCGGAAGACGCCGCGTCGGCCGCGGACGTCCTCTACACCGACGTGTGGGCGAGCATGGGCCAGGAGTCCGAGGCAGGCTCGCGGGCAGGGGTCTTCGAGGCGTACCGGCTCGACTCGGCCGCGGTCGAGCTCTCCGACCCCGAGTCGATCGTCATGCACTGCCTCCCGGCCCACCGCGGGGAGGAGATCGCGGCGGACGTGATCGACGGCCCCCGCTCGGTCGTGTGGGACCAGGCCGAGAACCGCCTCCACGCGCAGAAGGCGCTGCTCGCCTGGCTGATCGGCTGACGGCGCGGTGAGGCGGCTGCCGCGCGGCTTCTACGCGCGCGACGCTCTGACGGTCGCGCGGGAGCTGATCGGGTGCGTGTTCTTCCACCGCCACGCCGAAGATGGCCCGACCGGCGTCCGGCTCGTCGAGACCGAGGCGTACCGCGGCCCCCAGGACCCCGGCTCGCACGGCTACCGCGGCGTCACCCCGCGCACCGAGGTGATGTTCGGCCCCCCCGGCAGGCTCTACGTCTACTTCACGTACGGCATGCACTGGTGCGCGAACGTCGTGTGCGGTGAGCCCGGCACCTGTGAGGCGGTGCTGCTGAGGGCGGGGGAGCCCGTGGTCGGCGCCGACGTCATCAGACGCCGCCGCGGCGACGTCCCCGACCGGCTGCTGGCGTCCGGCCCGGCGCGGCTCGCGCAAGCGCTGGGGATCGGGAAGTCGCACAACGGTGCGAGCCTGCTCCGGGGCGGCACCATGTGGTGCGCCGAGGACGAGCACACCGCCGCGCTGCGCGCGGAGGCGTCACAGACGACGCGCATCGGCCTGGCTCCGGGCCGCGGCGACGACATCCCGTGGCGCTTCGTGGTCCCCGACCACCCGCACGCGTCCCGCCGCCGCTGACGGTCGCGCACCTCTTTGGCGGAGAGGTGTCTGACACGTCAGACATGACAGACGTGTCTGACGTGTCTGACGCACCTCGGGAAGGGGGGTGCAGAGCCGGGCCGCTGCTAGCCCGGGTTCACCCAGATCGTGACGGTGTCACCCTTCCGCAGCTCCGTGCCCTCGCCCGGCGCCTGCTTCCAGACGATGCCCTTCCTCTTCTTCGCCTGGCCGCGACTCGACTCCGGCTCGACGACGACGTCCACCGAGAACCCCGCGGCGCGCAAGCGCTCCTCGGCCGCGCTCCTCGTCATCTCGAGGACGTACGGGACCGTCGCCGTCTCCTCCTCGGCGTCCTCGTCGCCCACGTAGAGCGTGACGGTCGAACCGACCCGTACCTTCGTGCCCCCCGGCGGGTCCTGGTCCACGACGGTCCCGGGCGGGTAGCTGCCGAGCGGCGCAGGCTCGATCGCGACGTCGAAGCCCTCGTCCTCGAGGATCCGCGTCGCCTCACCCCGTGGGAAGCCGATGAAGTTCTCGACGACCTTGCGATCGCCCGGCACCCTGCAGCTCTCCTCCGGCTCGGTGCCGGCGGCGAAGACGCCCACACCCCTGTATTCGTCGGGCGTGAACTTGTCCGCGAGGCACCCGTTGCGGGTGTCGATCGGGACCTCGACGATGCTCAGGTCCGGCACCTCGAAGTCCTCGACCGGGTAGTCGCTGAGAGCGTCGAACATGAAGTTCGTCCAGATGTCGGTCGGCCACGAGCCACCCGTCACCGTGAGGCGCGTGGGCAGGCAGTCGGGCAGCCCGTCGACGCCCGCAGACGTCCCGTAGCACGACGTCTTCATCTCGATCTGCCCCTGCGGGTACCCGACCCACACGGAAGCGACGAGGTTCGGCGTGTAGCCGACGAACCACGCGTCCCTGTACTCCTGCGCGGTCCCCGTCTTCCCGGCGGCCGGGCGGCCGATCGCCGACGCGGCCTGGGCCGTCCCGCGCTGGACGACCTGCTCGAGCGCGCTCGTGGTGAGGTACGCGGCCCCCTCGTCGAGGACCTCGACCGGCTTCGTGCGGTCCTTGTAGATCTCCTTGTTCTTGTCCTTGCTCGCGTCGACGATGCGCGTGACCGCGACCGGCGCGTGGTAGTCGCCGAGGTTCGCGAGCGTCCCGTACGCGGTCGCCATCCCGAGCGCGTTGACCTCGTTCGTCCCGAGCACCGCGGAGAAGTGCGGTAGCAGCGGTGTGCGGATCCCGAGGTCTTCCGCGACCTCCACCACGGGCTCCTCGCCGACCTCCTCCACCAGCTGTGCGTAGACGACGTTGACGCTGCTGACCGTGGCCTCGAGCAACGTGATCTCGCCGAACTGGCCGCCCTCGTAGTTGTTGACGGTGTAGTCGCTGCCGTTGTCGACGCCCGGGATGACGAGCGGGCCGCTGCCGTCGTATCGCTTCGAGAGGGGGACGCCCTCGTCGATCGCGGCCGCCAGCGCGAACGGCTTGAACGCCGACCCAGCCTGGCGCCCGGTCCCGGGGGCCTGGTCGAGGTACTTCTTCGTGCCCGGGATCTTGACGCGCCCGAGGTCGGGCTCGGCCGCGATGGCAAGGTTCAGCTTCGCGAAGCGATCCTTCTTCGGCGAGGTGAACCAGTCGCGGCCCCCGACCATCGCCTTGACGTGCCCGGTGTCGGGCTCCATGGCTACGAGCGCGGCGTACGGGTCCGACTCGTACGGGAGCGTCTGGCGCACAGCGTCCTCGGCTGCGGCCTGCATCTCGAGGTCCACGGTCGTGTAG
>DASZDG010000028.1:0-19351 GCA_035942255.1 Actinomycetota bacterium | reverse complement strand
GAGGTGTGCCGGCTGGCTAACGTCCTGAAGGACCTCGGCGTCCGTCGCGGC
Source organism: Actinomycetota bacterium (assembly GCA_035942255.1). GTDB lineage: Bacteria > Actinomycetota > CADDZG01 > CADDZG01 > WHSQ01 > JALZEG01. The sequence continues at coordinate 19,300 of DASZDG010000028.1, read as the reverse complement.
GACCGTGTAGCCGTCTACCTCCCGATGATCCCCGAGCTCCCGGCGACGATGCTCGCCTGCGCGCGCATAGGCGCGGTCCACTCCGTCGTCTTCGGCGGGTTCTCCGCCGAGTCGCTGCGCGACCGCATCAACGACTCCGAGTGCAAGGTGCTCGTCACCGCCGACGGCGGGTACCGCCGCGGCGCGGTCGTGCCGCTGAAGGCGAACGCGGACGAGGCCCTCGAGGCCACGCCGTCGATCGAGAAGGTGCTCGTCGTGCGGCGCACGAACGAGGACGTGCCGATGCGCGGGGGCCGCGACGTCGTCTACTCCGACGTCGTCGGCGCGGCATCGGCCGACTGCCCCGCGGAGAGCCTGGACGCGGAGGACCTCCTCTACATCCTCTACACGTCGGGGACGACGGGGAAGCCGAAGGGGATCGTGCACACCACGGGCGGCTACCTCACCGGCGTCTCCTCGACCCACCGTGCGATCTTCGACCTGAAGCCTGAGTCGGACGTCTACTGGTGCGCCGCGGACATCGGCTGGGTCACCGGCCACTCCTACATCGTCTACGGGCCGCGCGCGAACGGGACGACGTCTATCCTCTACGAGGGGGCCCCGGACTGGCCCGACAAGGATCGCTGGTGGTCGATCGTCGAGGAGTACGGCGTGACGATCCTCTACACGGCCCCCACCGCGATACGCACGTTCATGAAGTGGGGCACGGACTATCCCGCGAAGCACGACCTCTCGTCGCTCCGTCTTCTCGGGTCCGTCGGCGAGCCGATCAACCCCGAGGCGTGGGTCTGGTACCAGGAGTTCATCGGCGGGGGCCGGACACCGGTCGTCGACACCTGGTGGCAGACCGAGACCGGCGCGATCGCGATCTCGCCGTTGCCGGGGATCACGACGCTGAAGCCGGGCTCCGCCACCCGCCCGTATCCCGGCGTCGAGGCAGACGTGGTCGACGAGAAAGGGCAGCCGGTGGGCCGCGGCGGCGGGGGCTACCTCGTGCTCCGCAGGCCGCTGCCGTCGATGTTCCGGACGATCTGGGGCGACGAGCAGCGCTACGTCGACACGTACTTCTCCCGCTTCGGCGAGGACGTGTACTTCCCCGGCGACGGGGCGAAGCTCGACGACGACGGCTACTTCTGGCTCCTCGGCCGCGTCGACGACGTGATGAACGTCGCCGGTCACCGCATCTCGACGTACGAGGTCGAGTCGGCCCTCGTCGACCATCCCGGCGTCGCCGAGGCCGCGGTCGTGGGGCGTCAGGACCCGCGCGAGGGGGAGGCGATCGTCGCGTTCGTGACGCCGAAGGGCGGCGTGACCGGCGACGACGCGCTGCTCGCGGAGCTGCGCGGCCACGTCGCGAAGGTCATCGGGAAGATCGCGCGGCCGCAGTCGATCGTGTTCACCGACGACCTCCCGAAGACGCGCTCCGGCAAGATCATGCGGCGCCTGCTGCGCGACGTCGCGGAGGGCAGGCAGCTGGGCGACGTCACGACGCTGCAGAACGCGCCGATCCTGGACGAGATCCGGGTGAAGGCGGACGCGCTGAAGGGCGACGACTAGACGCGGTCGACCGTCTCGCAGTCGATCACGACGTCGTCGCGGTCGACGTGGACTATGTCGGCCCCCGCGCCGCACGAGATCCGGTCCACCACTCCGTCCGCCGCGAAGACCTCGTCGTCGCCAGCGCCGCCCTTCACGCGGTCCTTCCCGGCCAGGGCGTAGATCACGTCTCGGGACTTCCCCCCGACGATGAAGTCGCGGCCCTCGTTGCCGTCGAGCACGTCCTCCCCCCCGGACCCCTGCAGGAAGTCGCCGCCACCGTTGCCGGAGATCGCGTCGGCTCCGTCACCGCCGTACAGCACGTCGAGCCCCGCTCCGCCGCGGATCGAGTCCGCGCCCAGGAAGCCGCTCATGTCGTCGTTGCCGGAGCCCCCGGTGAGCGAGTCGTCTCCGTGCCACCCGAAGACGAGGTCGCTGCCGGCGTGGCCGTAGATGTCGTCCTCGTGCGCGCCGCCGTCGATCGCATCCTGCCCGGCGCCGCCGAAGATCGTGTCGACCCCGGTGCCCCCGCGCAGGTCGTCCGACCCCTCTCCGCCGTCGAGCGTGTCGCGCCCGGTCTCGCCCTCGAGGTAGTCGGATCCCACGTCGCCGCCCAGCGTGTCGTCCCCTCCCTCGCCGTACAGCTGGTCGTTCCCGGAATCCCCGTTGAGGAGGTCGATCCCGGACCCGCCGAAGACGATGTCGTCGCCCGCGAGCGTCGACAGCGAGTCGGCCTCGTCCGAGCAGACGATCTCGTCGGCGCGCGGCGACGGCTCGGGGGAGCAGGATGCCTGGGCATAGGCCGCCGGGACCGCCGCAGCGACGACCCACACGACGAGCACGCCCGCCGCCGGCAGCCGCCCTCCCCCTCGACCCATGCCGTGATGATCCCAGACGAGTGGGTGCGGCGGCGTCAAAAGGGGATAGAAAGAGCGCGCCGCGGCCGCCCGTGGGTGTTTGATTGGGCGGCACATCCGGCGCGGCGGAGACCGGAACGACGGACGGGAACGAAAGGAGCCGCATGAGCGACGTTGCGATCGGCTCCGGGACGGGAGGCACCTCCCCGGTCCCGGCGGAAGAAGCGGGCCAGGCCTCGCTGGCCCGGAGACTGGGGGCGGAGTTCCTCGGGACGACGGTGTTCGTGGCCATCGGCACGGGGGCCGCGACGATCTTCTCGATGGGCCCCGTGCAGCGGTTGGGCAACATTCCCGACGCGGGCGGCGACCCCGTCCTCGGAGCACTGCTCGCGGGCAACTTCGGCGACCTCCTCGGCGTCGCGTTCGCGTTCGCGACCGCGTTGGCCTTCCTCGTGTACGCGGTCGGAGGCGTCTCCGGGGCGCACTTCAACCCGGCCGTGACGTTCTCGCTGGCGGTCGCCCGCAGGTTCAGATGGGACGACGTCGGGCCGTACATCCTCGTCCAGTGCCTCGGCGGCATCGCCGGCGCCTTCGTCGTCGCCGGCATCTACGGTGAGGCCGGCGCGTTGCTGAACGACGTCCCGATCATGTTCGGCGCGACCGTCATCGCCGAGGACATCGAGTTCGTGAACGCGTTGCTCGCGGAGGCCTTCATCGGCTTCGTCCTCGTGACCGCGATCATGGCCGTGGCGGTGGACCCGAGGGCGCCGAAGGGCTGGTCCGGCCTGATCATCGGCCTCGGCCTCGCGTCCGGCATCCTCGTCACGGCAGCGGCGACCGGCGGCTCCGCGAACTTCGCCCGGAGCCTCGGCCCCTTCGTCGCGTCGCTCCTCTACGACGTCAAGGACATCCCGTGGGAGGACCTCGCGGTGTACGCGGCGGGACCGGTCATCGGCGGCATGGCCGCGGCGATGCTCTACGAGACGGTGACGGGGCTCGAGACTGTCGCCCCGGCACCGATGCCCGGGGCCGCCACGCCGGCGGACTCGATCATCGGCGACAACGGCCTCATCGACGAAGCCGGGACGTCTTCCGAGGTCGTCAGCGACGACGGCCTGCTCGACAACCCCGGGGGGCCGCCGCCCTACAACCCCGACAGATAGAAGCCGTACGCGCAGAAGCCCCCTCGCATCGAGGGGGCTTCTCGTCTTTCCGGGATCAGGACTGCTGCTCTACCTGCGCGAGCAGCGTCTTCGTGAACGCCTCGAGGTCGTCGGGCTTGCGGGACGTGATGAGGTTGCCGTCCTCGACGACCTCCTGGTCCACCCACTCGGCCCCCGCGTTCACGAGGTCGGTCTTGATCGACGGCCACGACGTCACGGTCTTCCCGCGCACGACGTCCGCCTCCGCGAGCATCCAGCCCGCGTGGCAGATCGCCGCGACCGGCTTGCCCGCGTCGAAGAGCGACTTCGTGAGGCCGACCATCGCCCCATCGGTGCGGATCTTGTCCGGCGAGTAGCCGCCCGGGATCACGAGGGCGGCGAAGTCGCCGGCGTCGACGTCGGATGCCGCGACCTCGGTCGTCGTCGTGACGTTGCCCTTCTTGCCCTCGATCTTCTTGCCTGCTTCGAGCCCCACGATCACCGGCTCGTGGCCGGCCTCCTTGACCCGGTCGTAGGGAACCTGGAACTCGGAGTCTTCGAACATCTCGTCGACGATGAAAGCGATCTTCGCCATCGGGCCTCCTTCTCGGTCTTGGTCGTCTGCCGTGGTATCTACCCCCCATGAGCCGGTGGGCAACGGTCGACTTCCCCCTCGAGCTCCCGGTGGAGAAGCGAGGCGACCACTGGGTGGCCCGGGCCGACGAGCGGGAGCTCAAGCTCACGAACCTCGACAAGGTCTACTGGCCGGAGGAGGGGTACACGAAGGGCGACCTGCTCTCGTACTACTTCAACGTGTCCCCGACGATGCTCCCCCACCTCGAGGAGCGGCCGTTGACGCTCAAGCGGATGCCCCACGGGATCGCAGGCGACTTCTTCTACGAGAAGAACGCGCCGTCGCACCGGCCGTCGTGGATGCCGACGCTCCCCGTACCGTCCGAGGGCGGCACGAAGATCATCAACTACGTGACCGTGTGCGACCCGGTGCACATGCTGTGGGTCGTGAACCTCGGGGCGATCGAGTTCCATCCGCTGCACGGGCGGGGGCCGGACCAGCGGTACCCGAGCTACGCGTTCTTCGACCTCGACCCGATGCACGGAGCCGGATGGGAGGAGGTGCGCCACGTCGCGCGCCTCGTCAAGGTCGTCCTCGACCAGCTCGGCGTCGAGAGCTATCCGAAGGCCTCCGGCGCGACCGGGTTGCAGATCATGATCCCGCTCGACGGCAAGCTCGACTACGACCACGTCCGGGGGTTCGTCGGCAGCGTGTCGGACCTCGTGCACGCGGCGGACCCCGACACGACCACGGTCGAGTGGGAAGTCAGCAAGCGTTCCGACAAGGTCTTCCTCGACGTAAACATGAACCGCGAGGGAGCGAACATCGCCGCGGCGTACTCGGCCCGGCCGGAGCCGGGCGCGACGGTGTCGGCGCCGTTCCACTGGGACGAGCTCGACCACGTGGAGCCGGGGATGTTCTCGATCGAGACGATCTTCGACCGCATAGCCGAGGCCGGCGACCCGTTCCTCCCGGTCGCGCGGGGGCCGGGACAGTCGCTGGACGCCGCGATCGACAAGCTCGACGCCAAGCCGCGCAAGGCGCGGATGATCAAGCGATGACCCTCTTCGTCGGCACGTCGGGCTGGGCCTACAAGGAGTGGAAGCCGGACTTCTATCCCGCCGACGTGCGGCAGAAGGAGTGGCTGCGCTTCTACTCGTCCACGCTCGGCGCCTGCGAGATCAACGCGACGTTCTACCGGCTGCAGTCGCCCGAGACGATGGCGCGCTGGGGGGCCGAGACGTCGGCGGCGTTCCGGTTCTCGCTGAAGATGCACCGCCGCATCACGCACTCACGGTCGATCGCACCGGACGAGGCGGGCCGAGACCTGCTGAAGGCGTTCTTCGAGCACGCGGCCAAGCTGGATGACAAGCTCGGCGTCGTGCTGCTGCAGTTCCCGCCTCACCGGGCGCGCGACGACGCCGCGCTCGGTGCCTTGATCGACGCTCTGCCCTCCGACCGGCGTTACGCCTTCGAGTTCCGCAACGACACCTGGGACGACGACGAGGTGCGGCGCGCGATCGCCGACGCCGGCGGCACGGTATGCCTGTCGAACACGGACGGGAAGGCGCCCGCGGAGCTCCCGCCCGGCGACATCGCCTACATCCGGCTCCGGACGGACGAGTACGAGCCGGACCAGCGCGACGCGTGGAAGGAGCTGCTCCTCGCCGAGGGAGAGCGTCGCGACGTCTTCGCCTTTGCGAAGCACGAGGGGATCCCGGCGGGGAACCCGTTCGGGGGCGTGGGCCTGGCGAAGTGGCTGGCGGAAGTCGCCGCGGGATCGGCTTGACCGACCCCGCGGCGACCTCTAAGCCCTTAGCTCGCCTGAGCGGCGAACGCGAACTGCAGGTCGTCGTCGAGCGGCTTGCCGCACGACCACGGCGTGACCTGCTGGCACTTCGACATGCGTGTGCTGGCGTTGTCGAGCACGAGGACGACCCTCTGCACCGAGGCGCTAGTGAACTCGTGGCCCAGCTCGTTGAGGTCGAGCAGCCCGAACCCGGTCGAGTCGACCTCGAACGACGCGTGGCGCGCGGTGCCGTCGGCGAGCATGATCAGCAGCGTCGCGCGGGGTGCCGTCTTCGCCGCCGGCAGGTCGACCGCCACCCGCAGGTTGCTCACGCCGGCCCCCGGCTTGAACGCGACGTACGCCGAGGTGAGGTGATCCAGCACACCGGCGCGCGTGCCTGTCTTCTTGCGCGTGCCGCCGAGGGTGAACGACGCCGCAGGAGGCGCCTTCCCGCCCACGGCGGTCCGGTACGCGGCCCCCTCCTCGTAGAACAGGTGCGGCACGAAGTTGACCGTCGAGAAGAACGCCTTCGCGTTGGCGAACGAGATGTCGCGATCCCCGAGCGCCTTCGTCACGGCGAACGTCGACCGAAGCCTCGGTGCCGCCGGGCCGTCGAACGCGGCGAGCTCCCACGTCTCCCGGATCACGTCGATGCCGATCGCGGGGGCCTCGGGGGCCGACGGCAGCTCGGTGAGGTAACGCCAGAAGAGCCACGCACCGTAGTGGTACGGGTTCCGGTTGCGGTTGAGCGGCACGTTCGGCTGGCGCAGGCTGCTCGCCGACAGGTACTGGTAGTTGTCGTCGATGGCGTCGTAGACGACGTCCTCGAGCAGCGCCGCCGTCCCCTCCGACATCCACGAGTCGTGGCCGGCGGAGTACCCGAGCTGGATCGCGTGGAAGAACTCGTGCGCGGCCGTCACCTGCAGCGACTCGGCCGCCGGCGCGCCCCCGAACTGCGAGGGTGCGAAGTCGTTGTCGAGCGCGCAGTACGACGATCCGTCCCAGTAGGGGTAGGTCGTGAACGGGTCGACGAGGTTCGGGTCGTCGGTCCCGCAGTAGCCGTAGACGCCGTCGGCGCCGGAGTTGAGGAGATAGACGTCGAGCTTCGCAGCGTGCTGCGCCGGGACGTCGTCGTTCTCCGAGGTGACGTCGCTCTTCGGAGCGTCGAAACCGAGCTCGTCGACCTCGACGGCCCAGACCTCCTCCATCGTCGTGTGCACCGCGTCGACGTAGTCCGGGAGCGTGTTCTCGTCGGCTCCGTCGGTGAGGTTGATCCGGTGCCGGCCGTCTTCGGCCCAGTGGACGCAGAAGTGGGTGCCGCAATCGACCTCGGTGGTGGCATCGCGGTAGGAGTAGCCGCTGTCGAGGTTGTCGGGCCCGTTCTGCGTGGGCCGCGCCAGGAGGTCGAGCGCACGGTTCCGCTCGGCCCCGCGGAGGTCACGCACCCTGAGCGCGAGGTCCGCGAGCAGGAGGCTGAGGTCGACGCCCTTAACGGTCCCGTCGAACGCCGCCTGGACGCGCCGGAGGGCGAACTGCGCCGGTGTGATCCGCCCGCTGAGGAGCGAGCGCGAAAGGGCGTCGTCCGTCACCGAGCTGAGCGCCGCCGTCGCGCGCGTGAGCTTCGCGCCGTCCGGGATGCGGACGGGCTCGTCGAGGGAGAGGTCGAGACCGCGCCGCAGCGAGGCCCCTCGTCTGCCGGCGGAAGCCGGCGCAGCAGCGAATACCGCGATCGCCAGCAACACGAGCATCGCGACGGGTCGTTTCATGCAGGAATGCCTCCCTCAACTGGATGAGATTCAGCCGTCGCCAGTCAATCGGACGCCAGGGGGGCTGGCTGTACGTAACCCGTGCAAAGTGGGCACTGTCCACATCCGGTTCGTCCGTTTCGCGCCGGCTTGCACGGGTGCCCTTCGCTCATCCCCAGCCTGTGGAAACCTTGTGGGATGCCCGAGACCCGCGACTACGCGCGCAAACGCCGCTTCGACGAGACCCCCGAGCCGCCTCCCGCGGTGTCGGGTGACGTCGACGTCGCGACCGCGGTACCGGGTGGGACGTTCGTGATCCACCAGCACCACGCCCGGCGGCTCCACTTCGACCTGCGTCTGGAGATGTACAACGGCGACGTGCCCGTGCTCGTCTCGTGGGCGGTCCCTAAGAACCTCCCGCGGCGCAAGGGAAAGCCGAACCTCGCGGTCCACGTCGAGGACCACCCGTTCGAGTACGGCTCGTTCTCCGGGACGATCCCGGCCGGGAACTACGGCGCCGGCGAGGTGCGCATCTTCGACCACGGCGAGTACGAGCTGCTCGAGCAGGAGCCGGGCAAGCTCACGTTCCGTTTGGCGGGGCAGCGCATGCGCGGCGTGTGGCACATGGCCCTCACCGACAAGACCGAGGCGAAGAAGGACTGGCTGGTCTTCCTCAGCAAGGACGAGCGGCCGGAGCCGGACCCGCTCCCCGAGCTCTCCCCGATGCTGGCGACCCTCGTGGAGGAGCCGTTCGACTCCGAGGACTGGATCTTCGAGCTCAAGTGGGACGGGGTGAGGTCGCTGGCGGTCTGCTCCGACGAGACCGCGCTGATCTCGCGCAACCGCAACGACATCACGTTCTGCTACCCCGAGCTGCAAGACCTCCACACGCGCCTCGTCTGCCTCGACGCGATCGTCGACGGCGAGATCGTCGCGATGTCGGGCGGCCGGCCGTCGTTCGAGAAGCTCCAGTCGCGCATCAACCTGCAGAACCCGCGCGACATCGAGCAGGCCGTGAAGACGATCCCGGTCACGTACGTCGTCTACGACCTCCTCTACCTCGACGGGAAGTCCGTGATGGAGCGGCCGCTAGACGAGCGCAAGGAGATGCTCGACGCACTCGCCGTCCCGTCGGAGAGGGTGCAGGTGTCGCATTGCTCACCCGGGGAAGGCGTAGCGCTGTTCGAGTTCGCCCGCGCGAACCGGATCGAGGGCATCGTCGCCAAGAAGTCGTCGAGCGTGTACCGGCCCGGCAAGCGAAGCCGCGACTGGCAGAAGGTCAAGACGACCTGGGAGGCGGACGTGGTGGTCGGCGGCTGGTCCAAGGGCGAGGGGAACCGGTCCTCGACGTTCGGCTCGTTGCTCGTCGGCGCGTACTCCGACGAGGGCCTCTGCTTCCTCGGCTCGGTCGGCACGGGCTTCTCGGACAAGACGCTGGACGAGATCCTCCCGCTGCTCCGGGACCTCGCGTCGTCATCCTGCCCGTTCGCGGAGGACCCCTCGGGGCTGCGGGGCGGCCGGTGGGGCAAGGTCCTGAAGGACCCCCAGTGGGTCGAGCCGTCGCTCGTCGCCCGGGTCGAGTTCCGCGAGCTGACGGCCGGCAACAAGCTGCGGGCCGCGTCGTTCAAGGGCCTCCGCTCCGACAAGGACCCGGACGAGTGCCGGCTGGAGGACCTCGTCCCGGAAGAGGTGTAGTGAGCCGCGCCCAGCGGATCGTCACGTCGATCTACTCGCGCACCGCGCACCGCCTGTACGAGCCCCTGGTCGTGCATGGGTCGTTCCCGTTGCTGGGGGCCGACCTGCACCGGCGCGTCGCGGAGCAGGGGGCTTCCGCGGTGCGCGTCGCAGCGGGCGCGCCGATCCTGGACGTGCCGGTGGGTACGGCCTACTTCACGGCCGGTGTGGCGGCCTCGCATCCGGGTCTGGTCGTAGGTGCCGACATCGCCGAAGGAATGGTGCAGGAGGCGCGTGGTCTTGCGATCCGGCGGTCGCTGTCGAACCTCGTCGTCGTGCAGGCGAACGCTCACGCACTGCCGTTCGCCGACGCCTCGTTCGGGGCGATCCTGTGCACGAACGGGCTGCAGGTGATCCCGGGGCTGCGCGGCGCGGTGCGGGAGCTCGCGCGGGTACTGGCCCCCGGGGGGAAGTTGTTCGTGTCGGTCGTGGGACTGCCGCTGGGGGCCGCTCTCCCCGCTCGGGCGGCCGATCGGATGCCGACGGTCCTGGCCGCCCGATCGAAGGTGGCCGAAGAGATCGAGGGGGCCGGGCTGGAGGTGGTGAGCCTGAAGAAACGGCGCCTGGCGACGTTCTACGAGGCGATCAAGCCCGGTCGTTCCTGACCACGACGCGCGGCCCCCGGGGCCCAGCGCGGCCCCCAGCCCCGCAAGTACGCCACGGTCGCAACCACGAAGCCCAGGTACACCGCCGCGTTCAGGCCGAAGTGGAGCAGCACCAGGTTGAGCTCGTGGCCGAGGATCCCGGGGTTCACCTTCGCCCCTGTCGTGACGTGCTGGAACACCTTCACCGCGTGCTCGACGAAGTGGTAGCCCTGCAACAGCGCGACCGCGAGGACGAGGCGGTCGCCGAGCGCGTTGCTCCCGCGCGGGTCCCACCCCTGCCGCCTCAGGTACAGCACGAGCCCCAGCCCCGCGAGCACCGCGCCGTTGTAGACGAGGTGCACCCACTCGGTGTCGACGAGCGAGCCGACCAACGCGCCGCGACTTGGGACGCCGTCGGCGAACACCCTCGAGAGCTGTACGACGTGCTCGAGCATGTGGAACGACTGGACGGAGACGCCGACGAGGAGCAGCGCGATACCGGCACCGGTCGCCGCCGCGTACCGGCCCCCACGCTCGACGCGCGGCCACAGCCGCCGCGCGAGGGGGTACAGCAACGCCAGCACCGCGAGCCCGGCGACGGTGCTGACGGCGCCCCATACCGCGGCCCCCACGGGCTCCCCGCGCTCCAGCGGCGACCGCTCCGTGATCCTGCTGTGCGAGAGAGCGACGGCCTCGCCCGCCGCGCCGTCGAGCTCGTCGCCGGACGACGACGCGACCGCGCGGTAGTTGACGACGAGCCCCCATCCCGCGGCCGACCGCGCGCCGGGGGCCGCGGACACGCGCTCCACGACGTTGTCCTCGAACTCGCAGAACGACATGTCGCCGCAGTAGAGGCCGGCGCCGGTCGCTCCCGTCACCTTGTTCGAACGCGCCGTCCCACTGCCCATCTCGCGGATGACGATCCCGGCGAGCGTCGTCTCCGACACGACGTTGCCCTCGAAGAGCGTGTCCGAGAGATGGCCGACGATTCCGACCTTGCCCCCCGTCACGGCCGAATCCCGCACGACGACGTCCGGCGCGCTGAGGACCTCGATCCCCTGCGCGTGCGGGTCCTCCAGTCCGGCCACCGACACGGCCTCGAGCAGCGCGTCGGCCTTGTAGACACGGACCCCCTGCGCGTCGGCTCCTACGACGGACACGTGGCGAACGACCGCGCCAGGGGCGTCGTCCAGGTCGATCCCGGTCCAGCCCCCGCGCACCGTCACGTTCTCGATCCGTACGCCCGGAGCGGTCACGTGGACCGCCGCGTCGGCGTCGAGTGGCGCGACAACCTCGGCCCCCGGCTCCCCCTCGAGCGAGATCGTGCGGCCGATCATCAGCGGCCCCTCGTGGATCCCCGACGCGAGCCGCACGGTCGCGCCTCGCGGCGCGGCGTCGACGGCGGCTTGAAGATCTTCGCCGGCCGCGACCGTCACCACCGGAGCCGGCCACAGCGTCAGGAGCGCCAGGAGGAACGCCGCGGCGGCTCCCGCCACGACCGCGTGGGAACGGCGCGGCCGGATCACTTGACCGAACCCGCGAGGAGTCCCTGGACGAAGTAGCGCTGGAAGGCGAAGAACACGATCAGCGGGACGATCATCGAGAGGAACGCTCCCGGCGCGATCACGTCGAGGTTCCCGGAGAACTGGCGCAGCTGGTCGCGGATGAACACGGTGATCGGGATGTCGTCGCCGCCGGTGAACACGAGCCCGACGAGCAGGTCGTTCCACGTCCACAGGAACTGGAAGATGCCGAGGGCCGCGATCGCCGGCATCCCGAGCGGCAGGACGATGCGGGTGAAGATCTGCCATTCCGACGCGCCGTCGATGCGGGCCGCCTCCAGCAGCTCGTGCGGCAGCCCGATGAAGAAGTTCCGCAGCAGGAAGATCGCGAACGGCAGCCCGAACGCGACGTGGAACAGGATCGCGGCCCAGATCGTCCCGAAGATCCCGAGGTCACCGAACAAGCGGGCCATCGGGATCAGCGCCATCTGCAGCGGCACGACGAGCAGCGCGACGACGACCAGGAACAGCGTCTCGCGCCCCCGGAAGTCGATCCAGGCGAACGCGTACGCCGCCAGCGCGGCGACGAGCACGAGCAGCAGGGTCGTCGGGACCGTGATGTACGCGGTGTTGAGCAGGCTCTGCACGAGGCCGTCGTTCGCGAGGATGTCGCGGTACGGCTGGAGCGTCAGCTGGCTCGAATCCGTTAGCGCGGTCCACCACCCGCTCGTGTTCGAGTCCTGCCCGGTGCGGAAGCTCGTGACGAGCAGGCCGAACGTCGGCGTCATCCAGAACAGCGCGAGCAGCACCAGGACGACGTGGACCGGCGAGCGCGACACGAACCGCACGAGCCTCTCGCTCGTCGTCCGTCGCTCGACCGGCGGGGCGTCTGCGGCGGCCGCCATCTACTCGCCCCTCTTGAAGCGGCGGATGTTCAGCGCCATCACCGGGATCACCATCAGGAAGAGAACGACCGCGACCGCGCTGCCGAGGCCGAAGTTGCCCGACGTGAACGACGTCTTCCACATCTCGAGCGCGATCACGTTCGCCTCGTCCTGGCTGGCGCCCGGCGCGGTGACAAGGATGATGTCGAAGATCTTCAGCACGTTGATCACGAGCGTGACGAAGACGACCCCGAGGACCGGAGCGAGTAGCGGGAGCGTCACGTGCCGGAACGTCTGCCACTCGTTCGCGCCGTCGACCCGCGCCGCCTCCAGCACGTCGCGCGGCAGCGCCGCGAGCCCCGCCGCGATCACCACGACGGCGAAGCCGGTCCACATCCACGAGAACGCGCCGATGATCGCGGGCGTGACGAGGCTCGGCGAGAGCCAGCTGATGCCCTGGAAGCCGGGTGCGAACGTCGTCGCCGCGACGCGCAGCGAGTACGGCCCGTTACCCGAGAGGTCGTCGAACACGACGGTCCCGTCGTCGCCCGATTCCGACGTCGCCACGACCTCACCCGACGCGTCCACGGCCTCGACGGTCGCGCCCGGGAGCCCGAGCTCCCCTTGCTCGATCACCCCGATCTCCCCGCCGCCGGGCTTGAAGTCGCGCCAGACGACGGCTCCGACGGCATCGCCCGAGAGCTCCGGCTCCACCGCCTGGACGGCGCCCTCCGGGAGCTCCTCCTCCGTCATCCCGACGAGCGGGAGGAGCGCGGTGTCGCCGCCCGCGAACTCACCCTCCGCGGCGACCGCGCCGCCCTGCTTCGTGACGGGCGCGTCCGGAACGGTCGTCGCGGTCGGATACGCGCCGGGCCCGGACACCACGTCGGCGCCGGCCTTCGCCACCGCGTTGAGGAGGCCGCGGCTCGGCTGCTCCTCGTACATGAGCCGCCAGATCACTCCCGTCGCGAGGAACGAGATCGCCATGGGCATGAACACGATGATCTTGATCGCGGTCTGGTAGCGGACGCGCTCCGTCAGGATCGCGAACATGAGGCCGAGCCCGGTGATGATCGCCGGCGCGGTGGCGACCCAGATCGCGTTGTTCTGGATCGCCTGGCGCACGCGGCCGGTGTCCAGCAGGTCCTTGTAGTTGTCGAACCCGACCCACGTCCGGTCGGAGCTCTGGAAGCTCTGCGCGAACGTGTCGATCGTCGGGTAGACGACGATCGCGCCGAGCAGCAGCAGCGCGGGGAACAGGAACAGCAAAGCCATCCAGCGCTTGGCGCCGCCGGGGGGTGGCTTCAGCTTGATGGCCCCCCGGCGGTCCGCCGGCGCTGCTACGTCTGCTGCGGTCGTGGCCATCTAGAGCCGCTACTTGTAGGCCCTCTTGGCCGCGGCCTCGAGCTCTTGGGTCACGCCGTTGATGTCGGACGGGTCCTTCACGAAGTCCTGGAAGAGCTTCCACAGACCCTGACCGGTCGTGCCGCCGAACTCCGGCGGGACCAGGTCGGACATGTCGAACCTGACGTCCTCGCCCGCGGCCACGACGGCCTCGCCGATCTCGCGCGAGATGTCGTCGGGGTAGGCGGCGGTGTCGAGGTTCTCGTTGGGCGAGATGAACCCGCCCTCGGCGGCCCAGACCTCGGCGGCCTCGGGCGTGGTGAGGAACTCGGCGAACCGCTGCGCGGACGGGTTGTCGCTCAGCACGACGGCGCCGTCACCGGCGGAGACGACCGCGGGGGCCGACCCCTCGATCGCGGGGAACGTGAAGAAGTCGAAGTCCGTGCCGGCCTCCGCACCGGTCTCGCCGCTGATGACGCCGGCCACGAAGTCCGCCTCGTACACCGTCGCGGCTGCGGGCGGGTCTGCGAACACCTGCGTGACGGACTCCTCGAACGTCGAGTTCAGCGCACCGTTCGTGCCCCCGGCGAGGTTCGCCTCGTCGCCCACGAGCTCGCCCCACGTCTCGAGCGCCGTCTTGACGGTGTCGTCCGTCCACGGGATCTCGTGGTTCGTCAACTGGTCGTACGCGTCGGCCCCGGCGGTGCGGATGTAGATGTTCTCGAACCAGTCCGTGAGCGTCCATCCGTCGGCACCGCCCATCGACACGAACGGCGTGCCCGACGCGTTGACGGTCTGGGCCGTCTGCAGGAGCTCGTCCCAGTCCTGCGGCGGCTCGACGCCCGCCTGCTCGAAAACGCCGGTGTTGTACCACCATGTGGACTTGTTCGCGACCTTGAAGTAGACGGCGTACGGCTCGCCGTCGACCGAGCCGATGTCCTTCCACACGCTTGCGAAGTTCTCGTCCAGCCCCGCGACCACGTCTTCGTCCAACGGTTGTAGCGAGCCGTCGTTCGCGAGCTGCTCGACCAACGCCGGCTGCGCGACCATCGCGACGTCCGGCGGGTTCCCGCCCTCGATCTGCGTGCCGAGGAACGCCGCCATGTCGTCACCGGCCGAACGATAGGAGGCTTCGATACCGGTCTCCTCGGTGAAGGCCTCGAGGACCGCGGTGAAGCGTTCCTGCTCGGCCCCCGTCCATACCGCGGCGACCTCGATGGCCTCGCCGCCTTCTTCGGCCTGATCGTCGCCGGTCGTCTCCTCCCCGTCGGTGCCGCCGGAGTTGCACGCCGCCCCGAGCAGCGCCATGACCACCAGCAGGATCCACACCTTGTTCTTCAACCTCATGTGCTGCCTCCTCCTCTAGCCGCGCTGCCCGTAGATGCCGAGTCCGGTCTCCAGGTCGAAGAAATGCAGTTGCGTCGCGTCGATCACGAGGTCCGCCATCTCGCCCGCGCGGGCCGACGACTTCGGGTCGACCTCGGCGACGAAGTGGCTCATGCCGGCCTGCGCCCGTTGCTCGAGGTTCTCGACCTCTTGCCCGGCGTCGGCGGCGAGCTCCTTCATGTCCTCGGTGAGCACGAGGGGTATGTCGAGCTCGAAGTGGAGGAGCGTCTGCGTGCCGAGGGCCTCGACGAGGTCGACGCGGACGCGGAGCTTCGAGGTGTTCGCGGCCGCGCCCGCGAACGAGGCCTCCTCGAAGTCCTGCGGGCGGATACCTACAATCACGTCCTTGCCGGCGTATCCGTCGAGCGCGGGGCGATGCTCGAGGATCGAGCGCGGCACGTCGACGGCGTTGCCGGCGACGTCGATGCGGAAGCCGTCACCGCTCTTCTCGAGGCGCGACGACGCGAAGTTCATCGAGGGGCTTCCGATGAACCCGCCGACGAAGAGGTTCGCGGGGCGGCCGAAGAGCTCCTGCGGGGTCCCGACCTGCTGGAGCACGCCCTTCTTCATCACAGCGACGCGGTCCCCCATCGTCATCGCCTCGACCTGGTCGTGCGTGACGTAGATCGTCGTGACGCGGAGGTCGTGCTGGATGCGTGAGATCTCCGACCGCATGTTCACGCGGAGCTTCGCGTCGAGGTTCGAGAGCGGCTCGTCCATAAGGAACGCCTGGGGCTCCCGGACGATCGCGCGGCCCATCGCGACGCGCTGCCGCTGCCCGCCGGAGAGGGCGCGGGGCTTGCGGGGGAGGAACTCCTCGAGGCCGAGGATGCTGGCCGCTTCCTTGACGCGGCGGTCGATCTCGGACTTGTCGAGCTTCGCGAGCTTGAGGCCGAACGCCATGTTGTCGTAGACGGACATGTGGGGGTAGAGGGCATAGTTCTGGAAGACCATGGCGATGTCGCGGTCTTTCGGGGGCACGTCGTTCACGACCTTGCCGCCGATGCGGAGATCGCCCTCGCTTATGGCCTCGAGGCCGGCGACCATGCGGAGGGCGGTGGACTTGCCGCAGCCCGAGGGCCCGACGAGGACCATGAACTCGCCGTCTTCGATGCCGAGGTCGAGCCGGTCCACGGCCCGGGTGCCGTCCCCATAGACCTTGGTGACCTGGTCGAGGACGATCTCACCCACGGCGGCCCCTTTCCAGACGGCGTCATCTGAGGCCCGCCCATGCGTCCGCCTCCGCGACGGACCGACCCGCTCGGACTATTTGCCCAAATCCGACGCGGTCAACCCAAGCGGCGACTCAGGCCAGGAGCCGGACCCTTACTCCGCAGTCTTGTAGGAACTCGCGCACGCGGTTCCAGTCTTCGTACGGCTCCCCCGTCGCTACTACCTCCGTTATCCCGCTGTTCGCTATCAGCTTCGCGCACGTGAAGCAGGGGACTCCCGTGATGTAGATCGTCCCGCCCTCACGTTGCTCCGGCGAGCTGTACAGGATCGCGTTCGCCTCTGCGTGAATCGCTATGCAGTTGTCGTGCCCCCAGCCGCTCGCCGCGTCGGACGACGCCCGCGGGCATGCTCCTTGGTCGCAGTGGGGGTGACCGGAGGGGGCCCCGTTGTAGCCCGTGCTCCTGATCCTCCGATTACGGACGATCACGGCCCCGTGCTGGCGCCGGATGCAGTTCGACCGCCGCGCCGTCTCGGCCGCGATGTTCAGGAAGTACCTGTCCCAGTCGGTGGTGCGCTGAACCTCGGTGATCCGGTGCGCAATGCTCACTAAAGATCTCCCCCCGGGCGCGGCAATAGACGGCTACTCGGGGAAGTGCCGCCGATTCTCCCGCCCCCGCCCGACGGGCGCAAGCACCACCCGCCCGACGCATGCGGAATGGGTTGCGGAAAACGCAACTGGTGCCGCAGGGCCACAGCACCCGCGCAACGGCGGCACCGTTATCCTCGGCCCCCATGGATTCCCGGATCCTCGACGCCCTCCCCGAGGACCTCTTCCACGACCTCCTGCGCTCCTGCTGGGTGATCGAGAACGCCCGGGCCAGGATCTTCGAGGGCTGGGCCAACGAGAACGACCCCGCCTACGACAAGAGCGCGCGCATCGCTGCCGCTCGGGCCGCGATCGTCGACGAGGTCCTCGGCCCCCGCAAGAAGAAGGCCGACCACGACGTCGTCGCACTCCACGTCGCCTGGATCGACAGCGTCGTGGGGCCCCCGGGGGACGACCCGCTGGGCCCCCTGTTCATGGCGCGGCTCTCCGACTGGGTCGACGGGCACCTCGGCCCCCTCCTCGACGACGACCAGCGGCTCAAGTCCCTGTCCGACGAGGAGAAGGCCGGGCTGCGGTGGCCGGAGAAGATCCCGACCCCTCCCCCGTTCGAGCCGCTCGAGACCCCGCACGTCGACCCGCCGGACGACCCCGTCTTCCGCTTCGGGATCCTGGGCGACCTCCACATCGGCTCGGCGCGGGGCGAGCCTCTGGCACGGGCGGCGGTGGCCGATCTCAACGCGTCGGGGGCCGAGCTGGTCGTGCAGCTCGGCGACATCACCGACGAGGGCAAGGCCGAGCAGTTCGAGCTCGCCGCGAAGGTCCTGGCCG
Source organism: Actinomycetota bacterium (assembly GCA_035942255.1). Classification (GTDB taxonomy): domain Bacteria; phylum Actinomycetota; class CADDZG01; order CADDZG01; family WHSQ01; genus JALZEG01. Next base: position 1,615 of record DASZDG010000028.1, on the reverse strand, counting down.
AGCTCGACGTGCCGGTCGCGACGATGATGGGGAACCACGACGTGCTCGCGCTCGGAGACAAGGAGCTGACCGGCCGCGGCTTCTACCGGTCCCACTTCGGGCGGGAGGCCGACGGGATGCTCCTCGAGCACAAGGGGTGGCGGTTCGCGGTGCTCGACTCGGCCACCCATCTGGCGTCGCCGTTCACGGCGTTCGACCTGGTCACCGGGTCATTCCTCGACCTGCCCGGGGGCGCGATCGTCCGCGGCTCGCTGACGGTCCCGCAGCACGAGATCCTCGCCGACGTCGCCGAGCCGGGGGCCCCGCCGGCGTTCGTCTTCCTCCACCACCCCCCGCAGCCGTACGCGGGCTTCCCCCCGATCCTGTTCGGGCTCCGCGACGCCGACAGCGGACGCCTCCATGCCGTGGCCGACTCCGGGAACGTGTGGGGCGTCTTCGCCGGCCACACCCACCGCAACGCGATCACCCGCCGGTTCGGCCGGGTCCCCTCCGTCGAGGTCGGCATCCCGAGGGACTACCCCTTCGGGTACGCCCTCGTGGATGTCGGGCGGGGCGGCTACTCGTATCGCTTCCACCAGGTCTCCGACCAGGAGGCCCTCCGAGCCGCCTACAAGAGCGCCGGGGGCCTCCAGCGCCGCTACGGGAGGGGCCGTCCCGAGGAGCGGGCGTTTACCTGGAGCCCCTCCTAGGTAAATCCCCGGCACCCCGCCGAGGCTGTGTTTCGCTACGTAGTGGAGTGGTTCAGTAACTCTCCGGTTTCGGCGAGCGTTCTAAGGGGTAGAAGTCCTGCGAGAAGCCGAACGGAAGGAGATTCGATGGGAATCATCGGGTTGGTAATCGCAGGGCTCGTCATCGGCGCCATCGCAAGGCTGCTCATGCCGGGCCGCGACCCGATCGGGATCCTCGGGACACTCGCAGTCGGCGTGATCGGCATGGTGGCCGGCAGCTACCTGTGGGCCGCCCTGTTCGGCGACACCGAGGGAGTGGAATGGATCGGCGGAGTCATCGTCGCAATGGTCCTGCTCTACGCCTACCGCCGGATGTCGCTGGGACGCGGCACCGTCTGACAAGAACACCCACCGCTTTCTCGCCGGACCCGCGACCGGCCTGAGAGCGTTCAGAAAACGGCCCCCATCCGCCCGGGGGCCGTTTTCGCGTCCGCATCGTCACGAATACGGATAGACCGTCCCCCGGCAGACGCGGTTCCCTACCCGCGACACAGACGGCGACCTCGAGGGGGTTCATCGAATGGCATCAACGCGCGCCCTGCGACTCGCGGGAGCTGCGGCATTGCTGGCGGCCGCACTTCCGGTTGGTATGGCCACGCCCGCCGCAGCGTCGTGGCCCGGAGCGAACGGCGACATCTTCGTGGCGGAGTTCGACGCCGGCGAGCGGAACATCGTGCGGTACAACGAGGCCGGCGAGGTCGTGGACAACATCGCAGGCAACCTGACCGAGTTCTCGAGCTTCTCGCTCGACGCCGACGGCGAACGCCTCGTCTACTCGAAGGCCGGCGAGATCTGGATGCTCGACCTCCAGACGATGGACGAGACCAAGATCACCGAGAGCCCCGGCATCGAGAGGGACCCGACGTTCTCGTTCGACGGCCGGTACC